>JAKOZT010000031.1 GCA_029779845.1 Pseudomonadota bacterium | reverse complement strand
CAGGCGCCCGCCAAGCCGCGCGAGCGCTCCACGGCCGCCGCTGCGGCCCCCTTCGGCGCCGCGCCGCGCACGCCCGGCCCGCGCCTGCAGCTCGAGCCCGGGGTCGTGGCGGCCGCAGCCGCCGCGTCGGCCGCCTCGGCCGCCTCGGCTGCGGCGGCGCATGCTGCCGCCGCAGCCGCCTCCGAAGTCGCCGCTTCCAGCATGGCCGCGGCGTCGGCCACCGCCGCCGCCGCGGCGGCTCAGCAGCGCATCACCACGCTGGAAGAGCAGCTCAAGCTGCTGCGCGAGGAATCGCAGAAGACGCAGAAGGCGCTCGCCACGCTGCAATCCACCCTCAGCCAGGCGCAGGACCAGCGCTACTCGAATCCGCTGGTCTACGCGCTGGCCGCGCTGGCCGCGCTGCTGGCCGCCGGCCTCGCGCTGCTGTGGTGGCGCCAGTCGCAATCGCGCCAGAACTCGCAATGGTGGCTCGCGCCCACCGGCGGCGCGGTGGCGATGGCCAACACCGCGCGGCCCGCACCGGCGCGCCCCGCCGTCGATGCGGCCGCCGCGCGCCAGGAGACCCAGCCGGCGGTGATGGGCGAGCGCGACCTGGTGCACACGCAGGGCGGCGAGATGCTGCCCTCGGTCACCGCCGCCGCTGCCGCCGCGCTCTCGCCGCTGACCGAGCCGCCGCCGGTGTCGCTGATCCCGCCCGGCGCGGGCGAGGCCTCGGCCGCGCCGCGCCGCGAGCTGTCGGTCGAGGAACTGATCGACCTCGAACAGCAGGCCGACTTCTTCGTCGTGCTCGGCCAGGAGGACGCCGCGATCGACCTGCTGATGGGCCATGTGCGCAGCAGCGGCGGCGCGAGCCCGCTGCCGTACCTGAAGCTGCTCGAGATCTACCGCCGCCGCGGCGACCACGACGCCTACGAGCGCGTGCGCGAGCGCTTCAACCGCCGCTTCAGCGCCTACGCGCCCGACTGGGAGAGCGACCTGGTGCAAGGCCGCCCGCTCGACGACTACCCGCAGATGCTGCGCCAGCTGCAGCGCCTGTGGGACGAGCCGCTGCGCGTGACGCAGATGCTCGACGCGGCGCTGATGCGCCAGGACGGCGAGGGCGAGACCTACGACCTGCCGGCCTACCGCGAGCTGCTGTTCCTCTACTCGATCGCGCGCGACCTGGGCGAGCACCCGAGCAACGCCCGCGCGGTCGACCTCGAGCTGCCGATGGACGGCGGCGTGGCCGAGAAGCCGATCGAGGAGCTGACCGCCAGCCGGCTGATGGGCTTCGCGCCGACCAACCAGCTCACCGTGCAGGTCGACCTCGACGTGACGCGGCCGATGCCGGACCGGCCCGGCAGCAGCAGCGGCCACTCCGACTTCCTCGGCCTGGTCGACCCCGGCAACAAGCGCGACGGCGACCGGTACTGAGCGGTCGTCAGAGCGCCGCCAGGCGCTCCAGCGCGGCGTTGAGCGTCTCGTCCTTCTTCGCGAAGCAGAAGCGCACGATGCGCTGCTCGAAGCCGTCCGGATAGAAGGCCGACAGCGGGATCGCCGCCACGCCGGCCTCGCCGGTCAGGCGGCGGCAGAAGGCTTCTTCCGGCTCGTCGCTGATCGCCGAGTAGTCGACGCACTGGAAGTAGCTGCCTTCGCTGGGCAGCAGGGCAAAGCGGCTGGCGGCCAGCCCGGCGCGGAACAGGTCGCGCTTGCGCTGGTAGAAGGCCGGCAGCTCCAGATGGTGCGAGGCATCCGCCATGAAGGCCGCCAGCCCGTGCTGCATCGGCGTGTTGACGGTGAAGACGTTGAACTGGTGCACCTTGCGGAACTCGGCCGTCAGCGCCGCCGGCGCGGCCACGTAGCCGATCTTCCAGCCGGTGACGTGGTAGGTCTTGCCGAAGCTCGAGACGATGAAGGCGCGCTGCGCCAGCTCCGGGTGGCGCGCCACGCTCTCGTGGCGCGCTTCGTCGTAGACCATGTGCTCGTAGACCTCGTCGGCGATCACGATCGCGTCGGTGGGGCGCAGCAGTTCGGCCAGGCGCCGCATGTCGGCTTTGCTCCACACCGTGGCGCTCGGGTTGTGCGGCGTGTTGACGATGATCGCGCGCGTGCGCGGCGACAGCGCCGCGGCGATGCGGGCGAAGTCGGGACGGAACGTGCCCGGCGTCAGCGGCACGTGCACCGCGCGGCCGCCGGCCAGCTCGATGTTGGGCTCGTAGCTGTCGTAGCAGGGGTCGAGCACGATCACCTCGTCGCCCGGGTGCACGATGGCGAGGATCGCGGTGATGATCGCCTGCGTCGCGCCGGCGGTCACGGTGATCTCGGCGCCGGGGTCGTAGCGGCGCCCGTACAGCGCCTCGATCTTGGCGGCGATCGCCTCGCGCAGCGCCGGCACGCCGGCCATCGGCGGGTACTGGTTCAGGCCGCCGCGCATCGCCTGCGTCACCGCGTCGAGCAGCGCCGGGTCGCAATCGAAGTCGGGGAAGCCCTGGCCGAGGTTGACCGCGCCGTGCTGCTGCGCCAGCGCCGACATCACGGTGAAGATCGTGGTGCCCACGCGCGGCAGGCGGCTCTCGATGGCGGGGGTGCGGAGTTCGGTCATGGGAGGGGTCTCAGAGCTGGTAGTCCGGCGCGGCGCCGTGCGAGCCCGACAGCGCCTGGTCGATCACCGGGCGCGTCAGCCGCTCGGAGAGCATCTCGGCGAAGGCGTAGACGAAGTTGCGCAGGTAGGCGCCGCGCTTGAAGGCGATGCGCGTGACGTTGCGGCCGAACAGGTGGCCGAGCGGGCGCCACACCAGCTCGCTGTTCGGGGCCTCGTCGCGCGCCGCGTGCTCGGCGATGACGCCCACGCCGAGGCCGAGGCGCACGTAGGTCTTGATCACGTCGGCGTCGATCGCCTCCAGCACGATGTTGGGCTTGAGCTTGCGCGCCGCGAAGGCCTGGTCGACGCGCGTGCGGCCGCTGAACGAGGGGTGGTAGGACACCAGCGGCTGCAGGGCCAGGTCTTCCAGCTCGACGCGCTCGAGCTGCGCCAGCGGGTGGCCGGCCGGCATCACCAGCGCGTGCTGCCAGTCGTAGCAGGGCAGCGTGACGAGCTCGTCGTGCGCGGCGAGGGCCTCGGTGGCCAGGCCGATGTCGGCGACTTCCTCGATCACCATGCGCGCCACCTGGTCCGGCGAGCCCTGGTGCAGGCTGACGTTGACCTTCGGAAAGCGCTTGCGCAGTTGCGCGATCGGTTCGGGCAGGAAGTAGCGCGCCTGGCTGTGCGTGGTGGCGATGGACAGCGTGCCGGCGTCCTGCTTGGAGAACTCCTCGCCGATGCGCTTGAGGTTGCCGACCTCGCGCATGATGATCTCGATCGACTTCAGCACCTGCTGGCCGGGCTCGGTGACGCGCCGCAGCCGCTTGCCGTGACGCGCGAAGATGTCGACGCCGAGCTCGCCCTCCAGCTCGAGGATGGCCTTGGAGATGCCCGGCTGCGAGGTGAACAGCACCTTGGCCGTCTCGGTCAGGTTGAGCTTCTGGCGCACCGCCTCCTGGACGAAGCGGAACTGGTGCAGGTTCATGGTTCCTTTCCGTTCGGCGCCGCGCGCAGCGCCGACGTCGCCATCGCCTCGATCACCGCCTCGTCCTCGCCGACGGCGCGGCGCAGCGCGAAGCGCACCTGAGGATGACGCCGCCGAAGTTCGTCGATCACGGCCGGCAGGTCCTTGCGCACATGGCCGCCGGCGCCGAGGAAGAGGGGCAGCAGATCGATCTGCTCGCAGCCGGCATCGGCGAGCGCGCTGCCGGCGTCCAGCGGGCTCGGCTGCATGAACTCGAGGTAGCCGAGCGCCGCCTCCACGCCGGCCGCGCGCACGCGCCGAGCGACGGCCTCGAAGGGCACAGCCCAGAGCGGGTCGCGCGCGCCGTGGGCGACGAGAAGCACGCCGCGCTTCATCGGTAGCGCACCAGCCAGCTGAAGGCCGCCAGCGACACCAGCAGGAACAGCGCGCTCGGCGTCGCCGCGGTGATCCACGGCGTCCAGTTGTGCAGCAGCCCGAGGTGGCCGGCCATGTTGTTGAGCAGCACGAAGCCGATGCCCAGCATGATGCCGGCGAACACCTTGAAGCTGACGCTGCCGGCGCGCGCGTGCAGGTAGGCGAAGGGCAGCGCCAGCGCCATCATCACCAGGCAGGCGAAGGGGTAGAGAGCGCGCTTCCAGAACTGGATCTCGTAGCGCTGCGCCGCCTGCGCGTTGTCGGCCAGGTGGCCGATGTAGCGGAACAGCTCGATCGTCGACATGGTCGACAGCGGCAGCACCGCCGCCGCCACCACGCCGGCCGACAGCGAGCTCGGCCAGGCGAGCGCATCGAGCTTCTCGTCGACGGCCGCGGCGTGCGCGGCGTCGCCGTTGGTGGCCCAGCGCGTCACGCGCACGTCGGCGAGCTGCCAGGCGCCGTGGCCGATGGTGGCCCGCGCCGCGCCGATGCGGCGCACCAGCGCGCCGTCGGCGTCGAACTCGAAGATGCGGATGTCGTGCAGCGTGCCGTCCGGCCCGGCGAAGCCGACGTTGACCGACAGGCTGTGCTCGCCCTGAGGCGTGGCGCGCCGGTCCTTCAGCCAGGCCCCGGCCGCGCCGACGCGCACCTTGCCCTTGGCGCGCGCCAGCAGCTCGGTGGCGTGACGCTCGCTGTAGGGCGCGATCCAGTCGCCGGTGACGTAGGTCACCACCGCGAACATCAGCCCGAGCTGCGCCAACAGCGACAGCGCGCGCGCCGGCCCCAGCCCGCCGGTGCGCAGGATGGTGTATTCGGACGATTGCGCCAGGCGCGCCAGCGCGTAGATGGTGCCGATCAGCACCGCGATCGGCATCAGCTCGTAGAGGTGCCCGGGCGCCTGCAGGAGCGAATACGCCACCGCGTGCAGCACCGTGTAGCCCTTGGCGACGTCGGCCAGCTCCTCGACGAAGTCGATGAAGAAGAACAGCGACAGGAAGGCGACCGCGACGAAGCCCACCGAGGAGACGATGTCGCGGTAGAAGAGGCGGCGGACGGTCTTCATGCGGCAGCAGCGCGCCGCCGCGCGAAACCGAGCCGGCGGTTGCCCTGTTCGCGCCACCACAGCAGCGCCAGCGCGAGCGCGAAGGCGCCGCCGTGGAAGACGGCGAGCGCGGCGCCGACGCCGATGCGCCCGCCCGCCACCCAGGCCTGCGAGAGGTTGATCGCGTTGTAGTAGACGACGAAGGTCAGCAGCGCGAACAGCAGGTTCCAGTTGCTGGCGCGGCGCGGGTTGGCGGCCGACAGCGGGATCGCCAGCAGCAGCAGGTTGGTGGCGCCCAGCAGCAGGCCCATGCGCCAGGTGAACTCGCCGAGGTTGCGCAGCGTGGGCTTGCGCAGCAGGTCGATGCTGCGCGTGGCGCGCGGCGGCAGCTCCTCGACGCGCGCCAGCACGCGGTCGCCCACCAGCACGCGGTAGCTCTCGAAGCGCGACAGCGTCTTCTCCCCGCTGGCGCGGTTCTCCTCGTTGCGCTGGCCGCGGTCGAGGATCAGGAAGCGGTCGTCGCCCTCCACCTCGATGCGGCCGGTCTTCGCCGAGGTCACCGACTCGGCCTCGGGCGTGGTCGAGAGGATGAAGACATTGCGGCCGCTGCGGCCGTCTTCCGAATTGCGGTCGATGAAGAACACCCGCTTGCCGTCGCTGGAGGTCTGGAACTGGCCGGGTGCGACGCGCGAGATGTCGGAGCGCCGCTCGAAGCGCTCCTTCAGCTCGTTGGCGCGCTGGTTGACCCAGGGCCACACGAACAGCGCCAGCGCGCCGATCACCAGCAGCACCGGCCAGCTGGTGCGCAGCACCGGGCGCACGAAGCGCGCCAGGCCGACGCCGCTGGCGAACCAGATCGTCATCTCGCTGTCGCGGTACATGCGCCCGAGCGTGGCCACCACCGAGACGAAGAGGGACAGCGCCAGCATCGTCGGCAGGTGCCCGAGCGCGGTGTAGCCCAGCAGCAGCACCACGTCCTGCGGCGACACGCGCCCCACCGCGGCCTGGCCGAGCGTGCGGATCAGGAACATCGTCAGCACGATGGTCAGGATGACCACCAGCGTGGCCCCGAAGCTGCGCGCCAGGTCGGCCCGCAGGGTGGAATCGAATAACATCGTGCGCATCTTGGAACGGTCGGCGATTATGGACTTTCGTCATCAAGGCGTTGCTCTCGATGGATTGGCCGGCGTGGCCTGCGATGCGCTGCTGGTCGTGGTGGCCGGCGACAGCGCCGATGCGGTGCGCGACGCGGCCGTGAAGAACGCGCTGGCCGACGCGCTGGCGCAGGGCGAGTTCGAGCTCAAGCGCGGCAAGACGGTCTACCTGCACCGCCCGCAAGGGCTGGAGGCCACGCGCCTCGTGCTCGCCGCCTGCGGCGCGCCGACGCCGAAGTCGGTGAAGGCTGCGTTCGCTGCCGGCCTCGCGGCGCTCAAGGGCGGCGGCAGCCAGCACGTCGCGGTGGTCGTGCTCGGCGCCGGCGACGCGAGCGCCGCGCAGGCCGAGGCGCTGGTCGCCGCCGCCAGCGACGCCACCTACGTCTACCGCCACACCAAGCCGAGCGCGCCGCCGGCCGGCGCGCTGGAGAAGATCACGCTGCTCGCACCCAAGGGCGCGGCCAAGGCGGTGGCGCAGGGCCTGGCGCGCGGCCAGGCGATCGCCGAGGGCGTCACGCTGGCGCGCGAGCTCGCCAACCGCCCGGGCAACCACTGCACGCCGAGCTTCCTCGGCGCGCAGGCCAAGAAGCTGGGCAAGCAGTTCGGCCTGAAGGTCGAGGTGCTGGACCGCAAGGCGATCGAGAAGCTCGGCATGGGCTCCTTCCTCGCCGTCGCGCAGGGCTCGGCCGAGCCGCCGCGCTTCATCATCGCGCAGTACCAGGGGGCGCCGAAGTCGCAGCCGCCCGTGGTGCTGGTCGGCAAGGGCATCACCTTCGACACCGGCGGCATCTCGATCAAGCCGGCCGCTGAGATGGACGAGATGAAGTTCGACATGGGCGGCGCCGCCAGCGTGCTGGGCACGCTGCGCGCGGTGGCCGAGTTGAAGCCGCGCCTGAACCTCGTCGTGCTGGTGCCCACCACCGAGAACATGCCCGGCGGCCGCGCCGTCAAGCCGGGCGACGTGGTGACCAGCCTGTCGGGCCAGACCATCGAGATCCTCAACACCGACGCCGAGGGCCGGCTGATCCTGTGCGACGCGCTCACGTATGCCGAGCGCTTCGCGCCGGCCTGCGTGGTCGACGTGGCCACGCTCACCGGCGCCTGCGTGATCGCGCTGGGGCACCACCACACCGGCCTGTTCAGCGCTGACGACCGCCTCGCCAACGAACTGCTGGCGGCCGGCGCCGACGCGCTCGATCCGTGCTGGCGCATGCCGCTCGACGAGGAGTACGACGAGGCGCTGAAGAGCAACTTCGCCGACATGGGCAACGTCGGCGGGCGCGCCGGCGGCGCGATCACCGCGGCGATGTTCCTGCGCCGCTTCACCGCCAAGTACCGCTGGGCGCACCTCGACATCGCCGGCACCGCCTGGAAGTCGGGCGCCGCCAAGGGCGCCACCGGCCGGCCGGTGGGGCTGCTGACGCACTTCGTGCTCGCGCAGGCGGGCTGAGGCCGCGCGCGGCCGGACCACGATGACGCGCGTCAGCTTCCACTTCAACGTGCCGCAGCGGCTCGTCTACGCCTGCCGGCTGCTGCGCAAGGCGACGCGCCAGAACGCGCGCATCGCCGTCACCGGCGAAGCGCGCACGCTGGCCGAACTCGACCGCGCGCTGTGGAGCTTCGAGCCCATCGAGTTCATCCCGCACGTGCTGCTGCGCGACGGCGAGGCGCTCCCCGAGCGGCTGCGCGCCACGCCGGTGTGCCTGACGGCCTCGCCCGCCGCCGCGCCGCACCACGAGGTGCTGCTCAATCTCGGTGCGCAGCCGCCGGCCGGCTTCGAGAGCTTCGAGCGGCTCATCGAGATCGTCTCCACCGACGAGGCCGAGCGCAACGCCGCGCGCGCGCGCTGGAAGCACTACGCGGCGCGCGGCTACGCGATCGACAAGCACGAGGTCGCGGCATGACGACGCGCCCGCCGCCGCCGCTGCGCGTGCCGACGCTGACCGAGGTGGTGAGCCTGCCCGAGACGGCCGCGCCGGTGCCGGCGGGCGCCTTCGCGCCGACCGAGCCGGCGCCGCTGCAGGCGCCGCAGGCCGCGCCGCCGCTCGCGTCCACGCCCGCGCGCGAGGTCGACGAGGACGAACTGGTGCAGCGCGTGCTCGCCGATCTGCAGCGCCAGATCGAGCTGATGCTGGAGGTCAAGCTGCGCGAGGCGCTGGCCCCGGCGCTGACGCGCGCCACCGATGCGCTGATGCGCGAGGCGCGCACCGAGCTGGCATCGACCTTGCGTGACGTGGTGGCGCGCGCCGTCGCTGCGGAAATCACCCGTCATCGCACGCGCTGAGCCGTGCGTTGAGGGCGGACCTCGGGGGCGAATCGAAGGTTTCCCCTGAGGCGAACCGCCTATGGACGGCGTTTCTTTTGGAGTATCGTCTCGGCCGTTGAGAAATATCCTCTCTCTTCCGAACGCTCTCAACATTCCCCAACCGGAGGTCTCTACATGCAAGTCAAATTGAATGCCGTGGTGTCTGCGGCCGCCCTGCTTATCGCGGGCGCTGCGTCGGCTCAGGAAGTGGTCGTCAAGATCGGTCACGTCGGCCCCACCAGCGGTGGCATCGCCCACCTCGGCAAGGACAACGAGAACGGCGCGCGCATGGCCATCGACGAGCTGAACGCCAAGGGCGTGACGATCGGCGGCAAGAAGGCCAAGTTCGAGCTGCTCGCGGAAGACGACGCAGGCGATCCGAAGCAGGGGACCGCGGTGGCGCAGAAGCTGGTCGACTCCAAGGTCAACGGCGTGATCGGCCACCTGAACTCCGGCACCACGATTCCCGCCTCCAAGATCTACAGCGACGCCGGCATCCCGCAGATCTCGCCGTCGGCGACCAATCCCAAGTACACCCGCAACGGCTACAAGACCGCGTTCCGCGTCGTGGCCGACGACGCGCAGCTCGGCGGTACGCTGGGCCGCTACGCCGTCAAGGAACTGAAGGCCAAGTCGGTCGCCGTGATCGACGACCGCACCGCCTACGGCCAGGGCGTGGCCGAGGAGTTCGCCAAGTCCGTCAAGGCTTCGGGCGGCACCATCGCCGAGCAGCAGTTCACCACCGACAAGGCGACCGACTTCACCGCCATCCTGACCGCCATCAAGGCCAAGAACCCCGACGTGGTCTTCTACGGCGGCATGGACGCCGTGGCCGGCCCGATGATCCGCCAGATGAAGCAGCTCGGCATCAACGCCAAGTTCATGGGCGGCGACGGCATCTGCTCGGGCGAACTGCCCAAGCTGGCTGCCGGCGCGATGGCCGATGGCCAGGTGGTGTGCGCCGAGGCGGGCGGTGTCGACGATTCCGGCAAGCCGGCGCTCGAGAAGTTCAAGGCCGACTTCAAGAAGAAGTTCGGCGCCGACGTGCAGATCTACGCCCCGTACGTGTACGACGCGACGATGGTGATGGCCGATGCGATGGTCAGGGCCGGCTCGGCCGACCCGGCCAAGTATCTGCCTGCGCTGGCCAAGACCAACTACAAGGGCGTGACCGGCAACATCGCCTTCGACGAGAAGGGCGACATCAAGAACGGCGCGCTGACCCTTTACACCTACAAGGGCGGCAACAAGCAGGCGATGCGCGTGGTGCGCTGAGCCGGCGGTTCTTCGATCGATCGACGGGGCGCTGCGGCGCCCCGTTTTTTTTTGTTGGCGGCTACGACTGGATCGGCGTGCCGTCGCGGCGGTACAGCCGCGTCAGGTGCGCGAGCCGCTGCGCGTGCTCGGGGCGCACCTGGCTCCAGGCGAAGCGCCATTCCCAGTAGCCTGCGCCCTGGCCGGGCAGGTTCATGCGGTGCGCGCCGGCCAGGCCCAGCACGTCCTGCATCGGATGCACCGCGGTGTCCGCCACGCTGGCGCAGGCGGCGCGGATCAGCTCCCAGTGGATCTCGGTGCCATCGCTGCCGAGGTAGTCGCGCACGCGCTCGCGCAGGCCCTCGTCGAGCGAATGCCACCAGCCGAGCGTGGTGTCGTTGTCGTGCGTGCCGGTGTAGACCACCGTGTCGGTGTCGTGGTTGTGCGGCAGGTAGGCGTTGCCGCTGCCGCCCTCGAAGGCGAACTGCAGGATGCGCATGCCGGGGAAGGCAAACTTCTTGCGCAGCGCCACCACGTCGGGCGTGATCACGCCCAGGTCTTCCGCGATGATGGGCAGCGGCCCGAGCGCGCGCGCGATCGCCTTGAAGAGCGCCTCGCCCGGCGCCGGCACCCAGTGGCCCTTGACGGCGGTGGCCTCCGAGGCCGGAATCTCCCAGTAGCCGGCGAAGCCGCGGAAGTGGTCGATGCGCACGATGTCGACCAGCTCGAAGACACGCCGGATGCGCTGCACCCACCACGCGAAGCCCTCGCGCGCATGCGCCTCCCAGCGGTACAGCGGGTTGCCCCAGCGCTGCCCGGTGGCGCTGAACACGTCGGGCGGCACGCCGGCCACCACGCGGGGGCGGCCCTGCGCGTCGAGCTCGAACAGCTCCGGCCGTGCCCACACCTCGGCGCTCTGGTGGGCGATGAAGATCGGCGCGTCGCCGATGACTTCGATGCCCTTGCCGTTGGCGTAGGCCTTCAGCGCCAGCCACTGGCGGAAGAAGCACCATTGGCAGAAGGTCCAGAAGGCGATGCGCTCGGCGTGAGCCTTGCGCGCGGCCGCCAGCGCCTGCGGCTCGCGCGCGGCCAGCGGCGCATCCCACTCGCACCAGTCGCGCCAGCCCTGCTGCTCGGCCAGCGTCATGAAGAGGGTGTAGTCGCCCAGCCAGTCGGCATGGCGCTCGGCGAAGGCCTGCAGATCGGCGCGCTCCTCGGCGCTCGCCTGCGCGGCGAAGCGCTGCGCGGCGCGTGCGAGGCGGTCCATGCGGAAGGGCACCACCGCGGCGAAGTTCAGCCGCTGCTCGGCGATGCCGGCCGGCGGCGCGATCTCGTCGGCGCTCAGCCAGCCGCGCCGGTGCAACTCATCCAGATCGATCAGCAGCACGTTGCCGGCGAAGGCCGAGGTGCTCATGTAGGGCGAGTTGCCCGGGCCGATGCCGGACAGCGGCAGGATCTGCCACAGCATCTGGCCGGCCGCGACCAGCCAGTCGACGAAGTGGAACGCCGCCGCGCCGAAATCGCCCGAGCCGTGCGGGCCGGGCAGCGAGGTGGGGTGCAGCAGCACGCCGCTGGCGCGGGGGAATCGCATGACGCTCCTACAGAACGATGTCGTGGCCGTCGCCGGCCAGCAGCACGACGCTGCGGCCCGGCAGCGGGAACAGCACTTCGCCGGCGCCGCTCCATTGCGCTTCGCCGCGCGGGTGGGCGCTGTCGAGCAGCGCCTGCCAGTTGCCGCGCGGCAGCATGAAGTCGATGTCGCCGGCGTCGCCGTTGACCAGCAGCAGCAGCGGCGCGCGGCCGCGCCCGGGCTGTCCGATCAGGCAGCCGAACACGCGCCCGTCGGGGCGGCGCCAGTCCTCGCCGTGCAGCTCGCTGCCGTCCACGCGCAGCCAGGCGACGTCGCTGACACCCTGCGCGTCGGCCACGCCGTCGTACCAGCGGTTCGCGAACGGCAGCGCCTGGCGGCGCAGCGCCAGCAGGCGGCGCGTGCAGGCGAACAGCTCGGCGTCGGCATGCGGCCAGTCCAGCCAGGAGATGGCGTTGTCCTGGCAGTAGGCGTTGTTGTTGCCGCACTGGCTGCGGCCGATCTCGTCGCCGGCGGCGAGCATCGGCGTGCCCTGCGAGAGCAGCA
The DNA here is from genome assembly GCA_029779845.1 of Pseudomonadota bacterium. Classification (GTDB taxonomy): domain Bacteria; phylum Pseudomonadota; class Gammaproteobacteria; order Burkholderiales; family Burkholderiaceae_C; genus Piscinibacter. The sequence goes on along the minus strand of JAKOZT010000031.1, from coordinate 31,490 downwards.
GCGTGGCCAGCAGCGCGCGCTTGACGCGCCCGCGCAGCGCCTGGATGCGCGGGTCGCTGCTCGGCCCTTCGACGCCGAAGTTGGCGCTGTGGTTGTGACCGTGGCCGTCGCGGTTGTTCTCGCCGTTCGCTTCGTTGTGCCTGTTGGCGTGGCTGACCAGGTCGGCGAGCGTGAAGCCATCGTGCGCGACGATGAAGTTCACCGACTCCGCCGGCGCGCGCTGGCGCGGCTGGAAGATGTCCGACGAGGCCGCCAGCCGCTGCGCGAACTCGCCGCGCGTGCCGTGGCCCTCGATCCAGAAGGCGCGCATCGTGTCGCGGAAGCGGTCGTTCCACTCCAGCCAGCCGGCCGGGAAGCCGCCGAGCTGGTAGCCGCCGGGGCCGATGTCCCAGGGCTCGGCCACCATCTTCAGGCGCGACAGCAGCGGGTCCTGCGCCAAGGCGGTGAAGAAGGGCGCCTGGCGGTCGAAGCCGTGGTCGCCGCGCCCGAGCACCGGCGCGAGGTCGAAGCGGAAGCCGTCGACGCCCATCTCGCCGGCCCAGTAGCGCAGGCTGTCGAGCACCAGTTGCAGCACGCGCGGGTGGCGGGCATCGAGCGTGTTGCCGCAGCCGGTGAGGTTCTCGTAGGCCGCCTTGTGGTCCTGCGGCAGGCGGTAGTAGCTGGCGTTGTCCAGGCCGCGAAAGCTCAGCGTCGGGCCCAGCTCGTCGCCCTCGGCGGTGTGGTTGTAGACCACGTCGAGCAGCACCTCGAAGCCGTGCGCGTGCAGCGTGCGCACCATCGCGCGGAACTCCTCGCGCGGCGACAAGCCGCCCGCGCCGCTGGCCAGGCCCGCATCGGGGCAGAAGAAGGCGATGGTGTTGTAGCCCCAGTAGTTCGTGAGCCCCAGGCCGACGAGGCGGCGCTCGTCGATGTGCTGCTGAACCGGCAGCAGGCACAGCGTGGTGACGCCCAGGTTCTTCAGGTGCTCGATGGCGGCCTCGGACGCGAGACCTGCGTACGTGCCGCGCAGCGCCTGCGGCACGCCCGCATGGCGCTGCGTGAAGCCCTTGACGTGCAGTTCGTAGAACACCGTGCGGTCCAGCGGGATGTGCGGATGCGGCGCGCCGCGCCCGGCGTGGCCGCGCTCGTCGACCACGCGCGCCTTCAGCGCGTGCGCGGCGTTGTCGCGCAGGTCCATGTCGGCGGCGTGGCGCGCGTCGGCGCCGAAGTGCTCGGCGCGCCACTCGAAGCGGCCGACGATCTCGCGCGCGTAGGGGTCGAGCAGCAGCTTGTGCGCGTTGAAGCGGTGTCCGCGTTCGGGCCGCCACGGGCCGTGCGCGCGCAGCCCGTACACCAGCCCCGGCATCGCGCCGGGCAGGTAGCCGTGCCAGACGTCGTGGGTGCGCGCCGGCAGCGCGATGCGGCGCGTCTCGTGGTGGCCGGCGTCGTCGAACAGGCACAGCTCGATGCGCTGTGCATGCGCCGAGAACACCGCGACGTTGATGCCGTGGCCGTCCCAGTGCACGCCGAGCGGCCAGGGGTGACCACTCTCCATCTCAGCGGTCACGTTCGTAGATCACCGTGGCCAGGGGCGGCAGGTCGAGCAGCAGCGATTGCGCGCGGCCGTGGCAGGGCACCGGCTCGCTGGCCGCCGCGCCGTAGCGGCAGCCGACGTTGCTGCCGCCGTAGTGCTCCGAGTCGGTGTTGATGCGCTCGCGCCAGGTGCCCGGCAGCGGCACGCCGAGGCGGTAGCCGTGCCGCACGGTGGGCGTGAAGTTGCACACCACCACCACCATCGAGCGGCCATCGGCGCTGCGGCGCACGAAGCTGAGCACCGAGTGCTGCGCGTCCTCGTGATCGATCCACTCGAAGCCGCTGCCATCGAAGTCGCGTTCGTGCAGCGCCGGCGTCGCGCGGTAGTAGCGGTTCAGGTCGTGGACCAGCCGCTGCACGCCGGCGTGCGGGCGCTCGGCGAGCAGGTGCCAGTCGAGGCTGCGGTCGTGGTTCCACTCGCGCTCCTGCGCGAACTCGCCGCCCATGAAGAGCAGCTTCTTGCCCGGGTGGCCCCACATGAAGCCGTAGTAGGCGCGCAGGTTGGCGAACTTCTGCCAGCGGTCGCCCGGCATCTTGCCCAAGAGCGAACCCTTGCCGTGCACCACCTCGTCGTGCGAGAGCGGCAGCACGAAGTTCTCGTTGAAGGCGTAGACCAGGCCGAAGGTCATCTCGCCGTGGTGGAACTGGCGGTGCACCGGATCGCGCGCCATGTACTTCAGCGTGTCGTGCATCCAGCCCATGTTCCACTTGTAGTGGAAGCCGAGGCCGCCCAGATAGGTCGGCCGCGACACCGCCGGGAAGGCAGTCGATTCTTCGGCCAGCGTCACCGCCTCGGGCCGCTCCGAGCCCACCACCTCGTTCATGCGCTTGAGAAAGGCGATCGCCTCCAGGTTCTCGCGCCCGCCGTGCACGTTGGGCAGCCACTGCCCGTGCTGGCGGCTGTAGTCGCGGTACAGCATCGAGGCGACCGCGTCGACGCGCAGCCCGTCGACGCCGTAGCGCTCCAGCCAGTACAGCGCGTTGCCGACCAGGAAGTTGCGCACCTCGGTGCGGCCGAGGTTGTAGATCAGCGTGTTCCAGTCCTGGTGGAAGCCTTCGCGCGGGTCGGCGTATTCGTACAGATGCGTGCCGTCGAAGCGCGCCAGGCCGTGTTCGTCGGTGGGGAAGTGCGCCGGCACCCAGTCGAGGATCAGGCCGATGCCTTCGGCGTGGCAGCGCTCGGCGAAGCGGCGGAAACCGGCGCCGAGGCCGCGGCCAGCGGCCTCGTCGTCAGGAACGCCGAAGCGCGCGGTGGGCGAATACAGCCCGATCGGCTGGTAGCCCCAGGAGCCGTCGAACGGATGCTCGGACACCGGCAGCAGCTCGAGGTGGGTGAAGCCCATCTCGCGCGCATAGGGCACCAGCATCGCGGCGAGTTCGTCCCAGTTCAGCCAGCGGTCGCCTTCCTCGGGCTTGCGCCGCCACGAGCCGAGGTGCACTTCGTAGATGCTGACCGGCGCGTCGAGCGCGTTGGCCTTGCGGCGCGCATCGGACGAGGGCAGCACCGCCGGCATCGCCGCGACGACGCTGGCGGTGGCCGGGCGCAGCTCCGACTGCAGGGCATAGGGGTCGGCCTTCAGCGGCAGCAGTTCGCCATCGCCTGCGACGATCTCGAACTTGTAGCGCGCACCGGCCGCGACGCCGGGCAGGAAGATCTCCCACACGCCGCACTCGCGGCGCAGCCGCATCGGGTGGCGCCGGCCGTCCCAGAGGTTGAAGTCGCCGACCACGCTGACACGCCGGGCGTTCGGCGCCCAGACCGCGAAGGCGGTGCCGGCGACGCCGTCGATCTCGCGCAGCGTCGCGCCCAGCACCTCGTAGGGCCGCAGGTGCGTGCCTTCGCCCATCAGCCAGACGTCCATCTCGCCGAGCACCGGGCCGAAGCGGTACGGGTCGTCGAGCAGCGCCGTCGTGCCGCCGGCCCAGCTCACGTGCAGCCGGTAGCCGCCGGCGGGCAGCGCGCCGGGCAGCGTGCCTTCGAACACGCCGTCGGCGTGCGCGAGCAGCAGCGGCGCGAGCGTCGTGCCGTCGGCATCCACCGCCACCACGTGCGTCGCGCCGGGCAGGAAGGCGCGCAGGTGCACGCGCCCCTCGGCATCGGCATGCGGCCCCAGCACGGCGAAGGGGTCGCCGTGGCGGGCGTGGCGGATCAGCTCGATCTCGGTGTCGGTCAGCATCGTGTGCGCGGGCAGCAGGCCCGCGGCGATGGTAGCAACGGCGGCGCCTTGCGAGCCGTCAAGGCGCCGGCGTCATGCCCCAGATCTGCTGCGCGTATTCGCGGATCGTGCGATCCGACGAGAACGCGCCCATGCCGGCCACGTTGGCGATGGCGCGCGAGGCCCATTCGCCCGGCTGGCGGTACAGCGCGTCGACGCGCAGCTGCGTCTCGGCGTAGGCGGCGAAGTCGGCCAGCAGCAGGTAGTGGTCGCCGCCCCACAGCAGCGAATCGACCAGCCCGCGGTAGCGCCCCGGCTCCTCGGGCGAGAAGCCGCCGCCGGCGATCGCGTCGAGCACGTTCTTCAGCTGCGGGTTGCCCTCGTACCAGCGCATCGGCTGGTAGCCGCTGGCGCGCAGCGCCTGCACCTCGGGCGTCTTCAGTCCGAAGATGAAGATGTTGTCGTCGCCGACGTGCTGGCGGATCTCGATGTTGGCGCCGTCGTCGGTGCCGATGGTCAGCGCGCCGTTCAGGGCCAGCTTCATGTTGCCGGTGCCGGAGGCCTCCGTGCCGGCGGTGGAGATCTGCTCGGAGAGGTCGGCTCCGGGCATGATCACCTCGGCCACCGAGACGCCGTAGTTCGGCACGAACACCACCTTGAGCAGCCCGCCGACGCGCGGGTCGCGGTTGACCACGCTGCCGACGTCGTGGATCAGCCGGATGATGTTCTTCGCCATCGCGTACGACGAGGCCGCCTTGCCGGCGAAGACCACCGTGCGCGGCACCCAGCCGGCGTTCGGGTGCGCGACGATGGCCTGGTAGCGCGACACCACGTGCAGCACGTTGAGCAGCTGGCGCTTGTACTCGTGGATGCGCTTGACCTGCACGTCGAACAGGCTGGACGGGTCGACCGCGATGCCCGTGGCGCGCGCGATGTGCTCGGCCAGCCGCGCCTTGTTGGCGCGCTTGACGGCCATGAACTCGTCGCGGAAGGCGGCATTGCCGCGCTGGTCGCGCAGCGCCTGCAGCTGGTCGAGGTCGAGCCGCCACTTCGGCCCGATGGTGCGATCCAGCAAGCCCGCCAGTCCCGGGTTCGCCTGCGCCAGCCAGCGGCGCGGCGTCACGCCGTTGGTCATGTTGGTGAAGCGCTCCGGCCACAGCGCGGCGAAGTCGGCGAAGATGGTCTTGACCAGCAGCTCGGAGTGCAGCGCCGAGACGCCGTTGACCTTGCGGCTGCCGACGATCGACAGGTTGGCCATGCGCACGCGGCGATCGCCGTTCTCCTCGATCAGCGACAGGCGCGAGAGGAAGCCGAGGTCGCCCGGCCGCTGCGCGGCCGCGAAGTCGAGGAAGGCCTGGTTGATGCGGAAGATGATCTCCAGGTGGCGCGGCAGCACGTGCTGCATCAGCGCCACCGGCCAGGTCTCCAGCGCCTCGGGCATCAGCGTGTGGTTGGTGTACGAGAACACCCGCTGCGTGATGCCCCAGGCCTGCTCCCAGGGCATGTCGTGCTCGTCGCACAGCACGCGCATCAGCTCGGCCACCGCGATCGCCGGGTGCGTGTCGTTCAGGTGAATCGCCACCCGCTCGGCGAGGTTGGCGAGCGTGCCGTGCTCTTCCAGGTGCCGCGCCAGGATGTCCTGCACCGAGGCGGCGACGAAGAAGTACTCCTGCCGCAGCCGCAGCTCGCGGCCGGCCGGCGTGCTGTCGTTCGGGTACAGCACCCAGGAGATGTTCTCGTACTCGTTCTTGACGCTGGCGGCGCGCGCGTAGTCGCCGGTGTTGAAGGCGTGCAGGTCGATGTGCGCCGGCGCCACCGCCTTCCACAGCCGCAGCGTGCTGACCTTCTCGGTGCCGTGGCCCGGCACCACCATGTCGTGCGCCTTGGCCGCCACCTCGCCGGCATGGCGCCACACCGCCTTGCCGCCCTGGTGTTCGACCCAGCCGCCGAAGCGCACCGGGTAGGCCAGCCCGGCGCGCGGGAACTCCCAGGGCGTGCCGTCGGCCAGCCAGGGGTCGGGGTACTCGACCTGGCAGCCGTGCTGGATGTCCTGCGCGAACATGCCGTATTCGTAGCGGATGCCGTAGCCGAACGAGGGCAGGCCCAGCGTCGCCATCGAGTCGAGGAAACACGCCGCCAGCCGGCCCAGGCCGCCGTTGCCCAGCGCCGCGTCGGGCTCGCGTTCGGCCACGTCTTCCAGCTTCAGCGCATGCTGCCGCACCGCCTGCGCGGCGGCGTCGCCGAGGTCGAGCGCGGCCAGCGCGTTGCCCAGCGTGCGGCCGATCAGGAACTCCATCGAGAGGTAGTAGACGCGCCGCGCCTTGGCGTCGCGCTCGCGCGCCTGCGTGGCCACCCAGCGGCGCGACAGCTGCTCGCGCGCCACCTGCGCCACCGCCTGCATCAGTTCGGTGGGCGTGGCCTGCGCCGGCGCGACGCCGACGGTCTGCAGCAGATGGGTGTCGACGGCGTCGGCCAGAGAGGAAGAAGAGGAGGGGGCGATGTCGTTCACGGGAATCCTTCTGCCTTGCGGCGGGTGCGCAGTGTCCATGCCCGTCCGGAGGGCGTCAACCGGGAGCGCGTCGCAATTTTCGAGCCGGTTTCGCCTCGGGTTACGGCCGATTTCTGCGTAGTGACAAGGGCTCCATGCGCCGTGGCGGGGCGTGACGCGCATCATGGCTCGCACAGCGGGCGGCGATTACGCTGAAGTACGTGAAACAACGTCCCGAACAGCGGCATGGCGCGCCGGTGCTTGTTGCTCCGATGCCGAAATCGCCGATCATCGGGCTGCGACCATGACACCGAAACCTGGAGACAAACCGATGGAGCCCACCGACCTCGCGCTCAGCCTCGATCTGCCCAAGCGCGCGGTGGCGCTGGTGCTGGCCGGCGGACGCGGCAGCCGGCTGAAGAACCTGACCGACCGGCGCGCCAAGCCGGCGGTGTACTTCGGCGGCAAGTTCCGCATCATCGACTTCGCGCTGTCGAACTGCCTGAACTCGGGCATCCGCCGCATCGGCGTGATCACGCAGTACAAGAGCCACAGCCTGATGCGCCACCTGCAGCGCGGCTGGGCGTTCCTGAAGAGCGAGATGAACGAGTTCGTCGACCTGATGCCGGCGCAGCAGCGCGTCGACGAGGAGAGCTGGTACCGCGGCACCGCCGATGCCGTCTACCAGAACCAGGACATCCTCGCCAGCTACGGCGCCGACTACATCATCGTGCTGGCCGGCGACCACATCTACAAGATGAACTACGCGCTGATGCTGGCCGACCACGTGGCCAAGGGGCGCGACTGCACGGTGGCCTGCATCGAGGTGCCGCAGGCCGAGGCGCGCGCCTTCGGCGTGATGGCGGTGGACGACCGGAACATGATCACCGACTTCGTCGAGAAGCCGGCCGACCCGCCGTGCATGCCCGGCAAGCCGGGGCGATCGCTGGCCAGCATGGGCGTGTACATCTTCAACGCGCGCTACCTCTACAAGGAGCTGGAGCGCGACATCGCCGACCCGGACTCGAACCACGACTTCGGCAAGGACATCATCCCGGCGGCGGTGCGCAACGGCCAGGCCGCGGCGCATCCGTTCGACCTCAGCGCGGTGGGCACGCGCATGAACGAGGAGCCGTACTGGCGCGACGTCGGCACCATCGACGCCTACTGGGACGCCAACATCGACCTCACCGCCACCGACCCGCTGCTCAACCTCTACGACACGCGCTGGCCGATCTGGACCTACCAGCCGCAGCTGCCGCCGGCCAAGTTCGTGCACAACCAGGACGACCGGCGCGGCATGGCGATCGAATCGCTGGTGTCGGGCGGCTGCATCGTCTCGGGGCGGGTGTTCCGCTCGGTGCTGTTCTCCAGCGTGCGCGTGCATTCGCATTCGAGCGTCGACTGGGGCGTGCTGCTGCCCGGCGTGCAGGTGGGCCGCGGCGCGCGGCTGAACCGCGTGGTCGTGGACCGCGGCTGCCGCATCCCCGACGGCATGGTGATCGGCGAGGACGCGGCCGCCGACGCCGAGCGCTTCGTGCGCAGCGAGACCGGCATCACGCTGGTCACGCGCGAGATGCTCGGCCAGCTCGAGGAGATCTGAACGATGCGCGTGCTGCACGTGGCCGCCGAGGTGTTCCCGCTGGTCAAGACCGGCGGGCTGGCCGACGTGGTGGGCGCCTTGCCGCAGGCGCTGCGCCGCCGGGGCGCCGACGTGCGCCTGCTGCTGCCCGGCTACCCGGCGATCGCCGATGCGCTGCCGAACCCGAAGACCATCGTCGAGCTGGGCCCGCTGTTCGGCGCCGGGCGCGTCGCGCTGCGCCTGGGCGAGATGCCGGGCAGCGAGGTGCCGGCCTACGTGGTCGACGCGCCCTGGCTCTACCGGCGCGCCGGCGGCCCGTACCAGGCGGGCGACGGCAGCGAGTGGCCCGACAACCTGCAGCGCTTCGCGCTGCTCGGCTGGATGGCCGCGCACGTGGCCGGCGGCGAGCTGGACCGCGACTGGCAGCCGACGCTGCTGCACGCGCACGACTGGCATGCCGCGATGGCCTGCGCCTACCTCGCGGCGCACCCGGGCAACACGGTGCCCTCGGTGTTCACGGTGCACAACCTGGCCTACCAGGGCGTGTTCCCGGCCGGCGACTTCGCCCAGCTCGGCCTGCCGCCGCACTTCATGCAGTCGCACGGCATCGAGTACCACGGCCAGCTGTCGTTCATGAAGGCGGGGCTCAAGTACGCGCGCCGCATCACCACCGTCAGCCCGACCTATGCGCGCGAGATCGCGACGCACGAGTTCGGCTGCGGGCTGGACGGCGTGATCCGCGGGCGCGGCGGCGACGTCAGCGGCATCCTCAACGGCGTGGACGGCGCGGTGTGGGATCCGGCCGCCGACGCCGGTCTGGCGGCGCGCTACACGGCCGCCGACCTCGCCGGCAAGCAGCGCAACAAGGCCGCGCTGCGCGCGGAGATGGGCCTGGAGGCGAGGGCCGCGGCGCCGCTGTTCGGCGTGGTCAGCCGGCTGACCGCGCAGAAGGGGCTGGACCTCGTGCTCGCCGCGCTGCCGGCGCTGCTGCGCCTGGGCGCGCAGCTGGTGGTGCAGGGCAGCGGCGACCCGGTGCTCGAAGCCGCGTTCTCGCAAGCCGCGCACGCCCATCCCGGCCAGGTGGCGCTGCGCATCGGCTACGACGAGGCGCTGGCGCACCGCGTGATCGCCGGCGCCGACGCCATCCTCGTGCCCTCGCGCTTCGAACCCTGCGGGCTGACGCAGCTCTACGGCCTGCGCTACGGCACGCTGCCGCTGGTGCGGCGCGTCGGCGGGCTGGCCGACACCGTGGTCGATGCCGACGAGGCCGCGCTGCGCGAAGGCCGCGCCACCGGCTTCGCCTTCGACGCGGCGACGCCGGCGGCGCTGGAAGCCGCGCTCGAACGTGCCGTGCGCGCTTATGCGCAGCCCGAGGCGTGGCGCAGGCTGATGAAGACCGCGATGGCGCAGGACTTCTCGTGGGACGGCGCGGCGGCCGGCTACCTCGCGCTCTACCAGCGGCTCGCCGGCGGGCGTGAATAGATCACGCCGCGTGCGCCGGCGCGACGTTTTCCCCCGCGGACGCGGACTGCATCACGGACGGCCCGTTCCCTACAGTGGCCGCATGACCCGACGCCGCACCGCTCCCGACTTTCCGCCTTCGACCGTCTACGACTGGGATGCCGAGCCGCAGGACGAACGGCCCAGCGAGTTCGCCCCGACCACCGGCTATCGCGTGCATTCGGGCTTCTACGCGGCGCCGGTCGTCGCGCGGCGACGCGGTGGTGCGACCTGGGTGTGGCTGGCCGCCGGCATCGTCGCCGGACTGGCTATCGTGGCGCTGCTGGTGCTGGTGAGGCTGCTGCGGCACTAGGCTGGCGCGCACGCTCGCGCAGGTATTGCGCCTCGAAGGCGCGGCGCGCGCGGATGTAGTGGTTGGCGCATTCCAGCGTGCCCGAATCGGCGCAGCCCGGCGGCTTGCGGTAGCTGGCGGCGAAGGCGCGCTCCAGGCGCTCGGCGTCGCTGAGCATGGCGCGCTGCGCCTCGTCGGCCAGGCGCTGCGCCTCGCGCGCGCTCTCGATGCGCTGGCGCTCCTCGTCGGCCGCCTTGCGCTGGCGCTCGGCGGCGGCACGCTGCTCGGCCTCGAGCTGCTGCTCGCGCTCGCGCGCGATGCGTTCGATCTCCTCCTGCGTGGCGCGCGCGTTCGCTTCGGCGGTGACGCGCGCGTTCCACTTGACGTAGGCCGCAGCGATGGCGGTGGCGATCAGCACGCCGAGGATCACCGCGACCGCGAACTGCAGCGGCAGCGGCACGCTGATCGCGTCCCAGCCGCGCCGGCGCTTGGGCACGTAGGGCATGCGCTTGAATGGCGTGGCGGCCTCCACCGGAATCGCCCTGGCGGGCTCGGTGCGCGGACCGGCGTCGGCCGGCCGCGGCTCGGTGGGCTCGGCGTCGGAGGGCTTGTCGCTCATCGCCGCGAGTCTATGCCGGGCGGGGTCGCCGCGGACGGGCGGCGCGGGGGCAATCGCAACAACTCGCTGCCGGCGGCGCTTCAGCGCAAGGGCGCTGGCGGAGAGAGCGGGATTCGAACCCGCGGTGGGCTGTTAACCCACACACGCTTTCCAGGCGTGCGACTTAAACCACTCATCCATCTCTCCGGAGCCCGCGAGTTTAGCCGATCGCCTGCGCGCGGCCCCGGGGTGGGGCGCTCAGTTCGGCCCCGGCGCCTTGCCCTTGAGCAAGGCCATCGCCGTCCCGATCAGCGCCGACACCTCGCCCATGTGCCCCGGCACGATCATCGTGTTGTTCTTCTGCGCCAGCTGGCCGTAGGCGTCCACCGCCTTCTCGGCCACCTTCAGCTGCACCGCCTGCTCGCCGCCGGGCGACTGGATCGCGGCGGCGATCTTGCGGATCGCGTCGGCCGTCGCGTCGGCCACCGCGGTGATCGCGGCGGCTTCGCCCTGCGCCTTGTTGATCTCGGCCTGGCGCTCGCCCACGGAGCGCGCGAGCGAGGCCTCGCGCTCGCCGGTGGCGAGGTTGATCTGTTCCTGCTTGCGGCCGTCCGACGCCGCGAGCAGCGCGCGCGTCTCGCGCTCGGCGGTGATCTGCGCCTGCATCGCACGCAGGATCTCGACCGGCGGCGTCAGGTCCTTGATCTCGTAGCGCAGCACCTTGACGCCCCAGTTGGCGGCGGCCTCGTCGAGCGCGCTGACCACCGAGGCGTTGATCGCGTCGCGCTCCTCGAAGGTCTTGTCCAGCTCCATCTTGCCGATCACCGAGCGCAGCAGCGTCTGCGCCAGCTGCGTGATCGCCAGCACGTAGTTGCTCGAGCCGTAGCTCGCGCGCATCGGGTCGGTGACTTGGAAGTAGATGATGCCGTCCACCTGCAGCTGCGTGTTGTCCTTGGTGATGCACACCTGGCTGGGCACGTCCAGCGGCACCTCCTTGAGCGAATGCTTGTAGGCGACGCGCTCGATGAAGGGCACGACGAACTTCAGCCCCGGCGTCAGCGTGCGGTCGTACTTGCCGAGCCGCTCGACCACCCAGGCATGCTGCTGCGGCACGATCTTGAAGGTCTGGACGATGAAGATGCCGGCGACGACCGCGAGGATCAGGGCGATTTCCATGAAGGGGCTCTCGTTGCGATGAATCAGTGGGAAGCCGGTGCGAGCACCAGCCAGTTGCCTTCGACCGCGGCGACGCGGTGCTCGCCGGCCACGCGCGCCGCGCCCGGCGCGAGCCGCGCGGTCCATTGCGTGCCGCGGTAGTTGACGCGTGCCGTGCCGTCGCCGCCCCAGGCCTCGACCAGCACGCGCTCGCCGATGTCGAGGTTGACGTCGCGGTTGCGCGCGGCCGGCGCCGAGCGCGGATGGCTGGCGCGCTTCCAGTGCCACAGCGCGGTGGCGGCGGCGCCGAGCAGCGCGGCGACGGCGATCTGCCATGTCGCGTCCAGGCCCAGGTGCGCGGCCACCGCGCCGGCCGCCATGCCCAGCGCGATCATCAGCAGGTAGAAGGTGCCGGTGGCCAGTTCGGCGGCCACCGCCACCCCGGCGGCGACCCACCACAGCGTGGCGGCGGAAAGGTCCATGCGTTGCTCCTCGGATGCCGACGCCGGCCAGTGTACGGGCAGCGTTCGCGAGGCCCTACACTTCGCGCCTTCGCTTCCGCCATCGCCCCGAGGCCGCCATGCTGCGTTTCAGCTTCCCCATCGTCATCATCGACGAGGACTATCGCTCGGAGAACGCCTCCGGCCTGGGCATCCGCGCGCTCGCCCAGGCGATCGAGAAAGAGGGCTTCGAGGTGCTGGGCGCCACCAGCTACGGCGACCTGAGCCAGTTCGCGCAGCAGCAAAGCCGCGCCAGCGCCTTCATCCTGTCGATCGACGACGAGGAGTTCACGGCCGGCCCCGAGATCGACCCGGCGGTCGTCAACCTGCGCAAGTTCATCAGCGAGATCCGCTTCCGCAACGCCGAGATCCCGATCTACATCTACGGCGAGACGCGCACCTCGCAGCACCTGCCCAACGACATCCTGCGCGAGCTGCACGGCTTCATCCACATGTTCGAGGACACGCCGGAGTTCGTGGCGCGCCACATCATCCGCGAGGCCAAGAGCTACCTCGACGGCCTGGCGCCGCCGTTCTTCCGCGCGCTGGTCGACTACGCGCAGGACGGCTCGTACTCCTGGCACTGCCCGGGCCACAGCGGCGGCGTCGCCTTCCTGAAGAGCCCGGTGGGCCGCATGTTCCACCAGTTCTTCGGCGAGACCATGCTGCGCGCCGACGTCTGCAACGCGGTCGACGAGCTGGGGCAGCTGCTCGACCACACCGGCCCGGTCGCGGCCTCCGAGCGCAGCGCGGCGCGCATCTTCAACGCCGACCACTGCTTCTTCGTCACCAACGGCACCAGCACGTCGAACAAGATGGTGTGGCACCACACGGTGGCGCCGGGCGACGTGGTGGTGGTCGACCGCAACTGCCACAAGTCGATCCTGCACTCGATCATCATGACCGGCGCGGTGCCGGTGTTCCTGCCGCCCACGCGCAACCACTACGGCATCATCGGCCCGATTCCCGAGCGCGAGTTCACGCCCGAGGCGATCAAGCGCAAGATCGCCGCCAACCCGCTGCTCGCGGGCGTCGATCCGCAGACGGTCAAGCCGCGCATCCTGACGCTGACCCAAAGCACCTACGACGGCGTGCTCTACAACACCGAGACGATCAAGCACTCGCTCGACGGCTACATCGACACGCTGCATTTCGACGAAGCCTGGCTGCCGCACGCCGCCTTCCACAAGTTCTACGCGACCTTCCACGCGATGGGCAAGAACCGCGAGCGGCCGAAGGACCAGCTCGTGTTCGCCACGCAGTCGACGCACAAGCTGCTGGCCGGCCTGAGCCAGGCCTCGCAGGTGCTGGTGCAGGACGCGGCCAACCGCAAGCTCGACCGCCACCTCTTCAACGAGGCCTACCTGATGCACACCAGCACCAGCCCGCAGTACGCGATCATCGCCAGCTGCGACGTGGCCGCGGCGATGATGGAAGCGCCCGGGGGCACCGCGCTGGTGGAGGAGAGCATCCTCGAGGCGCTGGACTTCCGCCGCGCGATGCGCAAGGTCGAGAAGGACTACGGCAAGGGCGACTGGTGGTTCAAGGTCTGGGGCCCGGACAAGCTGGCCGCCTCGGGCATCGGCAGCAGCGCCGACTGGATGCTCAAGGCCGGCGAGAAGTGGCACGGCTTCGGCGACCTGGCCGAGGGCTTCAACCTGCTCGACCCGATCAAGAGCACCATCATCACGCCGGGGCTGGACGTGACCGGCAGGTTCGCCAAGACCGGCATCCCGGCGTCCATCGTCACCAAGTTCCTCGCCGAGCACGGCGTGGTGGTCGAGAAGACCGGGCTGTACTCGTTCTTCATCATGTTCACGATCGGCATCACCAAGGGCCGCTGGAACACGCTGCTGACCGCGCTGCAGCAGTTCAAGGACGACTACGCGCGCAACCAGCCGATGTGGAAGATCCTGCCGGAATTCTGCGCCCAGCACCCGCGCTACGAGCGCATGGGCCTGCGCGACCTGTGCCAGACCATGCACGAGGCCTATGCCAAGGGCGACATCGCGCGGCTGACGACCGAGATGTACCTGTCCGACCTGCACCCGGCGATGAAGCCGAGCGACGCCTACGCGCACATCGCGCAGCGCCGCACCGAGCGCGTCGACGTCGATGCGCTGGAAGGGCGCATCACCACCGCCTTGCTGACGCCGTACCCGCCGGGCATTCCGCTCCTGATCCCCGGCGAGCGCTTCAACAAGAAGATCGTCGACTACCTGAAGTTCACGCGCGAGTTCAACGCGGCGTTCCCGGGCTTCGCGACGGACGTGCACGGGCTCGTCGCCGACGAGGACACGCTGCTCGGCCTGCCGAAGCGCTACTACGTGGATTGCGTGAAGGGCTGAAGAGATCTCCGTTCGCCCTGAGCCTGCCGAAGGGCCACGCGGTGCACCTCGATGGGCTTCGACAAGCTCGGCCCGAGCGGATCTAAGCGATGTGCGAGATCAGCACGCCCGGCACGGGCTGCACCTGACCCTCCGCCGAGCCGGCTTGCGCCGCCGGCGGCGAGGCCAATGCACTGACGCCGGCACGCCGCACCGCCAGGCCGACCGAGAGCATGTCCACCACCAGCAGGTGCAGGATGCGCGAGATCATCGAGACGAAGGTGGTCACGTCCTCGCTGTGCTCGACCGGGATGCACACCGTCGCGCGGCGCGCCAGCGGCGACTGGCCGGCGGTGATCGCGATCACCGCGGCGCCGCGCTCCACTGCAAGCCCCGCGGCGCGTGCCAGCTCGGGCGGCTGGCCCGAGCTGGAGACGAACACCGCCACGTCCTCCGGGCCGAGCAGTTCGGCGGCCATGCCGAGGATCGAGCCGTCGGTGTGCGCCACCGAGGGGACGCGGAAGCGGAACAGCTTGTGCTGCGCGTCCAGCGCCACCACGGCCGAGTTGCCCATCGCGTAGAACTCGACGCGCTTGGCGCGGCGCAGCAGCTCGATCGCGCGGTCCACCGCCTCGACGTTGAGCGTCTCGCGGAACTGCATGATCGCCGAGATGGTGTTGTCCAGCACCTTGGCGGCGAGGTCGCCGGTGCCGTCCTGGCGGCGCACCTGGCTGCGCTGCACCGGCAGCGTGCCGGTCAGGCCCGAGCCGAGCTTGAGCTTGAAGTCCGCCAGGCCCTGGAAGCCCAGCGAGCGGCAGAAGCGGATCACCGTCGGCTGGCTCACCTCGGCGCCCTGCGCGATCAGCGCGATCGGGTCGTTCAGCGCGGTGCGCGGGTTGTCGAGCACGAAGTTGGCCACGCGCCGCTCGGCCGGCGAGAGCGACTCGCGCGCCGCGCGCACGCGCTCGAGCAGCGGGTTGCCGCCGTCCTGGTCGGGCACGTGGTCGGCCAGCAGCGAGCTGACGCCGTGGAACGCCGGGTTCTCCGCCGTCAGCACGTAGGTCGGGATGCGCGCCACGTAGCTGCTGAAGCGGCCCTTGGCCTCGAAGCGCGCGCGAAACGGCGAGCGGTCGAACAGCGCGCCCAGCCGCGGCACGATGCCGCCGCCGACGTGGATGCCGCCGGTGGCGCCCAGCGTCAGCGCGAGGTCGGAGGCCATCGAGCCCAGCATGGCGCAGAAGCACTCGACCGTCTCGTTGCACACGCTGTCGCTGCCGGCCAATGCACGGCGCACGATCTCGGCGGCGTTCAGGTGCGGCTCCGCGCCCGCGCGGCCTTCGGCGAGGGCCTGGTAGATCAGCTCCAGCCCCGGCCCGGAGAGCAGCCGCTCCGCCGAGACGCGCGGCATCGTCTTCCAGGCGAACTGCAGGATGCGCAGCTCACGCTCGTCGCTGGGCGCGAAGTTGACATGGCCGCCCTCGGTGGCCAGCGTCACCCAGCGGTCGCCGCTCGGGACCAGGCCCGAGACGCCCAGGCCGGTGCCGGGACCGATCAGCCCGATCACGCCGTTGGACTGCGGCTCGCCGCCGCCCACCTGGCGCCGCGCCTCGGCGCCCAGGCGCGGCAGCGACATCGCCAGCGCGGTGAAGTTGTTCACCACCAGCAGCGTCACCAGATCGAGCTGGCGCTGCGCCTCCTGGATCGAGAAGGCCCAGTCGCGGTTGGTCATGCGCACCCAGTCGCCTTCGATCGGGTTGGCGATGGCGACGGCGCCGTGGCGCGGGTGGATGCCTTCGGGCAGGCTGTCGAGGTAGGCCTGTACCACGGCGGTGAAGCCGGGGTAGTCGGCGCAGGGCAGCACCGCCACGTGCTCGAAGCGGCCGGGCACGCGCTCGACGCAGAAGCGCGCGTAGGTGGCGCCGATGTCGGCAAGCAGGCGGGCTTCGGCGTGCGGGGTCATGAGGGCTTCTTCTTCAGCACCAGCACCTGCTGGGCGGCCAGTTTCGCAAGAGCAGGCTTCGTGCCCGTGAAGGCGGCCTTGGCGCCTTGCGGGAAGACGACCTGCCATTCTCCGGGCTGGAAGCCGGCGGGCAGGGCGTGCGTGGCCGGTTTGCGAGCGTAGTTGATCAGCACCAGCAGCGTCGAGCCGTCGTGCTCGCGGGTGAAGGCGAACACCGCTTGGTCACGTTCGGACAGTGACGTGAAGCTTCCGACGGACAAGGCCGGCTCGCTCTTGCGCAACGCGATCAGGGCACGATACCAGTTCAGCAGCGAGGCCGGATTCCTGTCTTCGGCCGCGACGTTGTGCGTCTGCCAGTTCGCGACGTTGGCGCGGAAGGGCTTGTCGGCGCTCGTGAAGCCGGCGTTGCGCTCGGCACTCCAGCTCATCGGCCCGCGCAGCGACTGGTCGGCGTTCGATACCGGCGCGGCGAGCCCGAGCCCGATCTCCTCGCCGTAGTAGAGGAAGGGCAGGCCCGGCAGCGTCAGCAGCGTCGCCGCGGCGGCGCGGTAGCCGCCTTCGTCGCCGTCGAAGGTGCGCGCCAGCCGCGTGCCGGCGAAATAGTCGTGGTTGGCGAGGAAGGTCGCCATGCGCGGCACCGGCAGCTTGCGCAGGCTGTACAGCACGTCGTCCTTCAGCCGGCCGAGCTGCGCGCTGGCGACGATGTGCTTCTGCAGGCCGAAGGCGAAGGCCGAGCCGCAGGAGTCGGGCGAGGCGAAGGGCGCCGGGTCGCCGGGCGACTCGCACACCATGTATTTCTCGCCGTAGCCGGCCAGCAGCGCGTGCACGCGCTTGAGCAGCTCGTGGTTCTCCGGCTGGTTCTCCCAGGCGGCGGCGCTGTTCTCGAACAGCACGCCGACCGCGTCGAAGCGGAAGCCGTCGACGCCGCGGTTCAGCCAGAAGCGCAGGTTGTCGAGGTGGAAGTCCACCACCTTCGGGTTGCGCAGGTTGAAGTCGGGCATGCCGGCGTCGAACACCGCGTAGTACCAGCGCTGGTTGCCCTCGCGCCAGGGCTCGCCGGAGAAGGTGTTCCAGCCCTTGGGCTTCTCCTCGGACCAGATGAACCAGTCGACATAGGGCGACTGGCGGCTGTCGTAGGCGCTCTCGAAGAGGGGATGCGCCGCCGCCGCGTGGTTCATCACGTAGTCGATGATCACCGCGATGCCGCGTTGGTGCGCCTCGGCGAGAAAGCGGTCGAAATCGGCCAGCGTGCCGTAGGCCGGCTCGATGGCGCGATAGTTGACCACCGCGTAGCCGTGGTCGTGGTCTTCGCTGGCGAACACCGGCATCAGCCAGATCCCGGTGATGCCCAGCGCCTGCAGGTAGTCGAGCCGGCTCGTCAGGCCGGCGAGGTCGCCGATGCCGTCGCCGTCGCTGTCCTGGTAGGCGCGCACCAGGATCTCCATGAACACGCCGCGCTGCGTCCAGCCGGCCGGCAGCGTGCTGGCCGGCGGCGCGGCGGCCACCGCGCCGAGGTCGGGGATCGCCGCCTGCGCGGCTGCCGCGCCGTGCAGCGCCAGACCGAACGTGGCGAGCGCCAGCGCGGCGAGGATTCGCCGCAGCGACATCACTTGCAGGGGTTCTCGGCGCGCGCCTTCTGGGCATCCTCGAGCGAGGTGTAGATCTTGCGGTCGCCGTTGTTGACCCAGATCTCCTTGACGGTGTTGCCGTCGAAGGACATGTCGCGGCCGCCCTGGTCCTTGGTGTCGCCCTTGTGGACGATGTAGTTCACCTTGCCCTTGCTGAACTCCTTGAAGTCGGCCTGGAAGAAGACGCCGAAGTCGTTCTTGCCGGTGGGCATCATCGGGTTCTGCCACTCGACGCCGGGCAGCGGGATGCCGGGGTCTTTCCACAGGTGCACGCCCCAGCCGTCGTAGTTGCCGTCGCAGCGGTTGTAGTTGATCTGCACCTTGCCTTCCGGCGGCGCGGCGCTGGCGAGCGTCGGCGCCAGCACGGTGGCGGCGATGAGCGCGGTCAGAGCGAAGCGGAGTGTCTTCATGGTGTCCTCGTCGGTGGGTTGAGGGGAGGGAAGTCAGCCCTTGATGCCGCCGGCGGTGAGGCCGGAGATCATCCATTTCTGGGCCAGCATGAACACGATGGTGATCGGCAGCCCGGAGAGGATGGCCGCCGCGGCGAAGTCGCCCCACAGGTATTTCTGGTCGTACAGGAACATCTTCGAGCCCACCGCCATCGTCAGCAGCTCCTGGCGCTTGAGCAGGATGGAGGCGACCGGGTACTCGATGATCGCGCCGATGAAGGCGAGCAGGAACACCACCATCAGGATCGGCACCGCCATCGGCAGCAGCACGAGGCGGAAGGCCTGCCAGGGCGTGGCGCCGTCGACCTTGGCGGCTTCCTCGATCTCGTAGGGGATGGTGTCGTAGTAGCCCTTGATGGTCCAGATGTGCAGCGCGATGCCGCCCGAATACGCCAGCAGCAGCGCCCAGTGCGTGTCGATGCCGAAGGCCGGGAAGGCGTTGCCGATGCGGTCGAAGATCGCGTAGATCGCCACCAGCGCCAGCACCGAGGGGAACATCTGCATCAGCATCAGCCCGGTCAGCGCCTGCTTCTTGCCGGCGAACTTCATGCGCGCGAAGGCGTAGGCCGCGGTGGTCGAGAGGAACAGGCAGATCAGCCCCGACAGCGTGGCCACCTTCACCGAGTTCCACAGCCAGCGCAGCACCGGCAGGTCGGGCTCGACCAGCCGGCCGTTGGCGTCCTGGAACGGCAGGCCGAGCGCGAAGCGCCAGTGCTCCAGGCTGATGCTGTCGGGGATGATGCTGCCGGTGGCGAAGTTGCCCGGCCGCAGCGAGATCGAGATCACGATCAGGAACGGGAAGATCACCAGCGCGCACAGGCAGATCAGGAACACGTGCGCGGCGATCACGCGCCAGCGGTGCGAACGGTCGAGGACGATGGCCATCGCGTGTTGCTCCTTCAGCGCTTCTCGTCGTCGACGACCTTGGTGAAGCGCATCTGCACCAGAGACACCGCCGCCACCATCAGGAAGATCACCGTCGAGATCGCCGCCGCCAGGCCGTAGTTCTGGCCCGAATCCTGGAAGGCGATGCGGTAGGTGTAGCTCACCAGCAGGTCGGTGGTGCCGGCCGGCACCGAGGTGTCGATGAAGTCGGGCCGCCCGCCGGTGAGCAGCGCGATCAGCACGAAGTTGTTGAAGTTGAAGGCGAACGAGCTGATCAGCAGCGGCGTCAGCGGCTTCAGGATCAGCGGCAGCGTGATGCGCCAGAAGTTCGTCAGCGGCCCGGCGCCGGCCACCGCCGAGGCTTCGTACAGGTCGGCCGGGATCGCCTTGATCAGCCCCATGCAGATCACCATCATGTAGGGGAAGCCCAGCCAGGTGTTGACGATCAAGAGCATCACCTTGGCCAGCAGCGGATCGGAGAACCACTGCGGCTTGATGCCGAAGAGGGCCGAGAGGATCAGGTTGATCTCGCCGACGTTCTGGTTGAACAGGCCCTTGAACACCAGGATCGAGATGAAGCCCGGCACCGCGTAGGGCAGGAACAGCAGCATGCGGTAGGTGCCCTTGAAGCGCAGCGCGTCCCAGTTCAGCAGCACCGCGAGCAGCATGCCCAGCGAGGTGGCGAACAGCACGGTGAGCGCGGAGAACAGCACCGTCCAGACGAAGATGCGCACGAAGGGCTCGCGAAAGCGCGCCTCGGTGAAGATGCGGCGGTAGTTGTCCCAGCCGATGCCCACCTGGAAGCCGGGCTGCACCTTCTCGCCGGCCTCGGTCTCGAAATAGCCGCTGTCGTGGTTGGCGCGGATGACGCTGCCGTTCTCCTGGTTCTTCAGGCTGCCGTCGGATTGTTTGACCCACAGCGGCTGCACCGCGGCGAACTCGCGCAGGCCCGCCATGCCGACCTTGCGGCCGTCGGGCAGCAGCACGGTGATGCCGCGCAGCGCCTTCTGGTGGCCGATCAATTCCTTCAGCGTCACCGGCTCGGGCAGTTCGACGGCGCCGGCCGGTTCGGGCTCGGCGGTGACTTCGAGGCGACGATCCGCCGCGAGCGCGAGCGGGCCGAACTGGAAGGCCGCGCCGGTTTCCGAATCGACCAACCGGCCGCGGTATTCCGCGCCCACCGGGTGCAGGCTGAACTCGTAGCTCGCGCCCTCGGCGCGGAAGGTGTCGCTGAGGAAGTAGGCCTCGGCGCGCGGGAACTCGAGCAGGTTGCGCGAGCTGTAGTTGGTGAAGCCGATGCCGATGGTGTAGAGCATCGGGAACACCACGAACACCAGCGCCGCCGCGATGCCGGGGAACAGGTAGCGAAAGGCGTAGGTCGCCCTCGCGCTGTACACCCACATCGCCAGCGCGCTGATCACCAGCAGCGTGCCGGCGAGCAGCAGCTCGCCGGTGGCGTAGACGACCACGACGAGATAGAGCGCCGCCGCGATCACCAACGCGAGCAGCGTGGGTGCCAGCCAGCGGCGTTCGGTTCTCATCGTGGCGCCGTTCACTTACTTCGCCAGGATGCGCTTGGCCGCGCCGTCCAGCGCCTCCTTGGCGCTCTGGCGGCCGTCCATGATGTTGCCCAGCGCGGACACCATGGCCGACCAGAAGCGCCCCATCTCCGGGTTGTTCGGCATCGGCGCGCCGTCCTGCGCCGAGGCCATCGTGGCCTGGATGTTGGGGTTGTTCTTCAACTCGGCGAACAGGGCCTTGCTCGCCGGCGTGCCCAGCGGCACGTCGTCGTTGATGGTCTTCAGGCCCTTGGCGGTCAGCATGTAGTTCTCGATGAACTCCACCGCCACGTCGCGGTTCGGCGTCGACTTGTTGAGCATCGCGCCGAGCACGCCGACGAAGGGCGCGGCCTTCTTGCCGCCCACGGTCGGGATCTTGGCGACGCCGAAGTCGATGTTGGCCTTCTTCAGGTTGTCCCACGACCACGGGCCGTTGATCATCATCGCCACCTTGCCCTGCGCCATCGCCGCTTCCATCTCGGCGTAGCCGCTGCCCTCGGGCATGTACTTCTCGCGGATCAGCTTGTTCAGCAGCTCGCCGCCCTTGACCGCGCCGGCGTTGTTGACGCCGGTGTCGGTGGGGTCGTAGGTGCCGTCGGGCTTGAGCTTGAAGGCGTAGCCGCCGTTGGCGGCCAGCAGCGGCCAGGTGAAGTAGGTGTTGGTGTAGTCCCAGAGGATCGCCTTCTTGCCCTGCGCGGACAGCTGCTTGTCCAGCGCCATCACCTCCTCGAAGGACTTGGGCGGCGTCTTCACCAGCGCCTTGTTGTAGACCAGCGAGACGGCCTCGATCGACATCGGGTAGCCCCAGGTCTTGCCGCCCACCGTGAAGGCCTTCCAGGCCAGCGGGTCGATGTCGTCGCGCACCTTCTTGCCCGGGCTGACCGGCTGCAGCAGGCCGCCGGCGATCCACTCGCCGATGCGGTCGTGCGGCCAGATCCAGATGTCTGGGCCCTTGCCGGCGGCGGCGGCCTGCTGGAACTTGCCGGGCGCGTCTTCGGGGTGCTCCACGGTCACCTGCACGCCGGTCTTCTTGGCGAACTCGTCGCCGATCTTCTGCAGGCCGTTGTAGCCCTTGTCGCCGTTGATCCAGATGAGCAGCTTGCCCGGCTCGCCGGCCAGCGCGCCGCCGGTGAAGCCGCCGGCGAGCGCCAGCGAGGCCGCGGCGGCCAGCAGCCGGATGCGTTGACGCGGGATGTTCATGAGAGCTCTCCTTCGGGGTTGAAGTCGTGGGATGGAATCAGCCGGCGCGCGAGAGGGTGCGGCCGCGTTCGTCGAACAGGAAGCAGCGTTTCGGCGGCAGCGTCAGCCAGGCCATGTCGCCGGTGTCCACCGGGTTGTCGGGGTCGGTGCGGATGGTCATCGCCTCGGTGGCGCCGGCCAGCGTGGCGTGCAGGAAGATCGTGTCGCCCAGGTGCTCGGCGAGCTGCACGTGGCCCTTCACGGCATTGCCGCCGCCGGGTTGCTCCTTGCTCGCCTCGATGTGCTCGGGCCGCGCGCCGAGCGTCACCTTGGCGCCGGGCGCGAGCGAGGTGGCGTCCGCCGCCACCTGCACCACCGTGCCCTCGTGCAGCTTGACGGTCGCCAGCGTCGGCGTGGCCGACATCAGCTCGCCTGCGATGAAGTTCATCTTCGGGCTGCCGATGAAGCCGGCGACGAACTGGTTCACCGGCGTGTGGTACAGCTCCATCGGCGTACCGACCTGCTCGATCGCGCCCCGGTTCAGCACCACGATGCGGTTGGCCAGCGTCATCGCCTCGACCTGGTCGTGCGTGACGTAGATCATCGTGGTCTTCAGTTCCTTGTGCAGCCGCGACAGCTCGACGCGCATCTGCACGCGCAGCGCCGCGTCGAGGTTGGACAGCGGCTCGTCGAACAGGAACACGCCGGGCTTGCGCACGATCGCGCGGCCGATCGCCACGCGCTGGCGCTGGCCGCCCGACAAGGCCTTGGGCTTGCGCTCGAGCAGGTGCTCGATCTGCAGGATCTGCGCGGCGCGATCCACCGCCGCCTTCATCTGCTCCTTGGTGAAGCCGGCAAGCTTGAGGCCGAAGGCCATGTTCTCGGCCACCGTCATGTGCGGGTAGAGCGCATAGCTCTGGAACACCATCGCGATGCCGCGCTTGGCCGGCGGTACCTCGTTGACGTGTTCGCCGCCGATGTAGAGATCGCCGCTGGTGATGTCCTCCAGCCCGGCGATGCAGCGCAGCACGGTGGACTTGCCGCAGCCCGAGGGCCCGACGAAGACGATGAACTCGCCGTCGCGGATCTCCAGGTCGATGCACGGGATGATCACCGCGTCGCCGAAGGCCTTCTTCAGCGACTTGAGGAGCAGGTTGGCCATGGGGTGCTGCGCTGCGGGTGTGGAATGCGTTGCGCGCGCAGGCTGCTCGTGACAGCCTGCGCGCGCGGCTGCGTCAGATCACCACCAGGCTTCGACCTGCACGCCGTAGGTCATGCCCTTGGTCTTGTCGCCGAAGACCCCTTTGGCGATTTGACTGCGGTCAATGACGGTCGCGCCGGTTTCGCCGTCGATGGTCGACTGCGCCCGGTCGTTCCACTTCGCGTAGGTCGCGAAGGCGCGGAACACCGGGCGCGCCCAGAAGCCGCCGGACAGCGCCACCTGCGGCGCCACCGTCAGCTTGGCCAGCTTGGCCGTGCCTTGGCCGCCCTTCTTGATCTGGTCGTAGCCGGCTTCGAACGCGAGGCTGAAGTTCTGATTGAAGTTGTACTGCGGGCGGATGCCGATGCTGGTCCACTTCTTGTCGCTGCCGCCTCCGCCCCAGTTGCCGTTGAAATCGCAGCAGTCGAACTTCGCGTAGACGAAGGTCGCCATGCCCGACCAGCCCGTACCCTTCAAGTCGAAGTAGAGCTGATCGACGATCTGCACCTGGTTGCCGGGCGTCTCGTCGGTAGCGGCGCCGCCGGCGTAGGTGGGCGCCCAGGGCACGCCGCCGAGCTTGTTGCCGTAGATGAGGGCCAGCTTGTTGAAGCCGCCGAGCAGGCCGTTCTGCGTGTGCTCGACCATCAGCATCGTGCCCTTGCCGGTCGAGCCCGTGCCCGCCGTGTCGCCCTTGAGGAACACCAGTTCGGCTTCCAGCTTGCCGTTCGGATTCACGTCGATGTCGTACACCCGCGCGGCGTAGCGCTTCGGAACGATGGTGTTCGCCGCGTTGCCGGGGCCGCCGTTCTGGTGGAACGAAAACGCCAGCTTCACCGGACCGGCCTTGACGTCGTCCAGGCCGAAGCCCTGGCCGCTGTTGTTCCAGTAGTAGTAGTCGGTGATGTGGACGTCGTGGCGGTTGTAGTAGCGCTTGCCGATCCAGATCGAAGCATCCTCCAGCGCGCCCCTCGGGAAGAAGCCGCCGGCCTGGAAGAAGTTCTGGCGATTGGCGATGTTGAAGCTGTCGCTCTTCACCGACGAGTAGTCGCTTTCATCGCCGTTCTGCAGCGCGAGCATCAGGTTGTAGTTGGCCCAGGCGCCGTCGCTCTTGCCGAACGGCAGCTTGAGCGCGGCTTCGCCGTAGGTCTCGCATTCGTTGCCGAGGCGGTACTTCGACTGGGCGGCGCCACCCAGGCCGAAGCACTGCTGGTTGCCGCCTTCGCTGGTGGTGCCGGTGCCGGTGCGCAGGTAGCCGTGGAACTCCATGCCTTCGGCGTGCGCCGCCGGAACGGCAAAGGCGCTCGCCGCGGCCGCGGCAATCGCCAGTCTTTTGAACGTCTGCATGCTGACTCCTCAGTGGTTGTGCTTGGGGGACTGATGCCGGACCTGGCCGGCTCGGGGGATGCGGAAGTAGCTCGACTACACGTTGTTTTGTAGTTTTGAGTCGGGGCGGACTTTAGTAGTGGCACTACAGGTCGTGAACGCGGGTTTACACCGGTGTTGCGAAAGTGTCCTCTCAGTTGCGTCGGATCAACGCAACTGGAAAATCTTCAGGTGGCGAACCCTGGTTGTGAAGAAAGAGTAGTTTGGCTACATTGCGCCGCAGAACGACAAGCAGCTGCTGGCAAGGCGCGCGCGGCGCGGAGGAGCCTGCTCGCGTTGTCGCCGATACTTCGTGCACCGACTCATGGCTTCGTCCAACGACACCTTCCCGCGCCTGCTCGGCGACATCGGCGGCACCAACGCGCGCTTCGCCTGGGTGAGCGCACCGGGCGCCGGGATCGCCGAGCCGGCCAGCTACCGCTGCGCCGAACACGCCTCGCTGCAGGACGCGATGCGCCACTACCTCGACGAGCACGCGCTGGGCGCGCCGCGCTGGTGTGCGATCGGCATCGCCAACCCGGTGGTCGGCGACCTGGTGCGCATGACCAACCACGACTGGCAGTTCTCGATCGAGGCGGTGCGCGCCGAGTTCGGGATGGAGCGCCTGCTCGTCATCAACGACTTCACCGCGCTGGCGCTGGCGCTGCCGGCGCTGCGGCCGGTCGATCTGCGCCAGGTCGGACCGGGCGCGCCGGCGGCGCACGCGCCGCTCGGGCTGATTGGGCCGGGCACCGGGCTGGGCGTCTCGGGTCTGCTGCCGGCGCAGGGCGGACGCGGCGCGATCCCCATCAACGGCGAGGGCGGCCACGTCACGCTGGCCGGTGCCACGGCGCTGGAAGACGCCGTGATCGCGCGGCTGCGCGAGCGCTTCGGCCATGCGTCGGCGGAACGCGCGGTGTCGGGCCCCGGCCTGGTGAACCTGCACGCCGCGCTGTGCGAACTGGACGGCGCGGCCGTCGAAGCGCTCGACGCCGCCGCGATCAGCGCGCGCGCGCAGGCGGGCGAGGCGCGTGCGGTGCAGGCGGTGGAGCTGCTCTTCGCCTTCCTCGGCACGGTGGCGGGCAACCTCGCGCTGTCGCTGGGGGCGCGCGGCGGCATGTACATTGGCGGCGGCATCGTGCCGCGCCTGGGCGACGCGATCGACCGCTCGGCCTTTCGCGAGCGCTTCGAGGCCAAGGGGCGCTTCGCCGACTACCTGCGCGGCATCCCGACCTTCGTCGTGCAGGCGAGCACCTCGCCGGCATTGCTGGGGGCGGCGCGGGCCCTGGAAGACTTGTAGGAGACAGCAATCTTGATTCGCGCATCACGCTGGCTCGCGCCGGCCGCTCTCGGCCTCGCCCTGGGCATCACGACGGCGGCGCAAGCCGCGTCCTGGACCGACTTCCTGTTCGGCTCGAAATCGGCCTCGGGCGACAAGGCCGCGGTGCCGGCCGAGCGGCGCATCTGGCGCATCGGCGAGTACACCGCGATCCAGCGCGCCGAGCGCGAGAGCGGCGCGCCGCCCAACCAGCAGCCGGCGACGATCGCGCCCGAGACGCTGCGCGCGCTGCTCGCGCCGGCGCGGCTGGTGACGGGCAGGAGCAGCACCGCGCCGCTGTTCCACCCCGACGAGCTGAGCGATCTGATCGAGCCGCTGGCCGAGGCGCTGTCGGTGGCCGGGCCGGGCGACGACCTGCTGCTGCTGAGCACGCACCGGCGCGGCGAAGGCATCCTGCGCACGCCCACCGGGCTGACCGCGCGGCTGTTCGTGCAGGGCGATGCGCTGAACCTGATCGTGCACGAGGCGCGGCGCGATTTTGTCGACGCGGCGATCGGCTCGCGCATCCCGCCGAGCTTCACCTTCGGCTCGCGTGGCGCGGCCGGCGCGGTGAGCCTGCAGGATCCGGGCGCGACGCTGAAGCGCGCCGACTGGCTGGTGATTCCTCTGCAGCGCGCGGCCGTGGCGGCGCCGGTGGCGGCGCCCGCGCCGGCGGTGCTGCCCGCCGTGGTGGCGCCGCCGGCACCGGCGCCTCAAGCCGTGGCGCCCGCGTTGGCGCCTGCACCGAAGGCCGCGCCGGCCTCGGCCGATGAGATCGAGCAGCGCCTCGTCACGCTCAAGCGCCTGCGCGAGCGCAACCTGATCAGCGAAGAGGAATACCAGCAAAAACGCCGGGAGATCCTCCAAGCGCTGTGAGGATCAAGCGGCGTTCGCGCCGGCCATCACGTGGCTGAAGCCGCCGTCGACGTAGGTGATCTCGGCGCTGATGCCCGAGGCCAGGTCGGACAGCAGGAAGGCGGCGGTGTTGCCCACGTCCTCGATCGTGATGGCGCGGCGGATCGGCGTCATCGCGGCGAAGTCGGCCAGCAGCTTGCCGAAGTCCTTGATGCCCGAGGCCGCCAGCGTCTTGATCGGGCCGGCCGACAGGCCGTTGACGCGGATGCCGCGCGCGCCCAGCGAATGCGCCAGGTAGCGCACGCTTGATTCCAGCGAGGCCTTGGCCAGCCCCATCGTGTTGTAGTGGGGCACGTAGCGCACCGCGCCGAGGTACGACAGCGTCAGCAGCGACGAGCCCTCGCGCAGCATCGGCAGTGCCGCCTTGGCCATCGCCGGGAAGCTGTAGGCCGAGATGTCGTGCGCGATGCGGAAGTTCTCGCGCGACAGGCCGTCGAGGAAGTCGCCGGCGATCGCCTCGCGCGGCGCGAAGCCGATCGAGTGCACGAAGCCGTCGAACTGCGGCCAGGTCTTGGACAGATCGGCGAACAGCGCGGCGATCTGCGCGTCGTCGCCGACGTCGCAGTCGAAGGTCAGCGTCGAGCCGAATTCGGCGGCGAACTCGGCGATGCGCTCCTTGAAGCGCTCGCCCTGGTAGCTGAAGGCCAGCTCGGCGCCTTCGCGGTGGCAGGCCTGCGCGATGCCGTAGGCGATCGAACGGTTGTTCAGCACTCCGGTGATGAGAAGGCGCTTGCCGGCGAGAAAGCCCATGGAATCTCCGTGTCGCTCGTTCTGAGGTGAAGGGGCCGGATTTTGGCATGCACTCGAGCCGCCCCGGCCCCACTTGACAGCCGGCCGGCTTGCCGGTACCTGCGCGGCACGCTACAATCTGCTATTTTCGAGAAAGCTGCGTGGGCGGATTCTTCCAGCCCATTTTTTTTGCTCGAAACGTTTTTCGAAGTTCTTGAAAAGGTTGACGAACCAGTGACGAGTTGGCAAGACGCCGTCGAACGCACCGTGACCGGTCTGGGCTACGAGCTCGTGGACACCGAGCGCAGCGCGGGCGGCCTGCTGCGCGTCTACATCGACCGCGTCGCGGGCGACCCGGCCGGCGAGTTCGTCACCGTCGACGATTGCGAGCGCGTCACGCGCCAGCTGCAGCACGTGCTGGAGGTCGAGAACTGCGCCTACGCGCGGCTCGAGGTCTCCTCGCCGGGGCTGGACCGGCCGCTGAAGAAGCCGGCCGACTATGCGCGCTTCGCCGGTGCTGCCGTCGAGCTGACGCTCAAGCTGGCCTTCCAGGGCCGCAAGAAGTACAGCGGCGTGCTGCAGCCGGGCGAGGGCGAGGGCTGGCGCATCGTCTTCCACGACGGCAAGACCGATCAGGCACTGGATTTTTCACTCGACGAAGTGCGCGAGGCCCGGCTGGTGCCGGTGGTCGACTTCAAGGGGCGCCGAGGCGCCGCCGCGAAGCCCGCTGCCGACGTGGCCGCACCTGTGCAAGAGGCAGACGGAGGTCGTGAGCGATGAACCGCGAATTGTTGATGCTGGTGGATGCCATCTCGCGCGAGAAGAGCGTGGATCGCGAGGTGGTGTTCGGCGCGGTCGAGGCCGCGCTGGCCTCGGCCTCGAAGAAGCTGCACGGCGGCGAAGTCGACATGCGCGTGTCGGTCGACCGCGAGAGCGGCGAGTACGAGACCTTCCGCCGCTGGCACGTGGTGCCCGATGAAGCCGGTCTGCAGCTGCCCGACTCCGAGATCCTGCTGTTCGAGGCCAAGGAGCAGATTGCCGACATCGAGGTCGACGACTACATCGAGGAGCCGGTCGAGTCGGTGTCGATCGGCCGCATCGGCGCGCAGGCGGCCAAGCAGGTGATCCTGCAGAAGATCCGCGACGCCGAGCGCGAGCAGCTGCTCAACGACTTCCTGTCGCGCGGCGACAAGATCTTCGTCGGCACCGTCAAGCGCCTGGACAAGGGCGACATCGTCGTCGAGTCGGGCCGCGTCGAGGGCCGGCTGCGCCGCAACGAGATGATCCCGAAGGAGAACCTGCGCAGCGGCGACCGCGTGCGCGCCTTCATCCTCGACGTCGACCCGACGCTGCGC
The DNA here is from genome assembly GCA_029779845.1 of Pseudomonadota bacterium. Lineage (GTDB taxonomy): Bacteria > Pseudomonadota > Gammaproteobacteria > Burkholderiales > Burkholderiaceae_C > Piscinibacter. Next base: position 2,780 of record JAKOZT010000031.1, on the reverse strand, counting down.
GGGCCGCAGATCATCCTGTCGCGCTCGGCCCCGGGCTTCATGATCGAGCTGTTCCGCCAGGAAGTGCCCGAGATCGAGCAGGGCCTTCTCGAGATCAAGAGCTGCGCGCGCGACCCCGGCAGCCGCGCCAAGATCGCGGTGGTGTCGCACGACAAGCGCGTCGACCCGATCGGCACCTGCGTCGGCGTGCGCGGCTCGCGCGTCACCGCGGTCACCAACGAGCTGGCCGGCGAGCGCGTCGACATCGTGCTGTGGTCGGACGACCCGGCGCAGTTCGTGATCGGCGCGCTGGCGCCGGCCAACGTGCAGTCCATCGTCGTCGACGAGGAGCGCCACGCGATGGACGTGGTGGTCGACGAGGAGAACCTCGCGATCGCGATCGGCCGCGGCGGCCAGAACGTGCGCCTGGCCTCCGAGCTGACCGGCTGGCGCATCAACATCATGACCGCCGAGGAGTCGGCCTCGAAGCAGGCCGCCGAGAGCGACGTGATCCGCAAGCTCTTCGTCGACAAGCTCGACGTCGACGAGGAAGTCGCCGACATCCTGATCGCCGAGGGCTTCACCAGCCTGGAGGAAGTGGCCTACGTGCCGATGCAGGAGATGCTCGAGATCGAGAGCTTCGACGAGGACACCGTCACCGAGCTGCGCACCCGCGCCAAGGATGCGCTGCTGACGATGGAGATCGCGCGCGAGGAGAAGGTCGAGGAGGTCTCGCAGGACCTGCGCGACCTCGAACTCGACGGCCACGGCCTGGCGCCCGAGCTGATCGCCCGGCTCGCCGACGGCGGCATCCACACCCGCGACGATCTCGCCGACCTGGCGGTCGACGAGCTGACCGAGATGACCGGCGTCGACGAGGCGCAGGCCAAGGCGTTGATCATGAAGGCGCGCGAGCACTGGTTCACCGCCTGAGCCCGACGCCGCCACGAGAGATAGAGCTAGACAGAGCTAGACCCAGCAAGGAACACCCACAATGGCTTCGACCACCGTCGCCCAACTCGCCGCCGAGCTGAACCGCCCGGCCGCGGCACTGCTCGAGCAGCTGCAGTCCGCCGGCGTCAAGAAGGCGTCGGCCGACGACATGCTCAGCGAGGCGGACAAGGAACGCCTGCTCGACTTCCTGCGCTCCGCCCACGGCACCGCCGGCGGCGAACGCAAGAAGATCACGCTGACGCGCAAGTCGACCAGCGAGATCAAGCAGGCCGATGCGAGCGGCAAGGCGCGCACCATCCAGGTCGAGGTGCGCAAGAAGCGCACCTTCGTCAAGCGCGACGACGTGCCGGCCGACGAGCCCGCCGCGCCGGTGATCGATGAGGCCGAGCTGAAGCGCCGCGAGGAAGAAGCGCGCGCCCAGGCCGAGCTGCTGCGCCGCCAGGAAGAAGACCTGGCCGAAAAGCGCCGCCAGCGCGAGGAGCAGGAAAAGCGCGAGCGCGAAGCCGCCGAGGCGCGCGCCGCCGAAGCCGCGCGCCGCGCCGCCGAGGAGGCCGCCGCCGCGCTGGCTGCGGCCGCCGCCAAGCCGGAGCCGAAGGCCAAGGCCGCGGCCCCCGCCGTCGAGCCGCCGGTTGCCGCGCCGGCACCGGCGCCGGCCGAGCCGCCCAAGCCCGCGCTGCGTGTCGTCAAGGCCGCCGACGTGGCCAACGAGGAAGCGCAGAAGGCCGCCGACCTCGCCAAGCGCCGCAAGGCCGCCGAAGACGAGGCGCGCGCCATCCGCGAGATGATGAACGCGCCCAAGAAGGTGCTCGTGGCCAAGAAGCCCGAGGAGCCGGCCAAGCCGGCCACCGAGATCAAGGGCACGATCCACAAGAAGGCCGGCACGCCGGGCGCCACGACCACCACGGCCGCCGCGCCGGGCGCGGCCAAGCCGGGCGACAAGAAGTCGGTGAAGTCCGAGAAGCTGTCGTCGAGCTGGGCCGACGATGCCGCCAAGAAGCGCGCCGCGCTGAAGGGCCGCAGCGACGGCGCGGCCGGCGGTGCGCGCGCCGGCTGGCGCGCCCCGCGCGGCGGCCGCCGCGGCGAGCGCGGCGAGGGCGCCGGCTCGAGCTTCAGCCCGCCGACCGAGCAGGTGGTGCAGGAGGTGCACATCCCCGAGACCATCTCGGTGGCCGACCTCGCGCACAAGATGTCGGTCAAGGCTGCCGAGGTCATCAAGCAGTTGATGAAGCTGGGCCAGATGGTCACGATCAACCAACAGCTCGACCAGGAAACGGCCATGATCCTCGTCGAGGAAATGGGCCACAAGGCCTTTGCCGCCAAGCTGGACGATCCGGACGCCTTCCTCGAAGAAGAGGGCACGGCCGAGCAGCAGCACGAGTCGCTGTCGCGCGCACCGGTCGTCACCGTCATGGGTCACGTCGACCACGGCAAGACCTCGCTGCTGGACTACATCCGTCGTTCGCGCGTCGCGGCAGGCGAAGCCGGCGGCATCACGCAGCACATCGGCGCTTATCACGTCGAAACGCCGCGCGGCATGATCACCTTCCTGGATACCCCGGGTCACGCGGCCTTCACGGCCATGCGGGCACGAGGCGCCAAGGCGACCGACATCGTCATCCTGGTTTGTGCCGCGGATGACGGCGTCATGCCCCAGACCAAGGAAGCCATCCACCACGCGAAGGCTGCCGGCGTGCCCATCGTGGTCGCCATGACCAAGATCGACAAGCCGGACGCCAACGCCGAGCGCGTGAAGAGCGAGCTGGTGGCCGAGCAGGTCGTGCCGGAAGAGTTCGGTGGTGATTCGCCCTTCATCGGCGTGTCGTCCAAGACCGGTCAAGGCATCGACG
>JAKOZT010000034.1 GCA_029779845.1 Pseudomonadota bacterium | reverse complement strand
CGCGCTGGATCAGCACGTCCTCGAGCGGCACGTCGCCATGGCCGCCGCTGCGGCCGGTCTTGACGCGCTCGATCGCGTCGACCACCTCGGTACCGGCGGTGACCTTGCCGAACACGGCATAGCCCCAGCCGTCCTGCGACTGCGCCTTGTTGAGGAAGCCGTTGTCGGTGGCGTTGATGAAGAACTGAGCGGTCGCAGAGTGCGGCGCTGAGGTGCGTGCCATCGCGATCGTGTAGTGATCGTTGGTCAGGCCGTTGGCCGCCTCGTTCTGGATCGTCGCGCCGGTCGGCTTCTGCTTCATGCCAGGCTCGAAGCCGCCGCCCTGGATCATGAAGCCGGGGATGACGCGGTGGAACACCGTGCCGTCGTAGTGCCCGGCCTTGACGTACTCGACGAAGTTGGCGACGGTCTCCGGCGCCTTCGTGTCGTCGAGGTCGAGCGTGATGTCGCCCTTGCTCGTCTGCAGTTGAACCTTGATGCTCATCTCACTTCTCCAGGGTGGCCTTCTTGATGACGACAGGTTCGAGCGGCACGTTCTGGTGCATGCCCTTGTTGCCGGTGGGCAGGGCGCGGATCTTGTCGACCGTCTCCATGCCAGAAACGACCTTGCCGAACACCGCGTAGCCGTTGCCGTCGCGCGCGTTCGCCTTGTCGAGGAAGGCGTTGTCGGTGACGTTGATGAAGAACTGCGCGCTCGCGGAGTTCGGATCCATCGTGCGTGCCATCGCGATCGTGCCGCGCTGGTTCTGCAGGCCGTTGCCGCTTTCCAGCAGGATGGGCGCGCGCGTCGGCTTCTCCTTCATGTCGGGCGTCATGCCGCCGCCCTGGATCATGAAGTTCGGGATGACGCGGTGGAACACCGTGCCGTCGTAGTGCCCGGCCTTGACGTACTCGACGAAGTTGGCGACGGTCTTGGGCGCCTTGGCGGCGTCCAGCTCGACGACGATGTCGCCCGCGCTGGTGGCGAACTTGACCTTCTGGGCGTGCGCGGCGAAATGCGCACCGAGCGCGAGCGCGGCGGCGAGCAGGGCATGGCCGATGCGGCGGATGTTCATCGTGGCGGTCTCCGTGAGTCGGGATGAAATGAAATGGAAGCGCGAGCGCGTCACGGCTTGGCCGTGGGCAGCTCACGCAGCAGCTGGCGCAGCAGCGTGAGCTTGGCCGGCAGCGTGGCGCTGGCCGGGTCGAGCTGCTGCGCGCGCGCGTAGGAGCGCAGCGCCAGCATCAGCTGCACATCGCCGAGGTTCTCGTGCGCGGCGGCCAGCGAGGGGTTGGCGCGCAGCGCCTGGTCGAGCGAGGCCTTGGCACCTTCGTAGTCGCCCGCCGCCGCCTTCAGCGCGGCGAGGTTGTTGTAGGGCTCGGGCAGGTCGGGGTGCTCCTGCACCAGCTGTTCGAGCAGCTCGCGCGCCTCGGCGGCGCGGCCCGCGTCGGCCAGCATCACGGCGAGCTGGAAGCGCATCGCGGCGTCCTTGGGTGCGGCGGCGACGGCCTTGCGCGCGCGCTCGATCGCCTCGACGCCCTGGCCCGCGGCGTGCAGGCGGCGCACCTCGTCGATCTCGGCGGCGAGGGCCGGGCCGGCGATCAGGGCGAGGCACAGGAGCCAAGTGTGAACAGTCGCTCGGGCAGTCATCATATACTGCCGCGATTCTAGTTCAGCCCCTCTCGCGCACGCGGCGTGGGGCCGCGCGCGACACGCATCGCGCGCCTCCCGAAAATTCCTCCGGCCCATGACGCTGCGCATCCACAACACGCTCTCGCGTGCCGTCGAGACCTTCAGCCCGATCGAAGCCAACCACGTGCGCATGTACGTGTGCGGCATGACGATCTACGACCTGTGCCACGTCGGCCATGCGCGCTTCCTGCTGGTGTTCGACATGGTGTACCGCTGGCTGCAAACGCTGGGCTACCGCGTCACCTACGTGCGCAACATCACCGACATCGACGACAAGATCATCAAGCGCGCGGTCGAACGCGGCATCACGATCCGCCAGCTGACCGCCGAGATGACCGCCGCGATGCACGAGGACATCGCCAGGCTCGGCGTGCTGCCGCCCACGCACGAGCCGCGCGCCACCGAGTACGTGCCGCAGATGCTGGCGATGATCGCCGCGCTCGAGCGCAAGGGCCTGGCCTACCGCGCCAGCAACGGCGACGTGAACTATGCGGTGCGCAAGTTCGCGGGCTACGGCAAGCTCTCCGGCAAGTCGCTCGACCAGCTGCGCGCGGGCGAGCGCGTCGCGGTGCTCGACGGCAAGGAGGATCCGCTCGACTTCGTGCTGTGGAAGTCGGCCAAGGCGAGCGAGCCCGACGACGCCAAGTGGGCCAGCGAGTTCGGCCCCGGCCGCCCGGGCTGGCACATCGAGTGCTCGGCGATGGGCTGCACGCTGCTGGGTGAGCACTTCGACATCCACGGCGGCGGGCTCGACCTGATTTTCCCGCACCACGAGAACGAGATCGCGCAGAGCGAGGGCGCCAACGGCACCACCTTCGTCGACACCTGGATGCACAACGGCTTCCTCAACGTCGACAACGTGAAGATGTCGAAGTCGCTCGGCAACTTCTTCACCATCCGCGACGTGCTGAAGCACTTCGACGGCGAGACGCTGCGCTTCTTCATGCTGCGCACGCACTACCGCAGCCCGTTCAACTTCAGCGACGCGAACCTGGAAGATGCGCAAAGCGCGCTGCGCCGGCTGTACACCGCGCTCGACGGCATCGACGCACCGGCGATCGACATCGACAGGGCGCAGCCGCAGGCCGCCGCCTTCCGCGCCGCGATGAACGACGACTTCAACACGCCGGTGGCCTTCGCGGTGCTGTTCGAACTCGCCGGCGAACTGAACCGCACGCGCGCGCCGGCCACCGCCGCGCTGCTCAAGGCGCTGGGTGCGACGGTGGGCATCCTGCAGCAGGCGCCGCGCGCCTTCCTGCAAGGCGGCGAGGCCGGCGGCGACGAGGCCGCGTGGATAGCCGAGCGCATCGCCGCGCGTGCCGCGGCCAAGGCGGCGCGCGACTTCGCGCAGGCCGACGCGATCCGCCACGAGCTGGCCGCGCGCGGCATCGTGCTGAAAGACTCGCCGCAAGGCACCACCTGGGTGAAAGGCTGAGGCGCGTGGCGGCCACCAAGGCGGGGACGACCCCCGAGTACTGGGACGATGCGTGCCGGCATCTGAGCAAGCGCGACCGCGTGATGCGCAAGCTGATCCCGCAGTTCGGCGAAGGCCGGTTGCAAAGCCGCGGCGACGCCTTCACGACGCTGGCGCGCTCCATCGTCGGCCAGCAGATCTCGGTGAAGGCGGCGCAGTCGGTGTGGGAGCGTTTCGCCGCGCTGATGGCCGAGCCCAGCCACCGGCTCAAGCCGGCCTCGGTGCTGGCGCTGGCCACGACGGACGCGCGCGGCGCGGGGTTGTCGGCGCGCAAGGTCGAGTACCTGTTCGACCTCGCGCAGCACTTCGAGTCCGGCAGCGTGCACGTGCGCCAGTGGCAGCAGATGGACGACGAGGCCATCATCGAGGAACTGGTCGCGATCCGCGGCATCGGCCGCTGGACGGCCGAGATGTTCCTGATCTTCCACCTGATGCGCCCCAACGTGCTGCCGCTGGACGACCTCGGCCTGCTCAAGGGCATCAGCGTCAACTACTTCAGCGGCGAGCCGGTGTCGCGCGCCGAGGCGCGCGAGGTCGGCGAGGCCTGGGCGCCGTTCCGCTCGGTGGCCACCTGGTACGTGTGGCGTAGCCTCGATCCGCTGCCGGTAGACTATTGAATCGTCCCGACTCGGAGGACATGTTCCCATGAGCAAGCGCCATTTTCTGGAGTTCGAGCAGCCGGTTGCCGAACTCGAATCCAAGATCGAGGAACTGCGCTACGTGCAGAGCGAATCGGCGGTCGACATCTCGGAGGAGATCGACCGCCTGAGCAAGAAGAGCCTGCAGCTCACCAAGGACATCTACGCCAGCCTGACGCCCTGGCAGGTGACGCAGATCGCGCGCCACCCGCAGCGGCCCTACACGCTGGACTACGTGAACGAGATCTTCACCGACTTCCAGGAACTGCACGGCGACCGCCACTACGCCGACGACCAGTCGATCGTCGGCGGGCTGGCGCGCTTCAACGGCCAGCCCTGCATGGTGCTGGGCCACCAGAAGGGCCGCGACACCAAGGAGCGCGCGGCGCGCAACTTCGGCATGTCGCGCCCCGAGGGCTACCGCAAGGCGCTGCGCCTGATGAAGCTGGCCGAGAAGTTCGGCCTGCCGGTGTTCACCTTCGTCGACACGCCGGGCGCCTACCCCGGCATCGGCGCGGAGGAGCGCGGCCAGTCGGAGGCGATCGGGCGCAACATCTTCGAGATGGCGCAGCTCGAGGTGCCGATCATCTGCACCATCATCGGCGAAGGCGGCTCGGGCGGCGCGCTGGCGATCAGCGTGGGCGACCAGACGCTGATGCTGCAGTACTCGATCTACTCGGTGATCTCGCCGGAGGGCTGCGCCTCGATCCTGTGGAAGACCGCCGAGCGCGCATCCGACGCGGCCGAGGCGCTGGGCGTCACCGCGCACCGGCTGAAGGCGCTGCAGCTGGTCGACAAGATCGTCAACGAGCCGGTCGGCGGCGCGCACCGCGACACCAAGCAGATGGCCTCGTTCCTCAAGCGCGCGCTGAACGACGCGCTGCGCCAGGTCGGCGACCTCAAGCCCAAGGAGCTGCTGCAGCGCCGCTACGAGCGCTTGCAGGCCTACGGGCGCTTCGCCGACAGCACCGAGCGCTAACGCCGTGCGCGTGCGGTGAGCGCCGGGCGCATCGCCGTCGCTTGGAGCGGCGGGCGCGATTCGACCGCGCTGCTGCACGCCACGCTGGCTGCCGCGGCGCCGCTGGGCGTCGAAGTCGTCGCGCTGCACGTGCATCACGGCCTGAGCCCGAACGCCGATGCCTGGCTGGCTTTCTGCGAGGCGCAGGCGGCGCGCTGGCAGCGGCGCTGGCCGATCGTGTTCCGCCATGCCCGATTGACGACGAAGCCGCCGCGCGGCGAGAGCCTCGAAGCCTGGGCGCGCCGCGAGCGTTATCAGGCGCTGCGCCGCATGGCGCTGGAAGAGGGCGCCGACA
>JAKOZT010000021.1 GCA_029779845.1 Pseudomonadota bacterium | reverse complement strand
CGCGCTGCAGCAGTGATGAGCCTCATCCACTCGGCACGGATCAACGGGCTCGATCCCTACGCCTACATCCGCGACGTGCTCGAGCGCTTGCCACTGCAGTCGGCAAGCCGCATCGATGAACTGCTGCCACATCGCTGGCGGCCGGTCGTGGCGACCTGACCCTGCGCCCCGTCGTCAAGACGGGTTGGACGGACGCATACGGGACGTGTCCCATATGGCGTCTCATACGGCGGCTGGGCGCGAGCATGAAAAAAGGCCTTGCATCGCTGCAAGGCCTTGATTCGCTTCGAGTTTTTTGGCTCCCCGACCTGGGCTCGAACCAGGGACCTACGGATTAACAGTCCGGCGCTCTACCGACTGAGCTATCGAGGAACAGAGCCTCGCATTATAGCCGGGATTTCGGGGCGGCCTCGGCGCTGCCTACAGGTCGGCCTGCACCGACAGCCGGAAGGTCCGCGCTGCCAGCGGGAACAGGTAGGCATGGCCGAACTGGTAGGGTGATTCGCGCCAGGCGCGGCGGTCGGCGACGTTGTCGACGCCGGCGCGCCAGGTGAGGGCGCTGCCGGCCCAGCGGGTGTCCCAGCGCGCGCCCAGGTCGATGCGCGCCCAGCCCGGGATCTGGGCGCTGTTGTCGGGCAGCGCCTGGCGGCGGCTCTCGGCCACCAGCGCGCCTTGCAGCGTCAGGCCGGGCAGGGCGGCGAGGCGGTGCTCGGCCTGCAGCTTGAGCGTGCGGGCCGGCACGTTGGTGGGCTGCTTGCCGTCGATCGCTGTGTCCGCCACGCCCTGCACGCGCGCGCGCAGCCATTGCGCCCCGGCGCGCAGCGTCCATTCCTCCCACTGCATGCTCGCGCCGATCTCGAGGCCGCGGTGGTGCTGCTCGCCGTCGGGCCGTCGGATGCACGAGCCATCGACATCGCAATTGCCGAAGTCGCCCAGGCGCGGACGGCGGATGTCGAACAGCGCGGCGTTCCATTCGGCCTCGCCGGCGCCGCCCTTGAGGCCGATTTCGGCCTGACGGCTGGTCAGCGCGAAGATCTGGCCGGCATTGGCATAGCGCGGCCGGTTCGGCACGACCTCCGACTCGACGCCGCGCCCCCAGCTGGCATAGACCAGTTGGCCCGGCGCCCAGGCGTGGCTGAAGGCGGCGAAGGGCGTGGTGAACGATTGCGTGTAGTCGGTGGCGCGCGGGTCGTTGGCGTTGTTGCGTTCGCTCTGCCGGTGCAGCCGCGTGTGGCGCAGGCCGAGCCAGAGCGTGTTCCTCGCGTCGAAGCGCAGCGCATCGCGCACGCTCAGCTCGGTCGAGTGTTCGTCGCGGTTGGTGTTGAAGTCGTTCGGCGCCGGGTTGGCGGGCAGGTCGGTGATGCTGCCGTCGACGTTGCCGGTGCCACTGTAGGCGTAGGTCTGCAAGCCAAAGCGGTTCTTCACGCGGCTGCTCAGGAGGCCGGCGGCCAGCGCATGCTCGATCGAGCCGGTGCGCAGCTTGCCCGCGACGCTCAGGTCCAGCGCGTCGGTGCGGCGGCGCTCGCCGTCGCTGCGGAAGTCGTAGAGATCGAAGTTGCCGTTCGGGCAGTAGCGGTCGGCGTAGTACGTGCCGTCGCTGTCCGTGCAGCCGAACGGAAAGGCGATGCGGTCGTCGCTCTCGAGTCGCTGCGTCGCCGCGTGCGCGACGAACTTCCACTCCGCCGCGAGCTTGCGCTGCCAGCGCAGCGAGGCGGTCGTGCCCTGCAGCACCACCGGTTGCGCCCAGGCCTGGTTGTTGAGGTTGATGCGCGGGTCGGTGGGTGCCGGCACGCGGTCGCCGAGCAGGCTGAAACCCGGCACGCTGGGCTGCGAGCGGCGGCTGTGTTCGATCTCGGCTTCGAGCAGGTTGTCGGCGTCGAGGCGCCAGTCGGCGGCGATCGCGGCGAGGGAGCGCTCGCCGCGATCGTTGCGCACCTTCGGCTCGAGATGCGCCGCGGCCGCGTTGACGCGCACGCCGAAGGCCTCGTCGGCGCCGAAGCGCTGGCTCAGGTCGAGCGCGCCGGTCACCGAGGCGTGCTCGCGCCATTCGAGCGAGGCGCGCCGCAGCGTCCCGTCGGCGGGCCGCTTGACGACGAAGTTCACCAGACCGCCCGGCGCGCTGGTGCCGGCCTGCATGCCGCTGGTGCCCTTGAGCACTTCGATGCGCTCCTTGTTATCCAGCGCGATCGAGGTCTCGGCGTTGATCGGCAGGCCGTCGCGGCGGTAGTTGAAGCGGTTGTCGATGACGAAACCGCGCACCGTCAGGTAGTCCCAGTAGCCCTCGGTGTTGTAGGCGTCGCTGACGGCGGCGTCGCTGCCGGTGATGTCCGACAGGCGCTGCGCGCCGCGGTCCCGGATCTGCTCGGTGCCGAACACGCCGGCCTGGATCGGCGTCAGCGCGAGCGGGATGTCGCCCCAGCCGGCCACGCTGGCGGACGGCGCGGCGCGGCCCTGCACGACGACGGGCGCGAGCTGCGTCTCTTGCGGCTGCTGCTGCTGCTGCGCGTGGGCGGATGAAAAGGCGAGGGCGATCGCAAACGCGATCGGCGTCGGGCGGGTGGTGATGTCGTGGCGGTGAAGGTGTGCCATCGTGCTTCCTTGCGTGGTCGATGGCAGGTCGGCGGGCCGGGCCGCCGCAGAACGCGGCGGCGTATCGGCCATGCTTCCCTGCGCGAGGATTACCTCAATCAGGTTCGAAGGGACTCTCTCAGTCGGCCGCCTCTTGCGAAGCGGCCAACACCCCTAGCGGATGCGGCGCACCGATTGCGCCGCGAGCGAATTATCAGGCAAAAAAGAAAAGGGGCCCGCATCGCGGGCCCCGCCATCCGTCGTGCCGATAGGCGAACTCGTCAATCGAAGTTCGGCGTCTCCACCCCCAGCACCTTGTGCAGCTTCGGGCTGGTGGTCGTGTACTGCAGATGGATGCGCTTCTCCGGGAAGATGTACGGCGCCGCCGCGAAGGCCGCCAGCGCCGCCTCGTGGAAGCCCGACAGGATCAGCTTCTTCTTGCCCGGGTAGGTGTTGACGTCGCCCACCGCGAAGATGCCCGGCGTGCTGGTCTCGAACTTCTCGGTGTCGACGACGATCTGCTTGCGCTCGATGTTCAGCCCCCACTCGGCGATCGGGCCGAGCTTGGGGGAAAGGCCGAAGAACACCAGCAGCATGTCCATCGGCACCACGCGCGTGACGCCGTCGCCGCCGGTGATCTTCACGCCGGTGAGCTTGCCGTCGGCCTCCTCGATGCCGGTGGCCTGGCCGACGATGAACTGCATCTCGTAGGCCTCGCACAGTTCCTTCATCTTCGCCACGCTGGCCGGCGCGGCGCGGAAGCCGTCGCGCCGGTGCACGAGGATCACGCTCTCGGCCTTGTTCGGCCCGTCCTGCACGAAGTTCAGCGTCCAGTCGAGCGCCGAGTCGCCGCCGCCGATGATCACGAGGTTCTTGCCGGCGAACTGCGCCGGGTTCTTGACGCGGTAGAAGACCTGCTTGTCGTCGTAGGCGTCGAGCCCGTCGACCTTCAGCGTGCGCGGCTGGAACGAGCCCACGCCGCCGGCGATGAAGATGGTCTTGCTCAGGAAGCGCGTGCCCTTGCTCGTTTCCACGTGGAAACGGCCGTCGTCGAGCTTTTGCACCACGGTCACTTCCTGGCCGTAGTGGTGCGTCGCGCCGAAGGGCTCGATCTGCTTGAGCAGGTTGTCGGTCAGCTCCTTGCCGGTGCACACCGGCACGGCGGGGATGTCGTAGATCGGCTTGTCGGGGTACAGCTCGATGCACTGGCCGCCGGGGTAGGGCAGCGAGTCGATGATGTGCGCCTTGATCTCCAGGAGGCCGAGCTCGAAGACCTGGAACAGCCCCACCGGGCCGGCGCCGACGATCACCGCGTCGGTTTCGATCGGGCCTTCGTGAGCACCGGCGGTGCGCGCCACTTCGTCGTTCAATTGGGGTTCCATGCGGTTCACTTGATGAGCTGGTCGAGCTTGCCGGTGCGGTCTTTCCACTCCTCGGCCTCGGGCAGCGAGCCCTTGCGCTTGGTGATGCTCGGCCATTTCTTGGACAGCTCGGCGTTCAGCTTGATCATGTGCTGCTGGTTGCCGGGCACGTCTTCCTCGGGAACGATGGCGTTCACCGGGCACTCGGGAATGCAGACCGCGCAGTCGATGCATTCGTCGGGGTCGATGGAGAGGAAGTTCTGGCCCTCGCGGAAACAATCGACCGGACACACATCCACGCAGTCGGTGTACTTGCAGCGGATGCAGGCTTCGAGGACGACGTGGGTCATGGGGATGCGACTGGTTTGGATGTTGGAGGCGCGGCCTGCGGCCGAATAGCCCCCGATTTTAGGCGCTCGGGGTTTCCACCTGGGCTTGACCGGTCTCAAGAAGCGGGGATTCGCTGTCTGCGCGCGACATCGCGGCGAGGGCCGCGGCCCCGGCGCCCACGGTCACCACGGTCGGCCGGCCGCTGTGCAGCACGCTCGCCTGGCCCAGCGTGGCGATGCAGTGCATGCTCGCCAGCGCATCCGGCCAGCCGGCGCGCGAGACCACGCTCGCGGGTGTGTCGTCGTTCCAGCCCGCGTCGCGCAGGCGGCGCGCCAGCGCGGCGAGCTGCCTGCCGGCCATGTAGAAGACTTCGGTGTCGGCGCCGCGCCCGCCGCGCAGTGCGCCTTCGCGCGTCATCGCGGTGGTCAGCGCCACGCTGCGGCCGCCGCCGCGGCGCGTCAGCGGAAGCCGGCTGTCGGCGGCGGCGGCGAGCGCCGCGGTGACGCCGGGGATCACCTCGCCGGCGATGCCGGCGTGCGCCAGTGCCTCGAGTTCTTCTTCGAGCCGGCCGAACACGCTCGGGTCGCCGCCCTTCAATCGCACGACGAGAGGCACCTCGCGCGCATGGCGCACCAGCAGCGCGTTGATGGTGGCCTGCCCGGTGCTGTCGGCGAAGCCGCGCTTGCCGACGTCCACCCAGCGCGCGTTCGGCGCCAGTTCGCGCAGCGCCGGGTCGGTGAGCGCGTCGAACAGCACCACGTCGGCACGCGCCAGCGCGCGCGCGCCGCGCACGGTGATCAGGTCGGCCGCACCCGGCCCGGCGCCGATGAAGATCACCTTCCCCACCACACGCGCCTCAGGCCGCCGCGCGCACCAGCAGCGCGCCGCTGGTGCGGTTGCTGGCCGGATCGACCACGATCAGCGCGCCGCCGACGCGATTGATCTCGTAGCTCTCCACCGGCAGCGGCTGCTGCACTTCCACCGTCACATGACCGATGTCGTTGGTGGCCAGCTCGTGCGCGTCGGTCTCTTCCAGCGTGTGGATGTCGAGGCGGTGGTCGATCGCGGCGATGCGCGCCTGCACCCAGCGGTTGCCGTGGCGCACCCAGTACTTGCGGCCGACGATGGCAGGCTCGGTGTCCAGCCAGGCGAGCGTCGCGGTGAAGCGCTGCGCGGCGTTGATCGCGGCGGGCGTGGCGATCCAGTCGCCGCGCGAGACGTCGAGCTGGCGATCGAGCACGACGCCGGCCGACTGGCCCGCTTCGACGACATCCACCACCTCGCCGGCCAGGCGCACCTCGGCAACGGTGGCGCTCTGGCCGCTCGGGAACAGCTGCACCGTGTCGCCCGCCTTCACGCGGCCGTGCGCGATGCGCCCCCACAGCGTGCGCGGCTGGTTGCCGGTGCCTTCGCCCTCGCGGGCCACGTACTGCACCGGCAGCAGCAGCGCGCCGTCCTTGCGCTCCTGCGCGGTGGGCAGGCTCTCGAGCAGTTGCAGCAGCGACGGGCCCTCGTACCACGAGGCGGCGAGCGGCTGCGTGACGTTGTCGCCGCGCAGCGCCGACACCGGCACGATGCCGGCCACGCGGATGCCCGCCGCTTCCGCGAAGCCGAGCAGCGCGCCGCGCACCGCGGCGTAGGCCTGCGCCGGGTCGGCCACCGCGTCGAGCTTGTTGACCGCGAACACGATGCTGGGCACGCGCAGCAGGTGCGCCAGCAGCGCGTGGCGGCGCGTCTGAGGCAGCAGCGGCACGGGCTGCCGCGCGGTGTCCAGCTTGGTGATGTCCACCAGCACCACGGCCGCATCGCTGCCGGCCGCGGCGGTGACCATGTTGCGCGTGTACTGCTCGTGGCCGGGCGCGTCGGCGATGATGAACTTGCGCTGCCGGGTGGCGAAGTAGCGGTAGGCCACGTCGATCGTGATGCCCTGCTCGCGCTCGGCTTCCAGGCCGTCGGTGAGAAGGCTCAGGTCGATGGGCGCGCCGGCCGCCTTCTTCTCCAGCGTGTCGAGCTGGTCGGCGAGGATCGCGCGGCTGTCGTACAGCAGCCGGCCGATCAGCGTGCTCTTGCCGTCGTCGACGCTGCCCGCGGTGAGGAAGCGCAGGGCGCGGTGGTCTTTGGCGGTCGGGCCGAGCGCCGGGCCGCTCCCAAGCGCGGCCCGCGCCCCCTCGGGGGGCAGCGAACGAACGTGAGCGTGGGGGTGGTCATTCATCAGAAATAGCCTTCCTTCTTGCGGCGCTCCATCGAGGCGTCCGAGGTGCGGTCGTCCATGCGCGTGGCGCCGCGTTCGCTCACGGTCACGCTGAGCGTCTCGCCGACGATCTCGGCGGCGCTGGCGGCATCGCTTTCCACCGGGCAGGTGCAGGTCATGTCGCCCACGGTGCGAAAGCGCACCTGCGCGGTCTCGACCGTCTCGCCGGCCTCGGGCGGCGTCACGTCCGTGAGCGGCACCAGCAGGCCCTTGCGGCGGATCACGGGGCGCTCGTGCGCGTAGTAGAGATTCGGCAGCGGGATGTTCTCGCGCGCGATGTACAGCCACACGTCGAGCTCGGTCCAGTTGCTGATCGGGAAGGCGCGCATGTGCTCGCCGGGGCGGATGCGCGTGTTGAACAGCGTCCACAGCTCGGGCCGCTGCTCCTTGGGCTGCCACTGGCCGAACGAATCGCGGTGGCTGAAGATGCGCTCCTTGGCGCGCGCCTTTTCTTCATCGCGCCGCGCGCCGCCGAGCAGCACGTCGAAGCGGTGCTCCTCGATCGCTTCGAGCAGCGTCACGGTCTGGTGGCCGTTGCGCGATTCGAGCGGGTGAGACAGGCGCACCGTGCCGCGCTGGACCGAATCTTCCAGATGGCCGACGAGGAGGCGCTCGCCCATCTCGGCGACGCGCCGGTCGCGGAACTCGATCACTTCCGGGAAGTTGTGCCCGGTGTCGACGTGCAGCAGCGGGAAGGGCAGCTTGCCCTTGTAGGAGCCATCGGCCTGCTTCGCCTTGAAGGCCTTCTCCGCCAGGCGCAGCACCACGCAGGAATCCTTGCCGCCGGAGAACAGCAGCGCCGGGCGCTCGAAGGCGGCGACGGTCTCGCGCAGGATGAAGATGGCTTCTTCTTCCAGCCAGTCGAGGTGGGTGTGGGCGAGTTCGGGCAGCAGCTGCTCGACGGACAGGCGCGCATTCATCGCGGGGCTCCAATGGCAGAAACGGTGGAAACGGCGGTGTCCTTGACGTGCAGTCCGCACTCCTTGGCCTTCTCGTCCTCCCACCACCAGCGTCCGGCGCGGAAGGGCTCGCCGACGGCGATGGCGCGCGTGCAGGGCGCGCAGCCGATGCTGGGCATGAACTCGTCGTGCAGCGGGTTGTAGGGCACGTCGTGCGCGGCGATGTAGTGCCACACGTCGGCCCAGCTCCAGTCGGCCAGCGGGTTGAACTTGATGCGGCCCTTGTCATCGGGCTCGCTGAAGGGCACCACCGCGCGCGTGTCCGACTGCTCGCGGCGCAGCCCGGTGATCCAGGCGCCCGCGCCGGCCAGCATGCGCGCCAGCGGCTCGAGCTTGCGCGTCGCGCAGCAGGCCTTGCGCAGCTCGATGCTCTCGTACATCGCGCGTTCGCCGTTCTTCTGCACGAAGTGCACCACCGATTCCTCGACCGGCTTGAACACCTCGACTTCGATGCCGTAGCGTGTTTCGATGCGCGGGATCAGCGCCGTGGTCTGGTCGTGCAGCGCGCCGGTCTGCAGCGTCGCCACCGTGATCGGCAGGCCGTGGCGCGCGATCAGGTCGGTGATCACCATGTCCTCGGCGCCCAGGCTGGTGGCCTGCACGATGCGCCCGGCGTGTTCGGCCGCGGCGCTCTCCAGCACCGCCACCGCGTGCGCGACACGCTCGTCGAAACCGACGCTGGCGCGCGCGTACAGCTCGATCGCGCTCATATCGAGGCCCCGGCGTTGACGAACTCGGCGGTCTTTTGCACCGCCGCCTTCGCCGCCCCGGGCTTGGCGAACAGCGGCCGGTTGTCGGCCGCGTCGCCCTGGTAGTGCGCGGGGAAGAAGGCCAGCGCGCGTTCGGCCGCGTCGAGCGACTGGTCGTGGCGCAGCAGCGCCGCGTCGAAGCCGGTGCGTGCCAGCAGCGGCAGCATGTCGACCAGCACCTCGCCGGTGGCGCGCACCTCGCCGCCGAAGCGGTAGCGCGAGCGCAGCAGCCGCGCCTGGCTGTAGGCGCGGCCGTCGACCCACTTCGGGAAGTGCAGCGCCACCAGCGCGAAGCGCGGCAGGTCGGCGGCCACGTCTTCCACGTCCTGGTCGTTGGCGAGCTTCAGCCCCACCGGCATGCCGGCCGGCCACTGCGCGCGCACCGCGTGCCATTGCGCGAGGTCGAGCAGCAGGTAGGGGGCGGGCGTGATGCTGACCGGCGGGCCGTCTTCGCCGCCCAGGGCATGCCAGCGGTCTTTGTGGGTGTCGATGAATCGCATGGGTTGCTCCCCGGCTCAGGCCGCCGCCCTGGCGGTGCTGCGGCGCACCGCGTTGGCCGGCGCCTTGAAGGGCTCGACGCCGATGCGGCGCACGGTCTCGATGAAGCGCTCGCCCGGCCAGCGCTGCGCCTTGTAGGTCTCGATCACGGCCTCCAGCGCGTCGGCCACCTCGTCGGCGGCGAACGAAGGGCCGATCACCTTGCCCGGCACCGACGGGCCCGACAGCGTCGAGCCGTCGGCGCCGCCGAGCGTCAGCTGGTACCACTCGCTGCCGTCCTTGTCGACGCCGAGGATGCCGATGTGCCCGCTGTGGTGGTGGCCGCAGGAGTTGATGCAGCCGCTGAGGTGCAGGTCGATGTCGCCGATGTCCTCCTGCTCGTCGAGATCGGCGAAGCGCTCGGTGATCTCGGCCGCGACCGGGATCGAGCGTGCGTTGGCCAGCGCGCAGAAGTCGCCGCCCGGGCAGGCGATCATGTCGGTCAGCAAGCCGATGTTGGGCGTCGCGAAGCCGGCGGCCTTGGCGTCGCGCCACAGCGCCTCGAGATCGACCTCCAGCACCCAGGGCAGCAGCAGGTTCTGGTCGTGCATCACGCGCAGCTCGGCGTGGCTGTAGCGGTCGGCCAGCGCGGCGGCGGCTTCCATCTGCTCGGCGGTCACGTCGCCCGGCGCCTGGCCGGCGCGCTTGAGCGAAAGCGTCACCGCGCGGTAGCCGCTTAGGCGGTGCGCATGCACGTTGCGCTGCAGCCAGCGCGCGAACGCGCCCGAGGCATCGCGCGGCCAGGCCGGCGCCGCGCCCGCTTCGCTCACGCCCTCGGGCAGCGTGAAGCTCGCCTTGACGCGCTCCAGCTCGCTGTCGGGGATCCGATGCGCCGCGCCGTCGACGTCGTCGGCGAGGATGTGGCCGAACTCCTCTTCCACCGCGTCGAAGAACTTCTGCCCCTCGGCCTTGACGAGGATCTTGATGCGCGCCTTGTAGGCGTTGTCGCGCCGGCCATAGCGGTTGTAGACGCGCACGATCGCCTCGATGTACAGCAGGATCTGCTGCCACGGCAGGTACTCGCGGATCACGCTGGCGATCACCGGCGTGCGGCCCATGCCGCCGCCCACCAGCACCTTGAAGCCGACCTCGCCGGCCGCGTTCTTCACCAGCTGCAAGCCGATGTCGTGCCAGGCGATCGCGGCGCGGTCTTCGGCGGCGCCGCTGACGGCGATCTTGAACTTGCGCGGCAGGAAGGCGAACTCGGGGTGCAGCGTGCTCCACTGGCGCATCAGCTCGCAGTAGGGGCGCGGGTCGACGATCTCGTCGCCCGCGACGCCGGCCAGCGCGTCGCCGGTGATGTTGCGGATGCAGTTGCCGCTGGTCTGGATGCCGTGCATGTCGACGTCGGCCAGCAGGTCCATCACGTCGGCGCTCTTGGGCAGCGGGATCCAGTTGAACTGGCAGTTCTGGCGCGTCGTGAAGTGCGCGTAGCCGCGGTCGAATTCGCGCGCGATGCGCGCCAGCTGGCGCAGCTGGCGCGAGGCCAGCGCGCCGTAGGGCACGGCGATGCGCGCCATCGGCGCGTGGCGCTGGATGTACCAGCCGTTCTGCAGGCGCAGCGCGCGGAACTCGTCCTCGCCCAGCTTGCCGGCGAGGTTGCGCTCCAGCTGGTCGCGGAACTGCGCGGCGCGCTGGTGCACGAACAGGCGGTCGAACTCGGTGTAGCGGTACATCGTCGTCGTGGAAGAGCGGAGGGTCAGTGGATCACCTTGAGGCCGGCGGTCACCAGCGCGGCGCACAGCAGGCCGCGCACCACCTTGTCGGGCATCTTTCGCGTCAGCTGCGCGCCGATCCAGATGCCAGGCACGCTGCCCAGCAGCAGCGCGCCCAGCAGCGCCCAGTCGACGTGGCCCAGCGTGGCGTGGCCGATGCCGGCCACCAAGGTCAGCGGCACGGCGTGCGCGATGTCGGTGCCGACCACGCGGTGCGATTCCAGGCGCGGGTACAGCAGCATGATCAGCGTCGCACCGATCGCGCCGGCGCCGATCGAGCTGAGCGACACCAGCACGCCGAGGATCAGCCCGCACAGCACCGTCAGCGCCGGCTTGGCGCGCTCGGGTAGCCAGCGCTCCAGGCGCAGGCCCACCGCGTGCCAGGCGCTGCGGTAGGCCACCACCACGGCGGTGAGCAGCAGCGCGATGCCCAGCGCCAGCGTCAGCGTGCCGGCCCAGGCCTTGGTGATGCCGGTGGCGTGCATCAGCGCCACGGTGGCCAGCGACGCCGGGATGCTGCCGGCCAGCAGCAGGCCGGTGATGCGCCACTGCACGTGGCCGGCGTTGTGATGCGAGACCGAGCCGGCGGTCTTGGTCAGCGCGGCGAACCACAGGTCGGTGCCGATCGCCTCCGCCGGGTGCAGCTTGAACACCGACAGCAGCAGCGGCGTCATCAGCGAGCCGCCGCCCACGCCGGTCATGCCGACGATGGCGCCAACACCGAAGCCGCTGAGAATCGCAATCCAGTCCATGAGCCGCCGAAGAAATCGAAACGGCCGCCGGAGGGCGACCGATGGGCGCGACTCTAGGGATCGCCTATATATATGAGAAGAACTTTATCGTTTGTTGTTTATGCTCATGAGGAATAAGAAGCAAAGCGAGCTGTCGCGACGGCGCTGGCTGGCCTGGGCGCTGGGCGGCGCGGCCGCGCTGGCCGGCTGCCAGAGCGCGCCGCCCGGGCCCGCGCCCGGCCCGGCGCCGGCGGAGCCCCCCGCCGCGCCGCCGCCCCCGCCCAAGCCGCCGCGCATCGGCCTGGCGCTGGGCGGCGGCGCGGCGCGCGGCTTCGCCCACATCGGCGTGATCCAGGCGCTGGAAGAAAGCGGCATCCGGCCCGATCTCGTGGTCGGCACCTCGGCCGGCAGCCTGGTGGCGGCGCTCTACGCCGCCGGGCTGCACGCCCCCGAGCTGATCCGCTTGGCCGACGCGATGGACGAGGCCGCGATCGCCGACTGGGCCTTCCCCGGCCGCGGGATGATCCGCGGCGAGGCGCTGGCGCGCTTCGTGCGCGAGCACACCGGCGGGAAAAACATCGAGCAGATGACGCTGCCGCTGGGCATCGTCGCCACCGACCTGGATTCGGGCGCGCCCATCCTGTTCCAGCGCGGCGACGCCGGGCTGGCGGTGCGCGCCTCCAGCGCGGTGCCGGCGGTGTTCCAGCCGGTCAGGATCGGCACGCGCGAGTACGTCGACGGCGGGCTGGTCTCGCCGGTGCCGGTGCGCTTCGCGCGCCAGATGGGCGCCGAGCTGGTGATCGCGGTCGACATCTCGGCGGCGCCCGAAGGCGCGCCCACCGGCGACCCGCTGCGCATGCTGCTGCAGACCTTCGCGATCATGGGCCGCAGCATCAACCAGTTCGAGCTGCGCGAGGCCGATCTGGTGCTGCGGCCGAAGCTGCCGGGTGTCTCGGGCGCCGATTTCGCGGCGCGCAAGCGCGTCATCCAGGCCGGCCGCGAGGCGGCGCTGGCCGCGCTGCCGGAGCTGCGCGCCAAGGTGGCCGCGCGCATGCACTGACCCGGGCGGACAAAAAGAAAGGCCCGGTGCGAGCCGGGCCTTGGAAGGTACTTGGAAGTACCGAGGAGACAACCTTTCAGGGAGACCACAAGCAGCGCTTGCGGCCCTGCGTAGATCGGGCGCTCCCCGGGGAGTTCAAGCCGGGCACAAATCTTTGCAAACCGGCGCGACTCCCCACGCGGAGATGTTCAGGCAGCGCGCTTGCCCTTGGTGGCTTGCTGCGTGGCCTTCACGGCGGTGCTGGTCACGGCCTGGAAGTTGGCTTCGGCCACTTCGGCAGCCTGCTTGGCGGCCTTGTTGACGGTCTCGTAGGCGTTGTTGGCGGCGGCCACGGCCGACTTCACCAGCGCGACGGCGTTCTCGGTGCCGGCCGGGGCGTTCTTGACGGCGGTGTCGACCACGGCCATGAACTTCTTCTGCGCGTCGGCGGCGGTTTCCTCGGCGACCTTGCTCACCTCGGCGTTGGTGGCCGCGGCGATGTCGTACAGGTGACGGCTGTAGGCGGCGGCCTTCTCGGCGGCCGGTTGCAGCAGCGCGGCCTGCAGCGCGAACAGCTCCTGCGCGTCCTTCACCGACAGGGCGGCCTTGGTGGTGTCGGCGCTCTCGGCCAGCGCGGTCTTGGCGACCTGCAGGTTCAGCTCGATCAGCTTCTCGACGCCTTCGAAGGCCTTGTTGGTCAGGCCGAACAGGGTTTCGACGTTGGCCTTGTTGGCGGCGATGACTTGTTCAGCGGTCAGGAAGGACATGGGGCTCTCCATTGGGGGGTGACACAAGAGGTGCTGCATTTATGTTGCAGTGCAGCATGGCCGGAAGTATATGCGCCGGCAAGTCGATTTCAAGGGTTTTTGCTGCACTGCATCAAGATTGGAGGGGCTTTTCTAGAAGTCCGGCGCGAGGGCCGAAGCGGCAGAATCCGCCCGCCCCATGCAAGCCTTCACCTCCGACCACTTCGTGCTGCCGCTGCCGGCCGGGCACCGCTTCCCGATGCCGAAATACCGGCTGCTGCGCGAGCGCATCGAGGGCGAGCCGGGCATCCGGCTGCGCGAGGCGGCGCCCGCGAGCGAGGGCGAGCTGGCGCTGGCGCACGAGCCGGCCTACATCGCCGCGGTGTTCGAGGGCACGCTCAGCGCGGCGGCGCAGCGCGAGATCGGCTTTCCGTGGAGCGAGCGCATGGTCGAGCGCTCGCGCCGCTCGGTCGGCGCGACCATCGCCGCGGCGCGCGCCGCGCTCGCCGAGGGCGTGGCCGCCAACCTCGCCGGCGGCACGCACCACGCCAGCGCCGCCCAGGGCGGCGGCTACTGCGTCTTCAACGACGCGGCGGTGGCGGCGCGGCTGATGCAGGCCGAATGGCACCGCCGCCACGGCAGCGCCGCGCCCGGGCTGCGCGTGGCGCTGATCGACCTCGACGTGCACCAGGGCAACGGCAGCGCGGCGATCTTCCGCGACGACCCCTCGGTGTTCACGCTGTCGCTGCACGGCGCGCGCAACTTCCCGTTCCGCAAGGAGGCGAGCGACCTCGACGTCGAGCTGCCCGACGGCTGCAGCGATGGGCCGTACCTCGCCGCGCTGGATGGCGCGCTGGAGGCGCTGTGGGCGCGCACACGCGGCGCGCCACCGGGGCTGGTGTTCTACCTCGCCGGCGCCGACCCGCACGAGGCCGACCGCCTCGGCCGCCTGAAGCTCACGGCCGACGGCCTGGCCGAGCGCGACCGGCGCGTCTTCGCGGCCTGCCGCGCGAGGCGCATCCCGGTGGCCGTCAGCATGGCCGGCGGCTACGGGCGCGACATCGGCGTCACCGTCGAGATCCAGCGCCGCACGCTGCTGGAAGCGCTGGCGAGCTGGAAGCAATGGAACAATCACGCGCCATGAGCCATCGCCCGCACGCCGAGCCGCGCAGCGCCTACCGCGTCTTCCGCCCGATCCAGACCCGCTGGGCCGACAACGACGCCTACGGCCACGTCAACAACGTCGTCTACTACGCCTGGTTCGACACCGCGGTGAACGGCTACCTCATCGACGCCGGCGCGCTCGACATCCACGCCGGCGCGACCATCGGGCTGGTGATCGAGACGCGCTGCAACTACTTCGCGCCGCTGGCCTTCCCGCAGCAGGTGGAAGCGGGCCTGCGCGTCGCGCACCTCGGGCGCAGCTCGGTGCGCTACGAGGTCGGCCTGTTCGCGCACGGCGCGCCGGAAGCCGCCGCGGCCGGCCACTTCATCCACGTCTACGTCGACCGGCTGACGCGCCGGCCGGTGCCCTTGCCCGAGGCGCTGCGCGCCGCCCTGCAACCCCTGATCATCCCCGCATGACCGACACCACCGCCACGCAAGCCGTCGCCATCGTCGACGCGGCCATCACCTCGCGCCGCTCGATCCGCGCGTTCCTGGACACGCCGGTGCCGCAGGACACCATCGTCGACATCCTGCGCGTCGCCGCGCGCGCGCCCTCGGGCACCAACACCCAGCCGTGGAAGGTGCACGTGCTGACCGGCGCCGCCAAGGAGCGCCTCAGCGCCGCGATCCAGGCCGCCTTCGACGACCCGGCCGAGCGCGCCACCCACAGCGAGCAGTACGCCTACTACCCGACCGAATGGCGCTCGCCCTACATCGACCGGCGCCGCAAGGTCGGCTGGGATCTGTACGGGCTGCTCGGCATCGGCAAGACCGACAAGGAGCGCATGCACGCGCAGCACGGCCGCAACTACGCCTTCTTCGACGCGCCGGTGGGCCTGATCTTCACGATCGACCG
Organism: Pseudomonadota bacterium; assembly: GCA_029779845.1. Classification (GTDB taxonomy): domain Bacteria; phylum Pseudomonadota; class Gammaproteobacteria; order Burkholderiales; family Burkholderiaceae_C; genus Piscinibacter. The sequence continues at coordinate 29,571 of JAKOZT010000021.1, read as the reverse complement.
CGTGATGCAGCAAGGCAGCTGGCTCGACTACGGCATGTTCCTGCAAAGCGTGATGGTGGCGGCGCGCGCGCGCGGGCTCGACACCTGCCCGCAGGCGGCCTTCACGCAGTTCCACCGCATCATCGAACAGCAGCTCGGCCTGGGCGCCGACGAGATGGTGGTGTGCGGCATGTCGCTCGGCCACGCCGACCCGGACGCGATCGAGAACACGCTGGTCACCGAGCGCGAGCCGGTCGAGGGCTTCGCGCGCTTCCACGCATGACGGTCGACGGCGCGGCGCTGTCGGCGGCCTGGGGCCTGCCCTTCGCCGGCATGCTGCTGTCGATTGCGCTGATGCCGCTGGCCGCGCCCAGGGCCTGGCACCACCACCACGGCAAGATCGCGCTCGGCTGGGCGCTCGCCTTCCTGCTGCCCTGTGCGGCGGTCTTCGGCGCGGGCGCGGCCGGCGGCGCGCTGCTGCACACGCTGGGGGGGGAGTACATCCCCTTCATCGTGCTGCTCACCGCGCTGTACACCGCCGCCGGCGGCATCCACCTGCGCGGCAACCTGCACGGCCGCCCGGCGCTGAACACCGCGCTGCTGGCCGCCGGCGCGCTGCTGGCCAGCGTGATGGGCACCACCGGCGCTTCGATGCTGCTGATCCGCCCGCTGATCCGCGCCAATCACAACCGCCGCCGCGTCGTGCACGTGATCGTGTTCTTCATCTTCATCGTCGGCAACGCCGGCGGCTCGCTGACGCCGCTGGGCGACCCGCCGCTGTTCCTCGGCTACCTGCAGGGCGTGGCGTTCTTCTGGACGCTGCGCCACCTCTTCCCCGAGACGCTGTTCCTGCTCGGCGCGCTGCTGGCGCTGTTCTTCGCGATCGACCGCTGGTGCTACCGCCAGGAAGGCGTGCTGCCGCAACACCCGACGCCCGGCACGCCGCGCTTCGGCCTGGACGGCGCGATCAACCTGCTGCCGCTGGCGGCGATCGTCGCGCTGGTGCTGGCGGGCGGCGCACTGCCCGCGTGGCTGCGCGACGCGGGGCTGGCGCTGCTTACCCTCGTCTCGCTGGCGATCACGCCGCGCGCGGTGCGCGAGGCCAACCAGTTCTCGTGGGCGCCGATGCAGGAAGTCGCCAAGCTCTTCGCCGGCATCTTCCTGACGATGATCCCGGTGCTGGCGATGCTGCAGGCCGGCGAGGCGGGCGCGTTCGCCGCGGTGGCGCGCGCCGTCGCCGGCGCCGACGGGCAGCCGCTGCCGGCGGCCTACTTCTGGGCCAGCGGCGTGCTCAGCGCCTTCCTCGACAACGCGCCGACCTACCTGGTGTTCTTCAACCTCGCCGGCGGCGACGCGCCCACGCTGATGAGCACGCTGGCGCCGACGCTGGCCGCCATCTCGGCCGGCTCGGTGTTCATGGGCGCGCTCACCTACATCGGCAACGCGCCCAACTTCATGATCAAGGCGATCGCAGAAGACCGCGGCATCCGCATGCCGGGCTTCTTCGGCTACATGCTCTGGTCGTGCAGCATCCTGCTGCCGCTGTTCGCCGTGATGACCTTCATCTGGTTCCGCTGAATTCGAAAGGAGACAAGACCATGACCCGCCCCGCCGTGCTCGTCGCGCGCGCCGCCTTCCCCGACATCGTCGATCGCCTGCGCGCGCATTTCGAGGTCGAGGACAACCCGGCCGACCGCATCTTCACCAAGGCCGAGCTGAGCGCGAAGCTCGCCGGCAAGGCCGGCGCCTTCATCACCGGCAGCGAGCGCATCGACGCCGAGGTGCTGGACGCCAACCCGCAGCTGCGCGCCGTGTGCAACATGGCGGTGGGCTACAACAACATCGACGTCGACGCCTGCAACGCGCGCGGCGTGCTCGCCACCAACACGCCCGACGTGCTGACCGAGACCACCGCCGACTTCGGCTTCGCGCTGATGATGGCCACGGCGCGGCGCATCGCCGAGGGCGAACATTTCCTGCGCCGCGGCGAGTGGACGAAATGGGCCTACGACATGTTCGCCGGCAGCGACGTGCACGGCGCCACGCTGGGCATCCTGGGCATGGGCCGCATCGGCCAGGCGGTCGCGAAGCGCGGTGCGCTCGGCTTCGGCATGAAGGTGATCTATCACAACCGCAGCCGGCTCGCGCCCGAACTGGAAGCGCCGATCGGCGCGCGCTACGTGAGCAAGGAAGCGCTGCTGCGCGAGAGCGACCACCTCGTGATCGTCGTGCCGTATTCGCCCGCCAGCCACCACGCGATAGCCGCGGCCGAACTGGCGCTGATGAAGCCCACGGCCACGCTGACCAACATCGCGCGCGGCGGCGTGGTCGACGACGCGGCGCTGGCCGCCGCGCTGCGCGAGCGCCGCATCGCGGCCGCGGGGCTGGACGTGTTCGAAGGCGAACCGAAAGTGCATCCCGACCTGCTGAGCGTGCCCAACGTCGTGCTGACGCCGCACATCGCCAGCGCGACGGTGGCCACGCGGCGCGCGATGGCGTCGCTGGCGGTCGACAACCTGATCGCCGCGCTGACCGGCGCCGTGCCGCCGACGCCGGTCAATCCGCAGGTGCTGCCGCTGAAGCGATAGTCAGAGGAAGCGTTCGAGCAGGCGCTTCGAGCGCTTGTCGAGCGCGCGCGGATCGGGGATGCGGTAGCCGACCCCGTGGCTGTCGGTCACCAGCAGCGCCGAGCCGCCGAGGCGGCGGATGTCCTCTTCGCCCTTGAGCACCAGCTGCGTGTCGCCGCGGTCGGTGCGCACCGTCCAGGTGCTGGGCGTCGCGAAGGTCGAGACCTCGACCAGCTGCGCTATCACCGGCGCGAATTCGCGCCGCGCCAGTTCTTCCTCGAGCAGCGCGCGTGCCGGCGCGGGCAGGTCGGCGGGCGAAGCGATCCACAGCCGCTCGCGGCCGTCGCTGCCCACCAGCGAGATCGCGCCGCCGGGGTCGGAGAGCGGAAAGGCGCGCACCGGCAGCACGCCGACGTGCTCGGCCCCGTCGGCATCGCGCAGCACCAGGCGCCCGTGGGCGTCGCGGCTCAGTTTCATCGCACCTCCTCGCGCTCGGCCGTGACCACCGGCGCCGGCGCCGCGTCTTCGGTGTCGACCTGGCGTGCCTGCGCCTCGTAGAGCCGCCAGTAGGCGCCCTGGCGCGCCAGCAGCTCGTCGTGCGTGCCGACCTCCACCACGCGGCCGCGGTCCATCACCACGAGGCGGTCGGCGCGGCGCAGCGTCGACAGCCGGTGCGCGATGGCTATCGTCGTGCGCCCCTGCACCAGGTTGTCGAGCGCCTTCTGGATTTCCTTCTCAGTCTCGGTGTCCACCGAGGAGGTGGCCTCGTCGAGGATCAGGATGCGCGGGTCGATCAGCAGCGCGCGCGCGATCGAGATGCGCTGGCGCTCGCCGCCCGACAGGCCCTGGCCGCGCTCGCCCACCAGCGAGTCGTAGCCGTGCGGCAGGCGCAGGATGAACTCGTGTGCATGCGCGGCGCGCGCCGCGGCGACGATCTCCTCGCGCGTCGCGTCGGGCTTGCCGTAGGCGATGTTCTCCGCGACGGTGCCAAAGAACAGGAACGGCTCCTGCAGCACGAGGCCGATGTGGCGCCGGTAGTCGGCCACGCGCAGGCGGCGCAGGTCGACGCCGTCGACCTTGATCGCGCCGTCGGTCACGTCGTAGAAGCGGCAGATCAGGTTCACCAGCGTGCTCTTGCCCGAGCCGCTGTGGCCGACCAGGCCGATCATCTCGCCGGGGCGGATGTCCAGATCGAGCCCGCGGATCACCGCGCGGCTGCCGTAGCGGAAGCCCACGCCCTGCAGCGTCAGGCTGCCTTGCAGGCGGGCGATCTTCACCGGCTGCGCCGGCTCGGGCACGTTGGAGACGTGGTCGAGGATGTCGAAGATGCGCTTGGCGCCGGCGGCCGCCTTCTGCGTCACCGAGACGATGCGGCTCATCGAATCGAGCCGGCCGTAGAAGCGCCCGATGTAGGCGATGAAGGCGGTCAGCACGCCCACCGTGATGCGGTTGCGGCTGACCAGCCAGATGCCGAAGGCCCACACCACCAGCAGGCCGACTTCGGTGAGCAGCGAGACGGTCGGCGAGAACAGGCTCCAGGTCTTGTTGAGCCGGTCGTTCACTTCGAGGTTGTGGCGGTTCGCGCGGCGGAAGCGCTCGGCCTCGCGCTTCTCCTGCGCGAAGGCTTTCACCACGCGGATGCCGGGAATCGTGTCGGCCAGCACGCTGGTGACCTCGCCCCAGACGCGGTCGATCTTCTCGAAGCCGGTGCGCAGCCGGTCGCGCACCAGGTGGATCATCCAGGCGATGAAGGGCAGCGGCAGCAGCGTCACCAGCGCCAGCGAGGGGTTGATGTTGAACAGGATCACCGCCGTCATGCCGATCATCAGCACGTCGGTGGCGAAGTCGAGCGCGTGCAGGGACAGGAACACGCAGATGCGGTCGGATTCGCTGCCGATGCGCGACATCAGGTCGCCGGTGCGCTTGCTGCCGAAGTAGTCGAGGCTGAGCTGCAGCAGGTGATCGAAGGTGGCGGTGCGCAGATCGGCGCCGATGCGCTCGCTGACCAGCGCCAGCAGCCAGGTGCGCCACCAGCCCAGGGCCCAGGCCACCAGCGCGGCGCCGAGCAGGCCCGACAGCAGCAGCCACACCAGCGTGGTGTCGATCGCCTTGCCGTTCTGGTAGGGGATCAGCACCTCGTCCATCAGCGGGATGGTCAGGTAGGGCGGCACCAGCGAGGCGGCCGTCGAGATCAGCATCAGCGCGAAGCCGAGCAGCAGCTGCCAGCGGTAGGGCCTGGCGAAGCGCGACAGGCGCAGCAGCACCCAGGTCGACGGCGGCGTCGGCGACTCGGCGGCGAAGTCGGTGGCTTCTTCCTCGGCGGCTTCGTCGGCCTCGCGCTCGCCGTCGATCAGGCGCGCGCGCTGGCGCTCGAACGCCGCGAGCAGCCTGAGCGCCGCCGGGTCGGCGCCCAGCGTGTAGCGCCACAGCGCCAGGCGCGCGTGCTCGTCGTGTAGCGAGAGCTGGCCGACGCCGCCGTGGTCGGCGTGCTGCAGGCTCAGCCGCCCGTCCAGAGGCCAGCTGCGCCACCCGGCCTCGCCTGCGGCGCGCGCCAGCAGTCGGCGCTCGGTCAGCACGACGCGGCCGGCGCCGAAGCGGTCGGCATCGTCCAGGTCAACGTCCAGGCCGGCCAGCGCGTTTTCTGCGGGCTCCAGCGGCGCGGGATCGAGGACAGCCGCCGGATCGACGAGAACAGGAGACGAGTCGGATGAAGGCATGTGTCGGGGCGGCGTGAGCGCGCGATTGTCGCGTAACGCAAGGCCCGGCCGGCACGCCGACCGAAGGCGCGAATAATCCGCTTTGCGCCGGACTCCGCTGCCGCACCCCACCGATGAGCACCTTCGACGACATCCGCCTGCTGCGCGTGACCTACCTGCGCGGCCCCAACCTCTGGACCTACCGCGCCGCGCTGGAGGTCTGGCTCGATCTGGGCGAACTGGAGCAGCACCCCTCCGACCGCCTGCCCGGCTTCGTGGCGCGCCTCACCGCCGCGCTGCCGGCGCTGGAGGAGCACCACTGCGGCGTCGGCGAGCGCGGCGGCTTCCTGCAGCGGCTGAACGAAGGCACCTGGATGGGCCACGTGCTGGAGCACGTCGTCATCGAGCTGCTCAACCTCGCCGGCATGCCCACCGGCTTCGGCCAGACGCGCAGCACCTCGAAGACGGGTGTGTATCGAATGGTGTTCCGCGCCCGTGACGAGGCGGTGGCGCGCTGCGCGCTGGAGAACGGCCACCGCGTGCTGATGGACGTGATCAACGGCCGGCCCACCGACGTTCCCGCCGCGGTGCAGGCGGTGCGCGACGCGATCGACCGCGCCTACCTCGGCCCGAGCACGGCGCACATCGTCGCCTCGGCCACCGACCGGCGCATTCCGCACCTGCGCCTGAACGAAGGCAACCTGGTGCAGCTCGGCCACGGCAACCGCCAGCACCGCATCTGGACCGCCGAGACCGACCGCACCAGCGCGATCGCCGAGGGCATCGCGCGCGACAAGGACCTGACCAAGCGCCTGATCGCCGCCGTCGGCGTGCCGGTGCCCGAGGGCCGTATCGCCGCCAGCGCGGCCGAGGCCTGGGATGCGGCCGAGGCGATCGGCCTGCCGGTGGCCGTCAAGCCCAGCGACGGCAACCACGGCCGCGGCGTCACGCTGGACCTGGCCACGCGCGAGCAGGTCGAGGCCGCCTGGGCGCTGGCCGAGACCGAGGGCAGCGAGGTCATCGTCGAGCGCTACATCCCCGGCGACGAGCACCGCCTGCTGGTCGTGGGCGGCCAGCTGGTGGCCGCCGCGCGCGGCGAGGCCGCCTGGGTGACCGGCGACGGCCGCCAGACGGTGGCGCAGCTCGTCGAGGCGCAGCTCAACAGCGACCCGCGCCGCGGCGAGACCGAAGACCACCCGCTCGGCCGCATCGACGTGCGCGAGGACGGCGCGATCGTCGCCGACCTGCGCCGCCAGGGCCTGGGCGCCGACGACGTGCCGGCCGCCGCGCGCCGCGTGCTGATCCAGCGCAACGGCAACGTCGCGATCGACTGCACCGACGAAGTCCACCCCGACTTCGCGCGCATCGCCTCGCTGGCGGCGCGCACCATCGGGCTGGACATTTCGGGTGTCGACCTGGTGGCGCAGGATATCTCCCGGCCGCTCGCCGGCCAGCAGGCGGCGGTGGTGGAGGTCAACGCCGGGCCGGGGCTGCTGTCGCACCTGAAGCCGGCGGTGGGCTCGCCGCGGCCGGTCGGCAAGGCGATCGTCGACCACCTGTTCCCGCCCGGCGACGACGGCCGCATCCCCCTCATCGGCATCGCAGGCGGCGGCGACACCCGGCGCATCGCGCGCCTGGTGGCCTGGCTGCTGCAGCTCTCCGGCCGGCAGGTCGGGCTGGCCTGCCGCGGCGGGCTCTTCCTCGGCACGCGCCGCGTCGACGACCGCGACGCCACCGAGGGCGCGCTGGCCGAGCGGCTGCTGCTGAACCGCGACATCGACGCGGCGGTGTTCGAGAACGACGCCGCCACCATCCTCGACCAGGGCCTGGTGTACGACCGCTGCCGCATCGGCGTGGTGACGGACCTCGACGGCGCCGAGGCGCTCGAGCGCCACGACATCCGCGACGCCGACGGTCTGCCGCGCGTGCTGCGCACGCAGATGGACGTGGTGCTGGACGAAGGCGTCGGCGTGCTCAACGCCGACGATCCGCGCATCGCCGAGCTGGCGCAGTACTGCGACGGCGCGGTGCTGCTCTACGCCACCGACGCCGCCGCGCTGGCCGCGCACCGCGAGGCCGGCGGCCGCGCGGTGCTGGCGCGCGACGGCGGCATCCTGCTGTGCGAAGGCATGGCCGAAGAGGCGCTGGTGCCGCGCACCGCCATCGCGGGGCAACTGCCCGTGCTGCTGCCGGCCGTCGCGGCGGCCTGGGCCTTCGGCCTCGCGCCGGCGCTGCTGGCCGCCGGCATCGACACCTTCGACGCGCACACCTGCCCCCCTCCCGCTGCCGACACCCACTGACGACCATGGAAGTCACCCGCATCCGCGCGCTGCGCGGACCCAACCTGTGGAGCCGGCACACGGCGATCGAGGCCATCGTGCGCTGCGAGCCGCACGAACGCGCCATCCGCCACGGCGACGCGATCGAACTGCGGCTGCGCAAGCTGCTGCCCGAGGTGGCGCCGGTGCGCCCGGTGGGCGACGCCGACAGCGTGCCGCTGGCGCGCTGGCTGGAGCGCCTGACGCTCGCGCTGCAGGCGCGCGCCGGCTGCCAGGTGAGCTTCTCGCGCACTTCGGCCGCGCCGGAGGCGGGCGTCTACCAGATCGCCGTCGAGTACACCGAGGAGAAGGTCGGCCGCCTCGCCTTCGAGCGCGCGCAGCAGTTGCTCGCCGCCGCGCTGGCCGGCGAGGCCTTCGATGCCGACGGCGCGGTGGCCGAGCTGCGCGGGATCGACGAAGACGTGCGCCTCGGCCCCAGCACCGGCTCGATCGTCAACGCCGCGCTGGCGCGCGGCGTGCCGTACCGCCGCCTCACCGAGGGCAGCCTGGTGCAGTTCGGCTGGGGTGCGCGGCAGCGCCGCATCTGGGCCGCCGAGATCGACTCCACCGGCGCGGTGGCCGAGTCGATCGCGCAGGACAAGGACCTGACCAAGCGCCTGCTCGCCGCCGCCGGCGTGCCGGTGCCGCGCGGCCGGCCGGTGAACGGCCTCGAAGACGGCTGGGCCGCCGCGACCAGCCTCGGGCTGCCGGTGGTGGTCAAGCCGCGCGACGGCAACCAGGGCAAGGGCGTGACCGTCAACATCGTCGACCGCGAGCATTTCGAGGCCGCCTACCGCGCCGCCGACGAGATCGGCGAGGTGATGGTCGAGCAGTTCCTGCCCGGCCACGACTTCCGTCTGCTGGTGGTGGGCGACAAGCTGGTGGCCGCGGCGCGCCGCGACCCGCCCTACGTGGTGGGCGACGGCAGGCACACGGTGCGCGAACTGGTCGACAAGGTGAACCAGGACCCGCGCCGCGGCGACGGCCACGCCACCGCGCTGACGCGTATTCGCCTGGACGACATCGCGCTCGCGCGGCTGAAGCTGCAGGAGCTGACGGCCGACTCCATCCCGCCGGTCGGCCAGCGCGTGGTGCTGCGCAACAACGCCAACCTCAGCACCGGCGGCACCGCCACCGACGTGACCGACGACGTGCACCCGCAGGTGGCGGCGCGCGCGGTGGCTGCGGCGCGCATGGTGGGCCTGGAGATCTGCGGCGTCGACGTGGTGTGCGAGAACGTCGGCGTGCCGCTGGAGCAGCAGCGCGGCGGCGTCGTCGAGGTGAACGCCGCGCCCGGGCTGCGCATGCACCTGGCGCCGAGCTTCGGCAAGCCGCGCCCGGTGGGCGAGGCGATCGTCGAGCGGCTCTTCCCGGCCGGGCAGGACGGCCGCATCCCGGTGGTGGCCGTCACCGGCACCAACGGCAAGACCACCGTGACGCGGCTGATCGCGCACCTGTTCGCCGCCGCCGGATTGAAGGTCGGCATGACCAACACCGACGGCGTGTGGGTCGACGGCCACCAGATCGACAGCGGCGACTGCAGCGGCCCGAAGAGCGCGCGCAACGTGCTCGCGCATCCCGACACCGAGGCGGCGGTGCTCGAGACCGCGCGTGGCGGCATCCTGCGCGAAGGCCTGGGCTTCGACCGCTGCCAGGTCGGCCTGGTCACCAACATGGGCGCGGGCGACCACCTCGGGCTGAACTACATCACCACGGTGGAAGACCTCGCGGTGCTCAAGCGCGTGATCGTGCAGAACGTGGCGCCGGACGGCTTCGCGGTGCTCAACGCGGCCGACCCGATCACGCTGCGCATGGCCGCGGCCTGCCCGGGCGGGGTGATCCTGTTCGCCGTCGACGGCCACCTGCCCGCGCTGGTGGCGCACCGCGCGCAGGGCGGGCGCTCGGTGTTCGTGGAGGGCGACGCCATCGTCGCGGTGGAAGGCTCGGCGCGCGCGCGGCTGCCGCTGCGCGAGGTGCCGCTGACGCGCGCCGGCACGATCTCGTTCCAGGTCGAGAACACGCTCGCCGCGGTGGCCGCCGCCTGGGGCTGCGGCCTGCATTTCGACGCGGTGCGCAGCGGCCTGGCGAGCTTCGTCAACGACACGCAGAACGCGCCCGGGCGCTTCAACGTGATGGACTACCGCGGCGCGACGGTGATCGCCGACTACGGCCACAACGCCGACGCGATGCGCGCGCTGGTGGCGGCGGTCGACGCGATGCCGGGCAAGCGCCGCAGCGTGGTGATCAGCGCCGCCGGCGACCGCCGCGACGAGGACATCCGCGAGCAGACGCAGATCCTCGGCGCGGCCTTCGACAGCGTGCTGCTCTACCAGGACGCCGCGCAGCGCGGCCGCGCCGACGGCGAGGTGATCGGCCTGCTGCGCGACGGCCTGAAAGGCGCGCCGCGCACGCGCGAGGTCGAGGAGATCCGCGGCGAGTTCGTCGCGATCGATCGTGCGCTCGCCGCGCTGAATCCGGGCGATCTGTGCCTGGTGCTGGTGGATCAGGTGGACGAGGCGCTCGCCCACCTGCATCGCCGCATCGCCGAGGCCGGCGCGCTCAGCCCGACTTGAGCTGCGCCGTATCGAACGGCAGGCTGCGCAGCCGCTTGCCCGTGGCCGCGAAGATCGCATTGGCGACGGCCGGCGCGATCGGCGGCGTGCCGGGCTCGCCGATGCCGCCGGGCTTCTCGCGGCTCGCCACGATGTGCACTTCCACCTTGGGCATCTCGTTGATGCGCAGCACCGGGTAGTCGTGGAAGTTGCCCTGCTCGACGCGCCCGTCCTTGAAGCCGATGCGGCCGTACAGCGCCGCCGACAGGCCGTAGACGATGCCGCCTTCGATCTGGCGCTCGATGGTCTGCGGGTTGACCGTCATGCCGCAGTCCACCGCGGCGACCACGCGCAGCACTCTGGGCGTGCCGTCGGCGGCGACAGCCACCTCCACCACCTCGGCCACGTAGCTGCCGAAGCTCTGCGCCACCGCGATGCCGCGGAACACGCCTTTGGGCGGCGGCGTGCCCCAGCCGGCTTTCTGCGCGGCGAGTTCGAGCACGCCCTTGTAGCGCGGCTGCTTGCTCAGCAGCGCGCGCCGGTACTCGAAGGGGTCGGCCTTCGCGGCCGCGGCCAGCTCATCGATGAAGCTCTCGATGAAGAAGATGTTCTGCGAGTGCCCCACCGAGCGCCAGAACCACACCTGCGGACCCGGCTCGCCGCGGCCGTAGGCCAGGCGCTGGTTGGCGACGTCGTAGGGGTGGTCGGCGATGCCTTCCATCGCCATCGCGTCGACGCCGTTGTCGGGGATCTTCAAGAAGCCCGAGGCCGCCATGATCGACGGCGAGCCGACGCCGCACTTGAGCATCGTCGGCCGGCCCTGCGCATCGAGCGCGGCCTCGAACTTCGCCACCGAGGCCGGGCGGTAGAAGCCGGCGGCCATGTCGTCCTCGCGCGTGTAGATCAGCTTGACCGGCTTGCCCGAGATCTTCGACAGCAGCGTCGCGTCGATCGTGAAGTCGGGCGCGAAGCGCCGCCCGAAGCCGCCGCCGAGCAGCAGCGTGTTGACCTTCACCTTGGCCGGCGTCACCGAGGCCACCTGGCCGAGAATGCCCTGGCTCGGCCCCTGGCTCTGCGTGCCGGCCCAGATCTCGACCGTGTCGCCGCGCACCCAGGCCGTGCAGTTCATCGGCTCCATGCAGGCGTGCGCGAGGTAGGGCGCTTCGTAGGTCGCGTCCAGCGTGCCGGCGCTGGTGGCGGCGGCGTCCTTGACGTTGCCGGCATCGAGCGCGATCGCGTCGGCCTGGCTCGCCGCGCCGGCGAGCAGGTCGCTCACCTTGGCGTTGGAGAGATCCCGGGCCGCGCCCAGGTCCCAGTCGATCGCGAGCGCGTCGCGGCCCTTCTTGGCGGCCCAGTAGCCGTCGGCGAGCACCGCCACGCCGTGCGGGATGGTGATGATCTGCCGCACGCCTTTCACCGCCTTGGCCTTGGTGTCGTCCACCTTGGCCGGCTTGGCGCCGGGCTGCGGCGCGCGCGCCATCACGGCCACCAGCATGCCGGGCACCATCGCATCGATGCCGAACTTCGCGCTGCCGTCGAGCTTGCCCGGCGTGTCGAGGCGGTTGGTGCGCTTGCCGAGGATGCGGAAGTCCTTCGGATCCTTCAGCTTGGGCTCGGCCGGCACCGCGAGCTTGGCTGCGGCCGGCACCAGCGCGCCGTAGGCGAGCTTCTTGCCGCCGGCATGGATCACCTGGCCGGCTTCGGTGCGGCATTCGTCGGCGGGCACCTTCCACTGCGCGGCGGCGGCGGCCACCAGCATCTCGCGCGCGGCGGCGCCGGCCTTGCGCAAGGGTTCCCAGTGCGCACGCACCGTGGTGCTGCCGCCGGTGGCCTGCATGCCGAACATCGGGTTGTTGTAGGCCTGGTCGACCGGCGACTGCTGCACGCGCACGCGCTTCCAGTCGGCGTCGAGCTCTTCGGCCAGCAGCATCGGGATCGCCGTCAGCACGCCCTGGCCCATCTCGGCCGAGCCGCACATCACGGTCACCGTACCGTCGCCCGCCAGACGCAGCCAGGCGTTGGGCGCGAACACGGCCGGCGCGGCGGCCTGCGATCGGCCCGGCAACGGCAGCGCGAAGGCAATCGTCAATGCGCCGCTGCCTTGCATGAAGCCGCGGCGTGAAGTGATGAGGGTCGCGTCCATGGTCACGCTCCCTTCGCCAGCGTCGCCGACGCATCCTTGATCGCGGCGCGGATCTGGTTGTAGGTGCCGCAGCGGCAGATGTTGCCGCTCATCGCGGCGTCGATGTCGGCGTCGGCGGGCGCCTTCTTGTCGGCCAGCAGCGCGCAGGCGCTCATGATCTGGCCCGACTGGCAGTAGCCGCACTGCGGCACGTCCTGCTTCGCCCAGGCAGCCTGCACCGCCTTGCCGGTGCGCGTGGCGCCCACGCCTTCGATGGTGGTGACCTTCCTGCCCGCTGCCGCCGAGAGGGGCGTCGAGCACGATCGCACCGGCTTGCCGTCGAGGTGCACGGTGCAGGCGCCGCACAGCGCCATGCCGCAGCCGAACTTGGTGCCGGTGAGCTGCAGGTTCTCGCGCAGCACCCACAGCAGCGGGGTGTCGGCCTCGGCGTCGACGCTGCGTGTCCTGCCGTTGACGTTCAGGGTGAGCATGGTGGGCTGTCTCCTTGTGGTTGTGCGTTGCGCACGATAGCGCTGCGCGGGCTTTCTTGCAGGGCGCCGCTGTCACAATCGCGCCATGCCCGAATGGATGACCTGGCTGCTGGTGGCGCTGGCCGCGCTGAACGTGCTGATCCTGCTGCTGCTGGTCGTGCTGCGCCCGCGCGCCGACGAGCACCAGGGCGGCCTGCGCGAGGTGCGCAACGAGGTGCAGGACAGCGCGCGCGGCACGCGCCAGGAGCTCAGCCAGGCGCTCGCGCTGTTCCAGCAGACGCTGCTGGCGCGGCAGGGCGACGTGGCGCGCACGCAGAACGAGCAGATCGACTCCTTCCGCACCCAGCTCGCGGCGATGCAGCAGATGGTGGCGCAGTCGCTCCAGCAGGCGACGAGCTCGCTGGCGCAGCAGTCGCAGGCTTCGCGCGACGCGCAGGACGCCGCGCTGAAGCGCTTCGCCGATGCCTTCGGCGAGCAGGTGGCGACGGTGCGGGTGAGCGTCGAGCAGCGCCTGCAGGCGATCCAGGCCGACAACGAGAAGAAGCTCGAGCAGATGCGCGCCACCGTCGACGAGAAGCTGCACGCCACGCTCGAACAGCGCCTGGGCGAGAGCTTCAAGCAGGTGGCCGACCGGCTCGACCAGGTGCACAAGGGCCTGGGCGAGATGCAGGGCCTGGCGAAGGACGTCGGCTCGCTCAACCGCGTGCTGACCAACGTGAAGACGCGCGGCGTGTTCGGCGAGGTGCAGCTCGCCGGCCTGCTCGAGCAGGTGTTCACCGCCGGGCAGTACGAGGTGAACGTCGAGACCGTGCCGGGCAGCGGCGCGCGCGTCGAGTTCGCGGTGCGGCTGCCGGGCCAGCGCGCCGACGGCGTGCCGCTGTGGCTGCCGATCGACGCCAAGTTCCCGCGCGAGGACTACGAGCGCCTGCTCGACGCGCAGGAGCGCGCCGACATGGCCGGCGCCGAAGCGGCCGGCCGCGCGATCGAGACGCGCCTCAAGCTCGAAGCGCGCACGATCCGCGAGAAGTACGTCGCCCCGCCGCACACCACCGAGTTCGCGATCCTGTTCGTGCCCACCGAGGGCCTGTACGCCGAGGCGCTGCGCCGGCCGGGCCTCTCCGAAGCCTTGCAGCGCGAGTTTCGCGTGATGCTCACCGGCCCGACCACGCTGCTGGCCACGCTGAACAGCCTGCAGATGGGCTTTCGCACGCTGGCGCTGGAAAAGCGCAGCGCCGAGGTGTGGGAGGTGCTGGGCGCGGTGAAGACCGAGTTCGCCAAGTTCGGCGACGTGCTGGCCAAGACCAAGAAGAAGCTCGAAGAGGCCTCCAACACCATCGACGCCGCCGAGGTGCGCAGCCGAGCGATGGCGCGCCGCTTGAAGACCGTCGAGGCCGTGGGTGAACAGCGCGCCCAGGCGCTGCTGCCCGGACTGGAAGCCGCCGACGAGGATGCCGAAGACGCCGCCTGACGCGGCCGGCGGTGCGGGCCTGGGCCGCATCCTCGCCGCGCTGATCGTCGGTCAGATCTGCCTGCACGCCTGCATGACCGGCGTGCGCATGGCCGCTCCCCTGCAGGCGCTGCGCGAGGGCCACGCGGCCTGGGTGGTGGGCGTGCTGATGGGGCTGTTCGCCGCCGCGCCGATCGCGCTCGCCCTGGCCGCCGGCCGGCTCGCCGACCGGCGCGGCTACCACCATCCGATGCGCATCGCGGTGGTGCTGACGATGCTCGGCGCCTTCATCGCGCTGGCCGTCACCTGGCTGCCGCGCTTCACCTTCCCGGCGATGTGCGCGGCGGCGATGCTGGTCGGCGCGGGCGCCAACGTCGGGCTGATCGCGATCCAGCGCACCGCCGGCCGCCACGCCGTCGACACCACCGCGCTCAAGCGCGTGTTCAGCTGGCTCGGCCTCGCGCCGGCGCTGGCCAACGTGATCGGCCCGGTGCTGGCCGGCGCGCTGATCGACCTGGGCGGCTTCCGCGCCGCCTACGCCGCGCTGCTCGTGTTGCCGCTGGGCGCGCTGGCCTGGGCGCGGCGCGTGCCGAAGGAAGCGCCGCGGCCGCGCACCAGGGACGCCGCCGCGCCGCGCGCCCGCGACCTGCTGCGCACGCCGGGACTGCGCCGGCTGCTGGCGGTGAACTGGCTGCTCTCGTCGAGCTGGGACGTGCATGCCTTCCTGGTGCCGGTGCTGGGCCACGAACGCGGCTTCTCGGCCTCGGCGATCGGGCTGGTGCTGGGCGTATTCGCGCTCGCAGTGGCGGCGGTGCGGCTGGCCATCCCGCTGGTGGCGCAGCACCTGCGCGAAGGGCAGGTGCTGGCCGGCTGCATGCTGTGGACGGCCGGCGTGTTCGTGCTCTATCCGTGGGCGCACGCGCCGCTGGCGATGGCGGCGCTGGCCGCCGCGCTGGGCCTCGCGCTCGGCGCGGTGCAGCCGATGATCATGGCGACGCTGCACCAGCTGACGCCGCCCGATCGCCACGGCGAGGCGATCGCACTGCGCTCGATGACGATCAACTTCTCCAGCGCGGTGATGCCGCTGCTGTTCGGCGCGCTCGGCGCGCTGGTCGGCGCCTCGGCGCTGTTCTGGCTGATGGGCGTGGTGGTCGGCGCCGGCGCGCTGCCGGCGCGCCATGTGGTCGCGACAAGGGCGGCGATCAGAACCTGATCGAGCCGGGCGGCGGCGGGGGCGGCAGTTCGTCGGCCGGGCGCGGCGCCGGTGCCGGCGCCGAGGCCGGCGCGGCGGGGCGCTCCACCAGCGGGCGCGGCGCCGCGAAGGCGTAGCCCGGCGGCAGGCGCGATTCGCGCGGGTAGCCGGCCAGGTCGAGGTAGTTGTTCCAGGTCTCGGGCTGCAGGCCCTTGAGCTGCTGTGCGCCGATCGTCAGCAGCGGCGTCTCGCGGCCGCCGCTGAGCTTCTGCAGCGCCTCGCCGTCCTCGGCGCTGCTCACCTGGCGTTCGCTGAACGGAATGCCGCGCTTGCGCAGCAGCGCGCGCGCATCGTCGCAGGGCTCGCAGCCGCTGGTCTGCGTGTACAGCGTCACCGGGAAGCGGCTGGCGGCCTGGCGCAGTTCGAGCGGCAGCACCGCGTCGGGCTCGGCCGTGCCGGTGCGCGAGTTGACCGGGCTGACGCGCCCGGCGGCGGGCGCGGGCGGGCGATCGGTGTAGGTGACCTTGCCGTCGGGGCCGACCACCTTGTACAGCGCCGAGGCCGGCAGCGCGAGCGCGAGCGCCGCCGCGCCGAACATCAGGCGGCAGATGCGGAGGGAGGCAATCGAGGCGGTCATGGTCGGCTCCGGCGCAGGGTGCGCAAGGGCAATGGTAGCGAGCCGGCCGCCGGCGCCCGAGCGCCGGCGTGGGCAATTGCTCACGCTGCGGCCGGCGGCCCGCCGTGATCGCCGCTCAGCCCCTGGTGGCGCAGCAGCGCGTCGATGCGCGGCTCGCGGCCGCGGAAGGCCTTGAAGCTGTCCATCGCGCCGCGGCTGCCGCCGGCTTCCAGCACGCTTTGCCGGTAGCGCCGTCCGGTGGGCACGTCCAGCACGCTGCCGCTGGCGGCGGCTTCCTCGAAGGCGCTCCAGGCGTCGGCCGACAGCACCTCGGCCCACTTGTAGCTGTAGTAGCCGGCCGCGTAGCCGCCCGCGAAGATGTGCGAGAAGCTGTGCAGGAAGCGGTTGAAGGGCGGCGTAGTCAGCACCGCCGCCTCGGCGCGCACCTCGGCGGCCACCTCGGCGATGCGCGCCTGGCTGCCCGGCTCGGCGTGCAGCCGCATGTCGATCAGCGCGAACTCCACCTGGCGCAGCGTCTGCAATCCGCTGTGGAAGTTCTTCGCCGCGAGCATGCGCTCGAAGAGGGCGCGCGGCAGCGGCTCGCCGCTGTCGACGTGGCCGCTCAGGCGCTGCAGCACCTCCCATTCCCAGCACAGGTTCTCCATGAACTGGCTGGGCAGCTCGACCGCGTCCCACTCGACGCCGGAGATGCCCGAGACGCCCAGGTCGTCGACGCGCGTCAGCAGGTGGTGCAGGCCGTGGCCGAACTCGTGGAAGAGCGTCTGCACGTCGTCGTGCGTCAGCAGCGCGGGCCGGCCGTCCAGCGGCGGCGCGAAGTTGCACACCAGGTGCGCCACCGGCGTCTGCAACTGCCGGCCCGGGCGCAGCCAGCGCTCGCGCGTGCCGTCCATCCAGGCACCGGGGCGCTTGCCGGGGCGCGCGTGCGGGTCGAGGTAGAACTGGCCGATCAGTTCGGCCGGCGCATCGCCGCTCGCCGCCGGCCGCTCGATGCGGAAGAAGCGCACGCTCGGGTGCCATACCGGCGCGTCGTCGGGGCGGATGCGCACCTCGAACAGCGTCTCGACGATGCGGAACAGGCCGTCGAGCACCCGCTCCTGCACGAAGTAAGGCTTGATCTCCTGGTCGCTGAAGGCGTAGCGCTTCTCCTTCAGGCGCTCGCTGGCGAAGGGCATGTCCCAGGCCTGCAGGTCGTCTATGCCCAGCTCGTCGCGCGCGAAGGCGCGCAGCTCGGCGAGGTCGCGCTCGGCACCGGGGCGGGCGCGCGCGGCGAGGTCGCGCAGGAAGGCGATCACCTGCTGCGGCGACTCGGCCATCTTCGCGACCAGCGACACCTCGGCGAAGTTCGCCTTGCCGAGCAGCTGCGCCTCTTCCTGGCGCAGCGCGAGCATCTCGCGCATCAGCGGGCCGTTGTCGAGCGCGGCCGGGCCCAGCTCGCTGGCGCGCGTCACGTAGGCGCGGTAGAGCTTCTCGCGCAAGGGCCGGCTGCGCGCGTTCTGCATCACCGGGAAGTAGCTCGGGAAGTGCAGGGTCAGCTTGTGGCCTTCCAGGCCCTCGGCCTGCGCGGCGGCGCGCGCGGCCTGCACCACGTCGGCCGGCACGCCGTCGAGTTCGGCTTCGCCGGCGTAGTAGGCGAAGCCGTCGGTGGCGTCCAGCACATGCTCGGAGAAAGCGCGCGACAGCTCGGCCTGGCGCTCCTGGATCTGCGTGAAGCGCTGCTTCGCCTCGCCGCGCAGCTCGGCGCCGGAGAGCACGAAGTCGCGCACCGCGTTTTCCAGCGCCTTGCGCCGCGCCGGGCTCAGCGATGCCGCCGCAGGCGCGGCGAGGATGGCCTTGTACTTGGCGTAGAGCCGCTCGTCGGCGCCCAGCCGGGTGTGGAACTCGGTGATGCGCGGCAGGTTCTCGCCGTAGGCGGCGCGCAGCTCGGGCGTGTCCATCACCGCGTTGAGGTGGCGCACCGCGCCCCACGCGCGGCCGAGGCGCTCGGTGGCCACGTCGAGCACGGCCGAGAGCGCGTCGTAGTCGGCCGGCGTCGCGGCGCTCACCGCCTGTTCGAGCGCCGCGTCGGCCTGCGCCAGCAGCGCGTCGACCGCCGGCTTGACGTGTTCGGGGCGGATGCGGTCCCAGGCGGGCAGCGCGTCGAGCGAGAGCAGCGGGTTGTTGTCCATGGGCGTGGTGTCAGGCCGCGCGTTCGGCGGCTTCGAGGGTGTTGACCAGCAGCATGGCGCGCGTCATCGGGCCGACGCCGCCGGGCACCGGGGTGATCCAGCCGGCCACTTCGCGCACGCCGTCGAAGTCGACGTCGCCGCACAGTCTGCCTGCCTCGTTGCGGTTCATGCCGACGTCGATGATCACCGCACCGGGCTTGACCATGCCGGCGGTCAGGACGTTGCGCTTGCCGACCGCGGCGACCACGATGTCGGCCTGCCGCGTGTGGGCAGCGAGGTCGGGCGTGGCGCTGTGGCACACGGTCACCGTCGCGTTGGCCTGCAGCAGCATCAGCGCCATCGGCTTGCCGACGATGTTGCTGCGGCCGATCACCACCGCGTGCTTGCCCTTCGGATCGCAGGCTATCGCTTCGAGCATCTTCATGCAGCCGTAGGGCGTGCAGGCCTTGAAGCCGGGGCGGCCGATCATCAGCGCGCCGGCGCTGGCGACGTGGAAGCCGTCGACGTCCTTCGCCGGGGAGATGGTCTCGATCACCTTGTTCGCGTCGATGTGCGGCGGCAGCGGCAGCTGCACCAGGATGCCGTCGATGGCCGGGTCGGCGTTCAGCGCGCGGATGCGCGCCAGCAGCTCCGCCTCGGGCAGGTCGGCCGGGTGGCGGTCGAGCACCGAATGCATGCCCACGCTCTCGCAGTCGGCCACCTTGTGCTTCACGTACACCTGCGAGGCCGGGTTGTCGCCGACGAGGATGACGGCCAGCCCCGGCCGCCGGCCGCGCCTGACCAGCGCGGCGACGCGCGCGGCGACCTCTTCGCGCGTCTTCTTCGCCAGGGCATTGCCGTCGATCAACTGGGCGGTCATGGGAAACAGTCCTCTTGAAAGAACAAAGGCCGCTTCGCAGCGGCCTCGGGTGGGTGGGCAACGCTCAGGCCTTGGCGGCCTGCGCGCCGAGCGCGATCTTCAGCAGGTCGGCCACGGTGTTGGCGTTGAGCTTTTCCATGATGTTGGCGCGGTGCGCCTCCACCGTCTTGATGCTGATGCCCAGGTCGTCGGCGATCTGCTTGTTCAGCCGCCCGGCGACGATGCGCTCGAGCACCTGCGCCTCGCGCGTGGTCAGGCGCGACAGCAGCGCGTCGCGGCTGGCGGCTTCCTGGTGCTGGCTGAAGGCGGCGCGCGCCTGGTCGAGCATGCGCTCGACCAGCGACAGCAGTTCCTCTTCCTTGAAGGGCTTCTCGATGAAGTCCATCGCGCCCTTCTTCATCGTCGTCACCGCCATCGGCACATCGCCGTGGCCGGTGATGAAGACGATGGGCAGCGGGCTCTTGCGCTCCATCAGGCGGTCCTGCAGCTCGAGGCCGCTCATGCCGTCCATGCGGATGTCGGCGATCAGGCAGGCCACCTCGCGCGGATCGAAGCGCGACAGGAACGACTCGGCCGAGTCGAAGCACTTGACGCGGTAGTCCTTGCCCTCGAGCAGCCACTGCAGCGAATCGCGCACGGCCTCGTCGTCGTCGACGACGTAGACGGTGCCTTTCTTGGGGATCAGGCTCATGAAACGGCAGTCGGTTGGGAGGTCGGGTGGGCGTCGCTGCGCGTGATGTCGACCGGCAGCGTGAAGGAGAAACGGCAGCCCGTGACGGTCTCTCCATTGTAGAGGTTCTGCGCCTTGATCCGGCCGCGATGGCTCTCGATGATCGAGCGGCACAGCGACAGGCCGATGCCCAGGCCGTCGGTCTTGGTCGAGAAGAAAGCCTCGTACAGTCGCCCGATCACCTCGTCCTTCAGGCCCGGGCCGGAATCGGTGACCGTGAACTCGATCACGCCGCCTTCCTCGGGCGTGTGGCGCGGCACCACGCGCAGCTCGATGATGCGGCGCTTCGGCGGCAGCCCCGCGTTGTCGATCGCCTCGGCGGCGTTCTTGATCAGGTTGAGCACCACCTGCTCGATCAGGATCGGGTCGACCATCAGCGTCGGCAATCGCTGCGCGACGTAGGTCGACAGCGCCACGTTGCGCCGGCGCAGCTCGATGCCGGCGAGCTCCACCGCGTCCTCGACGATGTCGCGCGCCTGCGAGGGCTGGCGCTGCGGCTCGCTGCGCTTCACGAAGGCGCGGATGCGGTGGATGATCTGCCCGGCGCGCTGCGCCTGGCGCGCGGTTTTTTCCAGGGCCGCGATCAGGTCGTCCTTGGCGATCTGGTCGCCGCGCACGCGGCTGACCATGCCGTTGCAGTAGTTGGTGATCGCCGTCAGCGGCTGGTTCAGCTCGTGCGCCACCGACGAGGCCATCTCGCCCATCGTCACCAGCCGGCTCGTCACCTGCGCCTTCTCGGCCTGGTGCGCGGCCAGGTTCTCGGCGTGGCGGCGCGCGCTGATGTCGGTGGCGATCAGCATCTGCGCGAGGCGCCCGTCGGTCCATTGCAGGTAGCGCGTGCGCACGTCGAACCACTTCTGCAGCGGCTCGAGGAAGACCTCGCGCGAATCCGACGTGGCCTCGGTCAGCTCGGCGGTGGGCAGGCCGCCGAGCGATTCGATGGTGTCGCCGAATTCGCTGGTCTCGAAAGGCGCGCTCTCGCCGCCGGCCAGCAGCGCGTGGCCGCGCGCGTCGGCGCCGAACCACAGGCGGTACGAGCGGTTCGCGAACAGCAGTTCGGATTGCTGCACCGACAGCACCGACACCGCCGCGTCCAGCCCCTCCAGCACGGTGGTGAAGCGCTCGTGCGAGGCGGAGAGCTGGTCGCGGATGCGCTTGGCCTCGGTGATGTTGGTCATCGAGGTCATCCAGCCGCTTTGCTGGCCCTTCGGGTCGATCAGCGGCGAGACGTACATGCGCGCGTCGAAGGTCGAGCCGTCCTTGCGCATCACCTTCACCTCGATGCCGCCGGCCGGGCTGCGCCCCTGCAGCTCCTGCTGCAGCAGCCGCGCGTTCTCCTCGTAGCGGTCGGGCGGCCAGTAGGGGAAGGGCGGGCGGCGGCCGATCAGCTCCGACTCGAGGAAGCCCGTCATCGCGCAGAACGCCGGGTTGACGTAGGTGATGCGGCCTTCCTGGTCCATCGCGCGCATGCCGGTCAGCATGGAGTTCTCCATCGCGCGGCGGAAGTTGGTCTCGCTGACCAGCGCGTTCTGCATCTGCAGGCGGCGCCGCATGTGGCGCCAGGTGCCCAGCAGCATCCAGACGGTCAGCACCGACAGCGCGGCCACCATCCAGAACAGCGTGTTGGAGATCAGGCCGATCGAGGTGCGCCGCCCCTGTCCGCGCAGGAACAGGCCGTTGCCGGCCGGCGCCAGCGGCACGTCGTGCACGATCTGCGCGCGCTGCACGCCGGCCAGCGTGACCGTGCTGGCGAGCACGCGGTCCTCGGCGTCGAGCAGCGCGATGGCGTGGCGGTTCGACACCTCGGCCGGCACGAAGTAGCGCACCAGGCTCTCCACCGAATACTCGGCCACCAGCACGCCGGCGAAGGCGGCGCGGTCGATCAGCGGCACCTGCACCTGGAAGACGGCGCTGCCGGCGGCGTCGGTGAAGGGCCGCGAGTACACCGGCTGGCGCAGTTCGCGCGCCGCTTCGAAGGCGGCATCGGGCTCGGTCGGGCGCGGCGCGCCGGGGCGCTCGGGCTGCGCGCCGGTCTCGGCGGCGAAGGTGGTGGCCGAGTAGCTGGCGCGGCGCGCGCGGTTCGCGCCGATCCAGGTCAGCGCGGCGATCTCCGGCCGCTCGCGCGTGAACGAGGCGGCCTGGCCGAGAAACTCTTCCTGGTCGATCGCGCGCGTGCCGATCTCGCGCGCGATGCGCACCAGCTGTTCCTGGTTCTCGATCAGGCGCAGGCGGATCTGCTGCTGGGCGATCTCGGTGTCGCGCTGCACCGCGGCCTGCTCGCGCTCCAGTTCCTCGTTGCGCAGGTACCAGAACGCGGAAATGATCGCCGCCAGGAACAGCAGCACCGACACCAGCGGCCCGAGCGTGGCGTAGCGGTCCTGGCGCGCCGGCGACTGGCGCCGCCACCAGCGGCGAAACAGGCGCTGCGGCCAGCCGGGGGGCGTGCGCGCCGGCGCGGCGGCTTCCGGGGGTGCGTGCATCTGCGGATTATCGGCGGGCGCTTTCCGCGCCACGCTCTCGCATCGGCCGCGGCGGCGGAGCAGGCGGTTTGTTAATTCCGCATCGTGGTACGTATTCCTGCGATTTGGAAAATGGCAGCGCTTGTGCCACACTCGCGCCCGTCGTCAAAAACACCATCAGGAGACAAGCATGTCCGCAGTGCCCGAATCCTTCCTAGGCGCGGCCGCCAACGATGCCGACAGCCAGGAGACCCGCGAGTGGCTCGATGCGCTTTCGGCCGTCATCGGCGCCGAAGGCGGCGAGCGCGCCCACTTTCTGCTCGAGCAGCTGATCGACCACGCGCGCCAGGCCGGCATCGAGCTGCCGTTCTCGGCCAACACCGCCTACGTCAACACCATCCCGCCCGACCAGGAAGAGCGCACACCCGGCAACATCGAGATCGAGGAGCGGCTGCGCACCTACATGCGCTGGAACGCGATGGCGATGGTGGTCAAGGCGAACCGCCTGCACCCGGCCGACGGCGGGGATCTCGGCGGCCACATCTCCAGCTTCGCCTCGCTGGCGACGATGTTCGGCACCGGCTTCAACCACTTCTGGCATGCCGAGAGCGAGGGCCACGGCGGCGACCTGCTCTACATCCAGGGCCACAGCGCGCCGGGCGTCTACGCGCGCGCCTACATGGAAGGCCGCATCAGCGAGGAGCAGCTGCTGAACTTCCGCCAGGAGGTCGACGGCAAGGGCATCTCCAGCTACCCGCACCCCAAGCTGATGCCCGAGTTCTGGCAGTTCCCGACCGTCTCGATGGGCCTGGGCCCGCTGATGGCGATCTACCAGGCGCGCTTCCTGAAGTACCTGCACGCGCGCGGCATCGCCGACACCGCCAACCGCAAGGTCTGGGTGTTCTGCGGCGACGGCGAGATGGACGAGCCCGAGAGCCTGGGCGCGATCGGCCTGGCGGCGCGCGAGAAGCTCGACAACCTGATCTTCGTCATCAACTGCAACCTGCAGCGCCTGGACGGCCCGGTGCGCGGCAACGGCAAGATCATCCAGGAGCTGGAGAGCGAGTTCCGCGGCTCGGGCTGGAACGTCATCAAGCTGCTGTGGGGCAGCTACTGGGATCCGCTGCTCGCGCGCGACAAGGACGGCATCCTGCGCAAGGTGATGATGGACGTGGTCGACGGCGACTACCAGGCGATGAAGGCCAACGACGGTGCCTTCGT
The DNA here is from genome assembly GCA_029779845.1 of Pseudomonadota bacterium. Lineage (GTDB taxonomy): Bacteria > Pseudomonadota > Gammaproteobacteria > Burkholderiales > Burkholderiaceae_C > Piscinibacter. Next base: position 6,136 of record JAKOZT010000021.1, on the reverse strand, counting down.
GCGCAAGAACTTCTTCGGCCGCCATCCCAAGCTGCTCGAGATGGTCGCCAAGATGAGCGACGAGGACATCTGGCGCCTGCAGCGCGGCGGCCACGATCCGCAGAAGGTCTACGCGGCCTTCCACCGCGCCAACAGCCACCAGGGCCAGCCGACGGTGCTGCTGATCAAGACCGTCAAGGGCTTCGGCATGGGCAAGAGCGGCGAGGGCAAGAACACCGCGCACCAGACCAAGAAGCTGATCGACGAGGACGTGCGCGCCTTCCGCGACCGCTTCAACGTGCCCATTCCCGACGAGCAGCTCGGCGACATCCCGTTCTACAAGCCGGCCGACGACACGCCGGAGATGCGCTACCTGCACGAGCGCCGCGAGAAGCTGGGCGGCTATCTGCCGCACCGCCGCACCAAGGCCGGGGAGCAGTTCACCGTGCCGGCGCTGGAGACCTTCAAGGCCGTGCTGGAGCCCACCGCCGAAGGCCGCGAGATCAGCACCACGCCGGCCTACGTGCGCTTCCTGACGCAGCTGCTGCGCGACCAGGCGCTGGGCCCGCGCGTCGTGCCCATCCTCGTCGACGAGGCGCGCACCTTCGGCATGGAAGGCCTGTTCCGCCAGATCGGCATCTACAACCCGGCGGGCCAGCAGTACACACCGGTCGACAAGGACCAGGTGATGTACTACCGCGAGGACAAGGCCGGGCAGATCCTGCAGGAAGGCATCAACGAGGCGGGCGGCATGTCGAGCTGGATCGCCGCGGCGACCTCGTACTCGACGAACAACCGCATCATGGTGCCGTTCTACGTCTACTACTCGATGTTCGGCTTCCAGCGCATCGGCGACCTGGCCTGGGCGGCCGGCGACATGCAGGCGCGCGGCTTCCTGCTCGGCGGCACCAGCGGCCGCACCACGCTCAACGGCGAGGGCCTGCAGCACGAGGATGGCCACAGCCACATCCTCGCCGGCACGATCCCGAACTGCGTGTGCTACGACCCGAGCTTCGCGCACGAGGTCGGCGTGATCCTGCACCACGGCCTGAAGCGCATGGTCGAGAAGCAGGACAACGTCTTCTACTACATCACCCTGCTCAACGAGAACTACCCGATGCCCGGCCTGAAGCCCGGCACCGAGGAGCAGATCATCAAGGGCATGTACCTGCTCGAGGAAGGCAAAAAGAAGACGCCGCGCGTCAACCTGCTGGGCAGCGGCACCATCCTGCGCGAGAGCATGGCCGCGAAGGAACTGCTCGAGAAGGACTGGGGCGTGGCCGCCAACGTGTGGAGCTGCCCGAGCTTCAACGAGCTGGCGCGCGAAGGCCAGGACTGCGAGCGCTGGAACCTGCTGCACCCGACCGAGAAGGCGCGCGTGCCCTTCGTCACGCAGCAGCTCGAGCCGCACGCCGGCCCGGTGGTGGCCTCGACCGACTACATGAGGGCCTACGCCGAGCAGATCCGCGCCTTCATCCCCAAGGGCCGCGCCTACCGCGTGCTGGGCACCGACGGCTTCGGCCGCAGCGACTTCCGCAGCAAGCTGCGCGAACATTTCGAGATCAACCGCCACTACGTCGTCGTCGCCGCGCTGAAGGCGCTGGCCGACGAGGGCACGGTGCCGGCCGCCAAGGTGGCCGAGGCGATCAAGAAGTACGGCATCAACGCGGACAAGATCAATCCGCTGTACGCATAAGAACGACGGAGACGAGACATGGCAGTGGTGGAAGTGAAAGTCCCCGACATCGGCGACTTCAAGGACGTGGCGGTCATCGAGGTGCTGGTCAAGCCGGGCGACACGGTGAAGGCCGAGCAGTCGCTGATCACGGTGGAGAGCGACAAGGCCTCGATGGAGATCCCGTCGTCGCATGCCGGCGTGGTGAAGGAGCTGAAGGTCGGCGTGGGCGACAAGGTCAACGAGGGCTCGCTGGTGCTGCTGCTGGAGGCGGCCGGTGCGCCATCCGTTCGGGCTGAGCCCTTCGACAAGGCTCAGGACAGGCCTGTCGAAGCCCCTTCGAGTGCCACGCCTGGCCCTTCGACAAGCTCAGGGCGAACGGTGCCGGCTCCCGCTCCGGCGCAAGCGGCGGGCAAGCCTTCCCCCACCGCCGCGCTGCCGGCGCACGAGCCGAGTGCGCCCACGGGGGCGCTGCCGCATGCCTCGCCGTCGATCCGCAAGCTGGCGCGCGAACTCGGTGTGCCGCTGGAGGAGGTCAAGGGCTCCGGCCCCAAGGGCCGCATCACGCAGGACGACGTGCAGGGCTTCGTCAAGGGCGTGATGAGCGGCGCGCTGCAGACCCAGGCCCAGAAGGGCAAGGGCGGCGCGGGCGCGGCGGCCGGCGGCGCCTTCCCCGGCCTGCTGCCCTGGCCGCAGGTCGACTTCACGAAGTTCGGCCCGATCGAGCGCAAGGATCTCTCGCGCATCAAGAAGATCAGCGGCGCCAACCTGCACCGCAACTGGGTGGTGATCCCGCACGTCACCAACCACGACGACGCCGACATCACCGAGCTGGAAGCCTTCCGCGTCCAGCTCAACAAGGAGAACGAGAAGAGCGGCGTCAAGGTCACGATGCTCGCCTTCCTGATCAAGGCCTCGGTCGCGGCGCTGAAGAAGTTCCCCGAGTTCAACGCCTCGCTGGACGGCGAGCAGCTGGTGCTCAAGCAGTACTTCCACATCGGCTTCGCGGCCGACACGCCCAACGGGCTGGTCGTGCCGGTGATCAAGGACGCCGACAAGAAGGGCATCCTCGCGATCAGCAAGGAGATGAGCGAGCTGGCCGCCAAGGCGCGCGAAGGCAAGCTCTCGCCGGCCGAGATGAGCGGCGGCTGCTTCTCGATCAGCTCGCTGGGCGGCATCGGCGGGCGCTACTTCACGCCGATCATCAACGCGCCGGAGGTTTCGATCCTCGGCGTGTGCAAGAGCAGCACCGAGCCGCGCTGGGACGGCAAGCAGTTCGTTCCGCGCCTGATCCTGCCGCTGTCGCTGAGCTGGGACCACCGCGTCATCGACGGCGCGGCGGCGGCGCGCTTCAACGCCTACTTCGCATCCATCCTGGCGGACTTCCGCCGGGTGCTGCTGTAAGGGGAACACGATGGCACTCATCGACATCAAGGTTCCCGACATCGGCGACTTCAAGGACGTCGCGATCATCGAACTGCTCGTCAAGCCGGGCGACACGATCAAGGCCGAGCAGTCGCTCATCACCGTCGAGAGCGACAAGGCCTCGATGGAGATTCCTTCCTCGCATGCGGGCGTGGTGAAGGAGCTGCGCGTGGCGCTGGGCGACAAGGTCAGCGAAGGGACGGTGGTGCTGACGCTGGAGGCGGCGGGCGCAAGCGCTTCGACAGGCTCAGCGCGAACGGATGCCTCGGCCGCCGGCCCTTCGACAAGCTCAGGGCGAACGGAGAACGTTGCGCCTGCCGCCGCCACCCACACCGGCGGGGCCGACCTCGAATGCGACATGCTGGTGCTCGGCGCCGGCCCGGGCGGCTACTCCGCCGCCTTCCGCGCCGCCGACCTCGGCCTGAAGACCGTGCTGGTCGAGCGCTACCCGACGCTGGGCGGCGTGTGCCTGAACGTCGGCTGCATCCCGTCCAAGGCGCTGCTGCACGTCGCCGCGGTGATGGACGAGGTCAAGCACTTCGAGGCGCTGGGCGTGAGCTTCGCCGAGCCCGTGGTCGACCTCGGCAAGCTCAAGGCGCACAAGGAAAAGGTCATTACCAAGCTGACCGGCGGCCTGGCCGCGATGGCCAAGATGCGCAAGGTCACGGTGGTGCAGGGCAGCGGCGAGTTCGCCGACCCGTTCCACCTCAAGGTGGCGCTCACGAAAGACGGCAGCACCCAGACCATCAGGTTCAAGCAGGCCATCATCGCCGCCGGCTCCGAGGCGGTGAAGCTGCCCTTCCTGCCCAAGGACGACCCGCGCATCGTCACCTCCACCGGCGCGCTCGAACTGCGCCAGCGCCCGAAGAAGATGCTGGTGATCGGCGGCGGCATCATCGGCCTGGAGATGGGCACGGTGTATTCGACGCTGGGCGCGAAGCTCGACGTCGTCGAGATGCTCGACGGCCTGATGCAGGGCGCGGACCGCGACCTCGTCAAGGTGTGGCAGAAGATGAACGCGCACCGCTTCGACAAGCTGATGCTCAAGACCAAGACGGTCGGCGCCGAAGCCACGAAGGACGGCATCCGCGTGATGTTCGAGGGCCTGGACGGCGCCAAGAGCGAAGGCCTCTACGACCTCGTGCTGCAAGCCGTCGGCCGCACGCCCAACGGCAAGAAGATCGCGGCCGAGAAAGCCGGCGTGATCGTCGGCGAGCGCGGCTTCATCCCGGTGGACGTGCAGATGCGCACCAACGTGCCGCACATCTTCGCCATCGGTGACGTGGTCGGCCAGCCCATGCTGGCGCACAAGGCGGTGCACGAGGCCCATGTGGCGGCGGAGGTGGCAGCGGGTGACACCAAGGCCCAGTTCGACGCCCGCGTCATTCCCAGCGTGGCCTACACCGACCCCGAGGTGGCCTGGGTCGGCCTGACCGAGGACGAGGCCAAGGCCAAGGGCATCAAGGTGAAGAAGGGCCTGTTCCCGTGGACGGCCTCGGGCCGGGCGATCGCCAACGGCCGCGACGAGGGCTTCACCAAGCTGCTGTTCGATGACAGCCCGGAAGCACACGGCCATGGCCGCATCCTGGGCGGCGGCATTGTCGGCACGCATGCCGGCGACATGATCGGCGAGGTGGCCCTGGCCATCGAGATGGGCGCTGATGAGGTCGACATCGGCAAGACCATCCACCCGCACCCCACGCTGGGCGAGAGCATCGGCATGGCCGCCGAGGTGGCGCACGGCAGCTGCACCGATTTGCCGCCGCAGAAGCGATAAGCCAACCGCTCTTGTAATGAGAGCTGGCCGCGCACGCCCCGCCTGGGCTGCGCGGCTTTTGCATGCATTTTTTTGTAGTAGCGGGCTTGGCTGCGATCAGCCGTCAGTGGGGGCGACGCGCCCTGTCGCAGTCACGGCAGCCCCTGCAAGAAACGCGTGATGGTGGTTTGCATGCTGCCAACCTCTTTCTCCCTCTCCCTCTGGGTGAGGGCCTGACGGCATACCCAGATCCACGCCGCAATTTGAGAGAATTCCTAAAACAATAGCTGCTTGCGCTTTCCCAGAAAGGGCCAGAGGCCAAAAACGCTTGAAACATCACCATGCAAGCCCTGCTCAACGCCATCGCCACCATGCCCCTGCCGGTAGACACCTGCCGCATCTTCCACGGCCGTGGCGGCCTGTATGCCGGCTGCGAGCAATGGACGCTCGACGTCTACCCGCCAGTCTTCGTCCTCACCAGCTTCGCCACCACCACCGACGAACAACTCGCCAACGTCGGCGCCGCGCTGCAAGCCCGCTGGCAACAGATCGCGCCGCGCGATCAGGCGCAATCACTCAACTGGGTCTTTCAACAACGTGGGCAAGCCGCGCGCCCGCAAGCGCGCAGCGACACGCTTCTCATGGCCGGCAGCGTGCCCGACCCGCACATCGTTACCGAAGGCCCCGCGCGCTTTCTGGTGCACATGCTGCGCGGCCAGAACCACGGCCTGTTCCTCGACATGGCCGAAGGCCGCCGCTGGGTGCGCGAGTTCGCGGCGGGTTTCCGCCAGAGGGAAGGGCGCGGCGCGAAGGTGCTCAACCTGTTCGCCTACACCTGCGCCTTCTCCGTCGCGGCGCTGCAAGGCGGCGCAGCGCACGTCACCAACCTCGACATGGCGCGTGGCGCCCTTGCCACCGGGCAGCAGAACCACGCGCTCAACGGCTTGACCGGCGGCGCCAGCTTTCTGGCTCACGACCTGTTCAGCTCATGGGGCAAGCTCACGCGCGGCGGCCCGTATGACTTGATCATTGCCGACCCGCCTAGCCACCAGAAGGGCAGCTTCGTCGCCACCAAGGACTACGCGCGCCTGCTGCGCCGCCTGCCCGACCTGTTGGCGCCCGGCGGCCGTGCGCTGCTGTGCCTGAATGCACCGGAGTTGTCGATAGCGTGGCTGCGCGATCTGGTCCGCGAGCATGCACCGGGCTTGAGCTTTGTCGAGCGCGTGCCCAATCCTGCGGTGTTTGCGGATGAGGATGACGGGAGAGGGTTGAAAGTGGCGGTGTATATGGAAGACAGCAAC
>JAKOZT010000007.1 GCA_029779845.1 Pseudomonadota bacterium | reverse complement strand
GAGGACGGCGATGGCCGCAGCAACAGCGTGTTCACCGCCGAGCTGGTCGATGCCCTCGCGCAACCGGGCCTGACTGCGCAGCAGGTGTTCAGCCGCGTTGCCGAACGGGTGCGCAAGGAGACTCGTGGCCAGCAGGTGCCTTGGGTCAGCGGCGCGCTCGACCGCAGCTTCGTGTTCAGTGCCGCCCGCGTGGAGCCCGCGTCGCTGGTGGTGCCGGGCGAGCGTCGTGAGCAGACCGAAGCGCAACTGCGCACCGAGATGAGCCGCCTGAAGCGTTTGCAGCAGAACGAGAAGGCCGCTGCGCAACAGGTGGCCGTGACCCTGCTGGAGCGCGAGCGCGTCGCCACCGAGCTGGACGAAGCTGCCCAGCGGCTCCGGCTGGCTGCACAGGCTGAAGCAAAGGCGCTGGCTGACGCCGCGCGGGCGCAGGCAGAGGCCGCGCAGCGGGCAGCGGTGGTGGCGCGTGAGGCCGCACGCCGGCAGGCAGCGGAGGAACAAGCGCGGCTGGATCGTCTGGCGCAGGCCGCGCGCGAGGCGGAAGCCCGTGAACAGGCGGCGCGGCAGGCATTGGCCGCACAGCGCGAGCGCGATCTCGCTGAGCGCCGGCAGGCCGAGCAGGCGCGCCTTGCCCTGCTTGCCGAAGCAGCACGGCCGGAGGGTGTTGCCGCATTGCCGGCAGCGCCGATCGCTGTGCGCCGCGACGCCGACGGCAACCTGCTGGTGCGCGGTGTCCGTCTGCCGGCGGACCTGCGTGTGCGCGATTTGCCAGCCGGCGTGCCGGCCGCCTGCGCCGCGTTCTACGGCGCCTGGGGCCGCGCCCGCTGGGAGGGCCAGCGCAGTGCCGAGGTGTGGGTCGAGAACGTTACCCCGGCCTGCGACGCCATGCTGGTGTACGCGCGCGGCGGCGACAGCGTGGACCGCGACGAGCCCGCATTCGAGCGCCACACGGTGCGCGTGCAGCGTGACGAACTGCGCCTGCGGCTGCGCGGTGGCGCCGAGCTCACCTTGCGTGCCACTGTGGACCGTACGCTGGCGGCCACCTGGTCGCGCGGCAGCGTGGTGGCCAATGTGGAGTTTGAGCGCATCGCCAGCGACCCGCTGGCCAGTCAGGCGTTCGCACTGGAAGATCGCGACGACGGCGTGCGTCCGCCGCCCACCATCACTGCCCGCAACTACAGCCGCCG
>JAKOZT010000155.1 GCA_029779845.1 Pseudomonadota bacterium | reverse complement strand
TCATGCTCGCCGCGGGTGATTGAGCGCAGCGGGCGATAGCCCGCGAAGCGAGTTCCGCGGCGGGGCCGCGAGACCGAGCAGCGCAAGGCAGTCGGCCCGCAGGGCCGACCGTCTCATCGAAGCGCCGCGGGCGGCCCGCACGGCCCTTTGCCGCCTGGACCACGCGGCCGGCTTTCTGAACGATTGATCGCTGGCCGGTATCAGAGCTGCCCGGGAAACCACCACAGCAGCAGCGCCGTCCACACCAGGTAGCGCGCGAACTTGCCGATCGCCATGTAGAGCACGCAGGGCCAGAACGGCAGGCGCAGCCAGCCAGCCACGGCGCACAGCGGATCGCCCACCACGGGCAGCCACGACAGCAGGCAGGCCTTGGCGCCGAAGCGCTCCAGCCACTTCAGCGCGCGCGCCTCGACGTGCTTGTGCGTCACGCGCTCGTAGGCGCGCTCGGCGCCGTAGCCCATCGCCCAGGTGATCGCGCCGCCGACGGTGTTGCCGGCGGTGGCGACGAGGATGGCCGGCCAGAACATCGCGGCGTTGAGCTTGATCAGCCCGAACACCGCCGGCTCCGAGCCCAGCGGCAGCAGCGTGGCCGAGACGAGCGCCACCACGAACACCGTGCTCAGCCCGTATTCGGGCAGTGCGAGCAGCGTCAGCAGCGACTGCAGCCAGGCTTCCATCGCGGCGATTATCGATAGCGGCCGCCGCTGCGCCGCAGCAGGGTCATGCACAGGGCGCTGGCTATACTCCTGCCTCTCTTTTCAGCAGCCGCCCTCCTCGTCTCCATGCGCATCGGCCACATCACGCTGGCGAACCGGCTGTTCGCCGCCCCGATGGCCGGGGTGACGGACCGCCCCTTCCGCATGCTGTGCAAGCGCCTCGGCGCGGGCTACGCGGTCAGCGAGATGGTGACTTCGCGGCGCGAGCTGTGGGGCAGCCTGAAGACCAGCCGGCGCGCCGACCACGCCGGCGAGAGCGAGCCGATCGCGGTGCAGATCGCCGGCACCGACGCGGCGATGATGGCCGAGGCCGCCGCCTACAACGTCGCGCGCGGCGCGCAGGTCATCGACATCAACATGGGCTGCCCGGCCAAGAAAGTGTGCAGCCAATGGGCCGGCTCGGCGCTGATGCGCGACGAGGCGCTGGCCGCGCAGATCATCGAGGCCGTGGTCGCGGTGTGCGCGCCGCGCGATGTGCCGGTGACGCTGAAGATGCGCACCGGCTGGTGCGAGAGCGAGCGCAACGCGCTGCGCCTGGCGCGCATCGCCGAAGCCAGCGGCATCGCGATGGTCACGGTGCACGGCCGCACGCGCGAGCAGGGTTACGGCGGGCAGGCGGAGTACGACACCATCGCGGCGGTGAAGAAAGCCGTTGCGATCCCCGTCGTCGCCAACGGCGACATCGACTCGCCGCAAAAAGCGCGCGCGGTGCTCGAAGCCACCGGCGCCGACGCGATCATGATCGGCCGCGCCGCGCAGGGCCGGCCGTGGATCTTCCGCGAAGTCGCGCACTACCTCGCCACCGGCGAAGAACTGCCGGCGCCCGAGACGCTGCAGGCCAAGGACTGGCTGATCGAGCACCTGCAGGACCACTACGGCCTGTACGGCGAAGCCAGCGGCGTGCGCAGCGCGCGCAAGCACATCGGCTGGGCGGTGCGCGGCCTGCCCGGCGGCGAGGTCTTCCGCGCGCAGATGAACACGATCGACGCGGGCGCCGTGCAGCTGCGCGCGGTGGCGGACTACTTCGATCGCCTCGCCGACGCCCACCCCCGGCTGCCGGCCCCGGGCCGCGCGGCCAACGACGACCTTCTCGCACGACAAGCATGAGCAAGAAACACATCGAGGAGTGCATCCGAGACAGCCTGGAGGGCTACTTCAAGGATCTGCGCGGCGTCGAGCCGAGCGACATGTACGAGATGATCCTGCGCGTGGTCGAGAAGCCGCTGCTCGAAACGGTGATGAACCACGCCGAGGGCAACCAGAGCCGTGCGGCCGAATGGCTGGGCATCAACCGCAACACGCTGCGGCGCAAGCTGCTCGACCACAAGCTGATCAAGTAGAGAGAAGAGCCTGCCATGACCACCGCGCTGATTTCCGTTTCCGACAAGACCGGCGTGCTCGAATTCGCTCGCGCGCTGCACGCGCTGGGCGTGACGCTGCTGTCCACCGGCGGCACCGCGAAGCTGCTGGCCGACAACGGCCTGCCCGTCACCGAGGTCGCCGAGCACACCGGCTTCCCGGAGATGCTCGATGGCCGCGTCAAGACGCTGCATCCCAAGATCCACGGCGGCCTGCTGGCGCGCCGCGATGTGCCGGCGCACGTCGATGCGCTGAAGACGCACGGCATCGCGACCATCGACATCCTGTGCGTCAACCTCTATCCGTTCGAGGCCACCGTCGCCAAGCCCGGCTGCACGCTGGAAGACGCGATCGAGAACATCGACATCGGCGGGCCGGCGATGGTGCGCTCGGCGGCCAAGAACTGGCAGGACGTGGCGGTGCTCACGGACGCCTCGCAGTACGAGGGCGTGCTCGCCGAGCTGAAGGCCGGCGGCATCACGCGCAAGACGAAGTTCGCGCTGTCCGTCGCGGCCTTCAACCGCATCGCCAACTACGACGCGGCGATCAGCGACTACCTCTCCTCGCTGCAGGACGACGGCGCGCGCGCGCCCTTCCCCGGCCAGATCAACCTCGGCTTCGAGAAGGTGCAGGATCTGCGCTACGGCGAGAACCCGCACCAGAGCGCCGCCTTCTACCGCGAGCGCACGCCCGCGCCGGGCACGCTCGCCACGGCCAGGCAACTGCAGGGCAAGGAGCTCTCGTACAACAACATCGCCGATGCCGATGCCGCCTGGGAATGCGTGCGCGGCTTCGACGTGCCGGCCTGCGTGATCGTCAAGCACGCCAACCCCTGCGGCGTGGCCGTAGCCTCGACGCTCGAAGAGGCGTATGCGAAGGCCTGGCAGACCGACCCGACCTCGGCCTTCGGCGGCATCGTCGCGCTGAACCGGCCGCTCGATGAAGCGACGGCGCAGCGCATCGCCGCCAACAAGCAGTTCGTCGAGGTGCTGATCGCTCCCAGCGTGACGCCCGAGGCGCGCGCGATCTTCGCCGCCAAGCAGAACGTGCGCGTGCTGGAGGTGCCCACCGGCAGCGCGGCCAATCCGCTCGACTTCAAGCGCGTCGGCGGCGGCCTCTTGGTGCAGAGCTCCGACGTGCGCAACGTCGGCCGCGACGAGCTGCGTGTGGTCACCAAGCTCGCGCCCACCGCCGCGCAGCTCGACGACCTGCTGTTCGCCTGGAAGGTGGCCAAGTTCGTCAAGAGCAACGCCATCGTCTACTGCGGCGGCGGCATGACGCTGGGCGTGGGCGCCGGGCAGATGAGCCGGCTCGACTCGGCGCGCATCGCCTCGATCAAGGCCGGCCACGCCGGGCTGTCGCTGAAGGGCTCGGCGGTGGCGAGCGACGCCTTCTTCCCGTTCCGCGACGGGCTGGACGTGGTGATCGACCAGGGTGCGAGCTGCGTGATCCAGCCCGGCGGCTCGATGCGCGACGACGAGGTGATCGCCGCGGCCGACGAGCGCGGCATCGCGATGGTGCTGACGGGTGTGCGCCACTTCCGGCACTAGCCGATGAAGCTGCCCGAACTCGCGGGCCTCTTCCTCGCCTTCCTCGCCCGCCTGATCACGGGCGCGCAAGGCCACTGGTACGGCAGCCCGCCGAAAGCCGAGCAGCGCATCTACTTCGCCAACCACCAGAGCCATTTCGACTGGGTGCTGATCTGGGCCGCGCTGCCGCGCGAACTGCGCGCGGTGACACGCCCGATCGCGGCGCGCGACTACTGGACCTCGAGCAAGCTCAAGCATTGGATCACGCGCGAGATCTTCAACGCGGTCTACGTGTCGCGCCAGCGCTCGGCCGAGGAAGACCCGCTCGAGCCGCTGATGGACGCGCTGCGCAGCGGCGATTCGCTGGTGATCTTCCCCGAGGGCACGCGCGGCTTCGCGGCCGACCCGGCGCCGTTCAAGGCCGGCCTGTTCCACCTCGCCGAAGCCTTCCCCGAGGTGCAGCTGATCCCGGCCTGGATCGACAACGTGCAGCGCGTGATGCCCAAGGGCGAGGTGGTGCCGGTGCCCATCCTGTGCTCGGTGACCTTCGGCGCGCCGATGCAGCTGCAGCCGGGCGAGGACAAGCGCGCCTTCCTCGACCGCGCACGCGCGGCGGTGATGGCGCTGCGGGATGTCGACTGACATGGGCACCCTCCGCGACCTCTCCGTCACCCAGCAGATCGCGCTGCTGTTCGTCGTGCTGTTCGGCCTGCTGGCCGTGACCAGCATCGTCGCCACCGCGCGTTCGGTGCGCGAGCGTTCGCCCAAGGACCAGGAGCGCTTCGACCGCTTCGTGCGCGACCTGCGCGCGCTGTGGGCCGGCGCGGTGCTGTTCTGGGTCGCCTGGATCGCCGGCGCGGTCGTCTCGACGCTGCTGTTCGGCGTGCTCTCGTTCGTCGCGCTGCGCGAGTTCGTCACGCTCACCGACACGCGCCGCGGCGACCACCGCAGCCTGCTGCTGGCCTTCTTCGCGGTGCTGCCGCTGCAGTACGTGATCGTCGCCACCGAGCACTTCGACCTGTTCACCGTGTTCATCCCGGTCTACGTGTTCCTCGCGATCCCGCTGGTCAGCGCCTTCGGCAACGACCCGACGCGCTTTCTCGAACGCACCGCCAAGATCCAGTGGGGCATCATGGTCTGCGTCTACGGCATGAGCCACGCGCCGGCGCTGCTGCTGCTCGACCTGCCGCGCTACGAGGGGCGCGGCGCCTTCATGGTGCTGTACCTCGTGCTGGTGGTCACCGCCGCGCAGATGGCGCAGGAGATCGCCAGCCGCCGGCTGCGCCGCCGCCCGGTGGCGCGCGCGATCAGCCGCTCGTTCTCGTGGCGCGCGTGGTGGCTGGGCGCGCTCGCCGCCGGCCTCGTCGGCGCGGCGCTGTACTGGGCCACGCCCTTCAAGCCCTGGCCGGCGCTGGTGATGGGCTTCATCGCCGGCGGCGCCGGCACCTTCGGCGAGTTCGTGATGCAGGCGCTGAAGAAGGACGCCGGCGTGCGCAGCTGGGGCGGCAAGGTGGCGGTGACCGGCGCGGTGGGCCTGCTCGACCGCGTGGCGCCGCTGTGCTTTGCCGCGCCGGTGTTCTTCCACGCGGTGCGCTGGTACTTCAGCCTGCGTTCGTGAGCCGACGCATGAAGATCCTCGGCATCGACCCCGGCCTGCGCTGCACCGGCTTCGGCGTGATCGAAACCGAGGGCTCGCGGCTGCACTACCTCGCCAGCGGCACGATCAGGACCGACGCCGCGGCGCTCGGCGACCTGCCCGGCCGGCTGAAGATCATCTTCGAGGGCGTGCGCGAGGTCACGGCGCGCTACCAACCCGATTGCGCGGCGCTGGAGATCGTGTTCGTCAACGTCAACCCGCAATCGACGCTGCTGCTCGGCCAGGCGCGCGGCGCGGCGCTGGCGGCGCTGGTCAGCAACGAGCTGGCGGTGGCCGAGTACACCGCCTTGCAGATGAAGAAGGCGGTGGTCGGCCACGGCCAGGCGCGCAAGGAGCAGGTGCAGGCGATGGTGGCGCGGCTGCTCGCGCTGCCCGGCGAGCCGGGCAAGGACGCGGCCGATGCGCTCGGGCTGGCGATCTGCCATGCGCATGCCGGCGCGTCGTTCGCGGCGATTTCGCGCAGCACGACGCTATCGCGCCGCGCGCACGCCCAGTACCGCAAAGGCAGAAGTTACTGAGCGCACGCCGGGGGCACGCGGCTTCCGGCGACAATCGCGCCTCTATGTATGCCCTGTTCGAAGACGCCGGCAAGTTCCAGGCCGGCCGCGTGATGACCGAAGCCGACAGCTCGATGCAGATCGAGCTGGAGTCGGGCAAGCGCGTCAAGGTGAAGTCGGCCAACGTGCTCTTGAAGTTCGACAAGCCGCAGCCCGCCGAGCTGATCGCCTCGGCGCAGACGCTGGCGCGCGACATCGACCTCGACCTCGCCTGGGAGTTCGCGCCCGAGCAGGAATTCGGCTTCGCGGATCTGGCGCGCGACTACTTCGACGCCGGCGCCGGCGTCGAGAAGCAGGCCGCCGCGCTGTTCCGGCTGTTCGAGGCGCCGCACTACTTCCGCCGCCTCGGCAAGGGCAACTTCAAGAAGGCGCCGGAAGAGACCGTCAAGGCGGCGCTGCTGGGCATCGAGCGCAAGAAGGCGGTTGCTGCGCAGATCGACGCCTGGGCCGGCGAGATCGTCGCCGGCCAGTGCCCGGCGCCGGTGCGCGAGCAGCTCTACAAGATCCTCTTCAAGCCCGACAAGAACGGGCCCGAGTACAAGGCGGTGGTCGAAGCGGCCAAGCGCGCGCACCAGGCGCCGCTCGAACTGCTCAAGGCCGCCGGCGCGATCGACTCGCCCTACCAGTTCCACTGGAAGCGCTTCCTGTTCGACAACTTCCCCAAGGGCACCGGCTTCCCGACGCTGGCCGCGCCGCCGGTCAAGGAGGAACTGCCGCTGGCCAGCGCGCAGGCCTTCTCGATCGACGACTCGCACACCACCGAGATCGACGACGCGCTGTCGGTGCAGGGCCTGGGCACGGGCACGGTGGTGTTCGGCATCCACATCGCCGCGCCGGGCCTCGCGATCGCGGCCGATTCGCCGCTCGACAAGCTGGCGCGCGAGCGCCTGTCGACCGTCTACATGCCGGGCTGGAAGCTGACCATGCTGCCCGACGAGGTGGTGCAGGCCTATACGCTGACGGCGGGGCAGGCCTGCCCGGCCGTGTCGATGTACGTGACGATCGACGAGGCCACGCTTGAGGTGAAGGCGAGCGAGACCAAGCTGGAGCGCGTGGCCATCGTCTCCAACCTGCGCCACGACCAGCTCGACGAGGTGATCACCGAAGCCTCGCTGACCGGCGCAGCGCCGGCCGCCTACGAGCACGCGGCCGAGCTGGCCTTCGCCTTCCGCCTCGCGCAGCACCTGAAGGCGCAGCGCGAAGTCGTGCGCGGCAAGCCCGAGACCTTCAACCGCCCCGACTACACCTTCCGCCTGGCCGGCCACGCCGGCGGCGAGCCGCAGGGCAACGAGCCCGTGCTGATCACCACGCGCCAGCGCGGCGCGCCGCTGGACCTGATCGTCGCCGAGGCGATGATCCTCGCCAACAGCACCTGGGGCGGCTGGATCGCCGAATGCGGCGTGCCCGGCATCTACCGCAGCCAGGCCAGCCTCGCGCCCGGCGTAAAGGTGCGCATGGGCGTCAAGCCTGCGCCGCACGCCGGCATGGGCGTGGCGCAGTACACCTGGGCCACCTCGCCGCTGCGCCGCTACGTCGACCTCGTCAACCAGTGGCAGATCATCGCCTGCGCGCGCCACGGCCGCACCGCCGCGCTGGCCGCGCCCTTCAAGCCGAAGGACGCGGCGCTGTTCTCGATCATCTCCGCCTTCGACGCGGCTTATGCCGAGTACAACGGCTTCCAGTCGGCCATCGAGCGCTACTGGACGCTGCGCTACCTCGAGCAGAACGGCATCGCCGAACTCGACGCCGCGGTGATGAAGGACGGCCTGGTGCGCGCCGACACGCTGCCGCTGGTGTTCCGCGCGCTCGGCGCCGAGGGCCTGCCGCGCGGCGCGCGCGTGCGCGTGAAGGTCACCGGCACCGACCTGCTGACGCTGGACGTGCATGCCAGCCTGCTGAGCCGCATCGACGACCCGGCGACGACGGCCGACGACGCGCCGGTCGACGAGGCCGAGGCCGAGGAAGCCGCCGAAGCGAGCGGCCCGCTGACGCTGGCGATCGACGTGGCCGGTGACGGCGAGGCCGCCGGCGAAGCCGAATCGAAATGACATGGCGCTGAAGAAGAAGCTGCGCAAGCTCTCGACGCTGCAGATCGCGCTGCTGTTCTCGGTGGCGGTGCACGCGGCGCTGCTGGGCGTGCGCTTCGTCGACCCGGACCGCTTCAACCGCCTATTCCAGGACACGCCGCTGGAGGTCATCCTCGTCAACTCGCGCTCCGGCGAGGCGCCCTCGGTGGCCGCGGCGATCGCGCAGGCCAACCTGCAAGGCGGCGGCGAGGCCGAACGCGGCCGCGCCACCTCGCCGCTGCCGCCCTCGGCGACGATGGAGCTGGGCGACTCCACCGAAGACGCGCGCCGCCAGGTCGAGCAATTGCAGGAGACGCAGCAGCAGTTGCTGGCGCAGATGCGCCGCGAGCTGGCGCTGCTGCCGCCGCCCGACCCGCAGCGCGACCAGGGCTCGCCGCAGGAGCGCTCGCTGGAAGAGAAGCGGCGCCGCCTGATCGAGCTGCTGGCCGAGATCGAGAAGCGCATCAACGAGGAGAACGCGCGGCCGAAGAAGCGCTACATCAGCCCGGCCACGCGCGAGGAGGTCTACGCGCTCTATTACGACCAGCTGCGCCGCAAGATCGAGGAGCGCGGCACGCGCAACTTCCCCGAGTACCAGGGCAGAAAGCTGTACGGCGAGCTGGTGATGAACGTGACGGTGGACGCCGAGGGCCGCGTGCTCGACACCGAGGTGGTGCGGCCGTCGAGTTCGACGGTGCTGGACCGCCGCGCGGTGGCGATCGTCAAGGCGGCCGCGCCGTTCGGGCCGTTCAGCACCGCGATGCGGCGCAAGGCCGACCAGTTGGTGATCACCTCGCGCTTCAAGTTCACGCGCGACGAGGGCTTGTCCACCACCTTGAGCGCGCAATGAGCAGCGCCGCTCTTCCGGATCGTTATGCGGTGGCCGGCAATCCGGTCGAGCACAGCCAGTCGCCCTTCATCCACGCCGAGTTCGCGCGGCAGACGTCGCAGGCGCTGATCTACGAACGCCTGCTGTGCCCGCTGGACGGCTTCGCGAACGCCATCCGCGCCTTCGCTGCCGACAACGGCGCCGGCGCGGTGCGCGGCTGCAACGTCACCGTGCCGTTCAAGCTCGAAGCCTTCGCGCTCGCGGCACGCCGCACGCCGCGCGCCGAACTTGCCCAGGCCGCCAACACGCTGCGCTTCGATGCGGAGTCCGACGGCGGCTGGCTGGCCGACAACACCGACGGCGTCGGCCTGGTGCGCGACATCGAACACAACGCCGGCGCCGCACTGGCCGGCAAGCGCGTGCTGCTGATCGGCGCCGGCGGCGCGGCGGCCGGCGCGCTCGGGCCGCTGCTCGACGCACGGCCGGCGGCGCTGGTGGTGGCGAACCGCACGCTGGCGAAGGCGCAGGAACTGGTCACGCGCCACGCCGGCATCGCCGGTGCGAGCGCGCTCGCCGCATGCCTTCCGCACGAGGCCGGCAGCAGCTTCGACGTGGTGATCAACGCCACCGCCTCCAGCCTGCAAGGCGACGCGGTGCCGGTGAACGCCGCCGTGCTCGCCCCCGGCGCGCTGGCGCTGGACATGATGTACGGCCCGGCGGCACAGGGCTTTCTCGCCTGGGCCGAAGCGCACGGCGCACGCGGCCGCGACGGGCTGGGCATGCTGGTCGAGCAGGCGGCCGAGGCCTTCTTCGTCTGGCGCGGCGTGCGGCCGGCGAGCGCACCGGTGCTGGCCGCGCTGCGCGCGCGCCTGGCCGCCAAGGTTCATTGACGATGGCCCGCCTGCTGCGCTCGCTGGGGCGCTTCGTCGCGCTGTTCGTGCTGTCGGTGATCGCCCTGCAGCTGTACTTCGCCGCGCGCATCGCGCTGATGGCGGTGGTCGACCCGCAATCGACCACCTTCCAGCGTTCCGAGGCCTGGCGGCTGTTGACGGAGAAGCACCAGATCCTGTGGGCGCAGCAGTGGGTCGACTACACGCGCATCTCGCCGCACCTGAAGCGCGCGGTGATCGCCTCCGAAGACGCCGACTTCACCGAGCATGCCGGCGTCGACTGGGATGCGATCGAGCGCGCCTGGGAGCGCAACCAGCGCGCCGAAGAACGTGTGCAGCGCTTCAACGCGCAGCAGATCGAGCGCAAGGGCAGCAAGGCCGCGCCGCGCGAAGCCCGGGTGGTGGGCGGCTCGACGATCACGCAGCAGCTCGCCAAGAACCTCTTCCTCGGCAGCGAGCGCAGCCTGGCGCGCAAGGGCCAGGAGTTCGTCATCACGCTGATGCTCGAGGCGCTGCTGTCCAAGCAGCGCATCCTCGAGATCTACCTGAACAGCGTCGAGTGGGGCGAAGGCCTGTTCGGCGCCGAGGCGGCGGCGCGCCACTACTTCCGCGTGCCGGCCGCCTCGCTCGGCGCCACGCAGGCGGCGCGGCTGGCGGTGATGCTGCCGGCGCCCAAGCGCTTCGAGAAGCGGCCCAACTCGGCCTACGTGATCGGCCGCGCCGGCACCATCGCCGCGCGCATGGGCGCGATCGATCCGCCCTGACGCGACGGCCGCGCTTTCTAGAATGGACCTCATGGCCCCGACGCTGACCGAGGAGATCGCCGCCGCCGCCGCCCGGCTGGTGGTGGAAGAAGGCATGGAGTACGGCCCGGCCAAGCGCAAGGCCGCGCGCGTGCTGGGCCGCCACGCCGTGCGCCCGGCCGAGATGCCGGCCAACGAGGCGGTGGAAGACGAGGTGCGCGCCTACCTGCAGCTGTTCTGCGCCGACACCCAGCCGGGCGAGCTGCGCGCGCTGCGCGAGGTGGCGGCGCAGTGGATGGAGCGCCTCGCGCCGCTGCGCCCGCACCTGGCCGGCGCGGTGTGGCGCGGCACGGCGACGCGGCTGTCGGCGGTGCACCTGAGTCTTTATTGCGACGACGCCAAGCAGGCCGAGATCTTCCTGCTCGACCAGCGCGTGCCCTACGACGTCGGCAGCCGCCCCGGCCCGCGCGGCGAAAGCATCGACGTGCTGACGGTCGCCAGCCCCAGCCGCGAACGCGGCGAGCCGGTCAGCGTGCACCTGAGCGTGCTCGACCTCGACGATCTGCGCGGCGCGCTCAAGCCCGATGCGCGCGGCCAGACGCACTGCGGCAACCTCGCGGCGCTGCGCCGCCTGATGGTGTCGGCATGAAGCGCCGCAACGTCCTGATCGGCAGCGCGGTCGCCGCCACGGCGGCTGCCGCCGGCTTCGGCGCGGCCTGGTGGCGGCTGCGCGTGCACGATGTGCCGCTGCCCGCCGGCTTCTGGGACAACCGCTTCGATCGGCCCGAAGGCGGCGAGTTGGCGCTTGCCAACTATCGCGGCAAGCCGCTGGTGCTGAATTTCTGGGCCACCTGGTGCCCGCCCTGCATCACCGAGCTGCCGCTGCTGGAGCGCTTCGCGCGCGAACAGCAGCCGCGCGGCTGGTCGGTGCTGGCGCTGGCGGTCGACGGGCCGACCCCGGTGCGCGAGTTCCTCGCCAAGCGGCCGCTGGCGCTGCCGGTCGGGCTGGCCGGGCTGGACGGCGTCGAGTTCGGCCGCGCGCTCGGCAACGAACAAGGCGGGCTGCCCTTCACCGTGGTGCTGGACAGCGAAGGCACGCTGCGCTCGCGCAAGCTGGGTGCCTTGAAGGAGCCCGAAATCGCGGCCTGGGCAGCGGCGATCACGTGAATTCGTCGCAGTTTTCAAGCACCAAAGCCTGCGCTTGTCAATTGCTCGCAAATTGCATCAAAGCGCGTAAAGTCGCGGCCTTCGCGCAGCGAACCTGGCCTCGGCGCCCTGCCCTGCCAGCCACCGATCCGGCTCGTTAGCACCACAAACAGAACGCCCACATTGCGCCAGATCCAGGCCGTAGAAGCCTGTTGCGCGCAGGATGGCGTCCACAACCCGTTGGAGAGCGCATGGACCTTCGCAAGCTCAAGACACTGATCGACCTCGTGTCGGAATCGAACATCTCGGAACTCGAGATCACCGAGGCCGACGGCAAGGTCCGCATCGTCAAGTCGGAACCGGTGGCCGCCGTGGCGCCCGCCACCGTGATGCACATGGCCGCGCCGGCGGTCGCCGCGCCGATGATGATGCCGCCGGCCACCGCGGCCGCACCGTTGGCAGCCGCGGCGCCGGCGCCCGTCACCGAGACCGGCCACGTCGTCAAGTCGCCGATGGTCGGCACCTTCTACCGCTCGTCCAGCCCGGGCGGCAAGGCCTTCGTCGAAGTCGGCAGCGAGGTCAAGGAAGGCGAGCCGGTCTGCATCATCGAAGCGATGAAGATCATGAACGAGATCGAGGCCGACAAGGCCGGCAAGATCACCAAGATCCTGTGCGAGAACGGCCAGGCGGTCGAGTTCGGCCAGCCGCTGTTCGTCGTCGAGTAAACGAGCGCACTCGATGTTCAAGAAGATATTGATCGCGAACCGGGGCGTTCACGCGAAGCGCGGGGGAGCGCTCATGTGCGCCCACGCACGTGAGCGATCACCAGATTGCGCCGCGTGCGAAGCACGCCAATGCAATTGAGCCGAGCAACGATGTTCAAGAAAATTCTCATCGCCAATCGAGGCGAAATTGCATTGCGCATCCAGCGCGCCTGCCGCGAGATGGGCATCAAGTCGGTGGTGGTGTACTCCGAGGCCGACCGCGACGCCAAGTACGTCAAGCTCGCCGACGAGGCGGTGTGCATCGGCCCGGCGCCCTCGGCGCAGAGCTACCTCAACATGCCGGCGATCATCTCGACCGCCGAGGTCACCGACGCCGAGGCCATCCACCCCGGCTACGGCTTCCTGTCGGAGAACGCCGACTTCGCCGAGCGCGTCGAGCGCAGCGGCTTCGCCTTCATCGGCCCGACGCCCGAATCGATCCGGCTGATGGGCGACAAGGTCTCGGCCAAGCAGGCGATGATCAAGTCGGGCGTGCCCTGCGTGCCGGGCTCGGAAGGTGCGCTGCCGGAGGATCCGAAGGAGATCATCCGCATCGCGCGCAGCGTCGGCTACCCGGTGATCATCAAGGCGGCCGGCGGCGGCGGCGGGCGCGGCATGCGCGTGGTGCACACCGAGGCGGCGCTGATCCACGCGGTGCAGACCACGCGCGGCGAGGCCGGCGCGGCCTTCGGCAACCCGGCCGTGTACATGGAGAAGTTCCTCGAGCGGCCGCGCCACATCGAGATCCAGGTGCTGGCCGACCAGCACAAGAACGCCGTCTGGCTGGGCGAGCGCGACTGCTCGATGCAGCGCCGCCACCAGAAGATCATCGAGGAAGCGCCCGCGCCGGGCATCCCGCGCCGCGTGATCGAGCGCATCGGCGACCGCTGCGCCGCCGCCTGCAAGAAGATCGGCTACCGCGGCGCCGGCACCTTCGAGTTCCTGTTCCAGGACGGCGAGTTCTACTTCATCGAGATGAACACGCGCGTGCAGGTGGAGCATCCGGTGACCGAGCTGGTGACCGGCATCGACATCGTGCAGATGCAGATCCGCGTGGCGGCCGGCGAGAAGCTGCCGTTCGCGCAGCGCGCGATCCAGATGCGCGGCCATGCGATCGAGTGCCGCATCAACGCCGAGGATCCGTACAAGTTCACGCCCTCGCCCGGGCGCATCACCACCTGGCACGCGCCCGGCGGCCCGGGCGTGCGCGTCGACTCGCACGCCTACACCAACTACTTCGTGCCGCCCAACTACGACTCGATGATCGGCAAGATCATCGTGCACGGCGACACGCGCGACCAGGCGCTCGCGCGCATGCGCATCGCGCTGTCGGAGACCGTGGTCGAGGGCATCCAGACCAACATCCCGCTGCACCGCGAGCTGATGGTCGACGCCAAGTTCATCGAGGGCGGGACCAGCATCCACTACCTCGAAGGCTGGATGAGCGAGCACAAGCGCTGAGCCCGTCGACAAGATGATCGAACTGCTGCTGCTCGCGCCGGAGGATGCGGTCGAGCCGCTCACCGATGCGCTGATCGACGAGCTGGGCGCGCTGTCCGCCTCCGTCGAGGACGCCGACGCCGACACCGAGGCCGAGCAGGCTCTCTTCGGCGAGCCGGGAATGCCCGCGCCGGCCGGCGGCTGGAAGCGCTCGCGCGTCGTCGCGCTGTTCGAGAACGACCAGGCGGCCACCGAGGCGAGCACGCTGTTGCTCGCGCAGGCGTGGGCCAAGGACGTGGCGCTGGTGGCCATGCGGCCGATCCAGGAGCAGGACTGGGTGCGGCTGACGCAATCGCAGTTCGCGCCGGTGGAGATTTCCCCGGGCTTCTGGATCGTGCCGAGCTGGCATGAGGTGCCGGAGAGCGCGCAGCGCGTGATCCGCCTCGACCCCGGCCTCGCCTTCGGCACCGGCACGCACCCGACCACGCGCATGTGCCTGCGCTGGACGGCGCGGCAGGCGGGCGAACTCGCGCCGCGCTGGAGCCGCGTGCTCGACTACGGCTGCGGCTCGGGCATTCTCGCGATCGGCGCGGCGCTGCACGGCGCGAAGGCCATAGCCGCGGTCGACATCGACCCGGCGGCGGTGCAAGCCACGCGCGCCAACGCCGAGGCCAATCGCGTGAGCGTGAACGCCGGCCTGCCGGAGACGGCGCAAGGGCAGTACCCGCTGGTCTACGCCAACATCCTCGCCACGCCGCTCAAGCTGCTCGCGCCGCTGCTGTGCTCGCACCTCGCGCCGGGCGGGCATCTGGTGCTGGCCGGCATCCTCGAACGCCAGGCCGACGAGCTGACGGCCGCCTACGCGCCGTGGCTCGCGCTGCAGGTGGCCGACCGCGACGAAGGCTGGGTGCTGATGACCGGGGCGATGGCATGATCCCGGCATGAGCCTGGCCACCCGATGCACCTCCTGCGGAACCGTGTTCCGCGTGGTGCAGGACCAGTTGAAGGTCTCGGAAGGCTGGGTGCGCTGCGGCCGCTGCAACGAGATCTTCAACGCACTCGAAGGCCTGTTCGACCTCGAGCGCGACTCGCCGCCCGAGTGGTCGGAATCCAAGCAGATGCTGCCCGTGCCGGCGCCCGACGAGCACGACCTCGAAGAGCTGCCCGACCCCGATCTGGTCGACAAGATCGACGAGCAACTGCACGCCCACACCGCACGCCGCACCGGCTTCGGCGCGCTGACCGGCCTGGGCGCACCGGACCGCAGCCACGGGCCGGACTTTGCCGACGCGCGCTTCGACACCGACATTCCGCTCGACGCGCTCGACGGCGGCGGTGACGGCGGCACACCCACCAGCACCGTCACCGCCAGCGAGCCGGCCGCCGAAGCCGACGACGCGCCGGCCTTCGTGCGCGAGGCCGAGCGCGAGGCACGCTGGCAATCGTCGTTCGCGCGCAAGGCGCTGTTCGCGCTCGCGTTGTTGCTGGCCGGCGCGCTCGCGCTGCAAGGCGCGCACCACTACCGCGATGCGCTCGCCGCGCGGCTGCCGGCCGCCGCGCCCGTGCTGGCCGCGTGGTGCGGCTGGGTGGGCTGCACCATCGAGCCGCCGCGCCGCATCGAGGACATCGTGGTCGAGAGCACCGCGCTGGCCAAGATGGCGTCGGGCGATGCCTTCCGCCTCAACGTCGTGCTGCGCAACCGCGCGAGCACGGTGGCCGCGCTGCCCTGGCTCGAGCTGACGCTGACCGACTCGAACGGCGAGCTGCTGGCGCGCCGCGCGCTCAGCCCGCAGGACCTGCGCGCGCGCGGCCGCGAGATCGGCCCCGGCGCCGAGGCGACGCTGCAAGCGGCGCTCGCCACCGGCGCGCTGCGCGTGACGGGCTACACCGTCGAGATCTTCTACCCCTGACCTTTTCGAGAGACACCATGTCGATCCTGATCTGCGGCTCGCTCGCCTTCGACACCATCACCACCTTCCCGGGCCGCTTCGCCGAGCAGATCCTGCCCGAGCAGGTGCACATCCTGAACGTCTCGTTCCTGGTGCCTAGCCTGCGCCGCGAGTTCGGCGGCTGCGCCGGCAACATCGCCTACTCGCTGGCGCAGCTGGGCGGCGAGCCGCTGGTGATGGCCACGCTCGGCAACGACGGGCAGGACTACCTGGCGCGCATCCGCTCCTGGGGCGCGAGCACCGAGTGCGTGCGCGTGATCGAGGACAGCTACACCGCGCAGGCGATCATCATCACCGACAAGGACAACAACCAGATCACCGCCTTCCACCCCGGCGCGATGCAGCACGCGCACGTGACGGCGGTGCCCGACAAGCACGGCGACATCGAGCTGGCCATCATCGCCCCCGACGGCCGCGACGCGATGCTGCAGCACGCGCAGCAACTCGCCGACGCGCGCATCCCCTTCATCTTCGACCCCGGCCAGGGCCTGCCGATGTTCAGCGGCGAGGAGCTGAAGGATTTCATCGCCAAGGCCAGCTGGGTGGCGGTGAACGACTACGAAGCGAAGATGCTGTGCGAGCGCACGGGGTTGACGCTCGAGTCGCTGTCGAACTCGCACCTGAAGGGCGTGATCGTCACGCTCGGCGCGGATGGGTGCGACGTGTGGGAGAAGGGCCGGCGCGAACACGTGCCCGGAGTGAAGGCCGAGTCGGTGGTGGACCCGACGGGGTGCGGGGATGCGTTCAGGGCGGGGGTGTTGTGGGGTCTGAGCCGGGGATGGACGTCAGTCGCGAGCGCTACTCTCGGCAATCGCGTTGGGAGCAGGAAGATCGCTACGGCCGGGGCGCAGAATCACCGTGTTGTGGATCTCCGGGAAGAAACCCGCTAATACCTCGAAGTAGCTCGCTTATCAGTGAGTCAAATGCTCGCCAATTCTTCCAAGCCTCATCGTCGAACCGAGCCCGCATCTCATCAAGGTTGGCCAATTCCGCGCAATCCCGGAGGCGGGAATACAGGACTCCCAAATCGTCGACATGAACACTTGAATCGACGCTCTTCTCTATGGATTCAAGGCTTTCGGCTGGGTTTTTCAACTTTCCAAGTCGTGCAAGACAGTACGCACGATCAGCATCGAAGTTGGGAGCTAGACGACCCAATCCTTGTTGGCGAACGTGTTTCGCATGCTCATCCAGGATCGAGAGCGCAGGGGAAAAGTTCTCGCTCAAAATGAAATTCTGCGCTTGAAGCAACGGCGTCATTGCTGGGAAGCTAGCAAGCCCAACAAGCTCCTCGTAGCTTTGCACTGCTTCAGAACTAACCCGCAGCACGTCAGCCTCGGATGAAGGAACCGGTTCGCCGCGAAGTCGCGCATTCCGGTGGTTGTAGACACGTATCCAGGCCATGTTGTGTACGAGGGCGGCCAGTTCTACGTCATCGCCAACAGAAAGAATGCTCCCACGCGAATCTTCGTACCATGCGAGAGCCTCTTGCGTTCTCCGGCATGTATGAAGAACCAACGCCACTACCATTCTGGCTCTAGGCGTAAGTGCACCATTTGCAGGGCTTAGTCGCCAGTATTCGAGGCATCGGTCCAGTTCCTTCGCCATCGACTCAAATCGACCATTGGTGTAGTGCAGAAATGCCAACCAGCCAGCGACAGTGGCCAGTATGTCAATGCAGTCCTCCGTGGACGCAATCGCGTTTGCTCTACGCCACTTGACGAGCGCATCCTCATCAAGCCCCGCGCAGTGACTCAAAAGTCCCTCGACAAAATTTAGCTTTGCGACAAGGCGAGGACTGGTTCGCGACCATTCTTGAGAGCGAACGCTGCTGACGATTGCCTCGGCCTCGTGACTAATTCCTTTTCTTGCTGAATACCCAGCAATGTCCAAGTCGAGCAGCGCCGCCTCAATCGGCGAGTTCGAAGATGCACGCTTAGCCTCCAGCGATGCGACGTATCTTGATTTCACGGCTCACCCTTCGATTCTCTTCAATGCGTCGCGATACTTGGATACGGTCTTTTCGATGATTGCAGGGTCCAGTTTCGGCGCCGGCGCCGTCTTCCCCCACAGTTTGCCGTCGATGCGCACGCTCTCCAGCCAATCGCGCAAGAACTGCTTGTCGTAGCTCGGCGGGTTGCCGCCCTCGGCATAGCCCTCCACCGGCCAGAAGCGCGACGAATCCGGCGTCAGCACCTCGTCCATCAGCGTCAGCGTGCCGTCCTTGTCGAGGCCGAACTCGAACTTGGTGTCGGCGATGATGATGCCGCGCTGCAAGGCGTAGTCGGCCGCCTCCTTGTAGAGGCGGATCGAGACTTCGCGCACCTTGGCCGCGAGGTCGGCCCCGACGATGTCCTGCATGCGTTCGAAGCTGATGTTCTCGTCGTGAGTGCCCATCTCGGCCTTGGTGGCCGGCGTGAAGATCGGCTCGGGCAGCTTGCTCGCGTTCTTCAGGCCCGGCGGCAACGCGACGCCGCATACCGAGCGGCTCTGCTGATATTCCTTCCAGCCGCTGCCGGCCAAGTAGCCGCGCACCACCGCTTCCACCGGCAGCGGCGTGAGCCGCTTGACGAGCATCGAGCGGCCTCCTACCTGTTCGCGCTCGTCGGGCGCTACCACGCTCTGCGGATCTTCGCCGGTGAGGTGGTTGGGCACGATATGCCCGAGCTTGGCGAACCAGAACAAGGCCATCTTCGTCAGCGTTTCGCCTTTGCCGGGAATGGGCTCGCCCATCACCACGTCGAAAGCGCTGATGCGGTCGCTGGCCACCATCAGCAGCCGGTCCTCGCCCACGGCGTAGTTGTCACGCACCTTGCCGCGCGCGAGCAGCGGCAGCGAATGCAGGGAGCTTTGATGGAGGGCGGCAGTCATGGCGGTCCTTGGGTGCGCCGCGATCGGCGTGTGAGGGGAAGCGGCAGAGGGAGAATTCTACGAACCGCCGCGCGTCCAGGCGCCCAAGAAAATGGGGCCCCGTTTCCGGGGCCCCATCGTCAGGCGCGTGGCCTCTTCTCTCAGGGCTTGTTGCCCGTCGGGAACGGCCAAGCGGCTTGCGGGCTCAGCGCGGTCTTCGCGGGAGGAGCCGCAGCGGGAGCAGGCGCAGCGGCCTTCTTCGCCGCCGGCTTCTTCGCAGCCTTCTTCGCCGCAGGCTTTTTCGCAGCCTTCTTGGCAGCGGCCTTCTTCGCCGGCGCCTTCTTGGCTGCCGCCTTCTTGGCGGGGGCCTTCTTCGCAGCGGCCTTCTTGGCAGGCGCCTTCTTGGCAGCGGCCTTCTTCGCCGGCGCCTTCTTGGCTGCCACCTTCTTGGCCGGAGCCTTCTTCGCGGCGGCCTTCTTCGCCGGAGCCTTCTTCGCGGCCTTCTTGGCCGCCGGCTTCTTCGCCGCCGCCTTCTTGGCCGGAGCCTTCTTCGCGGCGGCCTTCTTCGCCGGAGCCTTCTTGGCCGGAGCCTTCTTCGCAGTTGCCATCACATTTCTCCTTGATCAAGTTGAAAACAAACCGCAGCGGCCGGCACGAAGGCCGCCTCGCTGCAGCTATTCATCGCCCGAGGCTTGTCCAGGAGGGACGCCCCGATCCGATGAATCCTTGCCGAGCCGCGCTGCTGCTTCTTCGGCAGTCGTTTCGCGGCTCGCGATTCTTGATCTCTCTCGCACACTGACCTGAGCGGCTGCGACCGGGACTCGTCAGTCCCAGGACAACGCTCCACCCGACTGGTACTCGATCACACGGGTCTCGAAGAAGTTGCGTTCCTTCTTCAGGTCGATCATCTCGCTCATCCAGGGGAACGGGTTCTCCTCGTTGGGGAACAGTTCCTCCAGACCGATCTGCGTGGCGCGCCGGTTGGCGATGTAGCGCAGGTAGCCCTTGAACATCGAGGCGTTCATGCCGAGCACGCCGCGCGGCATGGTGTCCTCGGCGTAGCGGTACTCGAGCTCGACCGCCTTCACGAAGAGCGCCTTGATCTCGTCCTTGAACGCCGGCGTCCACAGATGCGGGTTCTCGAGCTTGATCTGGTTGATCAGGTCGATGCCGAAGTTGCAGTGCATCGACTCGTCGCGCAGGATGTACTGGTACTGCTCGGCGGCGCCCGTCATCTTGTTCTGGCGGCCCAACGCCAGGATCTGGGTGAAGCCGACGTAGAAGAACAGGCCTTCCATCAGGCAGGCGAAGACGATCAGGCTCTTCAGCAGGGTCTGGTCGTTTTCAGGTGTGCCGGTGTTGAAGGCCGGGTCCATGATCGCGTCGATGAACGGGATCAGGAACTCGTCCTTGGCGCGGATCGAGGGGACCTCGTTGTAGGCGTTGAAGATCTCGCCTTCGTCCAGCCCCAGCGACTCCACGATGTACTGGTAGGCGTGGGTGTGGATCGCCTCCTCGACGGCCTGGCGCAGCAGGAACTGGCGGCACTCGGGCGCGGTGATGTGGCGGTAGGTGCCCAGCACGATGTTGTTGGCCGCCAGCGAGTCGGCCGTGACGAAGAAGCCGAGGTTGCGCTTGACGATGCGGCGCTCGTCCTCGGTCAGGCCGTTCGGGTCCTTCC
>JAKOZT010000153.1 GCA_029779845.1 Pseudomonadota bacterium | reverse complement strand
GGGCGGGCGGGGTGGGAGACCACTCGTTCGGTCAGTCCGCTACTCGCGGCTGAAGCATCGCAGAGTCCCTCCGCCCCAGCCCATACACACTACGTCGGCTGCGCTGCCTGTTCCAGTTCACGAAGAACCATACAAGCATCGCAGCGCAGTCGGTGCGCAGCGCCGACCGCCACCGCAGGAACCCCCACGGGGCCGTGCCTGTCGCGCCGCTGCGGCGCATCCCCGACAAGAACACGCCCGCCCCGAGCTGCGCTTTGATGCCATTGATCGCAACGTCGTATGAGCGGATCTTGTTCGGTCAGGCGCCGCGCGCGGCCAGCGCGACTTCCAGGTCGTCGAGCACCTGCTCGAGCTTCCTGACCGCGCGCGCCGAGGGCAGCGCCGCCAGACCGCGCCGCGCCGGGCGGCGCAGCAGCGTGCGGTGGTGGTCGGCCAGCACCTCGTCGTCGAGCGCAAGGCCGTGGCGCGCCAGCTTCGCGGCGATCTGCGGCCGCTGCGCGCGCAGCTGTTCGCGCGTCTGCCGGTACGCATGCTCGGCCAGCCAGCGCCGCTGCGAATAGCCGAAGGTGTTGGCGAGGAACATCTCCGGGTCGCGGTGGTCGGGCTCGAACAGCAGGATGTCGGTGTGCGGGTGGCTGCGCTCGTAGCCCTTCATGCCGAGTTCGAGGCGCGAGTGGATCAGCGTGCGGAAGGTCTGCGACAGCACCACCGGCAGCCCGCCGTCGACCAGCCGCGGAATGCGCTCCTCGCCGCCGCGCAGCACGCGCTGGCGCGGCGCGTGCGCGGCGTCGTAGGGCACCAGCGGGTTCAGGCAGATCAGCAGATCGAGTCCGTCGTCGAGCAGCACCGAGGCGTGCAGCGTCTTCTTCAGGGCGCCGTCGACGAAGAAGCGCCCGCCGATCTCCACCGGCGGAAAGAGCCCGGGCAGCGCCGAGCTCGCCTGCACCGCCTGCGAGATCGGCACCGCATCGAAGCCGCTCAGGCCGAAGGGCGCGCTCTCGCCGCTGTCGAGGTCGGTGGCCACCAGCACCAGCTTGCGGCGCAATTGACGGAAATCGTTGCTGCGCCCGGGCTGCGTGAACTGGCGGCGCAGTTGCGCTTCGAGCCCGGTGCCGGAGAACACGCCGGTGGGCAGCGCGTGGCCGAGCTGCTCCAGCGTGGCGCTGGCCGAGCGGCGCTGCAGCGCGCCGACCCACAGCGCGCGCGCCGCCACCGCGGGCAGCGCGGCGAGCCGGCGCGCGAACTCGCCCCAGGCCGGGCGCATCAGCAGCGAGGGCTCGAAGATGTCGTGCGCCGCGCCTTCGTTCTCGATGAACGAGGCGCACTGCTCGCGCGGGCTCATGCCGTTGGCGAGCGCCGCGGCGATGAATCCGCCGGCCGACACGCCGACGTAGGCGTCGCAGTCGGCCAGGGCCAGGCCGGTGATGGCCTCGTCGAGCGCGCACAGCGCGCCGAGTTCGTAGATCGCGCCGAGCGGCCCGCCGCCGGCGAGGGCGACGCCGATGCGCGCTGGTCTCTTCATGTGTCCGAGTCTAGGCCGCGCCATGCGCGAGAGGGTGGGGCGGCGCCTCTAGCTGCGCGGTGTCGCGTGCACGACAGGCGGAGGCTGTCGCGCGCATGGTATTCTTTATTAACAATAATCGCTCTCATTCGCATCCAATGATCCAAGTCAAATCGTTCGATCCGCGCGCCGGCCTGCTGGCGCTGTCCTGTGTCGCCACGCTGCTGGCCGGCTGCGGCGGTGGTGGCGGCGAGGACAAGGACACCACGCCGCCCACCCTCGAAAGCGCCGCCACGCTCGCCGAGCCGGTGCTGCAGCAGACGCGCTACACGATCTCGGGCAGCGCTTCGGACGACAAGGCGCTCGCTTCGGTGGTCTTGAGCCTGAACGGGCAGACCACGAACGCCGCGCTGAACGGCAGCGCCTTCAGCGTGAGCGTCGACTTGAAGGCCGGCCGCAACGCCTACACGCTGATCGCGCGCGACGCCGCCGGCAACGAGACGCGCCTGGACGGCCGCGCCTACCTGGGTCACCGCGTCGCGGGCGGCAACTCGCACTCCGGCGCAATCGTCAACGGCGCGCTCTACACCTGGGGCCGCAACAACTTCGGCCAGACCGGCCTGGGTTTCACCTCGGCCGTGGCCACCGACGCCGCCACCCATCCGGTGGCGCCGGCGCGAGTCACCACGCCGGCGAGCTTCGTCGCGCTGGCCTTCAACCAGAACCATTCGCTGGCCATCGACGCCGACGGCAAGCTGTGGAGCTGGGGCGACGACACCGACGGCCAGCTCGGCCGCGGCAGCAGCGACCGCGCCTCGTGCGGCAGCTCGACCAGCAACTGCCGGCTCGACATCGCGCAGGTCACGGGCCTGGATGGCGTGGTGGCGGTCTCGGCCGGCTACAACCACGTGCTGGCGCTGAAGTCCGACGGCAGCGTCTGGGGCTTCGGCCTGAACGACCTGGGCCAGCTCGGCGACGGCAGCAGCACCGGCCGCGCGACGCCGGTGCAAGTGGTCTGGGCCAGTGCCGACAGCGCGGTGGTCGGGCGCATCGTGCAGGTGTCGGCCGCGTCCAAGTCCTCCTATGCGCTGGACGACAAGGGCCAGCTCTGGGCCTGGGGCCGCAACCAGTACGCCAACCTCGGCCAAGGCAGCGCCGGCACGGCCACGGCGGTGCAGGCCACACCGGTGCGCGTGCCGCTGCCCGAAGGCGTGCGCATCGTCTCGGTGGCCAACGGGCGCGACCACGTGCTCGCGCTGGCCAGCGACGGCAAGGTCTACGCCTGGGGCCTGAACGCCAGCAGCCAGGTCGGCTTCAACGGCGTCGTGCACAAGGGCCAGCCCACCGCCTGGGCCAGCACGGTGGTCTCGCCGACGCGCCTGCCGTGGACCGACAGCCATCCGGCGGTGGAGGTCCACGGCAACGGCAACACCAGCTACGTGCGCCTGGCCGACGGCAAGGTCTACCCCTGGGGCATGTACGGCCAGAACGAAGGCACCGGCACCGTCTACGCCAACCTGGACGAGCCGGAAGACAAGCTGACCACGCTGTCGCAGATCGTCGACCTGTCGGTGGGCGCGCTGCACCAGGTGGCGCTGCGCGCGGACGGCCAGATCTTCACCTGGGGCTGGAGCTTCGAGGGCTCGCTCGGCGGCGGCAGCAGCACGATCAACACCTGGATGTACAACTCGCCGCTGAATCCGCAGTTCCCGTCGTGAGCCGGCGAATCGGGGCCGGCCTGCTGCTGGGCGGGCTGGCGGCGCTGGCTGCGTGCGGCGGCAGCGGCGGCAACAGCAGCGGCAGCGAGGGCGAGCCGCCGCGCGTCTGGACGCCGGCCGGCGGCAGTGCCACCGTGGCCTTGAACGAGGCGGCGCCGTTCATGCAGTTCGTGTCCGGCATCGATGCCAGCGAGATGGCCGGCGTCTCGCAGGGGCGCGAGCTGTTCGTCGCCGAATGGCAGCCCGCGCCGGGGCCGCGCGCGCTGATCGACGGCCTGGGGCCGCTGTTCAACGCCAATGCCTGCACCGCCTGCCACGTTGCCGATGGCCGCGTGGCGCCGCTGGCCGACGGCGGCGCGACCACGCCGGGCGTGCTGTTCCGCATCGGGAATGCCGAGGGGCTGACGCATCCCTTGTACGGCGGCCAGCTGCAGGACCAGGCCACCACCGGCCAGCCCGAAGGACGCGTGAGCTGGACGCAGGACACCAGTGGTGCCATCGCCTACAGCGCCACGCTGTTCGGCGCGGCGGGGCTGGGGGACTTCCACCTCGGCCCGCGCATCGCGCCGCATCTGGTCGGCATGGGGCTGCTGGACCGCGTCAGCGAAGCCGCGATCCTGGCCGGCGCCGATCCCGACGATCGCGACGGCGACGGCATTTCGGGGCGCGTGCATTGGGTCGACGAAGAGGGCCAAAGGCGCATCGGCCGCTTCGGCTGGAAGGCGATCAACGCCAGCCTGCGCACGCAGAACGCGGGCGCGCTGCATCAGGACATGGGGCTCACCTCGCCGGTGCGGCCCGCCGAGAACTGCAGCGCCTTGCAGCCGGTGTGCGCCGAGCAGCCCGGCGGCGGCAGCCCGGAGGTGTCCGACGCCTCGCTGTCGGCGATCGTCGACTTCATGACCGTGCTGGCCGTGCCCGAGCGCCGCGTCGCCGACCGGGCCGCCTTCGATCGCGGCGCGGGGCTGTTCGAGCGCGTCGGCTGCGCAGCCTGCCATCGGCCAACGCTGGTCACCGGCAGCGGCGCGCGCTTTCCAAGCCTGTCGGGCCAGACGGTGTACGCCTACACCGATCTGCTGCTGCACGACATGGGCGAGGCGCTGAGCGACGGCGTGAAGGAAGGCGACGCCCAGCCCGCCGAATGGCGCACGCCGCCGCTGTGGGGCATCGGCCTGGTGGAACGCAAGGCCGGCGCGCGCTTCCTGCATGACGGACGCGCGGCTAGCTTGCGCGAGGCGATCGGCTGGCACGGCGGCGAAGCGCTGGCGGCGCGCACGCGCTTCCAGGCGCTGGGCGATGCCGATCAGGCGCTGCTGCTGCAGTTCCTGCGCGGCATCTGAAGCGAACTCAGGCCGCGGCCTTCTTCGCCGGTGCGCGCTTGGCGGCAGCCTTCTTGGCCGGAGCTGCCTTCTTCGCCGGGGCGGCGCTGCCCTTGGAGAGCTTGCTGACCTGCGCGCCCAGCGCGTCGATGCGCTTGATCAGCGCGTCGACATCCTTGGCCGAGGGCACGCCGAGCTTGTTGAGCGCCTTGGCGGTGCGCTCCTCGAAGATGGTCTCGAGCTTGTCCCAGTGCTGGCCGGCCTTGGCCTGCACGTCGCCGGCCATGCCGGTCATCTTGCTGGTCACGGCGCCGATCTTCTCCTCGGCCACCGCCTGCGTCTTGCGCTGCAGCGACAGGCCTTCCTTGACCAGCGCCTCGAACACCTTGCCGCCTTCTTCCTGCGCCTTCGAGAAGGCGCCCATGCCGGCCAGCCAGATCTGCTGCGCCGAGTCCTTCACCGAGCCGGCCAGCGCGCTGTCGAGCAGATTGCCCGTGGAAGCCGCCTTCTTGTTCGCCATCTGCTTGAGCTTCTTGACCATCGTGTCCGTCCTTCTCCAGTGTGCTTGCGGATGCCCAGCACTATAGGCACCGGCGCTCGAGCGCACAGCCTAAATCTCTAGGGCGCGGGCTCTACGGCGAGGCGCATGGCGCTTGGGGTAAGCGCGCAGCGTGGCGCGCTGGCCCTTGGTCAAGAATAAGTGCAAACCCAGGAGGAAGACCCATGCACTACTTCGTCACCGGCGCCACCGGCTTCATCGGCCGGCGTCTCGTCAAGACCCTGCTGGCGCGGCGCGGCGCTGTCGTGTACTTCCTGCTGCGGCACGAGTCGGAAGCCAAGGTGCCCGAGCTGCTGGCGTACTGGGGCGTGAGCAAGGCGCGCGCGGTGCCGGTGTTCGGCGACCTGACGAGCAAGAAGCTCGGCGTCGATGCCGACGCGATCAAGGCGCTGAAGGGCCAGGTCGACCACCTGTACCACCTCGCCGCCGTCTACGACCTGAAGGCCGACGAGGAGTCGCAGGTCAAGGCCAACATCGACGGCACGCGCGCCACGGTGGAATTCGCCAAGGCCATCGACGCCAGGCACTTCCACCACGTCTCGTCGATTGCCGCGGCGGGCCTGTACGAAGGCGTGTTCCGCGAGGACATGTTCGACGAGGCCGAGGGCCTGGACCATCCGTACTTCATGACCAAGCACGAGAGCGAGAAGATCGTGCGCAAGGAGTGCAAGGTGCCGTGGACGGTGTACCGCCCCGCGATGGTGGTGGGCGACTCGACCACCGGCGAGATGGACAAGATCGACGGCCCCTACTACTTCTTCAAGCTGATCCAGCGCATGCGGCAGATCCTGCCGCCGTGGATGCCCAGCGTCGGCCTGGAGGGCGGGCGCGTGAACATCGTGCCGGTGGACTTCGTCGTCGCCGCGCTCGACCACATCAGCCACCACTTCCACGCCAGCGGCAAGTGCTACCACCTGGTCGACCCGGTGGGCTACCGCATCGGCGACGTGCTCGACATCTTCAGCAAGGCCGCGCACGCGCCGAAGATGAACCTGTTCGTCAACGCCGCGCTGCTCGGCTTCATCCCCAAGAGCGTGAAGAAGGGGCTGATGGCGCTGGCGCCGGTGCGGCGCGTCTACCGCGCGGTGATGAAGGATCTCGGCCTGCCCGAGGACATGCTGGCCTTCGTCAACTACCCGACGCGCTTCGACCGGCGCGAGACCGACGCGGCGCTCAAGGGCAGCGGCATCGAATGCCCCAACCTGCACGACTACGCCTGGCGGCTGTGGGACTACTGGGAGCGGCATCTCGACCCGGCCCTCTTCATCGACCGCAGCCTGAAGGGCACGGTGGCCGGCAAGGTGGTGCTGGTGACCGGCGGCTCCTCGGGCATCGGCCTGGCGGCGGCGTGCAAGTTCGCGCAGGCCGGCGCGATCACGATCATCTGCGCGCGCGACGAAGACAAGCTCGCCGAGGCAGTGAAGGAGATCAAGGCCTTCGCCGGCAAGGATGCGCGCGTGCACAGCTACAGCGTCGACATCGCCGACGAGGCGGGTTGCGCGGCGTTCGTCGCGGCGCTCAACGAGGAGCACGGCGGCGTCGACTTCCTGATCAACAACGCGGGGCGCTCGATCCGCCGCGCGATCGAGTCGAGCTACGACCGCTTCCACGACTACGAGCGCACGATGCAGCTGAACTACTTCGGCTGCCTGCGCGTGACGATGGGGCTGCTGCCCGGCATGGTGGGCAAGAAGAAGGGCCACGTGGTCAACATCAGCTCGATCGGCGTGCTGACCAACGCGCCGCGCTTCTCGGCCTACGTGGCGAGCAAGGCGGCGCTGGATGCGTGGGCACGCTGCGCGTCGAGCGAGTACGCCGACCTCGGCATCACCTTCACGACCATCAACATGCCGCTGGTGCGCACGCCGATGATCGCGCCGACCAAGATCTACCAGAACGTGCCGACGCTCAGCCCCGAGGAGGCCGCCGACATGATCGCGCAGGCCTGCATCGACAAGCCGGTGCGCATCGCGACGCGGCTGGGCCAGTTCGGCGAGATCCTGCACGCGCTGGCGCCGCGCGTGGCGCAGATCGTGATGAACACCAGCTTCCGCATGTTCCCCGACAGCGACGCCGCCAAGGGCGAGAAGGGCGGCAAGCCGCAGCTGAGCGCGGAAGCGGTGGCCTTGCAGCAGATGATGCGCGGCATCCACTTCTAGGCACGAAACCCGTTCGCCCTGAGCTTGTCGAAGGGCCCCGCGCTGCACCTCGGCCGGGCTTCGACAGGCTCAGCCCGAACGGATTTCTCTCAGTGCCCCTCGCGCATGTCCGCCAGCAACCGCTGCATCAGCGCGAAGTAGCGGTCGTAGAACTGCCCGGCGGGGATGGTCTCGGAGCCGACCTTGACGAGCGACTCCTCGCTCGACGACAGCGGCACCGAGATCGAGCCCAGCGCGCCCACGCCCAGGCTGGTGTTGTTGGCGACCTTCTTGATCACGTAGCGGTCCTGCAGCGCCGAGACGTAGGCGGTGGACAGCGTGCCGCTCGCGCCCTCGGGCACGCACACCACGGTGAAACTGATCTCCATGTGCACCTCGCCCTCGGGCTGGAAGCGCTTGCTGCCGCTGATCGCGTCGGCGCGCGAGGCGGTGATCACGTAGCCCTGGCTGAGCAGCGCGCGGCGCGCGGCCTCGCAGGTGTCGGCCACGCTCGCGTCGAACAGGCGCGAGAAGGTCTCGTCGCTCTGGAAGTGCTCGCTCTGGTAGACCGAGTGCGGCACGCGCGCGCCGCCCGGCGCCCAGACGCAGCCGGCCAGCGCCGCCGACGCCAGCCAGCAGGCCAGGATGCGTGTGTGTCCCCGTGCTCCCATGTCAGTACCGCCCGGCCGTTCCGAAGGTACTGAGCGCCCCCTTGGGGGGCAGCGAGCGAAGTGAGCTTGGGGGTTTCATTTCAGCGACGGATTATCGGCGTCGGCCGCGAGTTCCCTACAATTTGCCGCACTGCATCACGCCCCTTTCGAAAGGCCCGTCCATGAGCGCCAATCCCGTAGCCGATCACGACCTGAGGCACGTCAGCTCGCGCGACAAGGCCGAGATCCTGGCGCAGGCGCTGCCCTACATCCGCAAGTTCCACGGCAAGACCATCGTCATCAAGTACGGCGGCAACGCGATGACCGACCCGGCGCTGCAGCAGGATTTCGCCGAAGACGTGGTGCTGCTCAAGCTGGTCGGCATGAACCCGGTGGTGGTGCACGGCGGCGGGCCGCAGATCGAGGACGCGCTGGCCAAGCTCGGCAAGAAGGGCACCTTCATCCAGGGCATGCGCGTCACCGACGCCGAGACGATGGAAGTGGTCGAGTGGGTGCTGGCCGGGCAGGTGCAGCAGGACATCGTCGGCCTGATCAACGTGGCCGGCGGCAAGGCGGTGGGGCTGACGGGCCGCGACGGCGGGCTGATCCGCGCGCACAAGCTGAAGATGGTCGACCACAAGGATCCGAGCATCGAGCACGACGTCGGCCAGGTCGGCGAGATCGAGTCGATCGATCCGTCGGTGGTGAAGGCGCTGCAGGACGACCAGTTCATCCCGGTGATCTCGCCGCTGGGCTTCGGGCAGGACAACGAGAACTACAACATCAACGCCGACGTCGTCGCCGGCAAGCTGGCCGAGGTGCTGAAGGCCGAGAAGCTGATGATGCTGACCAACACGCCGGGCGTGCTCGACAAGAGCGGCAAGCTGCTGACCAACCTCAGCGCGCGCGAGATCGACGAGCTGTTCGCCGACGGCACCATCAGCGGCGGCATGCTGCCCAAGATCGGCTCGGCGCTGGACGCGGCCAAGAACGGCGTCAACACCGTGCACATCATCGACGGCCGCGTGCCGCACGCGATGCTGCTGGAGGTGCTGACCGACCAGGCCTACGGCACGATGATCCGCTCGCATTGATGGCGGCGGTGCGCGACCGCGTCTGGTTCTTCGACCTCGACAACACGCTGCACGACGCCAGCCACGCGGCCTTCGGCGCGACCAACCGCGCGATGACCGAGTACATCGTCGAGCACCTCGGCCTGGAGTTCGACGCCGCCTCGGCGCTGCGCCAGCACTACTGGCACCACTACGGCGCCACGCTGCTCGGGCTGGTGCGGCATCACGGCGTGCGCGCCGCGCACTTCCTCGAGCAGACGCACCGCCTGCCCGGGCTGGAAGCGGCGCTGCGCACCAGCGCGCACGACCGCGCCGCGCTGAAGCGCCTGCCCGGCCGCAAGTTCATCCTCACCAACGCGCCGCGCGACTACGCGCTGCGCGTGCTCGGCGGCCTGCGCCTGACGAGGCTCTTCGACGGCATCCTGTGCATCGAGGACATGCGCATGTTCGGCCAGCACCGGCCCAAGCCCGATGCGCGCATGTTCCGCCACGTCGCCGCGCGGCTGAAAGTGCGGCCCGAACGCTGCGTGCTGGTGGAAGACACGCTGGCGCACCAGAAGTCGGCGCATGCGCTGGGCATGCGCACGGTGTGGATGCGGCGCTACCTGGACGGAAAGTTCAAGGGGACTTTGCGTGATGGAATCAACGCGGGGCGCCGCGAGGCGAAAGTTGGTGTTCACCCTTGCCACATGCCCCCGTACGTGTATGCCAGAATCTTTTCGCTGAAGACGTTGCATACGCTGCGATGAGCCACACCCACCCCTCCGCGTCAGACCTTCCCGTCGAGAACGGCGCGCCCGATGGGGCATCCGGCAGCGAAGAATCCCCCGCCGCTCCTTCCTCGGCCGCGCCGGTGCGCAAGCGCCCCAAGCCGGGCGAGCGCCGCATCCAGATCCTGCAGACGCTCGCCGCGATGCTCGAGCAGCCCGGTGCCGAGCGCATCACCACGGCCGCGCTGGCGGCGCGGCTCGACGTCAGCGAAGCCGCGCTGTACCGCCACTTCGCCAGCAAGGCGCAGATGTTCGAGGGACTGATCGAGTTCATCGAGAGCTCGATCTTCACGCTCGTCAACCAGATCGGCGAGCGCGAGGCCGACGCGCCCACGCAGGTGCGCAAGGTGCTCACCGTGCTGCTGCAGTTCGGCGAGAAGAACCCCGGCATGACGCGCGTGATGGTCGGCGACGCGCTGGTGTTCGAGAACGAGCGCCTGCTCGCGCGCATGAACCAGTTCTTCGACCGCATCGAATCGCAGCTGCGCCAGAGCCTGCGCGCCGCCGCCGAAGCGGCCGGCTCGGCGACGCCGACGGTCGATGCCAACGCGCAGGCCTCGGTGCTGACCGCCTTCGCGGTCGGCCGCCTGCAGCGCTACGCGCGCTCGGGCTTCAAGCGCAGCCCCACCGAGCACCTCGACGCGGCGCTCGCGCTGCTGGTCGGCTGACGCCTCTTCCCGTTTCGTCATGGTCACGATCACGGTGGCCGGCCGAGTGCTCGCCTTGCTGCCGCAAAAGGCGGCGCTGATCGTCGACTCGCGCACGCTGCTGATCGCCGACGCGCACATCGGCAAGGCCGCCAGCTTTCGCGCACTGGGTGTGCCGGTGCCGCGCGGCACCACCAGCGAAACCCTCGCCGCGCTCAGCGAACTGATCGTGCGCCACGACGTGCGGCGCCTCGTCTTCCTCGGCGACCTGCTGCACGCGCGCGCCGCGCACGCGAAGGCCACGCTCGCCGCGCTGACGCACTGGCGCGAGACGCATGCCGCGCTGCCGCTCGTGCTGGTGCGCGGCAACCACGACGACCGCGCCGGCGACCCGCCGGATTCGCTCGGCTTCGAGATCGTCGACGAGCCGCTGCGCGACGGCGCGCTCGCCTTGTGCCACCACCCCGGGCCGATCGACGGCGCCTACGTGATC
This sequence comes from Pseudomonadota bacterium, assembly GCA_029779845.1. Classification (GTDB taxonomy): domain Bacteria; phylum Pseudomonadota; class Gammaproteobacteria; order Burkholderiales; family Burkholderiaceae_C; genus Piscinibacter. Next base: position 12,336 of record JAKOZT010000153.1, on the reverse strand, counting down.
GCCGGCCATCGGCACCCCTGCGTGTCGCTGCACGGCCGCGCGCACGAACATCTGCGCCTGCCGTGCTTCCACGTCGGCGAGCGCGTGATGGTGCTGCCGGCCTTCGGCAGCTTCACCGGCATGCACGCGGTGCGGCGCGACGAAGGCGGGCGCATCTTCGCGGTGGCGGGCGACGCGCTGCGCGAAGTGCCCGCGTAAACTCGCGCCCTCATGGCCGATCTCGAATCCGTTCTCGCGCGCGCCGAACGCCTGCTGGCGCGCCTCGAAGCCGTTCTGCCGCATGCCTTGTCGGCGCCCGACTGGAGCGCGTCGACGGCGTTCCGCTACCGCAAGCGCGGCGCGTCGGGGCTGCTCGAGCCGGTGCGGCACGTCGCGACGATCCGGCTCGCGAGCCTCGTCGAGGTCGAGCCGCAGAAGGAGCGCCTGCTGCGCAACACGCGCCAGTTCGTCGAGGGCCATGCGGCCAACAACGTGCTGCTGACCGGCGCGCGCGGCACCGGCAAAAGCTCGCTGATCAAGGCGGTGCTCAACGAGTTCGCGCCGCGCGGGCTGCGGCTGATCGAGGTCGACAAGGCCGACCTGGTCGACCTGCCCGACATCGTCGACCTGGTGGCGACGCGGCCCGAGCGCTTCATCGTGTTCTGCGACGACCTCAGCTTCGACGAAGGCGAGGCCGGCTACAAGGCGCTGAAGTCCATCCTCGACGGCTCGGTGGCGCAGGCCTCCGACAACGTGCTGATCTACGCCACCAGCAACCGCCGCCACCTGTTGCCCGAGTACATGAAGGAGAACCTCACCTACCAGCACACCGAGGATGGCGAGGTCCATCCCGGCGAGGTGGTGGAGGAGAAGATCTCGCTGTCGGAGCGCTTCGGGTTGTGGATCAGCTTTTATCCGTTCTCGCAGGACGAATACCTCGCCGTGGTGGCGCAATGGCTGCGCGGCCACGGCGTGCCGGAAGACGCGATCGCCGAGGCGCGCCAGGAGAGCCTGGTGTGGGCGCTGGAGCGCGGTTCGCGCTCGGGGCGCGTGGCGTTCCAGTTCGCCAAGGACTACGCGGGGCGGCATCACGGTGAGTGACGGCACGAGCGAGCGCACGCCGGTCGACGTGGCGGTGGGCGTGCTGATCGACGCGCAAGGCCGCTTCCTGCTGACCTCCCGCCCCGAAGGCAAGGTCTACGCCGGCTACTGGGAGTTCCCCGGCGGCAAGCTCGAAGCCGGCGAGACGGTCGAGCAGGCGCTGCGCCGCGAACTGCACGAGGAGATCGGCATCACGATCGGCGCGGCGCAGCCGTGGAAGATCGAGCTGATGGACTATCCGCATGCGCGCGTGCGCCTGCACTTCTGCAAGGTGTTCGACTGGACGGGCGAGTTCGAGATGCGCGAGCGCCAGGCGATGGCCTGGCAGACGCTGCCGGTGCAGGTGAGCCCGGTGCTGCCGGGCACGATCCCGGTGCTGCGCTGGTTCGCCGAGGAACGCGGCTTCACCGGTCCGACGCACCGCTGAACCTCTACACTGCCGGTCATGGACTGGCTCGACGAAGTGAAGTGGGACGCGCAAGGCCTGGTGCCGGTGATCGCGCAGGAAGCCGGCAGCAACGACGTGCTGATGTTCGCCTTCATGAACCGCGAGGCGCTGCGGCTGACCGCCGAGCGCGGCGAGGCGGTCTACTGGAGCCGCTCGCGCGCTCGGCTGTGGCACAAGGGCGAGGAGTCCGGCCACATCCAGAAGGTGCACGAGCTGCGCCTCGACTGCGACAACGACGTGGTGCTGCTGAAGGTCACGCAGCTCGGCCACGAACCCGGCATCGCATGTCACACCGGGCGGCATTCCTGCTTCTATCAGCGCCTCGATGAAGGCCGCTGGCAGGCCGTCGAGCCGGTGCTGAAGGACCCGGAGCGCATCTACAGATGAACAGCAGCAGCACCAGCGACGACACCCTGGCGCGCCTGGCCGCGGTGATCGAAAGCCGCAAGGGCGGCGACCCCGACAAGAGCTACGTGGCGCGCCTGTTCGCCAAGGGCCCCGACGCGATCCTGAAGAAGATCGGCGAGGAGGCCACCGAGACGGTGATGGCCTGCAAGGACGGCGTGCGCGAGAAGATCGTCTACGAGGTCGCCGACCTGTGGTTCCACTCGATGCTGGCCCTGAGCGCGCACGGCCTCGCGCCGGCCGACGTGCTGGCCGAGCTGCGCCGCCGCGAGGGCTTGTCGGGCCTCGAGGAATTCGCGGCGCGCAAGGCACAATCGCGCGAGCACGAGGAGAAGAAGCGATGAACGACGTGATCGACGTGCCGCCGGCGCCCGACGCCGCCAAGCTGGAAAGCCTCAAGCAGCTGACGATGATCATCTACATCCTGCAGGCGGCCAGCTTCGTGGTCGGCATCACCGGCATCGTCGCCATCGTGATGAACTACGTGAAGCGCGAGGACACCGTCGGCACCCTCTACGAGAGCCACTTCGCCTGGCAGATCCGCACCTTCTGGTGGGGGCTGCTGTGGGCGGTGATCGGCTTCCTGACGACGGTGGTGCTGGTCGGCTTCGTCATCCTGTTCGCCAACTTCGTGTGGTGCATCTACCGCATCGTCAAGGGCTTCCTGAGCTGGAACGACGGCAAGCCGATGTCTGTTTGAGAGCAACCAGAGATGAGCGCTGACCCCAACTGCATCTTCTGCAAGATCGTCGCCGGGCAGATCCCCAGCCGCAAGGCCTACGAGGACGACGAGCTGCTGGTGTTCCACGACATCGCACCGTGGGCGCCGGTGCACGTGCTGATCATCCCCAAGCAGCACATCGCGACGATGTACGACACCACCGAGCAGCACGCCGCGCTGCTCGGCCGCATGACCGCGATGGCGCCCCGGCTGATGCGCGACCTCGGCGTCACGAACGGATTCCGCATCGTGGTGAACACCGGGCACGACGGCGGCCAGGAAGTGCCGCATGTCCACATGCACGTCATGGGCGGGCCAAGGCCCTGGAGCAAGGGCTGAACCGGGCCACTCCCCTAGAATCGAAGGACTGTCGACAAGGTCGACGACGACTGGAGAGTAGTCATGGGTTCATTCAGCATCTGGCACTGGCTGATCGTGCTGGTCATCGTGCTGCTGGTGTTCGGAACGAAGAAGCTCAAGAACATCGGCTCCGACCTGGGTGGTGCCGTCAAGGGCTTCAAGGACGGCATGAAGGACGGCGCGGCGAGCGCCGACGCGCCGCCGCAGCAGGTCACCGCCAACAAGTCCGCCACCGACGCCAACACGGTGGACGTGGAAGCGAAGACCAAGTCGTGAGCCCGCGCCGCGCCGGCCGCGGCGCGCGGGCGTCCGCATGATCGACTTCGGCTTCGACAAGATCGCGCTGATCGGCGCCGTGGCGCTGATCGTCATCGGCCCCGAGCGGCTGCCGAGGGTGGCGCGCACCGTCGGCCACCTGCTGGGCAAGGCGCAGCGCTACGTCGCCGACGTGAAGGCGGAAGTCAACCGCTCGATCGAGCTCGACGAGTTGAAGAAGATGAAGACGAGCTTCGAGGACGCCGCGCGCGACGTGCAGCACAGCGTCGACTCGGTACAGACCGAGTTCAACCAGACCACCTCCGAATTCAGCAAGTCGTGGTCGGACGCGATCAGTGCGCCGGCCACCGATTCGGACGCGGCCAACGCCGATCCGCTCGCCACGCCGGTGCCCGAGTACCGGCACCCGAAGAAGAACTGGCGCCTCAAGCGCGGCGCGACGCCGCAGTGGTACAAGCAGCGCCACGGCATCCGCGCCAAGGCGCAGTCGGGCGCGGCGCGCGTCGCGCGCTTCAGGCCCCCTCGGCCGCAGGCCTGAGCCGATGAGTGACAACGACAAGCCCGACGAACTCGCGGGCACCGAGCAGCCCTTTGTCTCGCACCTGATCGAGCTGCGCGACCGGCTGATCCGCGCCTCGATCGCGGTGGCGATCTGCTTCGGCGCGCTGGCGCTCTACCCCGGCCCCGGCGCGCTGTACGACCTGCTGGCCGCGCCGCTGGTGTCGCACCTGCCGCAAGGCGCGACGCTGATCGCCACCAACGTGATCTCGCCCTTCCTCGTGCCGCTGAAGATCACGCTGCTGGCTGCCTTCCTGCTCGCGCTGCCGGTGGTGCTGTACCAGGCCTGGGCCTTCGTCGCGCCGGGCCTGTACTCGCACGAGAAGAAGCTGGTGCTGCCGCTGGTGATCTCCAGCACGCTGCTGTTCTTCGCCGGCGTGGCGTTCTGCTACTTCTTCGTCTTCGGGCAGGTGTTCAAGTTCATTCAGGGCTTTGCGCCCAAGAGCATCACCGCCGCGCCCGACATCGAGGCCTACCTGAGCTTCGTGATGACGATGTTCATCGCCTTCGGCGCGGCCTTCGAGGTGCCGGTGGTGGTGGTCGTGCTGGCGCGCATGGGGCTGGTCAGCATCGAGAAGCTGCGCGAGTTCCGCAGCTACTTCATCGTCATCGCCTTCATCATCGCCGCGGTGATAACGCCGCCGGACATCGTCTCGCAGCTCGCGCTGGCGATCCCGATGTGCCTGCTCTACGAAGCCGGCATCTGGGCGGCGCAGATCTTCATCAAGCACACCCAGGCGCCGGCCGAAGAGGGCAGTTCCTCTTCTTCGAACTGAACGCCGCTGTACAGGCCGCTACTGCGGCTGGCGCGCGCGCGACGGCGGCCGCTGGCCCACCGTCACCTTCAGCTCGAGCGCCTTGTCGCGGCGCTGCACCGCGATCACCGCCGCCTCGCGCGGCTTGAGCGCCGCCACCGCGTTGAGTAGCTGCGCGGTGCTGGCCACCGGCTTGTCGGCCACCTTGGTCACCACGTCGCCGGGCTGCATGCCGCCTTCGCCGGCCGGGCCGTTCTGCAGCACCGCGGCGATCAGCACGCCCTGGCGCACCGGCAGGTGCAGCGTCTCGACCAGCTCGGGCGTCAGCTCGCGCGGCTCGACGCCGATCCAGCCGCGCGTGACGCGGCCCTCGCGGATCAGCCCTTCCATCACCTGGCGCGCGGTGTTGACCGGAATCGCGAAGCCGATGCCCATGCTGCCGCCGCTGCGCGAGTAGATCGCGGTGTTGATGCCCACCAGGTTGCCGGCCGCGTCGACCAGCGCGCCGCCCGAGTTGCCCGGGTTGATGGCCGCGTCGGTCTGGATGAAGTTCTCGAAGGTGTTGATGCCGAGCTGGTCGCGCCCCAGCGCGCTGACGATGCCCGAGGTCACCGTCTGGCCGACGCCGAAGGGGTTGCCGATGGCCAGCACCACGTCGCCGACCTGCAGGTTGTCGGTGTTGCCGAAGGCGATCGTGGGCAGCTTGTCCAGCTCGACCTTGAGCACCGCGACGTCGGTCTCCGGGTCGGTGCCCACCAGCTTGGCGGTGGCGGTGCGGCCGTCGGTGAGCTGCACCTCGATGTCGTCGGCGCCCTCGATCACGTGGTTGTTGGTCAGCAGGTAGCCGTCGGGCGTGACCACCACGCCCGAGCCCAGGCCGACCTGCGGCTGCTGCTGCGCGCCGTCGCCGAAGAAGAAGCGGAACCACGGGTCGTTGCTCTGCGCCTGGCGTGGCGGCGCCTTGCGCGCGGTGATGCTCACCACCGCGGGCGTGGCGCGTTTGGCGGCCGCCGCGTAGCTGAACACCGTGGCGCCGGCGGGCAGCGCGGCCGGCTCGGCCGGCGAGGACAGCGAGGGCAGCACCGTCACCGTGGCTGCGCCGTCGGCGCGGCGCGGCAGCCATTCGGGCTTGAGCGTGGCGACGACGAACAGCACCGCCACCGCGACGGTCACCGCTTGCGAGAAAATCAGCCAGGTTCTGCGCATCAATCCACCCGAGAAAGCGACGAGATGGCCCACCGCGACGAGATCGAATCGCACCTGAACTCGCTGCTGGACGTCGGCCGCTTCAAGGATTATGGGCCGAACGGTCTGCAGGTTGAGGGCAAGGGCCAGGTTCTCAAGATCGTCTCGGGCGTGACGGCGAGCCTGGCGCTGATCGAGGCGGCGATCGCGGCCGGCGCCGACGCCATCCTCGTCCACCACGGCCTGTTCTGGCGCGGGCAGGACGGGCGCGTCACCGGCTGGCTGAAGGCGCGGCTCGAGAAGCTGCTGGCGCACCAGGTCAACCTGTTCGCCTACCACCTGCCGCTGGACGCCCACCCCGAGCTGGGCAACAACGCGCAGCTCGGCGCCAAGCTCAAGCTGGCGGCCGACGGCCGCTTCGGCGAGCAGGACCTGGGCTTCATCGGCACGCCCGAGAAGCCGCTGAGCGCCGCGGCGCTGGCCGCGCTGCTGCAGTTCCGCCTCGGCCGCGCGCCGACGCTGGTCGAAGGCGACGGCCGGCCGCTGCAGCGCGTGGCCTGGTGCACCGGCGGCGCGCAGGGCTACTTCGAGGCCGCCATCGCGGCCGGCGCCGACGCCTACATCACCGGCGAGATCTCCGAGCCGCAGGCGCACTACGCGCGCGAGACCGGCGTGGCCTTCCTCGCCTGCGGCCACCACGCCAGCGAGCGCTACGGCGCGCCGGCCGTGGCGGCGCACGCGGCGGAGAAGTTCGGGCTGGCGCACCAGTTCATCGACATCGACAACCCGGCATGAAGCCTCTGCTGATCACGATGGGCGATGCCTGCGGCATCGGGCCGGAGACCATCGCGAAGCTGTTCCGCACCGATGCCGCGCGCGGCTGCGTGGTGCTCGGCGACGTGGGCGTGATGCGCCGCGCGGCGCGGCTGACCGGCGGGCTGCTGCCGGTGGCCGGGATCGAGCGCGCGGCCGATGCGCGGCAACTGCCGCCGCACTGCCTGGCGGTGCTGCAGGCGCAAGGCCTGCCGGCCGACCTGCTGGACGCGCCGCTCGGCCGCGTCGACGCACGTGCCGGCGCCGCCGCGGCGCGCTGCATCGAGCAGGCCGTGTCGCTGGTGCGCGCCGGCGAGGCGGCCGGCATCGTCACCGCGCCGATCCACAAGGAGGCGCTCGCCGCCGCGGGCGTCGATTTCCCCGGCCACACCGAGATGCTGCAGGCGCTCGCCGCCGAAGCCGGCCAGGCGCCGCCGCCGGTGCGCATGATGCTGGCCAACGACGAGCTGCGCACGGTGCTGGTGACGATCCACGTCGCGCTGCGCCGTGCCATCGAGGGCGTCAGCTACGACGCGGTGCTGCAGACGATCCGCATCGCCCACGCGGCCGCGGCGCGCTGGGGCCAGCCGAATCCGCGCATCGCGGTGGCCGGGCTGAACCCGCATGCCGGCGAAGGCGGGCTGTTCGGCGACGAGGAGATCCGCATCATCGCGCCGGCCATCGCCGCGGCGCGCGCCGAGGGCATCAATGCCTCCGGCCCCTACGCGCCCGACACGGTGTTCATGCGCGCGCGCCACGCGCCGCCGGCGCACCCGGGCGAGTTCGACATCGTGGTCGCGATGACGCACGACCACGGCCTGATCCCGGTGAAGTACCTGGGCGTGGAGCAGGGCGTCAACGTCACGCTCGGGCTGCCTTTCGTGCGCACCAGCCCCGATCACGGTACCGCCTTCGACATCGCCGGCACGGGCCGCGCCGATGCCTCCAGCCTCGCCGCCGCGCTGCGCATGGCGCGCCGGCTGGCCGGCGTCAGTGACGGGTCGGCGAGGCGCTGAGCGCGGCGAGCTGCTTGCGCGCGCGCGCGGTGGCGCGTTCGATCAGGTAGGCGTTCTCGAAGGCGCGCATGCGCCCGGTCTCGCACATGCGCGCGAGCATGCGCGCCGTCATCGAGATGGTCTCCTGGTGCTTGCGCCCGCGCGAGAAGACGAAGAAGCTGCGCCCCGGGCTCACGTAGGTCAGCCGCACCTTCTGCCACTCGTCCTTCAGGTGCATCTGGTAGGCGAAGCCGAGCTTGACGTGCTCCATCAGCTGCGGCCCGCGCGAGGGCTCGGGCGGCTCGCGCGGCGAGAGGTCGATGTCCAGGCCGAGGCCGGCGGACGCGGAGTCGGTGCCGCTGTCGCGCGCGCCGTGCAGCGCGCCGGGCTGCGTGTCGCCCTCGTCGCCGGTGTCGCCGGCGTGCGCGCCGCCGCCGGTGTCGATCTCGATGTCCACCGGGCCCGACCAGTCGACCGCGCTCTCCTCCACCAGCCCGACCTGCTGCGCTTCCTCGGGGGTGAAGCGCTTCTCGATGACCTCGCCCGCCACCTCGGGCACGGTGTCGGCCACCGACAGCGAATCGACGCCCGGGATGGTGGTGGCGAACACACCCTCGACCTGCTTGGCGAGCAGGTTGTGGTCGAGTTCGGACAGCGGCGGCGCCTTCAGCGACTCGGCATGCGCCGGCATCAGCTGCGCGAGGAAGGCCTTCTGCGCGGCCGCCGGCCAGCCGATCAGCGCCAGGCCCTCGTTGAGATCCTTCATCAGCTGCGGCAGCTGCATCAGGAACTTCTTGCGCAGCAGCGGCGAGCCCTTGGGCTGCACGCTCATGATCAGGTCGCGCCCGGCGCGCTTGTAGCGCGCATAGCGGTCCGAGGCGGCGCCGTCGCGCCGCACCGCCAGCACCAGCGCCTGGCTCCACACCTGCGAGACGAACTCGCGCAGGTAGGGCGGCAGCGACAGCGGCTTGAGCGCGGCGCTGAGCTGCAGCATGTAGCGCTGCTGGATGCGCAGCTCCGACTCCTTGCTTTCCAGCGTGGCGGCGGCCGGCGTCTGCTCGATGCGCGCCTGCGTGCGCTCGGCGATGAACTGCTCCAGCTCGGCGAGCTTGTCGGTGTACAGCTCGATCTGCTCGAAGTCGCCCTCGATGATCTCCTGCACCAGCGTGCGCACGCGGTCGAGCAGCTCCTTGCCCGGGCCCTCGGCAAAGTCGTCGTAGGCGCAGGCCAGCGAGGCGATCCGGTTGACGAAGCGCCGCACCGGGTGGCGGCGCGACGAGAAGAAGCTCGAATCGTTCATCGCCACGCGCAGCACCGGCAGCTGCAGCCGCGCGATCTGGCGCGCCATCTGCGGCGGCACGCGCGGGTCGGACAGGATCTGGTCGAACAGGCTCCCGACCACGTCGATCACCATGTGGTCGAGCTTGCCGCTGGAGGCCTGCACCAGCTCCTCGCGGTGGGCGCGGATCAGGTTCACGGCCATCAGGCCGGTCAGGCGCTCGCCGGGGGCGGGCGCCGCAGGGGGCATCGGGTGCGCCGCGTGCGCCAGGGCGACAGGCTCGTCGAGCGCGCCCGGCCGGCTGGCCAGCGAATTCAGGCGGCGCAGCAGCGCCATCAACTGCACGTCGGCCTGCGCCTGCGCATTCGCGACACGCGCGCCCAGGTCGGTGCGGCTGAAGGCGCCCGGGCGGCTGCCGCTGCCGCTGTTCGGCAGCCCGGCCAATCCGGGTCCGCGTGCGTAGGGCGCATCGGATCCACGTGCGTAGGGCGCATGTTGCGCGTGCGGCGCCTGCGCCGGCAGCTCCGGCGCGTCGTAGCCGCCGCTGGCCGCGAAGCCGCCGGTCGAGCGGTACTCGCCCGGCTGCAGCGTCGCGTAGCCGGAGTTCACGCCGGGCAGATGGAAGCCGGGACCGTCGCCGGCGCGCACGTTCAGGCTCGCCGGCTTGACGCCCATCGCCTGCAGCTCGCGCAGGATGTCGGCGTAGCAGACCTTCATCGCCTTGGCCATCGCCGCGCCCATCTCGCGCGCGATCAGCTTGCGCGGCTCGGGCGCCGCCGTCGCGGCCTCGATGGCGCGGTACATCGCCAGGCCGATGGCGGCCGGGCGCAGCGGGTTGCGTTCGTCGTCGCGCCGCGCGGTGTTCAGCAGTGAGGCCACGTGGGAGGCCACCTCGGCCTGTTCCCATTCGCACTCCTGCGCGATCTGGGCGCCGATGCGGTCGGCGTAGAGCTTCTGCTCGACCTCGTGGTCGTCGACCAGGCTGAGCGATTGCCAGTCGGTCGCCTCCAGCCGGCGCCGGCCGTCGGCGCGCGGCGCGAGATCGCGCGCGATGCCCTCGCGCAACTGGTCGCGGAAGCTCAGGTGGAAGGCCGCCATGTTGCGGCGCAGGTCGAACTGCGCGGCCAGCAGCGCGTCGCGCTCGGCGGTGCGCACCGCCGACAGCGACAGCGTGCCCAGCAGATCGCCGACGCGGTCGACCACCGCGGCCGCGGTCTTGTTGATCTGGCTGACGGCCGCGTCGAGAGCGGCCTTCTGGCGGGGGTCGGAGAAGTTCATCCAGGCGGGGCGTCGGCGACCTCCCGGCCGCGGACGCCCGTCACGCCGCCGGGTGGGCGAGCGGGAAGTATGGGGCCAAACCCCCGGCCCGGTCCGTGCGTTGCGTCACGGCTGCCGGCCGCAGCCGATGCGCTTCACTTCTTCAGCGCGTCGCGGATCTCGCGCAGCAGCACCGTGTCTTCCGGCGGCGCGGCGGGCGCTTCCGGCGGGGCTTCCTTCTTCAGCCGGTTGATCTGCTTGACCATCATGAAGATGATGAAGGCCAGGATGATGAAGTTGATCGCCACGGTGATGAAGTTGCCGTAGGCGAACAGCGGCACGCCGGCCTTGGTGAGCGCCTCGTAGGTCATCGGGCCGTTGTAGCCCGCGGGCGGGTCGGCCAGCTTGACGAAGTAGTTGGAGAAGTCGAGCCCGCCGAGCACGCGCCCGACGACCGGCATGATCAGGTCCTTCACGATCGAGTCGACGATCTTGCCGAACGCCGCGCCGATGATGACGCCGACCGCGAGGTCGACGACATTGCCCTTCATCGCGAATTCTTTGAACTCGGTAGCGAATCCCATCGGGATACTCCTCTCTGTGTTGTGTGGGTGAGCCGTCATTTCTGCGCGGCGCGTGCAGTATTCCCCGCCCGCCGAGGAAGTCAAGGCGGGCCGGACGCGCGCCCTCATCGCGTGCACCCCGATGCGGCTCAAAGACCCCCTTGACGCGTCCGTTAGAATGCCGGGTTGACCCTGAAACGAATCTCGCCAGAGGATTCCCATGAGTGACAGTTCCGTCGACAGCGGCAAGCGCACCTGGCTCATCGCCTCCGGATGCGCCGGCGCGGTGGGTGTCGGTTTCACCGCCGTGCCTTTCGTCAGCTCGTTCCAGCCTTCCGAGCGCGCACGCGCGGCGGGCGCGGCCGTCGAGGTCGACATCGGCGGCCTGAAGCCGGGCGAGAAGCTCACCGTTGAATGGCGCGGCAAGCCGGTGTGGATCGTCAAGCGTACGCCCGAGCAGCTCGCCACGCTGCCCAAGCTCGACGCCCAGCTCGCCGACCCGAAGTCCGAGCGCAAGCCCGACGAGCTGACCCCCGAGTACGCGCGCAACGAGCACCGCTCGATCAAGCCCGAGATCCTCGTCGCGGTCGGCATCTGCTCGCACCTGGGCTGCTCGCCGTCCGACAAGTTCCAGGCCGGCCCGCAGCCCTCGCTGCCCGACGACTGGCAGGGCGGCTTCCTGTGTCCCTGCCACGGCTCGACCTTCGACCTGGCCGGCCGCGTGTTCAAGAACAAGCCCGCGCCGGACAACCTCGAGGTGCCGCCCCACACGTACCTGTCCGACACCCGGTTGCTGATCGGTGAAGACAAGAAGGCCTAACCCAGGACAGGAACGAGACGATCATGGCTGATTTCAAGGAAGTTCCCGCCGACGCGCCGGTCGCCCAGAAGGTGACGACCTGGTTCGAGAACCGCTTCCCGTCGGCGTTCGCGGCCTACCGCGTGCACATGTCGGAGTACTACGCGCCGAAGAACTTCAACTTCTGGTACTTCTTCGGCTCGCTGGCGATGCTGGTGCTGGTGATCCAGATCGTCACCGGCATCTTCCTGGTGATGCACTACAAGCCCGACGCGGCGCAGGCCTTCGCGTCGGTCGAGTACATCATGCGCGACGTGCCGGGCGGCTGGATCATCCGCTACATGCACTCGACGGGCGCGAGCGCGTTCTTCATCGTCGTCTACCTGCACATGTGGCGCGGCATGATCTACGGCAGCTACCGCAAGCCGCGCGAGCTGGTGTGGATCTTCGGCTGCGCGATCTTCCTGTGCCTGATGGCCGAGGCCTTCATGGGCTACCTGCTGCCCTGGGGCCAGATGAGCTACTGGGGCGCGCAGGTGATCATCAACCTGTTCGCGGCGATCCCGTTCATCGGCCCCGACCTGTCGCTGCTGATTCGCGGCGACTACGTGGTCGGTGACGCCACGCTGAACCGCTTCTTCGCCTTCCACGTCATCGCCGTGCCGCTGGTGCTGATCGGCCTGGTGGTCGCGCACCTGCTGACGCTGCACGACGTCGGCTCGAACAACCCGGACGGCGTGGACATCAAGAAGCACAAGGACCCGAAGACCGGCATCCCGCTGGACGGCATCGCGTTCCACCCGTACTACACGGTGCACGACCTGATCGGCGTCGGCGTGTTC
>JAKOZT010000082.1 GCA_029779845.1 Pseudomonadota bacterium | reverse complement strand
TGCAGATCGGCGCTCAAGCGATCAACTCGCGCGGCGCTCAGTTCCTCATCGACGTTGGGCGGGCGGGGTGGGAGACCACTCGTTCGGTCAGTCCGCTACTCGCGGCTGAAGCATCGCAGAGTCCCTCCGCCCCAGCCCATACACACTACGTCGGCTGCGCTGCCTGTTCCAGTTCACGAAGAACCATACAAGCATCGCAGCGCCTGGTCGGCGCGCAATCCGGTGCAGCCCCAGCTAGGAGCGTCCCTAGCGAGGAACACCACGAACTGGCCCCTCACCGCACAGACTCCTAGACTCGCCCGCGTCATCACGGAAAGGCACTGCCTGCATCGGCATCGCCGCGGAAACGCGGAGGCGTGAAGAGGACATGGCGTTGAACCTGAAAGTCCTTCTTCTCGCCTCCGCTTCCGTCTTTGCCTCTGCCGCGGCGCAGGCAGACGACGGCTTCGTCACACGATGAGGGTGGATCACCTGCATTCGCTCGGGCATTGAAGCGCCTGTGTTGCACTGGCTGTGGCAGCCTGACAGTGATCGCTTTGCCGACTTCTGCAAAGCCCAGGTCCAGCCTTTGAGAGAAATCTTGCTGCAAGAACTCGCCGGCAAACAGCTCGACATCTACATCGCTCTGGTGACGGGACTCATCTGCACCGTGATCGGGCTGTTGTTGGATCGCGCGTTGAAGTCACGGCACCCTCAACCGGATGCGAGTGCGGGCGCACCCGTCTCATCGACTCCGCAGGCCCTGGGCTTGACCGTGGCCCAGGTCACGCGGCTCAGCGTGGAGATTCGCAGCCAACCCTCCGCGACGGGAGCCAATGGACTGGCGTACCTGGCTGTTGGCGTCGCCTGCATTTCCTACCTCTGGTTCCGCTTGGAGATTCTCGATGCGGCGCTGCTGCTCACGCTCGGGATGGTGGGACTGTGGTTCGGCATCGCGCTGCACTCGATGGCCGCGGGATACCTGCGCGGACGGCAATGGCCCGTGTACCTGCTGAGCCTGCTGTGCTTTGTCATCGGAGCGGTCGCGGTGATCGCGGCGGCGCATTCCCCCTCCGTGGCGCCCCGGTATTTCGCGCAGTGGCAAGCATTCGCGCATGAGCAAGGCCTTCGTGGGTTCGTGGGCTTGTTCAAGTCGGGGCAGCTCGCCTCGCCGGACCTGGCCTTGTTCATCGGTCACGTGCTGGGCGTCGCGGCGCTGTTCCTGGCGTTGAAGGACGCCGCGCTGTCCATGTTCTTCTGCGCCGTGGCGAGCAGCGGAAAGCTGCGGGGCGGCGACGCCGCCAGCTGGATCGTCAGGGTTGCAGCGCGGTACGCTGCCCGGCCTCTGCGCACATTGGCAATGCTGGCGGGGCTGCTCGTGACTGCGTTCTATTTGGTCGACGGGCAATTGGTCGCCTGGCTCCTGCAGGACTTTCCGGTGGTGACGGACAACCTCGTGCGGCAACTTCTGTTCGGCGGCGCACGGCGCTGACTCACTTTCATGCTTCGTCTCCCGCACGGCTTCGCTCTCGTGCTGTGACTGAGGGGCGCCCCCAGCTAGGGCAACCCCGCACTGCCGACGCCCCCGACTGGGCGCCGCCAAATCCCTCGCCTTTAATCGTCCGCTTTGGAGCGACCCGACGATGCGCCTCTACCCCAAGACCCTTCTGCCCGCCGCGTTCGCGCTGCTGCTGATCGCCGCCGCGCCCGCGCGCGCCTTCGACATCCCGCCGGCCCCGCCGCCGGTCTACGAGGGGCTGATCGTCCCGCTGTTCCACGGCACCACGCCGATGAAGACCAGCAGCGACACGGCGCCGGCCTCCGTCGCGGCGTCGACGCTGGCCACCGGCACGCCGCAGATCGCCGCCAACGCGGCGCAGCTGGCGGCGGCGTTTCCGGCCGAGTACCGCGAACGCATGACCTCGATCTACCAGCAGGCCTTCGACACCTGGCGCCAGCTCGAGCGCAAGCTGCAGCTGCAGCCCGACGACGCGGCCAGCGCGGTGGCGGCCTTCGTGGCCGGCAACTACATGGCCTATCGCAACGTGGAGGTGCCCGACGAGGTCTACCTGAAGCTCGTGAACCAGATGCGCGGCACGCTGGCCGGCAACCGGGGCTTCTCGGCCGCATCGCCGGCCGAGAAGCGCACGCTCTACGAGCAGACGGCGATGGTCGGCACCTTCATGGCGGTGGTGCGCGTGGCGCTGCAGCAAAAGCCCGATGCGCGCGCGTCGGCCAACTTCCGCAACGCCGCCGCCGCCAACCTGCAGGTCGTGCTGGGCGTGCCCGCCGAGCGCGTGCGCATCACGGAGCAGGGGCTGAGCATCCAGTGATTCGCGGGTATCTCGAAGTCGAAAGCGCACCGCCAAGCCCCATTCGGACATCGACCTGGAGATCCGCGTGTCGCCGCGGAAATTCGACGACTTCCTGAACAACGACTCCAAGTTGAAGTCACCCAATCCGGCGTCGGACAAAGCCGAGACGCGGGCCTGCGCGGAAAAGAACGGCAGCATCCAGCGGGGTGAAGCGCGCCTGAGCAGCACCGGCAAGCCGCTGGAGAAGCAGCTGAACATGGAAGTCGACCTCTCGGTCGTGCGCCGCGGCGGCAACTTCGACGGCTTGAATCCGGCGCGTGGACAAGGCGGTGTCCAACGTCGTCTCCGGCGGCATCGACGCCGCCAAGAGCGCGGCCGGCAAGGTGGGGACCGGCTGGGCTAGAGTTCCGCGATGGACGACGACGATTTGTACTGCAAGGTGTACGTCAAGGGCGCGGCCGATGCTGCGGCGCTGAAGGCTCTGCTGGCCGCGCTGCTGAACCGCATGCAGGCCAGCGGCCTGCGCGTCGTGGCCAGTTGCAACTTCGAGGACGCGCTCGCGGCGGCGACGCGGGCTCAAAGCCAGCCGGCATGAAGAGCAGCGTGCGCCTGGGCAGTGTGTGGTTGGCCGCGGCCGTGCTGGCGGCTTGCGGCGGCGGCGGCGATGCGCCCGCACCGGCGCCTTCGACGGACGCGCCCGCAGCACCGGCGCCTGCGCCGTCGGCTTCATCGCCCTCCTCGCCCTCGGTCGACGCCACCTGCGCGCTGCCCGACTTCGCCGCCAGCGTGCTCGCGCGAGTGAATCAACTGCGCGCCGCCGGCGCGAGCTGCGGCGCCAAGGGCACGTTTGCGCCGGCCGGCGCGCTCGCCTGGAATGCGCAGCTGACCGAAGCGGCCACCGCGCATTCGCTCGACATGGTGACGAACAACTTCTTCGACCACGTCGGCTCGAACGGCAGCACGCTGGGCAGCCGCGTCAGCGCCACCGGCTACGCCTGGAGCAGCCTGGGCGAGAACATCGCCGCCGGCTACGGCACGGTGACGCGGGTGATGGACGGCTGGATGGCCAGCGACGGCCACTGCGCCAACATCATGAACCCGAACTTCACGCAGATCGGCGTGGCCTGCGTCAAGGGCTCGACGGGCTACGGCGACTACTGGACGATGGACCTGGCGCGGCCGCGCTGAGCCACAGGCCGCCTACGCGCGCCCGCGCCCGGCGCCGGGCCGCCCCAAGCCGGGCGCGATCCCCTCGGGGGATCGGCCGGGGTACTCCCCGGACGAGGGGCCGTCGATCACCCCGCCGCCCAGGCACACCTCGCCGTCGTACAGCACCGCCGACTGCCCCGGCGTCACCGCCCATTGCGGCTCGTCGAAGCGCAGCACGAAGTCGCGGGGCGATTCCGCCTCGAAGCGGCAGGCCGCGTCGGCCTGGCGGTAGCGCGTCTTCGCGCCGAACGCGCCCGCAGCGGGCGGCGCGCCGGCGATCCAGCTCGCATCGTCGGCGCGCAGCGCGTTCGACAACAGCCACGGGTGCTCGTGGCCCTGCACCGCGTAGAGCGTGTTCGCCGCCATGTCCTTGCGCGCCACGAACCAGGGCTCGTGCTCGCTGCCGCCCTTGGCCGCGCCGCGCTCCTTCAAGCCGCCGATGCCGATGCCCTTGCGCTGGCCGAGCGTGTAGAAGCTCAGGCCGACGTGCTCGCCGATCGTGCGGCCGCGGTCGTCCTTGATCGGCCCCGGCTGGTTGGCGAGATAGCGGTTCAGGAACTCGCGGAACGGCCGCTCGCCGATGAAGCAGATGCCGGTCGAGTCCTTCTTCTTCGCGTTCGGCAGGCCGATCTCTTCGGCGATGCGGCGCACCTCGGTCTTGGGCAGCTCGCCGACCGGGAACAGCGTCTTCGCGAGCTGCGCCTGGTTCAGCCGGTGCAGGAAGTAGCTCTGGTCCTTCAGCGGATCGAGCCCCTTGAGCAGCTCGAACGCCGACTCGCGCTCGCGCACCCGCGCGTAGTGGCCGGTGGCGATCTTCTGCGCGCCCAGGCGCATCGCGTGGTCGAGAAAGGCCTTGAACTTGATCTCGGCGTTGCACAGCACGTCTGGGTTCGGCGTGCGGCCGGCTTCGTACTCGCGCAGGAACTCGGCGAAGACGCGGTCCTTGTAGTCGGCGGCGAAGTTGACGTGCTCGATCTCGATGCCGATCACGTCGGCCACCGCGGCGGCGTCGACGAAATCGACGTTGCTCGAGCAGTACTCGCTGTCGTCGTCATCCTCCCAGTTCTTCATGAAGATGCCGACGACTTCGTGGCCCTGCCGCTTGAGCAGCCACGCGCTGACGGCGGAGTCGACCCCGCCGGACAGACCGACGACGACCCGCAGTTTCTTGCCCATGGGCGCGATTATCCGGTCCGCGCCGCGGCACACTGGCGCGATGGACGAGCCCGAACCGACCCGCTGGATCGGCCGCAGCGAAACGCGCCACGACCTGATCGGCGCAACGCCGCCGGCCGCGCTGGACCACGCGCCGCGCGAGTGGGCGCCCGGCACGCCGCTGCCGCCGCTGTGGCACTGGCTGTACTTCCTGCCGCTGCACCGCGCCAGCGAACTCGGCGCCGATGGCCACGCGAAGCTCGGCGGCTTCCTGCCGCCGCTGCCGCTGCCGCGGCGCATGTGGGCCGGCAGCCGCTTCGAGTTCATCGAACCGCTGCGCATCGGCGATGCGGTGAAACGGGTGTCGACGATCGAGAACGTCGCCGCGAAGCAGGGCCGCAGCGGGCCGCTGGTGTTCGTGACGGTGCGCCACGAGGTGTTCGCGAACGATGCCGCCGCGCCGGCGCTGCGCGAGTGGCACGACATCGTCTACCGCGCCGCGAAGCAGGCGGGCGAAGCCGAGCCGACAGCGCAGCCCGCGCCGGCGGATGCGCAGTTCGCACGCGAGCTGACGCCCGACGACGTGCTGCTGTTCCGCTACTCGGCGCTGACCTTCAACGGCCACCGCATCCACTACGACCGGCGCTACGTCACCGAGGTCGAGGGCTATCCGGGCCTGGTGGTGCACGGCCCGCTGATCGCCACGCTGCTGCTCGACCTGCTGGCCCGCGAGCGGCCCGATGCGCGGCTGGCCCGCTTCGCCTTCAAGGCGCTGCGGCCGAGCTTCGACGGGCGGCGCTTGCGCGTCAGCGGCCAGCCGCAGGACGACGGCGGCCTGCGCCTGTGGGCGCAAGACGACGAAGGCTGGCTGGCGATGGACGCGCGCGCCGAGCTGTTCAGCCGCGCTTGATCTCGGGCGCGTAGACCGTCGTGTCGGTGGTGATGGCCGAAAGCGGCAGCCGCACGCCGGCCGCGTGGTCCGCTATGCACTTCAGCACCAGCGCGCTGCGATGGCGGTCGCGGCTGGCGCGCACTTCGTCCAGCGTCAGCCACAGCGTGCGCACGATGCCGTCGTCGAGCGCACGCGCCGGGTCCGCTTCGCCCACCGTGCCGCCGAAGGCGAAGCGCACGTAGGTCACGTCCTCGCCGCTGGCCGGGCGCCGGAAGCGCGAGAGGTACACGCCCACCAGGCACTCGGGCGTGAAGACGCGCGCCGTCTCTTCGAGCGCCTCGCGCACCACGCCTTGCTGCGGGCTCTCGCCGGGGTCGAGGTGCCCGGCCGGGTTGTTGAGCTTCAGCCCCTCGGGCGTGTGCTCCTCGACGAGCAGGTAGCGGCCGTCGCGCTCGATGATCGCGGCGACGGTGACACTGGGCTTCCAACGTTCGGACATGGGCGTGAAGAATGCCAGAATCCGCCCACAACAATGACCGAGGAGCAGCCATGCTGATTGGTGTCCCGTTGGAGACAGCGGCTGGAGAGAAGCGCGTTGCCACCGTGCCCGAGGTGGTGGAGAAATTGATCAAGCTGGGCTTCACGGTGGCCGTGCAAGGCGGCGCCGGCGAGGCGGCCAACGTCTCCGACGAGGCCTACCGCGCCGCCGGCGCCGAAGTGGTGCCGACAGCCGCCGAGCTTTGGAGCAAGAGCGACATCGTCTTCAAGGTGCGCCCGCCGAGCGCGGCCGAGGTCGGCCTGATGCGCGAGGGCGGCATGCTGGTCGGCTTCGTCTGGCCGGCGCAGAACCCCGAGCTGATGCAGCAGCTCGCGGCCAAGCGCGCCACCGTGCTGGCCATCGACTCGCTGCCGCGCCAGCTCTCGCGCGCGCAGAAGATGGACGCGCTGACCTCGATGGCCGGCGTCAGCGGCTACCGCGCGGTGATCGAGGCGGCCAACGCCTTCGGCCGCTACTTCAACGGCCAGGTCACCGCCGCCGGCAAGATTCCGCCGGCCAAGGTGTTTATCGCCGGCGCCGGCGTCGCCGGCCTGGCCGCGATCGGCACCGCCGCCGGCCTGGGCGCGATCGTGCGCGCCAACGACACGCGCGCCGAGGTGGCCGACCAGGTGGTGTCGCTGGGCGGCGAGTTCGTCAAGGTCGACTACGAGGAAGAAGGTTCGGGCGGGGGCGGCTACGCCAAGGTGATGAGCGAAGGCTTCCAGCAGGCGCAGCGCGCGATGTACGCGCAGCAGGCCAGGGAGTGCGACATCATCATCACGACCGCGCTGATCCCCGGCAAGCCGGCGCCCAAGCTGATCACCGCCGAGATGGTGAAGAGCATGAAGCCCGGCAGCGTGATCGTCGACATGGCGGCCGAGCAGGGCGGCAACTGCGAGCTCACCGAGCCCGGCCAGGCGGTCGTCAAGCACGGCGTCACCATCATCGGCTACACCGACCTGGCGAGCCGCCTGGCCAAGCAGTCGTCGACGCTGTACTCGAACAACCTGCTGCGCCTGACCGAGGAGCTGTGCAAGACCAAGGACGGCATCGTCGACGTCAACATGGACGACGACGCGATCCGCGGCCTCACGGTGATCAAGGACGGCAGCATCACCTGGCCGCCGCCGCCGCTGAAGCTGCCCGCGCCGGTGGCCAAGCCCGCCGCCGCGGTGGCCGCGCCCAAGGCGCACGGCCACGGGCCGGGCGAGCCGATGTCGGCCAAGTCGCTGGCGATCGTGTTCGGCGTCGGCGCGCTGGCGCTGTGGGGCGTGGGCCTGTACGCGCCGGCCTCGTTCCTGTCGCACTTCACCGTGTTCGTGCTGGCCTGCTTCATCGGCTACATGGTGATCTGGAACGTGACGCCCTCGCTGCACACGCCGCTGATGAGCGTGACCAACGCGATCTCGTCGATCATCGCGATCGGCGCGCTGGTGCAGATCGCGCCGCCGCTGGACGGCGCCTCGGCCGACCGGCCGAGCGCGCTGATCCTCGGCATGGCCGTGCTCGCGCTGGTGCTGACGGCCGTCAACATGTTCGGCGGCTTCGCGGTCACGCGGCGCATGCTGGCGATGTTCCGCAAGTGAGGGAGTGGAGATGACATCGAGCCTGGCCACGGTCGCCTACATCGGCGCCACCATCCTCTTCATCCTCAGCCTGGGAGGGCTGTCCAACCCCGAGACCGCACGGCGCGGCAACCTCTTCGGCATCATCGGCATGACGATCGCGGTGCTCGCCACCGTGCTCGGCCCGCGCGTCACGCCGGGCGGCTATGCGTGGATCGTCGGCGCGCTGCTGGTCGGCGGCAGCGTCGGCCTCTATGCCGCCAAGAAGGTGCAGATGACGCAGATGCCCGAGCTGGTGGCGCTGATGCACAGCCTGGTCGGCCTGGCGGCCTGCCTGGTCGGCTTCGCCAGCTACGTCGACACCTCGACGGTGTTCCCCACCGAGGCCGAGAAGGCCATCCACGAGGTCGAGGTCTACATCGGCATCCTGATCGGCGCG
The DNA here is from genome assembly GCA_029779845.1 of Pseudomonadota bacterium. Taxonomy (GTDB): domain Bacteria; phylum Pseudomonadota; class Gammaproteobacteria; order Burkholderiales; family Burkholderiaceae_C; genus Piscinibacter. The sequence continues at coordinate 12,738 of JAKOZT010000082.1, read as the reverse complement.
GTGACCTTCTCCGGCTCGGTGATCGCCTTCGGCAAGCTCTCGGGCCGCATCGGCGGCAAGCCGCTGCTGCTGCCGGGGCGGCACTGGATCAACCTCGCCGGCCTGCTGGTGGTGATCTGGTTCGGCCGCGTCTTCCTGCACGCCGAGGGCACGGCGGCCGGCATGACCGCGCTGCTGGTGATGACCGTGATCGCGCTGCTGTTCGGCATCCACATGGTGATGGCGATCGGCGGGGCCGACATGCCGGTGGTCGTCTCGATGCTCAACAGCTACTCGGGCTGGGCCGCGGCGGCCACCGGCTTCATGCTGAGCAACGACCTGCTGATCGTGGTCGGCGCGCTGGTGGGTTCCTCCGGCGCGATCCTCAGCTACATCATGTGCCGCGCGATGAACCGCAACTTCATCAGCGTGATCGCCGGCGGCTTCGGCACCGGCGGCGGCGCGCCGGCGGCCGCGGGCGGCGCGGCGCAGCCGGCCGGCGAGGTGACGGCGATCAGCGCGGCCGAGACCGCCGAGCTGCTCAAGGAGGCGAAGAACGTCGTCATCGTGCCCGGCTACGGCATGGCGGTGGCGCAGGCGCAGCACGTGGTCAACGAGATCACCAAGGTGCTGCGCGCCAAGGGCGTCAACGTGCGCTTCGGCATCCACCCGGTGGCCGGGCGCATGCCGGGGCACATGAACGTGCTGCTCGCCGAGGCCAAGGTGCCCTACGACATCGTGCTGGAGATGGACGAGATCAACGCCGACTTCCCCGACACCGACGTGGCGATGGTGATCGGCGCCAACGACATCGTGAACCCGGCCGCGCAGGAAGACCCGGCCAGCCCGATCGCCGGCATGCCGGTGCTCGAGGTGTGGAAGGCACGCAACTCGATCGTGATGAAGCGCAGCATGGCCTCGGGCTACGCCGGCGTCGACAACCCGCTGTTCTACAAGGAGAACAACCGCATGCTGTTCGGCGACGCGAAGAAGATGCTCGACGAGGTGCTGGCGGCGCTGAACGGCTGAGCCTGCGCAAGCGCCGCCCGCACGGGCGGCGCTACTTCTTCGGCGTCAGCCCGTGGTCCCACTTGGTGTCGACCCACTTGTCGTTGCGCCACACCTCGCGGCGGCCGCCGCTGCCGTCGTTGCGGATCACCAGGCGCCAGCGCTCGCAGCCGGCCATGGTCACCTCGGGCTCGATGGTGATCTCGGCGTCGCTGCGCGTCACCGTCGCCGGCAGCTCGGCACGCCGGCAGGCGTCCATCGCGCCGGCGATGGTCGCGAGCGTCGCCTTGCCGTCCTTCTCGGCCAGCGTGACGCTGCCCATCACGTAGTTGTCCTTGTTGTACTGGCCGCCGGCGCCGCTCTTCTTGTAGGACTTGTATTCCCAGGTCTGCGCCGCCGCCGCGCCGGCGCCCAGCAGGGCCAGGGCGGCCAGCGCCGCCGCGCGTGTCCATCGCTGTTTGCTCATCGTGTGCTCCTCGAAGAAACGGTGGGGCCCGTCAGGCGGGCAGGGTGATCGTCACGGTGCAGGTGCCTTCGCCGATCGCGCCGCCGAAGCCGATCCATACCGCCCAGAACGACGCCGCCTCGCGCGCCTGGAACGGGTGGTAGGTGATCGGGAAGTTGCAGCCGCCGCCGTCGGGCTTCTCGCTGACCCAGCTCACCGAGCGGTTGCACGGCCCGTAGCCGAAGCCGGTGAAGACGGCGCGGTATCCGATGGCATTGGCGATGCGCGGCACGATGTAGGCGCTGTAGTCGCTCACGCCGCAGGTCGGGCCGCAGGGGAACACGCCGCCGGGGGCGACCATCGTGATCTCGCGCGTGCCCTTCTTGACGCGCAGCGCGCGCGTCAGCGGCAGCGGCCGGAAGCTGCGCCCGCCGGGAAGGTTGATGACCGCCTGCACCGTCACCGTCATCGACCCCTCCGCCGAGCCGGTGGCCAGCGAGGCCTGGCTCGACGGCGCCGTGCCGCTGCCCGGCGTCAGCGTGCCGACGCCGCCGTGCGACCAGGTCCAGTCGACGGTCGAGCCGGCCGGCGGCTGCTGCTCGAAGCCGGCGAACATCGGCAGCGTCAGGCCGGCGGCGACGTCGCAGTCGCCCGGCGTGAGCAGCAGCTCGTACTCCTGCTTGATGTAGACCTCGGCGCTGGCCTCGCCGAGCGCGCGGCGTCCGCCGCCGGACTCGAGCGCGTAGGCCTGCACCTTGATCGTCTCCCAGGTGCCGCCTTCGTTGTCGCCGCGCCCGCTGTAGGAGGCGCTGGCCAGCGAGCCGGTGATCAGCGGCGCCGAGGCGCTGGTGGTCTTGCCGTCGGAGGCCAGGCTGCCGTAGCTGCTGGCGCAGGTCCAGTCGTAGACCAGCGTGCTCCCGTCGGTCGGCGCCGGCTGCACGCTGACGCTGAAGGCCTGCGTGCCGCCGGTGCGCGCCATGCGCGAGGCGGCCGGCGAGATCGTCACGCTGGTCTGGTCGACCTCGATCGTCGCGGTGGCGGTGCCCACCGAGCTGCGCGTGCCGCCCTGCACGACGAAGGCCTCGACGCCGATCGTCAGCGTGCCCTGCGTCGACAGCGTGGTCGCCAGCGTCACCGCGCCGTCGCTGTTCTCGAAGCCGCGGCCGGTGTGGCCCTGCGCATCGCGCAGGTTGGCGAGGTCGCTGCCGCTCATCGACCAGACGAACACCAGCGGCAGCTGCTGCGCGCCGCTCACGCGCGCGGTCAGCGCCAGCTCGCCGCCGCGCTGCACGCGCCCGCTGGACGGGCTGATCAGCACCTTGGGCGCCACCAGCGTCGAGGTGTAGAGGTTGCCGCTCTCGCCCTCGTGCAGGTCGCGGTACTGGGCCGCGGTGTCGACCACGCCGGCGACGACGGCCACGCCCATCAGCACGCGGATCGCGGCGCGGAACATCGTCAGGCGGCGCGCCGACAGGGTGCCCGCCTCGATGTTGCCGGCCAGTTGCGCGTTGGCCTGGCGCACCACCGTGGCCACCGCGACGCGGTAGGCGCCGCTGACGATCGCATTGCCTTCCGACACGTTGACCAGCCAGGCGCGCCAGCCGGCCAGCAGGCCCTGGCCGGCGCCGGCCTGCTCGAGCAGAGCGATCACGTTGGGCGTGGCGCTGGCGCCGGCGCGGATCGCGGCGATCGACTGGTCGAGCGTGGCCGCGGCGATCTGCTGGCCGCCCAGGCCGAGTGCCTCGAGGACGGCGTCGAGCACCAGATCGAGCTGCGAGGCGGTGTACAGCGCCTTCAGCTCCTCGCGCCAGTCGCTGCGCTCCAGGCTGTAGCGCACGTCGAGGAAGAACGCCGGTTCGGGCCGGTCCCACACCGGCGTGAGGTAGACCGTCTCGTAGACGGTCTCCTCGGCGCCGGCGTGCATCGGCAGGGCGTAGCGCGCCGTCTCCACCGGCGCCCAGGGCACGGCGCCGCCGGCGACCTGGCTGATCGCGCTGAACACCGACAGCGACTGCGTCGGCGGCACGTCGATGCGCTCGTGCTGCACCTGCGCCAGGCCGAGCTCGATCTTTTCGCCGTCCTGCGGCGTGTAGGCGGTCTCGTAGACGTGCGCGATGCCGCGCCGGCGCTTGGTGTTCTGCAGCTTGATGCCGGGCGCGCCGTCGCTGCCGTCGGCCTGCAGCAGCGTCACGCCCGACAGCGCCGTCGACGGCTCGATGCGCTGCAGCGGCTGCACCGCCAGCGCGCTCTTGCGGCGCGAGGCGGCGCCGGCGCTCGCCACCGAGCCGCTGCCGCGCAGGCCGGCGACAGCGGCCGTCGCCGCGGCGACGATCTGCGCGTCGGGCCCGTCGAGCGCGAAGGCATCGACCGCCCAGCGTGCCTCGATCACGGCGGCCAGCGCGGTGACGCTGGCATCGGTGCGCAGCAGATCGAGCAGGCGCGTGCGATCGTCGGCGCCGAGCTGGCTGCCGCCCAGCGCCAGGAACAACAGCGCCTCGGCGCTGGAGCGCGCGCCCAGGCTCTGGTCGCGCGCTCCAGCGCGCAGCATGCTCATCGCGACGAGCCGGTCGCTCGAATGCACCGCGCACACCAGCGCCGGGCCGCTACCGTTCATCGGCAGCGAGGCGCTCGCGCCGCTGGCCGGCTGCTCGCTGGCGGGGCCGACCAGCGTGACGTCCTTGGCGGCTATGCCGGCCGGCAGCGCCAGCGCGGCCTCGGCGTGGCGCGCGTCGTCGTGGTCGCCGCCGCCGCCGCATCCCACCAGCGCCAGCGGCGAGGCGAGCAGGGCGCCGCTGGGCAGCGCGAGCAGCAGTCGGCGGCGCGCCGGCAGCGGCGGCGGCAAGGTGCGGGTCTTCATGGGGTCCCTCCGGTTGGATTGGTTGGCATGGAATCGGTCAGCGTCGTGCCTGCATCGGATACCACCAGCCGTCGCTGCCGAGCACGTGGTAGGTGCCGCTCGCGTCGACCCGGTAGGTCTGGCCCTGCCAGCTGTGCCGGGTGTTGGGCTGCCAGGTGTGCGGCAGCGCGAGCGCGGCGCCGTTGGGCGCCACGTAGGTGCTCTGGCCGAGCAGGCCGCGCCCGGCTTCCTGCTGGTGGGCGGCGTAGTGCTCGCGTTGCTGCTGCTGCGCCTGGCCGCGCTGCGCCTGGGCGTCGCGCAGCTCGCGCACCTTGGCCTGCTCCGCACGCGCGATGCCGGCTTCGGTGGCGCGCGCATGCGCGATGCCCTGGGCCGAGAAGCCGGCGGTGTAGATCCAGTTGTAGGTGTAGCTCGGGTAGTCCATCGCCGGACGCCCGCTGGCGCGCATCTGCGCCAGGTACTGGCGATAGCCAGCCTGCACCTGCGGGTCGGCCATGCGCTGGCGCACGATGTCGCCCACCATCTGCTGCCCGCGCGCGATGTTCGCGTTCATCGCGTTCATCTGCTGCTGGATCATCGCGCCGTACATGTCCTGCGCGGCGGCGGGGGCGACGGCCAGCGCGAGCGCGGCGGCGAGCAGCGAAGAAGCGGTGGCGGCGAGGTTCATGAGCGATCTCCTTTGCTGGTAAAGGCGCAGCCGCCGCGCAAAACGGATCACTCCGCCACGAACTTTTGTGTAACAGCGGCGAAGCGCTCGGCCAGAATGGCCCGCGATGCCTGCCGCTGCCGAGCCCGCGATCACTGAACTGCTGCAGCGCGCCGCCGGCGGCGACGCGGCGGCGCGCGACGCGCTGCTCAGCGCCGTCTACCAGGAGCTGCGCCGCCTGGCGCGCCACCTGCTGGCCGGCGACCGTATGCGCGCGCAGCTCGCGCCCACCGAGCTGGTGCACGGCGCGGCGCTCAAGCTGATGGGCCAGGCGCAGGTCTCGGCGCGCGACCGCGCCCACTTCCTCGCCTACGCGGGGCAGGTGATGCGCCAGGTGCTGATCGACCACGTGCGCCGCGAGCGCGCCGCCAAGCGCGACGCCGGCACGCAGGTGACGCTGGTCTCGACGCTGCCCGACCAGCCGCGCGCCGATGTCGACGTGGCCGCGCTGCACGAGGCGCTGGAGCGGCTGGAGGCGGTGTCGCCCGAGCTGGCGCGGCTGGTCGAGCAGCGCTACTTCGCCGGCATGACGATCGAGCAGATCGCCGAGCTGGACGGCAGCTCGCCGGCCACCGTCAAGCGCCGCTGGCGCGCGGCGCGCGCCTGGCTCGCGGACGCCCTGGCCTGATCAGCGCGCGCAGCGCCGCGCCGTCTCGGCCGCCTTCTCGTCGTTCTGCTTGCGGTCCAGCTCGGTCAGCCCCCAGCGCTGGCCGTAGGCGGCCCAGGCCGCGACCGCGCGCCGCGCCGCCGCGCAGCCGGCGGCGAGGTCGCCGCGCGCCCAGTGCATCTCGGCCAGCGCGTGCAGCGGCACCACGGCGTCGCGCGCCGGCTCGGAGATGTCGGGCGCGCGCGCGGCGCGTTCGCGGCGCTCGGCGATGTTCGCCTCGGCCAGCGCGATCGCCTCGTCATGGCGGCCGGTGTGCGACAGCAGCCGCGCGCGGTCGCTGCGCAGGATCAGCCGCATGCGCTGCGCGTTGTTGTTCGAGGGGTCGAGCGCGAGCAGGCGGCCACCCTCGTCGAGCGCGCGCTCGATGTCGGCCAGCGCCTCGGCGTGGCGGCCGAGTTCGGCCAGCGACAGCGCCGAGCCCCACAGCGCCACCACCGTCGAGTCGAGCAGCTTGCGGTGATTCGGCGCGGCCTGCAGCGCCAGCGCGTAGTGCAGCTGCGCGCGGCGGTAGGCGTCGAAGGCTTCGGCGAAACGGTCGAGGTAGAACAGCGATTCGGCCACCGAAATGGCCGTGCGGCCGAGCCGGTACTCGAACTCCATCGCCTCGCGCAGCGGCGCGCCCAGCGCGAGCAGCCGCGCCTCCTCGTCGCGCGCGAGGTTCACCGCCTGCGCGCCCTGGTCCATCCAGTCCATCGCGAAGGCCTGCGTCAGCCGCGCGCTGTTCAGCAGCGTCTGCAGCTCGCCCTGCTCGCGCGGCTCGGAGCGCGGGCCGGCCAGCTCGATCGCGCGGCGCAGGTGCGTCTCGGCTTCGCGCGCCTTGTCGAGCTGGCGGCGCGAATCGTTGTCGACGCCGCCGTAGAAATCGGCCATGCGCTGCTGCAGGCGGCCGAGGTCGCGGTGCAGCCGCCAGTCGTTGCCCTGGCGGTCGAGCAGGGCGGCCAGCATCGCCTGCGCGCGCTCGAAGTTGGCGCGCGCCGCCGCCGGCTCGCCGACGTTGGGCATCGCCCAGCCGCCCTGCACCTCGGCCAGCCGCCCGAGGCCCACGCCGATCTCGCGCGCCAGCGCCACGTCGCCGCCGGCGCTGCGCGCCAGCGCGTCGAGGTAATGCTGGCCGCGCTCGACCAGCTGGCGGCGCAGCGCGGTGGTGCCGGGCGTGGTCTCGAGCTGCTGGTCGAGATCGAACAGCATGTAGCTCGACAGCGAGCGCAGCTCGGCGAAGCGCTGCTCGGCCTCGCGCCGCGCGGCGTCGGCGCGGCTGTACAGCAGCGTGATCACCGCCAGCGCGACGACCAGGCCCGTGGCGGCCAGCGCGCCGGACGCCACGCGCCACGGATGGCGCTGCAGCAGCTTGCGCGCGCGGTAGCGCCAGTGCGGCGGCAGCGCGGCCAGCGGGCGGTGCTCGCGCCAGCGCCGCAGCTCGTCGGCGAAGGCGTCGACGCTCGCGTAGCGGCGCGCCGGCTCGGCGTCGAGCGCGCGGCGCGCGACGGCGGCCAGCTCGGCGTCGAGTCCCTCGGCTTCGCGCACGTCCTCGGCATCGGCCGGCAGATGACCGGAGAGCAATTCGGCGAGCAGCTTGCCGAGCGCGTAGACCTCGTCGGCCACCGTCGGCGCGGCGCCGGCCAGGCGCTGCGGGCTCGCATAGGCGCGCGTGAAGCCCTGCGGCAGCGTGGCGTCGATCACGTCGCGCAGCCGCGCGACGCCGAAGTCGATCAGCTTCACATGGCCGTCGGCGCCGATCAGGATGTTGGCCGGCTTGATGTCGTTGTGCAGCACCAGGTGGCGGTGCGCATCGGCGAGCGCGGCGCAGGTTTCGAGCAGCAGCGCGACGCGCGCATCGGCCGGCAGCGCCTGCGTGCGCGCGTGCGCGTCGATCGGCACGCCGGCGACGAACTCCATCACCAGGTAGTGCAGGCCGTCGGGCGTGGTGCCGCCGTCGAGGATGCGCGCGATGCCCCGGTGCTGCATGCGCGCGAGCAGGCGGCGTTCGGCGTCGATCAGCGCGGCCACGCTGGCGTCCGCGCCGGCGATGGGCCGCACGAACTTGATCGCGACGGTCTGCTCGAACAGGCCGTCGTTGCGCTGCGCGCGATACACCGCGCCCATGCCGCCGCTGCCGATCAGCGCATCCAGGCGGTAGGGGCCGATCCGTTCGGGCGGGCGCAGCAGCGGCGCGGATTCGCTCTCGTCGTTGCTGCCGGCATCGGCGCGCAGCAGTGCGCATACGCGCGCGTGCAGTGTTTCGTCGCCGCCGCAGCGTTCGGCCAGCCAGGCGTCGCGGCTCGACTCGTCGATGTCGAGCGCCGCGTCGAAGAGGCCGAGCGCCTCGCGCTCCGCGGCGGTGTCCATGATCGGCTCAGCGCAGCTCGGCGGGCAGCGACGCGCGATGCGGCAGCCCGTCCATGTCGCCGACCACCTGGATCGCCCGCGCGCCGACCCAGTTGGCGCGCGCGATCGCGCGCGGCCAGTCCATGCCTTCGAGGCGCGCGCTGATCAGCCCGGCCGCGAAGGCATCGCCGGCGCCGACGGTGTCGACCACCTGCTCGACGCGCACGCCGCTCACGCGGCCGCCGGCCTCGGCCGTGCGCCAGTACGCGCCCTCGGCGCCCAGCTTGATCACCACCGCGCGCGCACCGCGGCCGAGATAGAACGCGGCGATGTCCTCGGGCGCGGCCAGCCCGGTCAGCAGCCGGCCTTCGGCGAGTCCGGGCAGCACCCAGTCGGCCAGGCCGGCCAGGCGGTTGAGGTGTTCGGCCATCGCCTCCCGATCCGGCCAGAGCGCCGGGCGCAGGTTCGGGTCGAACGACACCGTGCGGCCGGCCGCGCGCATCGCCCGCATCGCGCGCTCGGCCAGTTCGGCGCAGGAGGGCGACAGCGCCGGCGTGATGCCGGTCGCGTGCAGGTGGCGCGCGGCGAAAAAACGCTCGGCGTCGAAGTCGGCCAGCGACAGCGCGCTCGCCGCCGAGCCGCGCCGGTGGTATTCGACCACCGGGTCGGCGCCCGCGGCCGCGCGCGACTTGAGCATGAAGCCGGTGCGGCGCGCCGGGTCGAGCGCGACCGCGCTGCAATCCACGCCCTCGGCTTGCAGCGCGGCGCGGATGAAGCGGCCGAAGGAGTCGTCGCCGAGCCGGCTGACCCAGCCCGCCCTCGATCCGAGCCGCGCGAGGCCGACCGCGACGTTCGACTCCGCGCCGGCGACGATCTTCGTGAAGCTGCGCGCCTCTTCGAGCGGCCCGGCCTCGTGCGCCGCGAAGCACGCCATCGTCTCGCCGAAGGTGATGACGTCCAGCGGCGGCATCACGCGCTCAGCGCAGCGGGATGGTCGTGGCGCGGTCCACCGGCACGGCGGTGACGCTGTTCTGCGGCGAGCCTTCGATGACGCGGTCGGAGTAGGTCAGGTAGACCAGGGTGTTGCGCGCCTTGTCGACCATGCGCACCACGCGCAGCTTCTTGAACACCAGCGAGATGCGCTCGCTGAACATCTCCTCCTGCGCGCGCAGCGGCTTGGGGAAGGAGATCGGCCCGGTCTGGCGGCAGGCGATCGAGGCTTCGGCCTTGTCCTCGGCCAGGCCCAGGCCGCCCTTGATGCCGCCGGTCTTGGCGCGCGACACGTAGCAGGTGACGCCGGCCACGCCGGGGTCGTCGTAGGCGTCGACGACGATCTTGTGGTCGGGCCCGATCAGCTTGAAGACGGTGTCGACCTCGCCGATCTCCTCGGCGTGGGCGGCGACGGCGCAGGCGGCGAGCGCCAGGGCGGGCAGGAAGGTTTTCATGTCGGCCTCCGTGATGACGGGGCCGAGCGTAGCGCAGGCGCTCGCCTCAGGCGATGCTGCGCGCCAGGGCGACCAGCGCGAAGCCGCTGGCGATGCACAGCACCAGCGCCCAGTTGGGCATCTGGCCCTTGGGCGCCGGGAGGGGGCGGTGACGAAACTTGTCGTTCATGTGATTTCCGGTCACCTCGCCGCGCCGCGAATGGGCCGCTTGGGGGTGAATCCGCTCCAGCAGACGTCGATTGCGGCTGCCGCAGCGAAGTTCGTGCCAGTTCGCGGCCCGGCCGTGCGGATGTCACGCCGCGTCGATGACGGCCGGATCCCAGGCGTACACCTTCTGGTTCTGCTCGCCGAGTCTTTCGATGCCCAGGCGCATCGTGTCGCCGGCTTTCAGGAACACCGGGTTCGGCTTGACGCCCATGCCCACCCCCGGCGGCGTGCCGGTGGAGATCAGGTCGCCGGGGTACAGCGTCATGAAGCGGCTGACGTAGCTCACCAGCTGCGCCACGCCGAAGATCATCGTCTTCGTGCTGCCGTTCTGGAAGCGCTGGCCGTTGACCTCGAGGAACATCGCGAGGTTCTGCGGGTCGCCCACTTCGTCGGCCGTCACCAGCCAGGGGCCGACCGGGCCGAAGGTGTCGCAGCCCTTGCCCTTGTCCCAGGTGCCGCCGCGCTCGATCTGGTATTCGCGCTCCGACACGTCGTTGACCACGCAGTAGCCGGCCACGTGCTTCAGCGCATCGGCCTCCGACACGTAGCGCGCCTTGCTGCCGATCACCACGCCCAGCTCGACCTCCCAGTCGCTCTTGACCGAGCCCTGCGGCAGCACCACCGCGTCGTTCGGGCCGGTGCGCGCGCTGATCGGCTTCATGAACAGGATCGGCTCCTTGGGGATCGGCAGGTTCGACTCGGCCGCGTGGTCGGCGTAGTTCAGGCCGATGCACAGGAACTTCTCGCAGCCGCTCCACGGCGGCGCGATGCGGCCGGGGTTCTCGACGATGGGCAGCGTGGCCGGGTCGAGGGCGCGCAGCCGCTCCAGGCCCTTGGGCGCGAGCGTGTGCGCGTTGATGTCGACCAGCTCGGCGGAGAGGTCGCGCACATGGCCCTGCGCGTCGACGAGGGCGGGTTTTTCGGCGCCCCTGGCGCCGTATCGCATCAGTTTCATGGGGTCGATTCGAAAGTCAGTTGGACCAGCCGCCGTCGATGATCTGCGCGGTGCCGGTGGTGAATGATGACTCGTCGGACGCGAGGTAGACGGCCAGCGCCGCGATCTCCTCGACGCGGCCGAGGCGTCCCATCGGCTGGCGGGCGATGAAGGCCGCCTCGACCTGCGCCGGCGTCTGCCCGCTCGCCTTCGCCTGCGCGGCGATGCGCTCGCGCAGCGAGGGCGACTCCACCGTGCCGGGGCAGATCGCGTTGCAGCGGATGCCCCGGGTGATGAAGTCGGCCGCCACCGCCTTGGTCAGGCCGATCACCGCCGCCTTGGTGCTGCCGTAGACGAAGCGGTTCGGCGCGCCCTTGATGCTGCCGGCCACCGACGCGACGTTGACGATGGAGCCGCCGCCCTTGTCCAGCATGCCCGGCACGAAGGCCTTGATGGTGCGGAATTGCGAGCGCACGTTGAGGTCGAAGGCGAAGCTCCATTCCTCCTCGCTGCAGTCGAGCACCGAGCCGGCGTGCACGAAGCCGGCGGCGTTGACGAGCACGTCGACCACGCCCGCTTCCTTCGCCGCGGCGGCGATCGCGTCGCGGTCGAGCACGTCGAGCCGGCGCGTCGCGATCGAAGCCGACTTCAGCGAAGCGAGCAAGGCTTCGTCCCGGTCGGTGGCGATCACCGTCGCGCCCTCGCGCGCGAAGGCCTCGGCGATGGCGCGGCCGATGCCCTGGCCGGCGGCGGTGACGAAGGCCTTCTTGCCGGCCAGTCGGGAACTCATGCGCTGCCTCTCCGATGAACGAACCAGCCTCGCATGCTCGCGCCTGCCCGCGCGCCCCCGAGCCCGGGAATACCCGGGTCGCCGCGCGCCGGCGCGCCGCTATCGAAACACCTGAGGGGTGCGCCTCGGGCCGTGGGCGAGAATCGTCAGCGGTACAAGGAGAGAGAACCCGATGGAAAAGACTTGGTTGAAGCAGTACCCCGCGGGCGTGCCGGCGAACATCGACGTCGCGCAATACCCCTCGCTGGTGGCGCTGCTGGAGGACAGCCTGAAGAAGTACGCCGCGCTGCCCGCTTACAAGTTCATGGGCAAGGCGATCAGCTTCGCGCAGCTCGACCAGGCCTCGCGCGCGCTGGCCGCGTACCTGCAGTCGCTCGGCCTGGCCAAGGGCGACCGCGTCGCGCTCATGATGCCCAACATCCCGCAGTACCCGGTGGCGGTGGCGGCGGTGCTGCGCGCCGGCTTCGTGGTGGTCAACGTCAACCCGCTGTACACGCCGCGCGAGCTGGAGCACCAGCTGAAGGACTCGGGCGCCAAGGCGATCGTCATCGTCGAGAACTTCGCGCACGTGCTGCAGCAGGTGATCGCGGCGGTGCCGACCAAGAAGGTGATCCTCACCGCGCTGGGCGACATGCTGGGCATCCCGAAGTCGTGGATCGTCAACTACGTGGTGCGCAAGGTGAAGAAGATGGTGCCGGCCTACGAGCTGCCCGGCGCCGTGCGCTTCAACGACGCGCTCTCGCAGGGCGCCGGCAAGTCCTTCACCCCGGCGCAGGTGGGGCCCGACGACATCGCGGTGCTGCAGTACACCGGCGGCACCACCGGCGTCAGCAAGGGCGCGGTGCTGCTGCACCGCAACCTGGTGGCCAACATCCTGCAGTCGGAGGCCTGGTACCAGCCGGCGCTGAAGAAGATCCCCAAGGGCGAGCAGATCGTCACCGTCTGCGCGCTGCCGCTGTACCACATCTTCGGCTTCAACACGAACATGATGCTGGGCCTGCGCATGGGCGGCTGCAACATCCTGATCGCCAACCCGCGTGACATCCCGGCGCTGCTGAAGGACCTGGCGGCGCAGCCGTTCCACAGCTTTCCGGCCGTCAACACGCTGTTCACCGCCATCGCCAACCACCCCGATTTCGACAAGGTCGACTGGAGCCACCTGAAGATCAGCGTGGGCGGCGGCATGGCCGTCACCCAGGGCACGGCGCGGCTGTGGCTCGACAAGACTGGCTGCCCGATCTGCGAGGGCTACGGCCTGTCCGAGACCAGCCCGTCGGCCACCTGCAACCCGGTGGACAGCACCGCCTACAGCGGCACCATCGGCCTGCCCATGCCCAGCACCGAGCTGGTGCTGCTCGACGACGACGGCCACGAG
>JAKOZT010000079.1 GCA_029779845.1 Pseudomonadota bacterium | reverse complement strand
ACAGCTCGCCGAACTTCGTCTTGACCTGGCCGATTTCGATGCGATCCTGCGGCCGCTTGGGGCCGGCCAGGCTGGGCGCGACCGTGCCGAGGTCGAGCCGCACCACGCTGCTGTAGTCGATCGCGCCGGCGTCCGGCACGCCGAACAGCCCCTGCGCGCGGAAGTAGGCCTCGAAGGCCTCGATCTCGTGCGCGGTGCGGCCGGTGCCGCGGAAGTAGTCGATGGTGCGTTCGTCCACCGGGAAGAAGCCCATCGTCGCGCCGTATTCCGGCGCCATGTTGGCGATGGTGGCGCGGTCGGGCACCGAGAGGCTGCGGGTGCCTTCGCCGAAGAACTCGACGAACTTGCCCACCACCTTGTGCTTTCGCAGCATCTCGGTGACGGTGAGCACCAGGTCGGTGGCCGTCACGCCCTCGCGCAGCCGGCCGCTGAGCTCGAAGCCGACCACGTCCGGCGTCAGGAAATACACCGGCTGGCCGAGCATGCCGGCCTCCGCCTCGATGCCGCCCACGCCCCAGCCGACCACGCCGATGCCGTTGATCATCGTCGTGTGGCTGTCGGTGCCGACCAGCGTGTCGGGATAACACACGCCGTCGGCTCGGCGGTGGATGCCGCGCGCCAGGTACTCGAGGTTCACCTGGTGCACGATGCCGAAGCCCGGCGGCACCACGCCGAAGGTGTCGAAGGCCTGCATGCCCCACTTCATGAACTCGTAGCGCTCGCGGTTGCGCTCGAACTCGAGCTTCATGTTCAGGTCGAGCGCATCGGGCGTGCCGTAGTGGTCGACCATCACCGAGTGGTCCACGACCAGATCCACCGGCACCAGCGGCTCGATGGTCTTGGGGTTGCGGCCCATCTCGGCGGCGACGTTGCGCATCGCCGCCAGGTCGGCCAGCAGCGGTACGCCGGTGAAGTCCTGCAGCACCACGCGCGCGACGACGAAGGGAATCTCGTCGCTGCGTTCGGCGTTCGGCTGCCAGTTCGCCAGCTGCGCGACGTGCTCGGCGGTGATCTTCCGGCCGTCGCAGTGGCGCAGCACCGCTTCAAGCACGATGCGGATCGACACCGGCAGCCGGCTCACCGAGGGGAACTGTTTTGCCAGCGCGGGCAGCGAGTGGAAGCGGCCTTCCTTGCCGAAAGCGGTGCGAAAGCGCTGGAGCGTCGAGGCGAACGGGTGCGCGGCCATGATCGTGCGGTGGGCGAGTGGCTGAGCCCACCACGCTAGCGCCATTCGCACGCCCCCGCTATCGCGGGGGACAAACGCGCTGGGGTATCGGCCGGCTCAGCCGTGCTTTGCCGCGAACTCCTGCAGGTACGCCACCAAGGCCTGCACCCCTTCGATCGGCATCGCGTTGTAGATCGACGCGCGCATGCCGCCCACCACGCGGTGGCCCTTCAACTGCACCAGCCCGCGCGCCTGGGCGCCTTCGAGGAACTTGGCGTCCAGCGTCGCGTCGCGCAGCCGGAACGGCACGTTCATCAGCGAGCGGCAGTCCTTGGCCACCGGCGCCGTGTAGAAATCCTGGCTGTCGAGGTAGTCGTACAGCAGCGCCGCCTTGGCGCGGTTGCGCGCTTCCATCGCGGCGACGCCGCCTTGCGCCTTGATCCACTTGAACACCAGCCCGGCGATGTAGATCGCGTAGGTGGGCGGCGTGTTGAGCATCGAGTCGGCGGCGGCCTGCTGCGTGTAGTCGAAGGCCGAGGGCGTGACGGGCAGCGCGCGGCCGAGCAGGTCTTCGCGCACGATCACGATGGTCAGCCCCGCGGGGCCGATGTTCTTCTGCGCGCCGCCGTAGATCAGGCCGTATTTCGAGACATCGAGCGGGCGCGACAGGATGTTGCTCGAGACGTCGGCCACCAGCGGAACCCCGCCCACGTCGGGGGTGAACTGGTATTCGACCCCGCCGATGGTCTCGTTGGCGCAGATGTGCACGTAGGCGGCGTTCGGGGCTAGCGTCCAGCTCTCGCGCGGCGGGATGCTGGTGTAGCCCGTGTCGCGGCTGCTCGCCGCGACGTTGACCGTGCAGTACTTGCCGGCCTCCTCGATCGAGCGCTTCGACCATTCGCCGGTGTCGATGTAGTCGGCACCGGTGAAGCCGCGCAGCAGGTTCATCGGCACGATCGCGTTCTCGGCGATCGCGCCGCCTTGCATGAAGAGGATCTTGTAGTTGGCCGGCACCGCCAGCAGCTCGCGCAGCAGCGCCATCGCCTCGGCGTGGATGCTCATGAACTCGCGGCCGCGGTGGCTCATCTCCATCACCGACATGCCCGAGCCCTGCCAATCGAGCATTTCCTCGGCGGCCTGGCGCAGCACCGGTTCCGGCAAGGCGGCGGGGCCGGCGCTGAAGTTGTAGACGCGGGTCATGGGCGGGTGCTTTCGAAAGCTGGCGTGCGGCAAAGGGGCACACAGCATAACGCCCCCTGGCGCGGCGCCGCGATTGGTGCCAGCATCGCCGCACCATCCATCCACCCCGAGCGAGGAGACGCACCATGCTGAAGTCCGGCATCGACCAGGACAAGATCATCGAGATGTTCGCCACGGCCAGCGCCAGCGGCAGCGACCAGCTGCGCAAGGGCGTGCAGCAGGCGACGCTGGCCGCGCTGCAGGGCCGCGAGCTGACGCTGAAGAACATCCGCGGCGTGCTCAAGACCGTGGCCGATGCGGCCTCGGCCGGCGCGGCGCAGAACAAGCTGCCGGACGTCGACGTGGAGGCGCTGCTCGACAAGGCCGTCGCCGGCATGGACGAGGCCTTGCTGAAGGCGGTGGAAGCGAACCGCGTGGCCCTGCAGCAGCTCGTCAACCAGGGGGCCGACCTGCGCGAGAAGCATCTGAAGAAGGCACTCGCCGACCTCGACGCGATGGAAGACAGCTTCATCGGCGCGCTGAAGAAGGCCGCAGACGCCGCCGGCGCGCAGGCCGGCCAGGCCTGGGCGCCGGTGCTGGAGAAACTGCAGGCCGGCGGCACGCTCTCCGGCGCGAAGGCGGCCACCACCGCCGAGCAGTTCGTCGGCCAGATGCAGACGGCGATGCGCGACAGCCGCGCCGCCGGGCTGAAGGCGGCGCAGACGCTGGCCGAGAGCTACGCGGCGCTGGTCAGCGGCGTGCTGATCGGCATGTCGGATGCGCTGACGCAGGGCGGCAGCGCCAAACCCAAGGCGGCGGCCAGGAAGAAGTGAAGCGGCGCCGCTCGGTTATCGTGCTCGCATGAATGGATCGGGCGGCGACCTCACGTTCTTCTGGCACGACTACGAAACCTTCGGCCGCGTGCCGCGGCGCGACCGGCCGGCGCAGTTCGCCGGCGTGCGCACCGATGCGGACCTGAACGAGATCGGTGAAGCGGTCGAGCTGTACTGCCGGCCGCCGCTCGACGCGCTGCCCGAGCCCGAGGCCTGCCTGCTGACCGGCATCACGCCGCAGCGCTGCGCCGAACGCGGCGTCGCCGAACACGCCTTCGCCGCCGCCATCGAGGCGCAGCTGGCCCAGCCCGGCACGGTGGGCGTGGGCTACAACTCGATCCGCTTCGACGACGAGGTCACGCGCTTCCTGTTCTGGCGCAACCTGATCGACCCCTATGCACGCGAGTGGCAGAACGGCTGCGGCCGCTGGGACCTGCTCGACGTGGTGCGTGCCGCCTTCGCGCTGCGGCCCGATGGCATAGCGTGGCCGAGGCACGAGGATGGCAAGCCTTCGTTCAAGCTCGAACACCTGAGCGCCGCCAACGGCCTGGCACACGCGGCGGCGCACGATGCGCTGTCCGACGTGCGCGCGACCATCGCGCTGGCGCGCCTGGTCAGGCAGAAGCAGCCGCGCCTGTGGGACTTCTGCCTCAAGCTGCGCCGCAAGGACGCGGTGATCGCCGAGATCGGCGCGGCGCGGCCCTTCCTGCACGTCTCGGGCATGTACGCGCCGGAGCGCGGCTGCGTGGCCGTCGTCTGGCCGCTGGCGCCGCACCCGACCAACAAGAACGAGCTGATCGTCTGGGACCTGGGCACCGACCCGGCCGAGCTGATGGCGCTGGACGCGGCGGCGATCCGCGCGCGCATGTTCACGCGCGCCGACGAGCTGCCCGAAGGCGTGGCGCGGCTGCCGATCAAGACCATCCACCTGAACAAGTCGCCCATCGTGGTCGGAAACCTGAAGACGCTGAGCCCGGCGATGGCCGAACGCTGGGGCGTGGACGTGGCGCAGGCGCTGCGCCATGCCGACGCCGCCGCGCAGGCCGGTGCCGCGCTGGCAGGCTTGTGGCGCGAGGTGTTCGAGCGCCCCGCCGCCGCGCAGGCCATCGACGTCGACGAGGACTTGTACGGCGGCTTCGTCGGCAACAGCGACCGCGGCCGATTGCAGCGCCTGCGCGAGCTGACGCCCGGGCAGCTGGCCGCCAAGCGCCTCGCCTTCGACGATGCGCGGCTGGAGGAGATCGTGTTCCGCTACCGCGCGCGCAACTTCCCCGAAACGCTCGGCGAAGACGAGCGCCAGCGCTGGGAGCAGCACCGCGCCGAGCGCCTTCATGGCGTGGTGCAGGACTACTTCGAGCGCATCGACGCGCTCAGCGAGACGGCCGACGACAACGGCCAGGAGATCCTGGCCGCGCTCTACGACTGGGCGGAGCAGATCGCGCCGGAGCGCTGAGCGGGCAGCGACCCCGGGCTCGTCTAGACTCCTCGCAAAATCGGGAGGAGAAATGATGCAGCCGGGTCTGAAGTGGGGCCGCCGTGTCATCGCTGCGGCGGTGGTCGGTCTGTCGATCGCCGTGTCGGGTTGCGGCGGGGGCGGTGGTTCGGGCGGCGGTGCCGGGCCGTCGGTGCGGCTGGATTCGCCGGCCTCGATCGCGGCCGAGGTGCGCCAGGACGCCAACATGCCGAACGTCAGCCTGGTCGGCTCGCTGGTGGGCGACATCTCCTCGCTGAGCGGAAAAACGCTCTACATCGTCGTCGAGGATCCGGCGCAGCTCTTCGAGGCGGATCCGTTCGTCACCTACGCTTCCTCGACCAGCCTCTCGATCAACCTCATCGGCCGGGCGATGGTCGTGCCGGGTGTGCGCCAGGGCCAGATGCGCGTGTTCGCCTGCCTCGACCCGGCCTGCGCGACGCAGCTGTCGGGTTCGCCGATGGCCGTGCCCTACCGCGTCGACGTGCTGCCCGGCCTGACGCTCGCATCGTCGACGCTGTCGGTGAACACGACCTTCGGCAACCCCGAAGTCCAGCGCACCGTGACGCTCGGCCTGCCGCGCGACACGATCAGCTTCGCGGCCGTTGCGACCTCGTCCGGCGCGATCGTCGCGTCGTCGGCGGTCAACGGCTCGAACGGCGACGTGGCGATCCGCATCCCGCCGGCGCCGCCGGGCCGCCACACCGAGACGGTTCGCGTGGTGGCGGTCACCGCCGACCTCGCCGGCCAACCCGGGCGCACCTACGAAAAGTTCATCACGATCGAGCACGTGGTGGCCGACGATCCGTCGGTGAACGTGGTGTTCTCGCCCGCCGAGACCGTGTCGAACCGCGTGCAGGGCGACATCCTCGACAAGGAAGAGCGCTACACCGCGGTGCTGCGGCCGGGCGCGACGCTGGATCTGCTCGGCGCCGAGTACCTCGCCGCGCCGGCCGCGGCGGCCGGGCACGTGCAGGTCAACGCCTGGTGGCTGGTGACGCAGCAGTCGACCTCGACCTGCTTCAACACCATCTCTAGCAGCGACTGCCTGCCGGCGGGCACCTACACGGCGCGAGACCGCTACCGGCTCACCGTCAACGGCGTGGCCAGCGAGGTGACCCACCCGATCACGCTGAACATCGCGCCCTGAATGACAAAGGCCGTGCCCGGCAGGGCACGGCCTTCTTGTCGCCGACGCCGGCTCAGACCGCCACCGACTTCGCCGTCTCGGCGTACTCCTCGATCTGGTCGAAGTTCATGTAGCGGTACACGCTGGCGGCATCCTTGTTGATGATGCCCATCGCCTCGTGGTACTCGGCCACGGTCGGGATCTTGCCGAGCTTGGAGGCGATCGCCGCCAGCTCCGCCGAGGCGAGGAACACGTTGGTGTTCTTGCCCAGGCGGTTGGGGAAGTTGCGCGTGCTGGTCGACACCACCGTCGCGCCCTCGCGCACCTGCGCCTGGTTGCCCATGCACAGGCTGCAGCCCGGCATCTCGGTGCGCGCGCCGGCGCTGCCGAAGGCGGCGTAGTGGCCTTCCTTGATCAGCTCGCTCTGGTCCATCTTGGTCGGCGGCGCGACCCACAGCTTGACCGGGATGTCACGCTGCCCGCCGAGCAGCTTGGCCGCGGCGCGGAAGTGGCCGATGTTGGTCATGCACGAGCCGATGAAGGCCTCGTCGATCTTGGTGCCGGCCACTTCGCTCAGAACCTTGGCGTCGTCCGGATCGTTGGGGCAGCACAGCACCGGCTCCTTCAGATCGGCGAGGTCGATCTCGATCACGGCCGCGTACTCGGCGTCCTTGTCGGCTTCCAGCAGCTGCGGGTTGGCGAGCCAGGCTTCCACCGACTTGATGCGGCGCTCCAGCGTGCGCTTGTCCTGGTAGCCGTCGGCGATCATGTTCTTCATCAGCACGATGTTCGAGGTCAGGTACTCGATCACCGGCGCCTTGTTGAGCTTGATCGTGCAGCCGGCGGCCGAGCGCTCGGCGCTCGCGTCGCTCAGCTCGAAGGCCTGTTCCACCTTCAGGTCGGGCAGGCCCTCGATCTCGAGGATGCGGCCGCTGAAGATGTTCTTCTTGCCGGCCTTGGCCACCGTCAGCAGCCCCGCCTTGATCGCGTACAGCGGGATCGCGTGCACCAGGTCGCGCAGCGTGACGCCCGGCTGCATCTGGCCCTTGAAGCGCACCAGCACCGACTCGGGCATGTCCAGCGGCATCACGCCGGTGGCCGCGCCGAAGGCGACGAGGCCCGAGCCGGCCGGGAACGAGATGCCGATCGGGAAGCGCGTGTGCGAGTCGCCGCCGGTGCCGACCGTGTCCGGCAGCAGCAGGCGGTTCAGCCACGAGTGGATCACGCCGTCGCCCGGGCGCAGCGCGACGCCGCCGCGGTTGCTGATGAAGGCGGGCAGCTCGCGGTGCGTCTTCACGTCCACCGGCTTCGGGTACGCGGCGGTGTGACAGAAGCTCTGCATCACCAGGTCGGCCGAGAAGCCCAGGCAGGCCAGGTCCTTCAGCTCGTCGCGCGTCATCGGGCCGGTGGTGTCCTGCGAACCGACCGTTGTCATCTTCGGCTCGCAGTAGGTGCCCGGGCGGATGCCCCGCTGTTGCCCATTTACTTCGGGCAGGCCGCAGGCGCGGCCGACCATCTTCTGCGCCAGCGTGAAGCCGGCCTTCGACGGCGCGGGCGCCTGCGGCAGGCGGAACACGGTGGACGCGCCCAGGCCGAGGAACTCGCGCGCCTTGGCGGTGAGCGAGCGGCCGATGATCAGGTTGATGCGGCCGCCGGCGCGCACCTCGTCGAACAGCACCTCGCTCTTGAGCTTGAACTCGGCGACCGTCGCGCCGTTCTTCACCAGCTTGCCGTCGTAGGGCTGCACCTCGATCACGTCGCCCATCTCGAGCTTGCTCACGTCGACCTCGATCGGCAGCGAGCCCGAATCCTCCTGCGTGTTGAAGAAGATCGGCGCGATCTTGCCGCCCAGCGTGACGCCGCCGAAGCGCTTGTTCGGCACGAAGGGGATGTCCTGCCCGGTGGCCCAGATCACGCTGTTGGTGGCGCTCTTGCGCGAGGAACCCGTGCCGACCACGTCGCCGACGTAGGCCACCAGGTGGCCCTTCTTCTTCAGCTCGTCGATGAAGGCCATCGGGCCGCGCTTGCCGTCTTCCTCGGGCTTGAAGGCGGCGTCGGGCCGCGTGTTCTTCAGCATCGCCAGGTAGTGCAGCGGGATGTCGGGGCGGCTCCAGGCGTCGGGCGCGGGCGAGAGGTCGTCGGTGTTGGTCTCGCCGGGCACCTTGAAGACGGTGACGGTGATGGCCTTCGGCACCTCGGGGCGCGAGGTGAACCACTCGGCGTTCGCCCACGACTGCATCACTTCCTTCGCCTTGGCATTGCCGGCCTTGGCCTTCTCGGCGACGTCGTTGAAGTAGTCGAACATCAGCAGGGTCTTCTTCAGGCCCTCGGCGGCGATGCCGGCGACTTCGGCGTCGTCGAGCAGCTCGATCAGCGGATGCACGTTGTAGCCGCCGACCATCGTGCCGAGCAGCTCGGTGGCCTTGGCCCTGGACACCAGCTTCACGGCCAGGTCGCCGTGCGCCACGGCGGCGAGGAACGAGGCCTTGACCTTGGCGGCATCGTCCACGCCGGGCGGGATGCGGTGCGTCAGCAGGTCCAGCAGGAAGGCATCCTCGCCCGCCGGCGGGTTCTTGATCAGCTCGATCAGCTCGGCGGTCTGCTTCGCATCCAGCGGCAGCGGCGGGATGCCGAGGGCGGCGCGTTCGGCGGCATGTTGGCGATAGGCTTGCAGCATGAAGTGGCTCCGTGGGATGGGCGGTGCGGTGAACCCTGCTATTTTATATCTTATATAAGACTTGAGGAAGGGAAGAAGGCGTGCGCACGTCCCGCACTGTCGCTCCACGCGCAAGCAAAAGAAAGGCCCGCGCGCGGCGGGCCTGGGCGGGCGGCGGCGGCGGGAGCCGGCTTATTGCTTGGCCAGCGAGGCGGACACGGCCTTCTGCTCGGCGTTCATGCAGCCGTCGAGCACGCGCTGGCCGCTCTTGGTGTCGAACAGCATGGACTTGTTGGCGATCTGCAGCACGAGGTACTGGCCCTTGATGTCTTCCAGGCGGATCGCGCCGGTGCTGGAGGCCACCGGCTTCATCAGCCAGGTGCGGTTGCCCGACTTGACCTCGGCGTAGCCGGGGTACTTGGGCAGGGTGGCCACATGCGCGGTCTTGCCGAACTCGCAATCGTAGGTGCCGTAGTAGACGCGCTCGGCGGCGGCGAGCTGCTCCGCGGAGGCAGGGATCGGCTCGGCCTCGGCCTTCTTGGCCACGGCCTTTTTCGCTGCGGCCGGCTTGGCGGGGGCGGTCTGCGCGGCTGCGGCGGTGGCGCCCAGGCAGAGGGCGGCGGCAATGGCGAGGGTGCTCTTCAGGTTCATGGCGGTGCGGGGCAGGTGACGAAGCGCGCAGCATGCGGCCAACCGGACCGGCCATGCAACCAATTGCTGCGCTCCCGTGCCGGCCCTTACATGTGGCTACCTGGAGTGCCGGCCGGCCGTGGCGCCTGCCACGCTTGCCGGCGCGCTCAGGCGCCGAACCAGGCCTGCCGCACCTCGGCCGGCAGCGGCTGGCCGGTGCGATGGGCGCGCTCGACCACCTGCCAGAAGTAGCGGTAGCTGGCGCGATCGTGCAGCGTGTCGCGGTGCCGGATCGGCGCCCACTGCGCGTCTTGCGCGGCGCGCAGGATCTCGATCGCCAGATCGGTCTCGGCGGCGCTGGGCGCGAAGGCCTCGACGATGGTGCGCACCTGGTCGGGGTGGATGCTCCACATGCGCGTGTAGCCGAACTCCCGGCCGGCGCGCGCGGCGGCGGCGGCGAGCGCGCGCAGGTCCTTGAACTCGGTGACCACGCAGTGCGAGGGCACCTTGCCGTGCGCATGGCAGGCGGCGGCGATCTCCAGCTTGGCGCGCCGCACCAGCGGATGCGTGAACTGGCCTTCGACGCTCATCGCCGAGGCGGGAATCGCGCCGCGGTGCGCCGAGACGAAGTCCATCAGCCCGAACGAGACCGACTCGATGCGCGGATGCGCGGCGATCGCGTCGACCTCGCGCAGCGCGCCGTGCGTCTCGACCAGCACGTGCACGGGAATCGCGCGGCCGTGGCCGTGGATGCGGATGAAGTGGTCGATCGCGTCGACGCCGCGCTTCACGTCCGCCAGGCCACGCGGCTTGGGCAGCATCAGGTAGGCCAGGCGCGCGCCGGCGCGCCGCACCAGCGTGTCGACGTCGTTCTCGAAGCTCGGATGCTCGACCGGGTGCACGCGCGCGCCGACGCGGCCGAAGCGGTTCGCCGCCGACATCGCCAGCTCGGCGCACAGCTGCGCATGCTCGGCCTCGCCGCCGACCGGCGCGCCGTCCTCGCAATCGAGCGTGACGTCGAACACCGGCCCCAGCTCGGCCTGCAGCGCCAGGCTCTTGCGCATGCGCGCCTCGACGCCGCTGTAGTGGTCGCACACCGGCAGGGCCGGCGCCACGTCAGCGGCGTCGAACAACGCCTCGCGGGGCGTCATCGCTCGGATCAGAGCAGGTGCTTGACGCCGTCCTGCTCGCCTTGCAGCTCGGCGAGCGTCTTGTTGATGCACTCCTGGCTGAAGGCGTCGATCGCCAAGCCCTCGACGATCTTGTACTTGCCGCCTTCGGTGGTGACCGGGAAGCCGAACACCACGTCCTTCGGGATGCCGTATTCGCCGTTGCTGGGCACGCCCATCGTGACCCATTCGCCCTTGGAACCCAGCGCCCAGTCGCGCATGTGGTCGATCGCGGCGTTGGCGGCCGAGGCGGCCGACGACAGGCCGCGCGCCGCGATGATCGCCGCGCCGCGCTTGCCGACGGTGGGCAGGAACACGTCCTTGTTCCAGGTCTGGTCGTTGATCGCGTCCTTGACCGACTTGCCGTCGACCGTCGCGAAGCGGTAGTCGGCGTACATCGTCGGCGAGTGGTTGCCCCACACCGTCAGCTTCCTGATGTCGCCGACCTTGAAGCCGCCCTTGGCGGCCAGCTGCGACGCGGCGCGGTTGTGGTCCAGGCGCAGCATCGCGGTGAAGTTCTCGCGCGGCAGGTTGGGCGCGCTCTTCATCGCGATGTAGGCGTTGGTGTTGGCCGGGTTGCCGACCACCAGCACCTTCACGTCGCGCGAGGCCGCGGCGTTCAGCGCCTTGCCCTGGGCGGTGAAGATCTGCGCGTTGGCGGCCAGCAGGTCGGCGCGCTCCATGCCGGGGCCGCGCGGGCGCGCGCCCACGAGCAGCGCGTAGTCGGTGTCCTTGAAGGCCTGCATCGGGTCGCTGTGGGCCTCGATGCCCGCCAGCAGCGGGAAGGCGCAGTCCTCGAGTTCCATGATCACGCCCTTCAGCGCGTTCTGGGCCTTCTCGTCCGGAATCTCCAGCAGCTGCAGGATCACGGGCTGGTCCTTGCCCAGCATCTCGCCGGAGGCGATGCGGAACAGCAGCGCGTAGCCGATCTGGCCGGCAGCGCCGGTGACGGCGACTCGAACGGGTTTCTTGCTCATGGAAGGCTCCGGAAGAGAGGGAACGGAAGGGGCTTGGAGGGGAATCAGGGCGCGAGTGTAGGCCGAAGCCGGCGCCCGGGCGAGGGGAATCCCGGGTCTTATGTCTTCTATAAGACATCTGTCAGCTGATCATGGACGATGGCGCCCTCTTGTGCTGCAATCGGCCCATGTCCACCGCCGTCTCCGAGCCCGCCAGCCCCGCCTTCAGCCCGCTGTACCAGCAGATCAAGGCGCTGATGGTGCGCGAGCTGCAGGCCGGCACCTGGCGCCCCGGCGAGGCGATCCCGAGCGAGACCGAGCTGGCCGCGCGCTTCAAGGTCAGCCAGGGTACGGTGCGCAAGGCGATCGACGAGCTCGCCACCGAGAACCTGCTGGTGCGCCGCCAGGGCAAGGGCACCTTCGTCGCCACGCACGCCGAGCAGACCACGCAGTACCGCTTCCTGCGCCTGCAGAGCGACGACGGCGAGGCGAGCGGCACGCAGCGCCAGTTCATCGACTGCCGGCGCCTGCGCGCGCCGGCCGACGTGGCGCGCGCGCTCGGCCTGCGCTCGGGCGACGCGGCCATCCAGATCAAGCGCGTGCTGTCGCTGCGCGGCGTGCCGGTGGTGTTCGACGAGATCTGGCTGCCGGCGGCGCCCTTCAAGGGGCTGACGGCCGAGCGGCTGTCGGGCTACCGCGGGCCGATGTACGGCCTGTTCGAATCGGAGTTCGGCGTGCGCATGATCCGCGCCGAGGAGAAGATCCGCGCCGTCGCGGCCGAAGGGCAGGCGGCCGAACTGCTGGCGGTGGCGCCGGGCACGCCGCTGCTGTCGGTCGAGCGGCTGTCGCTGAGCTACGGCGACAAGCCGGTCGAGCTGCGCCGCGGCCTCTACAACACGAGTGCGCATCACTACCGCAATGAACTGAGCTGAAGTGTTGATCGAGCGCAGCGGCGCGCGGGTGCGCAAGCACCGCGAAAGCCTGCTGCAGTGCAATAGAATCGTTTGGTTTCGCGTCGATTACATCCACACTGAACAGGGTTGGGCATGGCAGACACACTCGAGCCGCGGCCGGAGTTCCGCAACATCCACGTCACCCAGATCGTCGCGTACCGGATGCCGGTGGCCGCCATCGTGTCGATCCTGCATCGCATCAGCGGCGTGCTGCTGTTCCTGCTGATGCCGTTCATCATCTGGATGTTCGACGCCAGCGTCACCTCCGAGATCTCCTACGACGCGTTCCGCTCGGCCTTCGCCGCGGGCATCGGCTTCGTTCCCGGCTGGTTCCTCAAGCTCGTGGTGCTGGCGCTGATCTGGGCCTACCTGCACCACCTGATCGCCGGGCTGCGCCACCTGTGGATGGACAGCACGCATGCGGTCAGCAAGGAATTCGGCCGCAGCTCGGCGATCCTCACGCTCGCGATCAGCATCGTGCTGACGCTGGCGCTGGGCTGGAAGCTGTTCTTCTGAGGGCGCACACACCCATGGCACAGAACTACGGATCCAAGCGCACCGTCGTCGGCGCGCACTACGGCCTGCGCGACTGGCTCGCGCAGCGCGTCACCGCGGCGCTGATGGCGCTGTTCACCCTCGCGCTGATCGTGCAGGTCCTGCTGCCCGGCGAGATGGGCTACGACAAGTGGGCGGGCATCTTCAGCCGCCAGTGGATGAAGGTGCTGACCTTCGTCGTGATCGTCGCGCTGCTCTACCACGCGTGGGTCGGCATGCGCGACGTGTGGATGGACTACGTCAAGCCGGTGGCGATCCGCCTCGTGCTGCAGGTGTTCACCATCGTCTGGCTGACGGGCTGCGCCGGCTGGGCCATCCAGGTCCTTTGGAGACTGTGATCCCATGAGTTCCCTCAACGTCTCGAAGCGCAAGTTCGACGTCGTCATCGTCGGCGCCGGCGGCTCCGGCATGCGCGCCTCGCTGCAGCTGGCGCGCGCCGGCCTGAACGTCGCCGTGCTGTCCAAGGTGTTCCCGACGCGCTCGCACACCGTCGCCGCGCAGGGCGGCATCGGCGCCTCGCTCGGCAACATGAGCGAGGACAACTGGCACTACCACTTCTTCGACACCGTCAAGGGCTCCGACTGGCTCGGCGACCAGGACGCGATCGAGTTCATGTGCCGCGAAGCGCCCAAGGTCGTCTACGAGCTCGAGCACTTCGGCATGCCGTTCGACCGCAACCCCGACGGCACGATCTACCAGCGCCCGTTCGGCGGCCACACCGCCAACTACGGCGAGAAGCCGGTGCAGCGCGCCTGCGCCGCGGCCGACCGCACCGGCCACGCGATGCTGCACACGCTGTACCAGCAGAACGTCAAGTCGCGCACCAACTTCTTCGTCGAGTGGATGGCGCTGGACCTGATCCGCGACGCCGAGGGCGACGTGGTCGGCGTCACCGCGCTCGAGATGGAGACCGGCGAGCTGCACGTCTTCGAGGCCAAGACCGTGCTGCTGGCCACCGGCGGGGCGGGGCGCATCTTCGCGGCTTCCACCAACGCCTTCATCAACACCGGCGACGGCCTGGGCATGGCGGCGCGCGCCGGCATTCCGCTCGAAGACATGGAGTTCTGGCAGTTCCACCCCACCGGCGTGGCCGGCGCGGGCGTGCTGCTGACCGAGGGCTGCCGCGGCGAGGGCGCGATCCTGCGCAACGACAAGGGCGAGCGCTTCATGGAGCGCTACGCGCCGACGCTGAAGGATCTGGCGCCGCGCGACTTCGTCTCGCGCTGCATGGACCAGGAGATCAAGGAAGGGCGCGGCTGCGGTCCGAACAAGGACTACGTGGTGCTCGACATGACCCACCTGGGCGCCGAGACCATCCTCAAGCGCCTGCCCAGCGTGTTCGAGATCGGCCACAACTTCGCCAACGTCGACATCACCAAGGAGCCGATTCCCGTGGTGCCGACCATCCACTACCAGATGGGCGGCATCCCGACCAACATCCACGGCCAGGTGGTGGTGCCCAAGGGCGGCGTGCCCAACGCGGTGGTCAACGGCCTGTACGCGGTGGGCGAATGCTCCTGCGTCAGCGTGCACGGCGCCAACCGCCTGGGCACCAACTCGCTGCTCGACCTGCTGGTGTTCGGCCGTGCGGCCGGCAACCACATCGTCGACGCCGCGCTGAAGACGAAGTCGCACAAGCCGCTGCCGGCCGATGCCGCCGACCGCACGCTGGCGCGCCTGGCCAAGTACGAGAAGAGCAGCGGCGGCGAGTACGCGCAGGACGTCGCCAACGACCTGCGCCGCTGCATGCAGCAGCACGCCGGCGTGTTCCGCACGCAGGCCTCGATGGACGAGGGCGTGGCCAAGGTCAAGCAGATCGCCGAGCGCGCCAAGTCCATCCACCTGGCCGACAAGTCCAAGGTCTTCAACACCGCGCGCATCGAGGCGCTGGAAGTCGAGAACCTGATGGAAGCGGCGCTGGCGACGATGGTCTCGGCGGCCGCGCGCCACGAGAGCCGCGGCGCGCACACCGTCGACGACTACGCCGACACGCCCGAGCATCCGAACGGCCGCAACGACAGCGAGTGGATGAAGCACACGCTGTGGTACAGCGAAGGCAACCGCCTCGACTACAAGCCGGTGAACCTGAAGCCGCTGAGCACCGAGTCGATCCCGCCCAAGGTCCGCACGTTCTGATTTCCGAAAGATCGACATGGCCAAGCGCACGTTCCAGATCTACCGCTACGACCCCGACACCGACGCCAAGCCGCGCATGCAGACCCTCGAGGTCGAGCTCGACGGCTCCGAGCGCATGCTGCTCGACGCGCTGATGAAGCTCAAGCAGGTCGACCCGAGCCTGAGCTTCCGCCGGTCCTGCCGCGAAGGCGTGTGCGGCTCCGATGCGATGAACATCAACGGCAAGAACGGCCTGGCGTGCCTGACCAACATGCGCACGCTGCCCGACGTCGTCGTGCTCAAGCCGCTGCCCGGCCTGCCGGTGATCCGCGACCTGATCGTGGACATGACGCAATTCTTCAAGCAGTACAACTCGATCAAGCCCTACCTGATCACCGAAGGCATCACGCCTGAGAAGGAACGCCTGCAGAGCCCCGAGGAGCGTGAAGAACTCAACGGCCTGTACGAGTGCATTCTGTGCGCCAGCTGCTCCACGAGTTGCCCCAGCTTCTGGTGGAACCCGGACAAGTTCGTCGGTCCCGCTGGCCTGCTGCAGGCCTACCGTTTCATCGCTGACAGCCGCGATGAGGCCACTGGCGCCCGCCTGGACAACCTTGAAGACCCGTACCGCCTGTTCCGTTGCCACACCATCA
>JAKOZT010000089.1 GCA_029779845.1 Pseudomonadota bacterium | reverse complement strand
GCCGGCGCGGCCCGCGAGCAGGCCGATCGCGAACGCGCCGCCGTACCACAGCGGGTTGAGCAGGCTGGCGCGCGCGCCGAGTTGCTGCAGCCGCTGCTGCGTCCAGGCGAGGTGGTCGGTCTCCTCGCGCGCGGCCTGCTCGAATTGCTTGCGCAATTGCGGGTCGCGCGTCACCAAGGCCTGCGCGCTGTAGAGCGCCTGCGCGCACACCTCGCCGACGTGGTTCACGCGCATCAGCGCGCCGGCTCGCGCGCGCTCGTCGTCGGACAGCGGCTGCTGCGCCTCGCCCTTCGGCCGCGGGCAGGGCCGTGACGCATGGCTGGCGCCGGACAGCGTGCGCAGCGCGGTGTCGAGGGCGATCAGCAGGGCGTCCATCGGCGTTCGAAGAGCATCGCGCGGCAGCATAACCTCATCGGCAAAACGAGGGTTTTCCCGGGCGTCGTGACGCTGGCATGACTGCATCGCACCTCGTTGTCAGGAGGCAACAAGCCATCCGAAAACCCCCCTAAATCTTTGCAAGGCGAAAAGGGGTCTGGTGGAATACGCGGCAACTTCCGCTGAGGGGGTTGGCCTGATCTGTCCGCAAGGATGTCTGTCGATCGGGACCTCTTTGTTCAAACCTAGGAGATAGTCGCAATGAAAAAATCTCTGCTTGCTCTCGCCGTCCTCGGCGCGTTCGCTGGCACCGCGGCCGCCCAATCGTCGGTCACGATCTACGGCGTGGTCGACATGAGCATCGCCAAGCGCAACGATTGCAACCCCTGCGCGGTGAACCCGGGCGCCCCGGCCAACGACGCCTGGACGATGCAGCAATCGACCACCTCGCGCCTCGGCTTCCGCGGCAACGAGGATCTGGGCGGCGGCCTGTCGGCCCAATTCCAGATCGAGCACCGTTTCAACCCGGACACCGGCGCGCAGAACCAGACCCCGTTCTGGAACGGCCGCAGCTATGTGCAGCTGACCAGCGCCGCCGCCGGCGCCGTCTACCTGGGCCGTGAGTACACCCCGGCGTTCTGGGTGCAATTGAAGTCGGATCCGTTCGGCAACGACGGTGTCGGCCAGACCGGCGTCGGCATCACCTGGGCCGGCTACATGACCCCGGATGGTCCCGTCACCGCCACTTCCGGCGTGACCAGCATTCCGCAGGCCGCCTGGCCGGCCGGCAGCAGCGCCCGTTCGTCGAATACCGTCGGCTACAAGACGCCCAGCCTGGGTGGCCTGACCGCGAACGTCGCGGTGAGCCTGTCGGAAGGCACACAACAAGGCCGTGGCCTCGGCTTCAACGCCGAATACGCTGCCGGCCCGATCTACGCCGGCCTGGGCTACGAGAAGATCACCGACGGCGCTTCCGACGGCCGCGGCGTGGTCAACGTGGCGTTCCACTACAACCTGGGCTTCGTCAAGCCGATCCTGTACCTTGCGAAGTCGAAGTTCGGCGCCAACGGCGACATCGACGGCAAGGTCATCGTGCTGGCTGCCACCGCCCCGATCGGCAACGGCATGCTGAAGTTCGGCCTGTCGCGCGTCACGTTCGACCTGCCGGCCGGCGTGGCCGAAGACACCCACACCAAGCTGGGCCTGGGCTACAACTACAACCTGAGCAAGCGCACCAACCTGTACTTCGACATCGGCACTGCCAAGGGCATGGCCAGTCAAGCGGGTGTGGAAGGCGAGCGCAGCACCGCCTACGCGCTGGGCGTGCGTCACCAGTTCTGATCGAGTTCGATCGAACCGCTTCAAAGGCCGCCTTCGGGCGGCCTTTTTCATGAAGCCATGATGCTGCGCCGCTGCCTCGTCCTGCTCGCCCTCGCCGTCGGCGCCTGCGCGTCCGCGCCGGAACCGGTCTCGTCCGGCTCCGTACTCGCCGGCCCCTGGGCCGGCTGGAAGGACTACCCGCTCCCCGGCAAGCGCAGCACCGTCTACCGCCTGCAGCGCGAGGGCAGCCGCTTCATCGTGCAGGCGCGCGCCGACGCTTCGGCGAGCATGCTGCGCCGCCAGCTGCATGTCGACGCCGCGCAGCTCGCGCGCGTGCAGTTCTCCTGGCGCGTCGCCTCGCTGATCGCGCGCGCCGACCTCGCCGACGCCGACGCCTCCGATTCGCCGGTGCGCCTGGTCTTCGCCTTCGACGGCGACCACGGCCGGCTCTCGCTGCGCAACCGCATGCTGTTCGAACTGGCCCAGGCCTTGACCGGCGAGCCGGCGCCCTATGCGACGCTGGTCTACGCCTGGGACAACCGTGCCGCGTGCGAGTCGGTGATTCAGAGCCGGCGCAGCGACCGCATCCGCAAGATCGTGCTCGAGTCCGGCGCGGCGCACCTCGGCCAGTGGCGCCACTACGAGCGCGACCTCGCCGCCGACTACCGCCGCGCCTTCGGCGAGGAGCCCGGCGCGCTGCTCGGCGTGGCGCTGATGACCGACGCCGACAACACCGCCGGCCGCGCCGGCGGCGAGTACGGCGAGGTGCGTCTCTTCACGCGCGACGGCACGCCGCTGTAAGACGCGGCATCATCGCGGCATGCTGGCCTTCATCCTGCGCCGCTTGCTCCAGGCCGCCGTCGTGATGCTGACGGTGGCCTTCATCGCCTTCATGCTGTTCCAGTACGTCGGCGATCCGGTCACCAACCTGCTCGGCCAGGACGCCACGCCCGAGCAGCGTCGCCAGCTGCGCGCCGACCTCGGGCTGGACCAGCCCTTCCCGGTGCAGTTCGGTGCCTTCGTCTCCAACGCGGTGCAAGGCGAGTTCGGCCTCAGCCTGCGCCAGGGCCGCAAGGTGGCGGCGCTGTTCGTCGAGCGGCTGCCGGCCACGCTCGAGTTGGCCGTGGGCGCGGCGCTGATCGCGCTGCTGGCCGGCATCCCGATGGGCGTGTACGCGGCGCTGCGGCGCGGCAGCCTGCTGTCCCAGGCGATGATGGTGTTCTCGCTGATCGGCGTGTCGCTGCCGACCTTCCTGATCGGCATCCTCTTGATCCTCGTCTTCGCGGTGATCCTCAAGGTGCTGCCGAGCTTCGGCCGCGGCGAGGTGGTCGCGCTCGGGCCCTGGACGACCGGGCTGCTCACCGTCGACGGCTGGAAGCACCTGATCCTGCCGGCCGTCACGCTGGCGATCTTCCAGCTGGCACTGATCATGCGCCTGGTGCGCGCCGAGATGCTGGAGGTGCTGCGCACCGACTACATCAAGTTCGCGCGCGCGCGCGGCCTGCCCGACCGGGTGGTGCACTTCGGCCATGCGCTGAAGAACACGCTGGTGCCGGTGATCACGATCACCGGGCTGCAGCTCGGCTCGCTGATCGCCTTCGCGATCATCACCGAGACGGTGTTCCAGTGGCCCGGCATGGGACTGCTGTTCATCCAGGCGGTGCAGTTCGCCGACATTCCGGTGATGGCGGCCTACCTGTGCCTGATCGCGCTGATCTTCGTGCTGATCAACCTGGCCGTGGACCTGCTGTACTTCGCCGTCGACCCGCGCCTGCGGCTGTCGTCGGGAACCGGAGGGCATTGAGATGGCCGTATCGCATGGCGCCTACCGCCGCCTGGCCGGCTGGCACGGCGAGCTGACCGCCTTCCGCCGTGACCTGCACGCGCACCCCGAACTCGGCTTCGAGGAGAAGCGAACCGCCGCGCGCGTGGCGCAGGCGCTGCGCGTGGCCGGCGTCGACGAGGTGCACGAAGGCATAGGCCGCACCGGTGTGGTCGGCGTGGTGCGCGGCGCCCGCGGCGCTTCCCAGCGCGGCATCGGCCTGCGCGCCGACATGGACGCGCTGCCGATCGTGGAAGAAAACGACTTCGCCTGGCGTTCCGCGACGCGCGGCCTGATGCACGGCTGCGGCCACGACGGCCACACGACGATGCTGGTCGGCGCGGCGCGCTACCTTGCCGACACGCGCGACTTCGACGGCACGGCGGTGCTGATCTTCCAGCCCGGCGAGGAAGGCTTCGCCGGCGCCAAGGCGATGATCGACGACGGCCTGTTCGAGCGTTTCCCGGTCGAGTCGGTCTACGCGATGCACAACTGGCCGTCGCTGCCGGCCGGCACGGTGGGCGTGAACCCGGGGCCGATGATGGCCGCCTCCGACCGCATCGAGATCATCGTGCAGGGCCGCGGCGGGCACGGCGCGCACCCCTACCTCGCGATCGACCCGGTGCTGGTGGCGGCGCACATCATCACCGCGGCGCAGAGCCTGGTGTCGCGCAACGTCAACCCGCTGGACAACGCCGTGGTCAGCCTGTGCTCGGTGCAGTCGGGCGAGCCGGGCGCGTTCTCGGTGATCCCGCGCGAGGCGCGCATCGTCGGCACGGTGCGTACCTTCCGCCGCGAGGTGCAGGACATGCTCGAGGAGCGCCTGGCGCGGCTGGTGGAATCGGTGGCGCTCGGCTTCGGCGCGACGGCGCGGCTCAAGTACCTGCGCAGCTACCCGGCCACGATCAACTCCGAGCGCGAGGCGGTGTTCGCTGCCGACGTCGCCGCCGGCATCGTCGGCGAGCAGCACGTGGTGCGCAACCTGCCGCCGAGCATGGGCGCGGAGGACTTCTCCTTCATGCTGCAGGTGAAGCCCGGCGCCTATCTGCGCCTCGGCCAGGGCGGCGAGGGCAGCTGCTTCCTGCACAACAGCCGCTACGATTTCAACGACGACGTGCTGCCGCTGGGCGCGGCGCTGTTCGCCTCGCTCGTCGAGCGCGGCCTTCCCTTCGCTTCACCCTGACCAACCCCGTGGAGACGCCATGACACTGCGCCAGACTCTTCTTGCCGCCGCGCTCGCAACTTCATTGGCGATGGCCGGCGGCGCCGCCTGCGCCGTCACGCTGCGCGTGGCCAACCAGGGCGACTCGAACTCGATGGACCCGCACTCGCTCAACGAGTCGCTGCAGCTGAGCTTCACCGGCAACGTCTACGAGCCGCTGGTCGGGCGCGACAAGAAGCTCGCGCTGACGCCGGCATTGGCAACGGGCTGGAAGCAGACCTCGCCGACCGTGTGGCGCTTTGAATTGCGCAAGGGCGTGGTCTTCCACGGCGGCGAGAAGTTCACGGCCGACGACGTGGTCTTCACCTTCAAGCGCGCCGCCGGTGACGGCTCCGACATGAAGGGCTACACCTCGGCGATCAAGGAGGTGCGCAAGGTCGACGACTTCAGCGTCGACATCGAGACCACGGCGCCGTTCCCCATCCTGCCCGACGTGATCTCGCTGGTCTACATCATGAACAAGTCGTGGTGCGAGGCGAACAAGGCCGACAAGCCGGTGGACCGGCGCAAGGGCATCGAGAACGCCGCCTCGTTCCGCGCCAACGGCACCGGGCCGTTCCGCCTGAAGGAGCGCCAGCCGGCCACGCGCACGGTGCTGCAGCGCAACTTCAACTACTGGGGCAAGGTCGAGGGCAACGTCGACGAGGTGGTGTTCACGCCGATCGGCAACGACGCGACGCGCGTGGCCGCGCTGATGTCCGGCGAGATCGACGTGATGGAGCCGGTGCCGCTGCAGGACGTCGAGCGCCTGAAGGCCAACGCCAACCTGAAGGTGATGCAGGGCCCCGAGCTGCGCACCATCTTCCTCGGCATGGACCAGAAGCGCGACGAGTTGCTGTTCTCGAACATCAAGGGCAAGAACCCGTTCAAGGACGTGCGCGTGCGCCGCGCCTTCTACCAGGCGATCGACATCGAGACCATCAAGACGCGCGTGATGCGCGGCGCCGCCTCGCCGACCGCGCTGATGGTGGCGCCGGGCATCAAGGGCTTCGTGGCGGAGCTGAACAAGCGCCCGCCCTACGACCCCGAGGGCGCGAAGAAGCTGATGGCGGACGCCGGCTACCCGAACGGCTTCGAGGTCGGCATGAACTGCCCGAACGACCGCTACGTCAACGATGGCGAGATCTGCCAGGCGGTGGCCGCCAACCTGGCGCGCATCGGCGTCAAGATCAACCTGCAGGCCGAGTCGAAGGCCACCTACTTCCCGAAGATCCTCAGCCGCAACACCAGCTTCTACATGCTGGGCTGGACGCCGGGCACCTACGACTCGCACAACGCGCTGTCCAACCTGATCGCCACGTCCACCGAGAAGGGCCAGGGCCTGTTCAACCTCGGCAGCTACAGCAATCCGAAGATCGACGAGCTGACCGCGAAGATCCAGGGCGAGACCGACGAAGCCAAGCGCAACGCGATGATCGCCGAGGCCTTCAAGCTGCACTCCGACGACTTCGGCCACATCCCGCTGCACCAGCAGGCGCTGGCCTGGGCGATGAAGAAGAACGTCGAGCTGGTGCAGCTGCCCGACAACTTCATGCCCTTCCGCTGGATCACGCTGAAGTAGCGCCCGTCCATGCGCGAGGCCCTGCGGCGTTTCTTCGACGGCGACGTCTGGCACAGCTTTCGCACTTCGCCGGTGGCGATGGCCGCCGCCGCGGTGGCGGTGCTGTGCGTGTTCTGCGCCGTCTTCGCGCCCTGGGTGGCGCCGCACGATCCCTTCGACCTCGCCTCGCTGGAGCTGGGCGATTCGCGCCTGCCGCCGGCCTGGGAGGCCGAGGGCAAACCGGCCTACCTGCTGGGCACCGACGACCAGGGGCGCGACATCCTCTCGGCGCTGATGTACGGCGCGCGCATCTCGCTGGCGGTGGGGCTCGCGTCGGTGCTGCTGTCGGTGCTGATCGGCGTCGGCCTCGGGCTGCTGTCGGGCTTCGTCGGCGGGCGCATCGATGCCTTCATCATGCGCGTGTGCGACGTGATGCTGTCCTTCCCGGCCATCCTGATCGCGCTGCTGATCGACGGCGTCGGCCGCGCGATGTTCCCGAACGCGCACGACACGCTCGCCTTCGCGGTGCTGATCCTCGCGATCGCGCTGTCGGGCTGGGTGAAGTTCGCGCGCACCGTGCGCGGCTCGACGCTGGTGGAGCGCCACAAGGAATACGTGCAGGCGGCGCGCGTGATCGGCGTTCCCAGGCGCCGCATCATGACGCGCCACGTGCTGCCCAACGTGATGGGGCCGGTGCTGGTGCTGGCGACGATCGACATCGGCCAGGCGATCCTGATCGAGGCGACGCTGT
This sequence comes from Pseudomonadota bacterium, assembly GCA_029779845.1. Classification (GTDB taxonomy): domain Bacteria; phylum Pseudomonadota; class Gammaproteobacteria; order Burkholderiales; family Burkholderiaceae_C; genus Piscinibacter. Next base: position 28,704 of record JAKOZT010000089.1, on the reverse strand, counting down.
CCTTCCTCGGCGTCGGCGTGCCGCCGACGCAGCCCTCGCTGGGCACGCTGATCCGCATCGGCAACGACTTCCTGTTCTCCGGCGAATGGTGGATCACGGTCTTCCCCGGCGCGGTGCTGGTGATGATCGCGCTGTCGGTGAACCTGCTGGGCGACTGGCTGCGTGATGCGCTGAACCCGAGGCTGCGATGAGCATCACGCCGCTGCTGGAGGTGAAGGACCTGCGCGTCGAGTTCCCCGGCCGGCGCGGCACGCTGCTCGCGCTCGACGGCGTCTCGTTCGACATTGCGCCCGGCGAGATCCTCGGCGTGGTCGGCGAGTCGGGCGCCGGCAAGTCGCTCACCGGCGCGGCCATCATCGGATTGCTCGAGCCGCCCGGGCGCATCGCCGGCGGCGAGATCCGTCTGGCCGGACGGCGCATCGACGACCTGCCGCACGAGCAGATGCGCGCGCTGCGCGGCCGGCGCATCGGCGCGATCTTCCAGGATCCGCTGACCTCGCTGAACCCGCTGTACACCGTCGGCCGCCAGCTGGTGGAGACGATACGCACGCACCTGCCGCTCTCCGAGAAGCAGGCGCGCGAGCGCGCCATCGCGCTGCTGGCCGACACCGGCATTCCGGCGCCCGAGGTGCGCTTCGAGCAGTACCCGCACCAGTTCTCCGGCGGGATGCGCCAGCGCGTGGTGATCGCGCTCGCGCTGGCCGCCGAGCCGCAGCTGATCGTCGCCGACGAGCCGACCACCGCGCTCGACGTGTCGATCCAGGCGCAGATCATCACGCTGCTCAAGCGCGTGTGCCGCGAGCACGGCGCGGCGGTGATGCTGGTGACGCACGACATGGGCGTGATCGCCGAGACTTGCGACCGCGTCGCGGTGATGTACGCCGGGCGCATCGCCGAGATCGGGCCGGTGGGCGAGGTGATCCACCGGCCGGCGCATCCCTACACCGTCGGCCTGATGGGCTCGATCCCGGCGATGGACGAAGACCGCGAGCGGTTGCTGCAGATCGACGGCGCGATGCCGCGCCTGAACGCGATTCCGCCCGGCTGCGCCTTCAACCCGCGCTGCCCGCGCGTGTTCGAGCGCTGCCGGCACGAGCGGCCGGCGCTGATGACGGCGCCGGCGACACGCGCGGCGTGCTGGCTGGTCGAGGGCGCGGCATGAGCGCGGCGCTGGTCGAAGTGAAGGACCTCGCCAAGACCTTCGAGGTCTCGGCGCCGTGGCTGAACCGCGTGCTGGAGCGCAAGCCGCGCCAGTTCGTGCATGCGGTGGACGGCGTCAGCTTCGAGATCGAGCGCGGCCGCACGCTCGCGCTGGTGGGCGAATCCGGCTGCGGCAAGAGCACGGTGGCGCGCCTGCTGGTGGGGCTGTACGCGCCGACGCGGGGCAGGGTGGTGTTCGACGGGCAGGACACGCAAAAGACGCTGGCCGGCAGCGGCGCACGTGCGCTGCACCGGCGCATGCAGATGATCTTCCAGGACCCCTACGCCAGCCTCAACCCGCGCTGGAAGGTGCTGGACATCGTCGCCGAGCCGCTGCGCGAGCATGGGCTGGTGCAGGGCGAGGCGGCGGTCGAGGCGCGCGTGGCCGAACTGCTGCACTCGGTGGGCCTCGCCGCGGCGGACGCGCAGAAGTTCCCGCACCAGTTCTCCGGCGGCCAGCGCCAGCGCGTCTCGATCGCGCGCGCGCTGGCGACGCAGCCCGAGTTCCTGGTCTGCGACGAGCCGACCTCGGCGCTCGACGTCTCGGTGCAGGCGCAGGTGCTCAACATCATGAAGGACCTGCAGCGCGCGCGCGGGCTGACCTATCTGTTCATCTCGCACAACCTCGCGGTGGTGCGCCACGTGGCCGATGCGGTGGGCGTGATGTACCTGGGCCGGCTGGTCGAGGTGGCGCCCAAGGCCGGGCTGTTCGCACGGCCGCGCCATCCGTACACGCGCATGCTGCTCGACGCGATTCCCGACATCCGCATGAGCGGGCGCGCGCGCACGCCGGTGCAGGGCGAGGTGCCGAATCCGCTCAACCCGCCCAGCGGCTGCTCGTTCCACCCGCGCTGCCCGCATGCGAACGAGCGCTGCCGAAGCGAGCGGCCGGAGTTGCTGGCGAACGGCGATACGCGTGTGGCCTGCCACGCAGTGCAAGAAGGGCGGATCTAACCCGGCAGAAGCCGCTCGCCGCGGAACAGTTCGGCCGCGGTTTCGCGTTCGCGGATCATCCAGGCCTCGCTGCCCGACACCAGCACCTCGGCGGCGCGCCCGCGTGTGTTGTAGTTGCTCGCCATGCTCATGCCGTAGGCGCCGGCCGAGAGCACCGCCAGCGTGTCGCCCGGCCGCACCGCGAGGTGCCGCTCGCGCCCCAGCCAGTCGCCCGATTCGCACACCGGGCCGACCACGTCGAAGGTCTGCGCCGGCTCGTCGCGCTGCGTGCAAGGCACGATGCCCATCCAGGCCTCGTACATGGCCGGGCGCATCAGGTCGTTCATCGCCGCGTCGACGACGCAGAAGCTCTTGCTGCCGCCCGGCTTCAGGTACAGCACCTCGGCCAGCAGCACGCCGGCGTTGCCGACCAGCGAGCGGCCGGGCTCGAGCAGGATCTTGCGTTGTCCATGGCCGCGCGCGTCGATGCGCGCGAGCATCGCGCGCACCAGCGCCTCGGCGTCGGGCGGCTGCTCGTCGGTGTAGGTGATGCCCAGGCCGCCGCCCAGGTCGAGGTGCTGCAGCGCGATGCCATGCGACTCCACCGCTTCGACCAGATCGAGCACGCGGTCGAGCGCGTCGAGGTAGGGTCCGGTCTCGGTGATCTGCGAGCCGATGTGGCAGTCGATGCCGGCGACCTCGATGCCCGGCAGCGCAGCGGCGCGGCGGTAGACGGCCAGCGCCGTTTCGTGCGCGACGCCGAACTTGTTGCCCTTCAGGCCGGTGGAGATGTAGGGATGCGTCTTCGCGTCGACGTCCGGGTTGACGCGCAGGCTGATGCGCGCGGTGCGGCCGAGCTGCAGCGCCACCTGCGAGAGCAGCTCCAGCTCGCCCTCGCTCTCGACGTTGAAGCAGGCCACGCCGGCTTGCAGCGCGCGCGCCATCTCGGCGCGTGTCTTGCCGACACCGGAGAACACCACCTTGGCGGCGTCGCCGCCGGCGGCCAGCACGCGCTCCAGCTCGCCGCCGGAGACGATGTCGAAGCCGCAGCCGGCGCGCGCGAAGGTCTGCAGCACCGCGAGGTTGCTGTTGGCCTTCATCGCATAGCAGATCAGGTGCTCGCGGCCCGCCAGCGCGCGCTGGTAACCGGCCAGCGCGGCCAGCATCGCGGCGCGCGAGTAGGCGTACAGCGGCGTGCCGAAGCGCCGCGCCAGGTCGGCCAGCGCGATGTCTTCGATGAAGAGATCGCGGCCGCGGTAGGCGATGTGCGGCGAGCCGGGCAGGCTCATGACGCAGAGCCCGCTGCTGCGGAAGCCGGCGCCGAGGCCGGCGCCGCGCCGGGCGGCAGCTTCAGCGGACCCTTCTGGCCGCAGCCGGCCAATGCCCCCATCAGGCAGGTGGCGGCGAGGATTGCGAGACCCCGGGCCGCCGTCGATACACTAGTCTTGCGCTGCAGCATGCGCGAATTATCGACCATGAGCATTCCCTTCGAAGTCACGCCGCTCTCCGACGCCGAGTACCGGACGATCACCGCCGCGCTGCTTTCGCGCATCGAAGCCACCATCGACCGCTGGCTGCAGGACGACGTGGTCGACATCGACACGCAGCGCACCGGCGGCCTGCTCGAGCTGGGTTTTCCGGACGGCAGCAAGATCGTGATCAACACCCAGCCGCCGCTGCACGAGCTGTGGATGGCCGCGCGCGGAGGCGGCTACCACTACAAGTATCGCGACGGGCGCTGGCTCGACACGCGCGACGGCGGCGAATTCCTCGCCGCGTTGTCGGCGTGCGCCAGCGAGCAGGCCGGCCGGCCGCTGCGCTTCGAGTAGCGGCCGGCGCTGGTTCAGCGCTTGAACAGGTCGAGGATGCCCTTGCGCTCTTCCTCGACCACGGCGGGATCGGCCGGCGGCGGGGCCTCCTCGATGCCCAGCGTGGCCACGCCGCTGCCGTTGGCGTACTCGCTGTAGTACCACTCGCCGCCGACGTTGGTCACGCCGGCCGGCGGCACGGCCTCGGCCACCGGCACGCCCTTCAGCGCGGTGCTCATGTAGTCGATCCAGATCGGCAGCGACAGGCCGCCGCCGGTTTCGCGGTCGCCCAGCTTGCGCGGCGTGTCGTAGCCCATCCACACCACCGCGGCCACCTGCTGCTGCCAGCCGGCGAACCAGGCGTCGTTGGAGTCGTTGGTGGTGCCGGTCTTGCCGTAGATGTCGGGGCGGCGCAGCGTCGCCTGCGCGCGCGCCGCGGTGCCCGAGCGCGTGACCTCCTGCAGCAGGCTCGTCATCACGAAGGCGTTGCGCGCGTCGATCACGCGCGCGTCCTCGGTCAGTTCGGCCGGCTTGGGCTCGTTGAGCACGCGGCCCTTGCTGTCGGTGATGCGGCTGATCAGGAACGGATTGACGCGGTAGCCGCCGTTGGCGAACACGCTGTAGGCGGTGGCCATCTGCAGCGGCGTCACCGAGCCGGCGCCCAGCGCCATCGTCAGGAAGGCGGGGTGCTTGTCGGCGTCGAAGCCGAAGCGCGTGACCCAGTTCTGCGCGTATTGCGGCGTGATCGCCTGCAGGATGCGGATCGACACCATGTTCTTCGACTTGGCCAGCGCGCGCCGCATCGACATCGGGCCGTCGAACTGGCCGTCGTAGTTCTTCGGCTCCCAGGGCTGGCTGCCGGTGGTCTCGGCGCCGAAGAACAGCGCCGCGTCGTTGATCACCGTGGCCGGCGTGAAGCCCTTCTCCAGCGCCGCCGAGTAGATGAAGGGCTTGAAGCTCGAGCCCGGCTGGCGCCACGCCTGCGTGACGTGGTTGAAGCTGCTCTTGGAGAAATCGAAGCCGCCGACCATCGCGCGGATCGCGCCGGTTTTCGGGTTCAGCGCGACGAAGGCGCCCTCGACCTCGGGCTGCTGCGTGATGCTCCAGTTGCCTTTGGCGTCGCGGATCACGCGGATCACCGCACCGCGGCGGATCGCCGTCTTCGGGTTGCCCTTCTCGGCCAGGCCCGAGGTGGCGGGCTTGAGGCCCTCGCCGGTGATGGTCAACGCCTCGCCGCTCTGCAGCACGGCCGCGACCTTCTTCGGGTTGGCCTCCATCACCACGGCGGCCTTCAGCTCGTCGTTGTCGGGATGCTCCTGCAGGGCCTCGGCGATGCGCGCGTCGAGGTCCTGCGGCTTGGCGGGCAGGTCGACGTAGGCCTCGGGGCCGCGATACACCTGCCGGCGCTCGAAGTCCATGATGCCCTTGCGCAAGGCGCGGTAGGCGGCGGACTGCTCGGCCGAGGCGATCGTCAGGTAGACGTTCAGCCCGCGCGTGTAGGCCTCGGCGCCGTACTGGTTGAAGATCAGCTGGCGCGCCGCCTCGGCGACGTGCTCGGCGTGCACCGACACCTCGTTCTGCGTGCGGTAGTGCAGCTTCTCGGCCTTGGCTTCGTCGTGCTGGGCGGCCGTGATGAAGCCGTTCTCCAGCATGCGGTCGATGATGTACTGCTGCCGCTCGGTGGCGCGCTTCGGGTTGACGATCGGGTTGTAGGCGGACGGCGCCTTGGGCAGCCCGGCGAGCATCGCCGCCTCGGCGATCGAGATGTCCTTGAGCGGCTTGCCGAAATAGATCTCGCTGGCCGCCGCGAAGCCGTAGGCGCGCTGGCCGAGGTAGATCTGGTTCATGTAGACCTCGAGGATCTGCTCCTTGGTCAGCATGCTCTCGATCTTCAGCGCCAGCAGCACCTCGTAGATCTTGCGCGTGAAGGTCTTCTCGGTGGACAGGTAGAAGTTGCGCGCCACCTGCATCGTGATGGTCGAGGCGCCCTGGCTGCGCGCCTCGCTCAGGTGCGCCAGGCCGGCGCGCAGCACGCCCTTGTAGTCGACGCCGCTGTGCTCGTAGAAGCGCGCGTCCTCGATCGCCAGTACGGCGTGCTGCATCACCTTGGGGATCTGGCCGATCGGCGCGAAGCTGCGCCGTTCCTCGCCGAACTCGCCGAGCAGCACGTCATCGGCCGAGTAGATGCGCATCGGCAGCTTGGGCCGGTAATCGGTCAGGCCGCTGATCTGGGGCAGATTGGGGTACGCCACCGCCAGCGCCACCGCCGCCAGCATCAGCAGCGACAGCGCGGCCGCCACCGCCAGGCCGGCCAGCAGCGCCACGGCGCGCAGCGGCCAGGCCGCCCAGGCCGGCAGCTTCGAAGCGGTGTTTCCGGCCGCTCGCTCAGATTCGCTCATGGGTCTCCATCGAAGCCGAAACTCATTATAGGAAGGGGGCCATGCATCAATTTGTCACGCTGCGAAGGTCGTCGTCGCAGCGGCCGATAAGGTGTCCGTGCGATGTTCAGAAGTGCTTACAAGGGCGTGGCGTCTCGTGTGAGTTTTGCAACGAGCGACGCGCTTGCGCCGGGCGTTTTTCTTTGGCGCACAAAGGCTTTACTGCTAGCATTGAAGTAACTTATTAACAGTCCGGCGCACCCTTCGAGCGCTGGGAGGGAAAGGCGTCGTGAGTCTTCTAGACACCCTGCTGGGACGAAAGCATGCGCCGATGATCGGGCTGGACATCAGCTCGTCGAGCGCCAAGCTGGTCGAGCTCGGCCAGACCTCCAGCGGCGAATACATCCTGGAACGTTTTGCGTCCGAGCCGTTCGAGAAGGGCTGGATCACCGACGGCCAGATCGAGAAGTTCGACGAGGTTGCCGAGGCCGTCAAGCGCGTGGTCGCCAAGAGCGGCACCAAGACGCGCCAGGTGGTGATGGCGATGCCGCAGTCGGCGGTGATCACCAAGAAGATCATGCTGCCGGCCGGCCTGCGCGAGGAAGAGCTGGAACTGCAGGTCGAGTCCGAAGCCAACCAGTACATCCCGTTCTCGCTCGATGAAGTGAGCCTGGACTTCTGCGTGATCGGGCCGAGCCCGACCTCGGTGGGCGACGTCGAGGTGCTGATCGCCGCGTCGCGCAAGGACCGCGTGCAGGACCGCCAGGGCCTGGCCGAGGCGGCCGGCCTGAAGCCGGTGGTGCTGGACATCGAATCGCATGCTTCGCGCCTGGCGATGGGGCGCGTCGTCGCCGGCCTGCCCAGCGAAGGCAAGGACGCGCTGGTGGCGCTGTTCGAGATCGGCGCCGACACCACCAGCCTGAAGGTGCTGCGCGACGACGAGATGCTGTATGACCGCGACCAGGCGTTCGGCGGTTCGCAGCTGACGCAGCTGATCTCGCGCCAGTACGGCTTCTCGTTCGAGGAGGCGGAGCAGAAGAAGCTCGCCGCCGACCTGCCGGAAGACTACGAGAGCACGCTGCTCGCACCCTTCGTCGACAGCCTGTCGCAGGAGATCGGACGCGCTTTGCAGTACTTCTTCACCAGCACGCCGCACCACAAGGTGCACTACGTGATGCTCGCCGGCGGCACCGCCACGCTGCCCGGGCTGAAGGATCGCGTCACCGAGCTGACCGGCTTCGCGTCGATGGTGGTGAACCCGTTCGAGAACATGAAGCTCGGCTCGGCCGTGCGCGAGAGCAAGCTGCGCCGCGAGGCGCCGTCCTACCTGACCGCCTGCGGCCTGGCGATGCGGAGGTTCCTGCAGTGATCCTGATCAACCTTCTTCCCCATCGGGAAGAAAAGCGCCAGCGCAGGAAGGTCGCGTTCTTCGCCGGCCTGGGCGCGGCTGCCGCGGCCGGCCTCGCGATCGTCGGCATCTGGTACCTCATCGTCCAGCAGCTGACCTCGTCGCAGCAGGCGCGCAACGACTTCCTCGCCGCCGAGATCCGGAAGCTCGAGGTGCAGATCAAGGACATCGCGACGCTGCGCGCCGAGATCGAATCGCTCAAGGCGCGCCAGAAGGCCGTCGAAGACCTGCAGATCGACCGCAACGTGCCGGTGCACCTGCTCAACGAGCTGGTCAAGCAGACGCCCGAAGGCATCTACTACAAGAGCATCAAGCAGGACGGCCAGGCGCTGACGGTGTCGGGCATCGCGCAGACGCAGGAGCGCATCTCCGAGCTGCTGCGCAACACAGCGTACAGCTCCGAGTGGCTGGTGAAGCCCGACCTCGTCGAGAGCAAGTCGATGGTGGCTCAGGCCGCCAACAAGGAGCAGCGCCAGTTGTTCGAATTCTCGATGCGGCTGAACGTCAAGCGGCCGCAGGAAGCGGCGTCGGCGCCGGCCGCTGCGGCGTCGGCGGTTCCGGCCACTGCGGCTGCCAACAAGGTTTGAGGACGTCATGGCAACCAAGCGAGGCATGAACGTCGACCTGAACTCGGTGTTCGAGGGCGCCGCGTCCCAGTTCCGCAACCTCAACCCGAACGAGCCCGGCCAGTGGCCGATGCTGCCCAAGCTGATGACCTGGGGCGGCCTCGCGCTGGCGATGGTGGTGCTGGGCTGGTTCCTGCTGCTGTCCGACGCCCACACCACTCTGGACGGCGAACGCGGCAAGGAGCAGACGCTGAAGGCGGACTACCGCAACAAGCTGGCGCAGGCCGTCAACCTCGGCGAGTTGCGCAAGCAGAAGCTGCAGGTCGAGGAGTACGTGACGCAACTCGAGAAGCAGCTGCCCGGCAAGGCCGAGATGGACGCGCTGCTGTCCGACATCAACCAGGCCGGCATCGGGCGCGGCCTGCAGTTCGAGCTGTTCCGCCCCGGCAGCGTGGTGGTCAAGGACTACTACGCCGAGCTGCCGATCTCGATCAAGGTCTCGGGCCGCTACCACGACATCGGCGCGTTCGCCGCCGACATCGCCAACCTGTCGCGCATCGTGACCCTGCACAACCTGAGCATCGCCACGGCGACCAAGGACGCCAAGGGCGGCGACAGCGGTGCGCTGACGATGGAAGCGACGGCGCGCACCTACCGCTACCTGGATCCGGCCGAGGTCGAGAGCCAGCGCGCCGAGAAGGCCAAGGCGGCGGCCAAGGGCAAGCCGGCGGGAGCCAGCAAATGAGTGACCTGAGGATGAACGCGCGGCTTGCGCTGGCGCTCGTCGCCGGCTCGGCCTTGCTGGCCGGCTGCGGCGCCGAGCAGGAAGAGCTGACGCAGTGGATGGAACAGCAGCGCCGCGAGGCCAAGCCCAACGTGACGCCGCTGACGCCGCCGAAAAAGTTCACGCCGCAGCCGTACACGGCGCTCAGCGGTGTCGAGCCTTTCAGTGCCCAGAAGCTGACCGTGGCGCTGAAGCAGGAAGCGCGGCAGCCCAACTCGCTGCTGGCCGCCGAGATCAACCGCCGCAAGGAGCCGCTGGAGGCCTACCCGCTGGACAGCATGCGCATGGTCGGCAGCGTCTCGCGCGCCGGTCGCCCGTACGCGCTGCTGCGCGTCGACAACCTGCTCTACCAGGTCAAGGCGGGCGACTACATCGGGCAGAACTACGGGAAGATCACCAGGATCTCGGAGACCGAAGTGGCGCTCCGCGAAATCGTTCAGGACGCAGCGGGCGAGTGGATCGAGCGCGCCAGCGCCCTCCAACTCCAGGAGTCGGCGCGATGAAGCACAACCAGGAGAATCGGATCATGAGCATGTGGCGCGTTCGCGCACTGGCACTCGTGTTGGGCCTTGGCGCGCCGCTGGCGGGCTGGGCGCAGAACGCCATCCAGTCGATCAACAGCACGCAGCAGGGCACGGCCGAGGTCGTCCGCATCGAGCTGAGCGAGCCGCTGGCGGCCGTGCCGGCGGGCTTCACGATCCAGACGCCGCCGCGCATCGCGATCGACCTGCCCGGCGTGGGCAACGCGCTGGGCCGCAACTCGGTGGAGATCAACCAGGGCAACCTGCGCAGCGTCAACGTCGCGCAGGCCGGTGAGCGCACGCGCCTGGTGCTCAACCTCAAGCAGGCCACCAATTACAAGGCGCAGCTGCAGGGCAAGGCGCTGGTGCTGGTGCTCGATACCGCCGCGGCCGCCGTCGCGCAGCCGGCGCCGTCGGCCAGCGGCGAGCCAGTGCGCTTCGCCGAGAGCCTGAATCGCGACCAGCTCGCGTTGAAAGACATCGACTTCCGCCGCGGCAACGACGGCGCCGGGCGCGTGATCGTCGAGCTGCCGAACAACCAGGTCGGCGTCGACATCCGCCAGCAGGGCCAGAGCCTGGTGGTCGAGTTTCTGCGCTCGACGCTGCCGGAGAACCTGCGCAAGCGCTTCGACGTGACCGACTTCGGCACGCCGGTGCAGACCATCACCACCGCGCAGCAGGGCGACCGCGTGCGCCTGACCGTCAACCCGCGCGGCAGCTGGGAGCACAGCGCCTACCAGAGCGACAACCAGTTCGTGCTCGAGGTGCGCCCGCAGAAGGTCGACCCGAACAAGCTGACGCAAGGCCCCGGTTACGCCGGCGAGAAGCTGTCGCTGAACTTCCAGAACATCGAGGTTCGGGCGCTGCTGCAAGTCATTGCCGACTTCACCAACTTCAACGTGGTGACCAGCGACACCGTCACCGGCAACGTGACGCTGCGACTGAAGGACGTGCCCTGGGACCAGGCGCTGGACATCATCCTGCAGGCCAAGGGCCTGGGGCTGCGCAAGTCGGGCAACGTGATCTGGATCGCGCCCAAGGATGAATTGGCCGCCAAGGAGAAGGTCGAGCTCGAGTCGAAGGCACAGGTGGCGCAGCTCGAACCGCTGCGCACGCAGGCGTTCCAGCTCAACTACGCCAAGGCGGAGGAGATTGCCAAGGGCCTGACGGGTCAGTCCGGTGGTGGCAGCGGAACCGGCACGAAGATCCTCTCGCCCCGTGGCAGTGTGATCTTCGAGACGCGGACCAACCAGCTGTTTGTCAGCGACATTCCGTCGAAGCTGGAAGAGATCCAGATGCTGATCGGCAAGATCGATGTGCCAGTCCGGCAAGTCTTGATCGAGGCGCGCATCGTCATCGCCGACGACAACTTCGGCCGTTCGCTGGGTGCCAAGCTGGGTGCCACCGACCTGCGCGGCCTGCGCGGCGGTGTGCCGGGCTGGAGCGTGGGTGGCAACAACCGCGTCACCGTGGGCGGCAATATGAGCGCCATCGGCGCGCAGACGCGGCAGGCGGACGTCAACGATGTCGATTTCAGCAACACGACTTTCCTGTCGCTGCCGGCGATCGGCCAGAACAACTACAACCCGGCGTCGTTCGCGTTGTCGCTGTTCGGCGCTTCGTCGAACCGCTTCCTGAACCTCGAGATCTCGGCGCTGGAAGCCGATGGCAAGGGCAAGGTGGTCTCGAGCCCGCGCGTGGTGACGGCCGACCAGACCAAGGCGCTGATCGAGCAGGGTACGGAATTGCCGTACCAGGTGGCGACTTCGAGCGGTGCGACCTCGTTGCAATTCCGCAAGGCCAACCTGAAGCTGGAAGTCACGCCACAGATCACGCCGGAAGGCAGCGTGATTCTCGACGTGGACGTCAACAAGGACAGCGTCGGCCAAGCCACGGCCGCCGGCTTCGCGATCGACACCAAGCACGTGAAGACCCAGGTGCTGGTCGAGAACGGCGGCACGGTGGTGATCGGCGGCATCTTCGAGCAGAGCGACCGTACCGACGTGACCAAGGTGCCGTTCCTCGGCGACATCCCGGTGCTCGGCAACCTGTTCAAGACGACCACGAGGACCTCGGAGCGTACGGAGTTGCTGATCTTCCTGACGCCCAAGGTCGTGACCGATCGCAGCGGTTCGCTCTGATTCGAGCCCCGCAATACCCATCTGAACGAGAGCGAGTACCCGCGATGAAGCTGGTCAAGGCAATCTGGATTCTTGTGTGTGCCGTGCTGCTGAACGCCTGCGGCGGCGGCGGCAGTTCGGGTGATTCGCCGTTTGGTGGCGGCAGTGGTAGCGGTGGTGGTACCGGAACCGGCACCACGGTGGTCGCGGACATCGTTCTGACGGCGTCGCCTACGTTGCTGGCGAATACTGGTTCCGAGACCACGACGATCACGGCCACGGCGTTGAACAGTTCGCGCAACGCGCTCGCCGACGTGGCTGTCGCGTTGAGCGTCGATTCGGATGGTGTCTTGCAGGTCGGCTCGACGAAGACCGACACGGAAGGCAAGGTCACCGGCTCGTTGACGATCGGTGCGAACCGGTCGAACCGCGTCATCACCGTGCAGGCGACGGGCGGCGGCATCACGCGCACCGCGCAGATCCAGGTGTACGGCGCGAAGATCGAGGCGACCGTCTCGCCCGCAATCCTCGAGCCGTCGGGCGCCGGCACGATCCGCTACCGCGCCGTCGATCAAGCAGGAAACCCGATGAATGGCCAGGCGGTGCAAGTGGCTGGTGCGGGCCTGAGTCCGGCGGCGGCCAGTGGTACGACCGACGCCAACGGCGAGTTCGTCTTCAACTACACGGCACCAGCCGCGGTGGGCAACTACACCGTTACGGCGACGGTAGCCGGCGCGACCGACGTGCAGACGATTCAGGTGCAGGCGACTGGCGCCGTTCCGGTCGTGACCGCGACGATCTCGTCTGGGTCGGTGCGCGTGACGCCGAGCGTCGTTGCGGTCAACCTGCCGGGCAGCCAGAGCAACCGCGCCGAAGTGCGTGCGTTGTTCGTCGATGCGTCCAACCGTCCGATCCCGAACGTGCGCGTGCGCTTTGACCTCGCCGGCAATGCCAACAGTGTGGGCGGCACCTTCACGGTCGGTAACGCGCCAGACATTCTGTACAGCAATGCCGACGGCGTGGTGACCACCGCCTATGTTCCCGGCACTCGCTCGAGTCCGACCAACGGAGTGACGGTGCGCGCGTGCTACGGCGTCAGCGACACCGATCCGAACTTCCTCAACTGCACGACCTTTGCGACGCAGACTGTCACAGTCAGTTCCGAACCGTTGAGTGTGACGATCGGCACCAACGGCACGATCGTCACCGGTACGCTGACCTACACGAAGCAATTCAACATTGTCGTCGTGGACTCGGCCGGCAATGTCGTTCCGGATGTCAGCCTGGTGGCGTCGATCGATCTGCTGCGCTACCACAAAGGCTACTACGTTGTCAGCGGTAGCCGTTGGGCACAGGTGGTCACGGCGGCGAACTGCGCTAATGAGGACACAAACCGCAACGGCGTGCTGGACACAGGCGAAGATCGCGATGGCAATGGCATCTTGTGGCCTCGCAAGGCCGACGTGAGCGTGCGCCTGTTGTCCAACAAGACGGATGCGGCGGGCAGTGCAGTGCTTGAGGTTACCTATAACCAGAACCACGGCAGCTGGGTCGATGCGTTGATCACCGTGGCGGCGTCAGGCATCGCTGGAACCGAAGGGCGCGCCTCTTACGCGTTGACGCCGGTGCCGATCGACGCGGCTTCGGCCAACAACACCTCGGCGTCCCCCGCGTACCAGATCAGCCCCTACGGCGTTGCTGGAAGCTGCACGAACCCCAACTGATCGTTGCGCTCCGCTCGCGCTGGTCGGCATGCCCGGCGGTGGCAAGTCCACCGTCGGCCGCCAGCTGGCGCGCCGGCTCGACTGGCCGTTCGTCGACTCCGATACGCTGATTGAAGAGCGCCTGGGTGAACCGATCCGGGCGCACTTCGAGCGCGAGGGCGAGGCTTCCTTCCGCGACATCGAACAGGGCGTCGTCGACGAACTGACGCGCCACGCCGGCCCCCGGGTGATCGCCACCGGCGGCGGCGCCTGCCTGCGCGAAGCCAATCGCCGTGCGCTGCGCGAACGCTGCACCGTGATCTACCTGCGCTCGACACCGGAGGAACTGTTCCGGCGCCTGCGGCACGACACGCACCGCCCGCTGCTGCAGGTGAAGGACCCGATGGCGCGGCTGCGCGAGTTGTACGCCGCACGCGACCCGCTCTACCGCGAGTGCGCGCACTTCGTCGTCGAGACGGGCCGGCCTTCGGTGCCGACGCTGGTCAACATGGTGCTGATGCAGCTCGAGCTATCCGGTGCGCTGCCGGCGCATCTGGCGCGCTCTCCGGTTGAGCCTCCGCGGCACTGAGGTCGCACCCGCGCCGTAAACTCGGCGCATGACTTCCAAGACCTCGCAGCGCGTTCGCATCGACTTGGCGGAGCGCAGCTACGACATCCTGATCGGCTCCGGCCTGCTGCGCGACGCCGCCAGCTATGACGATCTGCCGCGCTCGCGCGACGCGATGATCGTCACCAACACGACCGTGGCGCCTCTCTACGCGCGCGCCCTCGCCGAAGTACTGCGCGGCCGGCATGAACAGATCCATGTCGTCGAGCTGCCGGATGGCGAGACGCACAAGGACTGGGCCACGCTCAACCGCATCTTCGACGCGCTGCTCGGCCACGGCTGCGACCGCAAGACCGTGCTGTATGCGCTCGGCGGCGGCGTGGTCGGCGACATGACGGGCTTCGCCGCCGCCTGCTACATGCGCGGCGTGCCCTTCGTGCAGGTGCCGACCACGCTGCTGGCGCAGGTGGATTCGTCGGTGGGCGGCAAGACGGCGATCAACCACCCGCTCGGCAAGAACATGATCGGCGCCTTCTACCAGCCGCTGCGCGTGATCGCCGATCTCGACACGCTGGCGACGCTGCCCCGGCGCGAAGTCGCCGCCGGGCTGGCCGAGGTGATCAAGTACGGGCCGATCGCCGACGACGCCTTCTTCGGCTGGATCGAGACGAACGCCGACGCCCTGGTCACCCTCGAACCCGCGGCGCTGCTGCACGCCGTCAAGCGCTCGTGCGAGATCAAGGCGCAGGTGGTCGGCGCCGACGAGCGCGAGCAGGGCCTGCGTGCCATCCTCAACTTCGGCCACACCTTCGGCCACGCGATCGAGGCTGGCCTCGGCTACGGCGAGTGGCTGCACGGCGAGGCGGTCGGTTGCGGCATGGTGATGGCGGCGCGACTGTCGCAGCGGCTCGGCCTCGTCGATGCCGGCTACGTCGAGCGAGTGCGCGCGCTGGTGGCGAAGGTCGGGCTGCCGGTGCGAGGGCCCGATCTCGGCCGCGAGCGCTGGCTCGAGCTGATGCACGTCGACAAGAAGACCGAAGGCGGTGCGATCCGCTACGTCGTGATCGAAGCGCCCGGCCGCGCCGCGATGCGCGCCGTGCCCGACGAGGTGGTCGCCCCGGTGATCGCCGAGTGCATCGGATGAATGAACTGGCGCCCTACGCCAGCCGGTCCGAAGACTCGCGCGGGCGCCGCTACCTGCTGCCGCCCGACCCTCACCGCAACGAGTTCCAGCGCGACCGCGACCGCATCGTCCACAGCACGGCGTTCCGGCGCCTGGTCTACAAGACGCAGGTCTTCCTCAATCACGAGGGCGACCTGTTCCGCACGCGGCTGACGCACACGCTGGAAGTGGCGCAGATGGCGCGCTCGATGGCGCGCCGGCTCGGCCTGCACGAAGACCTGTGCGAAGCGATCTCGCTGGCGCACGACCTCGGCCACACGCCCTTCGGCCACGCCGGGCAGGACGCGCTCGACGAGGCCTATCGTGCCGCCGCGCCCGACGCCGGCGGCTTCGAGCACAATCTGCAGAGCCTGCGCGTGGTCGACCTGCTCGAAGAGCGCTACCCGGAGTACCCCGGGCTGAACCTGTGCTTCGAAACGCGCGAGGGCATCCTCAAACACTGCTCGCGCCGCAACGCGCAGGCGCTGGAAGACGACGAGCCGGGCGGGGTGGGACGGCGCTTTCTCGAACGAACGCAGCCGAGCCTGGAAGCCCAGCTGGCCAACCTGGCCGACTCGATCGCCTACAACGCGCACGATCTCGACGACGGCGTGCGCGCCGGCCTGCTCGACTACGAGCAATTGCTGGAACTGCCGCTGCTGGCGCGGTTGCATGCGCAGGCGATCGCCGCGCATCCGGAGCTGGTCGGGCGCCGCCTGCTCTACACGCTGCTGCGCGGCTTGATCGCGCAGCTGATCGACGACACCGTGCGTGCGACCCTGAAAGCGATCGAGCAGGATGGTATCGACAGCGCCGACGCCGTGCGTCGCGCGCCGCCGCTGGTGCGCATGAGCGAAGCCACTGCGGCGCAGGTGCAGGAACTGCAGGCCTTCCTGCGCGACCGGCTCTATCGGCACGAGCGCGTCTGGCGCACCACGCGCGCCGCACAGCAGGTGATCCGTGAACTCTTCACGGCCTATCTGCAACGGCCCGATGAACTGCCCGAGGCACACCGCGAACGGCGCCCGCTGGAGGTGGCCGTGGTCGACTACATCGCCGGCATGACGGACCGCTTCGCGCTGCGCGAGCACATGCGGTTGTTCGGCCCAGGCTCGCTGGCCGCCGAACTCGCCTGATCCGCGCGGCGGCCGACGAACGGCACGCGCGGCCAGACGCGCGGCGCGCCGCGCGTGCAGGGCGACTTCGATAATCGCCGCACGATCAATCCCATTGGGGACAACCGCGATGACTCCTGCGATCCGTCGGCCGTTCAAGCGCTTTGCGCGAGGCTTCACGCTCATCGAAGTGATGGTCGTCGTGGCGATCATCGGCATCCTCGCGGCGATCGCCTACCCGAGCTACCGCGACTACGTGATCCGCGGTGCGCTGGTCGATGCGACCAATGGCCTGACGGCGATGCGCGCCGACATGGAGCGCCACTTCCAGGACAACCGCAGCTATGCCACCGTCGGCGCGTTCACCTCGCCGTGCCAGCGCGGCGTCGGGACACGGACCTTCGGCGACTTCGTCGTCAGTTGCACCGGCACGCTGGATGCGACGCAATACACGCTCCTCGCCATGGGGACCGCGGGCACGCTCGTCGGAGACTTCAGTTTCACCGTGAACCAGCGCGACGAGCGTGCGACCACAGCCGCAGCTACGGGTTGGTCTACTTGCGCCACCCGCTGGCTGACGAAGAAAGGCGCCCCATGCTGACGAGGTTTGCCCGCCAGCGGGGCTTCACGCTCGTCGAGCTGATGGTCGCGATCACGGTGCTCGCCATCCTGTTCTTCCTGGCGCTGCCCGACTTCCGCACCTGGATCCAGAACACGCGCGTGCGCTCGGTGGCCGAGGCCCTGCAGAACGGCGTGCGCCAGGCGCAGGCCGAAGCGGTGCGGCGCAATCGCACCGTGGTGTTCTTCCTCACCAACGCCGAGCCCGGCATCGGTGCCGCGGCGGCAACCAATGGCGTCAACTGGGGCATGCACACGGTGCCGGTGCTGCCAGACGAGGATCCCGAGTTCCTGCGTGGCGGCGCGTTCTCCGACGTGGCTCCAGGTGTGACGATCACCGGACCCGCAGCGATCTGCTTCAACGTCGCGGGCCAGCAAGCCACCATCGTGGCCCAAGGCTGTGCAGCGGCAGTTGCGAACTACGACGTGAACGGCCCGCTGGGCATGACCGACCTGCGCCGCTTGAGCATCAACGTGACCCTCGGCGGCCGCACCCGCATGTGCGACCGCGACAAGGTTCTGTCGGCCACCAACCCCGATGGTTGCCCTCCCCCCTGACGGATGCTGAAGATGCGCAAGTTCCCAACTCATCGCAGCGGCCCGCAGCGCGGTGTCACGCTCATCGAGGTGCTGGTGTCGGTGCTGATCATGTCGTTCGGCATCCTCGGCGTGGTTGCCTTGCAGGCGCGCGCCATCCAGTTCTCGCTCGACGCCGACGACCGTAACCGCGCCGCGCTGTTCGCCGATGACCTCGCTGCGCAGATGCGCCTCGCGCGCAGTACCACGCTGCCGCCTGCGCAACTGACCGCCTTCGAGCAGCGTGTGCAAGGCATCGACCCGGTCACGCTCCAGCCCAACGGGCTGGGCTTGCCCACTGCGGAAGTCGACGTGACCGCCGGCGCAACCCCCAACGTGGCGACGATCACCATCACTTGGCGCCACCCGGCAGCGCCGCCCAGTCAGGATTCATCCCGTCTGGTGACCGACGTGGTGCTGACTGCCGAGGAGATGTGATGGTCTCTTCCTCCTACATTGCTTCGCCGCGCAAGAGCCGGGGTTTCTCGCTGATCGAATTAATGGTCGGCGTGGCCATCGGCTTGGTGCTGACCCTGGCGATCTTCCAGGTGCTGATCGCCAGCGAAGGGCGCAAGCGATCGCTGACCGGCGTCAACGACGTGAGTCAGTCGGGTGCCTACAGCGTGTACGTGCTCGACCGCATCCTGCGCAGCGCCGGCACGGGCTTTGCACAGGGGCTGAGTCGCCCGGAAGAACCCAGCCCGGGCGGCTGCCGCATCAGCGCACGGCTCGGGGCCACCGGCGAGACGCTGCCGCGCACCAATGCCTTCCCGGCCCCGTTCACCGCGGTTCCGCGCGAGCTGCGGCTGGCACCGGTGGCGATCTTCCCCGGGGCCTCTACCGCCGGCTCCGACGTGATCATGGTGATGAGTGGTGCATCCGGCTTCGGCGAAGTGCTATCCACCGTTCTGCCGGGCAGCATCGGTGCTGCCGATCTGCGCCTGACCAACACCATCGGCTACCGCGCCGGCGATTTGCTGATGATCAACGACGGCGGCGAGTGTCTGCTCAGCCAAGTGTCGGCAGCCAAGGTGCCGTGTGCCGGTGATCCAGGCGCGGCGACACCGACAACGGTGTGCGGTCCGTTGCTGCCACTGGCCGGCGCCTATTTCACCGCCACCGGCCCCAACACATCGCTGGCCTTGCTCAACGCAGGGCAGCCCCTCACCTTCACGCTCGGCAATCCGGGCAACGGCAACCCCCCCGAGTTCACCATGCTGGGCGTCGGCGACAACTCGACGCTGTTCCGCCACGATCTGCTGCTCACGAACGGCCAGAACATCGTCGAGCCGATTGCCGATGGCGTGCGCGTGCTACGCGCTCTGTACGGCATTGATACCAACGACGATGGCATGCTCGACGCTTGGCAGTCGCCCGACGTCGGCGGCTGGGACGGAGCCACGTTGATGAACGGCTCGGCCGTCTCCAAAGCGCGCTTGCGCCAGATCGTTGCGATCCGCGTCGGCCTGGTGCTGCGCTCAGCGCTGGTCGAGCAAGAGATGGTCGCGCCGACCAGTCTGACGCTGTTCGGCGATCTGCCGGCGGCCAATCAGGTGACCGTGTATCTCAACGTGGCCGGCGAAAACCGCCACCAGCGCCATCGCACCGTCGAGCTGACCGTGCCACTGCGCAACATCCTCATGCTGCCTCCGCTATGAAGCACACCGACCCGCGCACCGAACGCGGTGTTGTCCTGGTGACGACGCTGCTGATTCTGCTTGTCATGCTGGTCGGCGCCGTGGCGCTGATCCGCTCGTTCGACACCTCGATGGTTACCGCCGGCAACCTGTCGTTCAAGCGCGACCTGGCGCAGCAGAGCGAACTGGCAGTCGAGAACATCCTCAGCGACTTCCGCGCCACCGGAGCGCTGGCGGCGCGCGCCGCACGCGGCGCGAACGACGCGGCACGCAACTACAGCTCGGTTGTTCTGCCAAGCAACGCGCAGGGCATTCCGCTGGTGCTGCTGGGCGGCAATACGCTGCCGCCAGCGCTGGGAACCATCGGTGAGGTGACTGCCGCCCGGGACATCAAACTGCTCTATGTGGTCGACCGCCAGTGCAGCGAAACCGGCGACGACTCCACGCTGGGCGCCGAGCGCTGCACGCTGGTCGACGGCGGTCCGCCGGCCGGCGGCAGTTCGTCGCAGTCACTGAACGCTTCGCAAAGGAGCGGCGTGGCCGCCGGCGGCGCCGGCGCCGGCTTGGCGGGGGCGGCGCCGCAATACGTTGTGTACCGCATCAGCATCAGGGCGACCGGCCCGCGCGGTACGCAGTCGTTCTTCCAGACCACTTACGGTTGCTGCGACAACTGAGGCTTGAACCCTCGCTCTGTACGGAACTGTCCCCTCTTCTCGCTTCAAAGGCTGATCCGATGAACGCCACTCTCGGAACGAAAACCGCCCCGATGAGCCGCTTGCGCGCCCGTGCCGCGGCTGGTATCGCTGCTCTCGCCGCGCTTGTCGGCAGCCACCCGGCTGTGGCGGCTACGGTACTGGCCGATGCCCCGGTGTTCTCGCGCAGCGCCATCCTGGGCAACGTGGCGCTGGCGCTGTCTGTGGAGTGGCCAACGGCCGAGCGCGACGCCTACCCTGTGGCGGTAGCCGGTGCCTATACCAGCGCGAATACCTACAAGGGGTACTTCGACCCCAACAAGTGCTACGACTATCAGTATCACGCTACTGTCGCGGCGAACCGATACTTCGTCCCGGCTGCCGTGGCGACCAACCGCACCTGCACGAACAGGTGGAGCGGTAACTTTCTGAACTGGGCTGCCACGCAGACGATCGACCCGTTCCGCCTCGTGATGACTGGTGGCTTCCGCACGCGCGATGAACTCGCTCTCACCGTGTTGCAGAAGGCCAATCACCCGGCCACCGGCCAGCTTTTCCCGAACAAGAGTCTGTCGGCCGCGCAGATCGCGGGGGCGACGCCATTCGGAGCGTACGCGGCGTTCAACATGCGCATCAACGGCGCCGGGTTCGACATGCTCTTCACCGTGAACGGCAATGTCGGCGCGATCAATGCGGCGGTTCCCGCCACGACCAACTTCGATCCCGGCGCGGCATTCAATCCAGCGACCGTCTACCGTATTCCGATCCGCGTAAAGGTCTGCGATCCTACTGCCCCGGGCGGCGTGGAGGCGAATTGCAAGAAGTACGGCAACAACTGGAAGCCCGAGGGACTGATGCAGCAGTATTCGCAGAGATTGCGTTTCGCGGCCTTCGGCTATCTGAACCAGTCCGGCAATGGCCGCGATGGTGCGGTGTTGCGCGCACGCATGAAGTACGTTGGCCCGACATATCCCGTGCCCAGTGCACCGGATGTAACCAACACTGCGGCGGAGTGGGACCCGAACACCGGCATCTTCGTCATCAACCCCGACCCTGCCGATGCCACCGCGACCAACAGCGCATATGCGCCGGCGACTGCGATCGTCAACAGCGGCGTGGCCAACTATCTGAACAAGTTCGGCCAGATCACCGGCAACGGCTACAAGGGCAATGACCCGGTGAGTGAACTGTACTACGCAGCTCAGCGCTATTTCCGCAATATCGGCGCCGTGCCCGAGTGGAACATCTTGCGCAACACCACTACGGTGGACCAGGCACTGGACGGTTTCCCGGTGGTTCGGAACTGGGACGATCCGATTCAGTACTCATGCCAGAAGAACTTCATCCTCGGCATCGGTGACATCTACACCCACGCCGACAAGAACATTCCCGGGGCGACGGGCACCAGTCTCGAACCGACCAAGCCGGCCTCCATCTCAGGAGATACGGTGGTCGACGCGCAGGCGGCCACCAATCTGGCGTTCGCACTACAGGGGCTCAGTGCTCCGAACGCCAACGACTACAGTGGCCGCAACAACTCGGCGGGCATGGTCGGCTTGGCCTACTGGGCCAACGTCAACGACATCCGCCCTGACACCGTAGGCGTCGCACGCACGCTGGATAAGCAGACCATCCAGACACTCTGGGTCGACGTTCTAGAGCAGCCCTTCGTCACGAACAACCAGTTCTACCTGACGGCCAAGTACGGCGGCTTCATTCCGCCTGCGACGCCGGCGTACAGCTTTGCCAACACCACGCCGTTGCCGCAGGCCTGGTGGTCGACCAACGGCGAAACCTTGTCGGGTCAACCGCGCCCCGACAACTACTTCACCGCCGGCAACCCGGATCAGATGATCACGGGTCTGACGAAGGCCTTCCAGCGCATCAACGCGCTGAGCGCGGCCTTCACGACCTCGTTCTCGACCTCGTTGCCGCAGGTGGCTCTCTCGGGTAACGCGAGTTTCGGTGCGCAATACGACGAAAGCAATTGGACCGGCGACGTCATCGCCAGTGAGTTGAACTTCGCCACCGACGGGACACCGTCGCTGGCGGAGCGTTGGCGTGCCAAGACCAAGCTCGCGACGCAACTCGCAGGCACCGGCTGGAACACCAACCGCGCGATGGTTACCTGGAGCGGCGCGGTGGGCGTGCCGTTTCGCTCCGGCAACCTGACGGCGGCGCAACTCAATGCACTCGACACGCCTTATCGTAGCGGCGACGACCGTGTCGACTATCTCAACTATCTGCGTGGCGACCGCACCCACGAGACCGATTCGACGGCTACGGGTAGTTCGCACGCTTACCGCAAGCGGGATGCGCTACTGGGCGACATCGTTGGAGCGCAGGCCAAGCCTGTTGGAGCACCGTCGTTCGTGCTCGCGGACGGGCTGAATCCCGGCTACAGCGCATTCAAGACCCTTCACAAGAATCGCGGCACGGTGGTCTACGTCGGCTCCAATGACGGCATGCTGCATGCTTTCAATGGCGACCTGACGAGCACGAACGCGGGGCAGGAGATCTTCGCTTATGTGCCCAATGCAATTTTCAGCGGGCCGAGTAGCCCCGCGACGCCTGCGGTGGACGGTCTTGCGTTGCTGGGCAATCCGGACATGGATCACCACTTCCTGGTGAACGCTACACCGGCCAACTTCGATGTCGATTTCACTCGTACCTGGACTGGCTCGGCCGTCGGCTCGGGCACGCCCGACTGGCGCTCGATTCTCGTGGGAGGGCTGGGCAAAGGCGGACGCAGCTACTACGCGCTGGATATCACCACGCCGGCGACCATCGCCGCGGCCTCGACGGCGGCGGCGAAGGAAACGATTGCTGCTTCGAAGGTGCTGTGGGAGTTCACCGACTCACGCATGGGCTTTAGCTTCGGTGAGCCGGTGATCGTGAAGACGCGCAAGTACGGCTGGACGGTGATCCTGCCCTCTGGCTACAACAACGCCGACGGCAGTGGCTATATCTTCTTCGTCAACCCGCGCAATGGCGCGCTGCTGGAAGCTGTCTCAACCAAGACCGGGTTGACGACGGTTGACACCGGCCTCGCGCACATCAACGCCTACGTGCTCGACTACACCGATGGCTATGCCGACGCTGTTTATGGCGGCGACCTGAACGGGAACCTGTGGCGCTTCGATATCAGCGCAGCCTCTGGCAGCTACCCCGACCCGATCGTGCTTGCGCGGCTGACCGACAGTAATGGCGATCCGCAGCCGGTCACGTCGCGGCCGCTAGCGGAATTGCACCCCAAGACTCGCCATCGTGTGTTGCTGGTCGGTACCGGCAAGTTGCTCAGCCAGAACGACCGCAGCTCAACGCAGGAGCAGACCTTCTATGCCATCAAGGATGGCAATTCGGTGCGCTTCAATCGTGCGACCGATCTTCCGGCGGGTGTCAACTTTCCGATTACGCGCGCCAATCTTGAGCCCAACCCGAATTGGGTGACCGGAGTGACGAACGCGGCGACGAACAGCATGGGCTTCTACACCGACCTCGGCCGCGATGCCAGCAGCGGCATTGCCTGGCGCGTCGTCTTGGATCCAACCACGTTCCTCGGCATCGTTGCTTTCGCACCGACCTTGCCGAGCATTGCCGATCCCTGCAAACCCGGAGGCATCAGCCGCATCTACGCAGGCGATTTTGTCCAGGGATTGTCCAAGCTGATCGACAACTCGAACGCGGTCGTGGATCACCTCGAGAGCACCGGTGGCGCGACCACCAATATGCGTTTCGTCAGCGGTGGCGGCAAACCCTGGCTGATTATCGGAGATAGCGGGGGAAATGTAGGGAATCCACGTGGCAACTTTGGCTCTATCGCTGGCCTGCGCCGCATCAACTGGCGCGAAGTGAATCTGGGCAACTGAGTACGACACCGAGCGCCCGGTCTAGACTCGGCGCCGGCAGCGAAGGGCGATGGCACGTGCCATCGCCCTTCTGCATTTGGAAGTCAGTCGTCCACCGGAGTTCTCGTCTCATGGCGCGCCAACCCCGCTGCGCGGCAGCGGGCCTGCTTCATCTTCTCGATCTGCGCTGGTGCGCCGGTGTGTCGGCGCAGCTCGGCGAGCGTGAGCTCGATCTGCTGCGCGGATTGCTGGCCGCCGCACTGCCGCGCCACCAAGTAGCCTTGCACGCCTATGCGCTCGGCCGCTCGAGAGCCCTGCTGCTGCTGACGCCACGGAGCACGCAAGCGCCGGCGCACCTGGTGCAAGACCTCTGCCGCCGCTTCGCCGTGGAGATGCGCAGCCTGCACGGCCATGCCGGTCCGCTGTTGGCGGGGCGCTTCCGCTCGACCATCGTGCAGGCCGAGCCGCACCTGCTCGAAGCGCTGCAATACACCGAGCAGCTGCCGGCGCGCGAAGGCGAAGACGTGCTCGCGTGGCGCTGGTCAAGTGCCGCGATGCACTGCGGCAGTGCACGCGACGAACTGGTCACCGATCACCCGGAGTACTGGCGCACCGGTAACACGCCCTTCGAGCGCGAGGCGCGGCATCGCGCACGGCTGGTCGAGCCGCTGGGAGAGGGCGTGGCGAAGCGCCTGGAATCGGCACTCGCCGGCGGCTGGCCGCTCGGCGATGCCGCGTTCCTGAACGAGCTGGCGCAACAGTTGCAACGCCGGCTCGCGCCGCGGGCGCCGGGGCGGCCACGCAAATCCGGCGCCACCGCATCCGTTTAATATGTCCCCAATTAATTTGACGTCAAAGATGGCGCTTAATTAATTGGGGTCAGATGCACATTGTTTTCCTTGCCGCAGTGCAGCACCGTCGCTATGCTCGCCCCTCCTGCTCCCTGCCGAGAGGGCCGTCATGAGCCAGCATCAATCGCAAGCCACCCCATCCGACGTTCCGGCCGCCCAGGGCCTCTACGATCCCGCCAACGAACACGATGCCTGCGGCGTCGGCTTCGTCGCCCACATCAAGGGGCAGAAGGCGCATGCGATCGTCGAGCAGGGCCTGAAGATCCTCGAGAACCTCGACCATCGCGGCGCAGTGGGCGCTGACAAGCTGATGGGCGACGGCGCGGGCATCCTGATCCAGATCCCCGACGACTTCTACCGCGCCGAGATGGCCGCGCAGGGCGTCGATCTGCCGCCGCCGGGCGAGTACGGCGTGGGCATGATCTTCCTGCCCAAGGAGCACGCCTCGCGGCTGGCCTGCGTGCAGGAGTTGGAGCGCGCGGTCAAGGCCGAAGGCCAGGTGCTGCTCGGCTGGCGCGACGTGCCGGTCGATGCCGAGATGCCGATGTCGCCCACCGTGCGCACCAAGGAGCCGGTGATCCGCCAGATCTTCATCGGCCGCGGCCCCGACGTGATCGTGCCCGACGCGCTCGAGCGCAAGCTCTACGTGATACGCAAGACCGCCTCGGCGGCGATCCAGCGCCTGAAGCTCACGCACAGCCGCGAGTACTACGTGCCCAGCATGAGCTGCCGCACCATCATCTACAAGGGCCTGCTGCTGGCCGACCAGGTCGGCAAGTACTACCGCGACCTGCAAGACCCGCGCGTGGTCTCGGCGCTGGCGCTGGTGCACCAGCGCTTCTCGACCAACACCTTCCCCGAGTGGCCGCTGGCGCACCCGTACCGCATGGTCGCGCACAACGGCGAGATCAACACCGTCAAGGGCAACTTCAACTGGATGCGCGCGCGCGAGGGCGTGATGAAGTCGCCCGTGCTCGGCGACGACCTGAAGAAGCTCTACCCGATCAGCTTCGAGGGCCAGAGCGACACCGCCACCTTCGACAACGCGCTCGAACTGCTGACGATGTCGGGCTACCCGCTCGCGCACGCGGCGATGATGATGATCCCCGAGGCCTGGGAGCAGCACGAGGGCATGGACGAGCGCCGCCGCGCCTTCTACGAGTACCACGCCGCGATGCTCGAGCCCTGGGACGGCCCGGCCGCGATGGTGTTCACCGACGGCAAGCAGATCGGCGCCACGCTGGACCGCAACGGCCTGCGCCCGGCGCGCTACATCGTCACCGACGACGATCTCGTCGTGATGGCCTCCGAGTCCGGCGTGCTGCCGATCCCCGAGAACCGCATCGTGCGCAAGTGGCGCCTGCAGCCGGGCAAGATGTTCCTGATCGACTTCGAGCAGGGCCGCATCGTCGACGACGAGGAACTGAAGGCGCAGTTCGCTTCGGCCAAGCCGTACCGCCAGTGGATCGAGAGCGTGCGCGTCAAGCTCGACGAGCTGCCCGCCGGCGCGCCGGCGAGCGAGTTCGCCGAGTCGCTGCTGGATCGCCAGCAGGCCTTCGGCTACACGCAGGAAGACATCAAGTTCCTGCTCGCGCCGATGGCCACCGCCGGCGAGGAAGCGATCGGCTCGATGGGCAACGACTCGCCTCTCGCGGTGCTGTCCGACAAGAACAAGCCGCTGTTCAACTACTTCAAGCAGCTGTTCGCGCAGGTGACCAACCCGCCGATCGACCCGATCCGCGAGGCCATCGTGATGAGCCTGAACAGCTTCATCGGCCCGAAGCCGAACCTGCTGGACATCAACGCGGTGAACCCGCCGATGCGCCTGGAGGTCGGCCAGCCCATCCTCGACTTCGAGGACATGGCGCGCCTGCGCCAGATCGAGAAGCACACCAGCGCGAAGTTCAAGACGCACGTGCTGGACATCACCTACCCGCTCGCCTGGGGCGACGAGGGCGTCGAGGCCAAGCTCGCTTCGCTGTGCGCGGAAGCGGTGGACGCGATCGCCACCGGCCACAACATCCTCGTGATCAGCGACCGCGCGATGGACCGCGAGCACATCGCGATCCCCGCGCTGCTGGCGCTGTCGGCGATCCACCAGCACCTGGTGCGCGAGGGCCTGCGCACCACCGCCGGCCTGGTGGTCGAGACCGGCTCGGCGCGCGAGGTGCACCACTTCGCGGTGCTGGCCGGCTACGGCGCCGAAGGCGTGCACCCCTACCTGGCGATGGAAACGCTGGTCGCGATGCACAAGGATCTGCCCGGCGACCTGTCCGCCGAGAAGGCGATCTACAACTACGTCAAGGCGATTGGCAAGGGCCTGTCGAAGATCATGTCCAAGATGGGCGTGTCGACCTACATGAGCTACTGCGGCGCGCAGCTCTTCGAGGCGATCGGGCTGGACAAGCCGCTCGTGGAGAAGTACTTCCGCGGCACCGCCAGCCAGGTCGGCGGCATCGGCGTGTTCGAGGTGGCCGAGGAGGCGATCCGCATGCACAAGGCCGCCTTCGGCAACGACCCGGTGCTCGAAGGCATGCTCGACGCCGGGGGCGAATACGCCTGGCGCACGCGCGGCGAAGAGCACATGTGGACGCCCGACGCGATCGCCAAGCTGCAGCACAGCGTGCGCGGCGACAAGTTCGAGACCTACAAGGAATACGCGCAGATCATCAACGACCAGAGCCGCCGCCACATGACGCTGCGCGGCCTGTTCGAGTTCAAGGTCGACCCGAGCAAGGCGATCGCGCTCGACGAGGTCGAGCCCGCGGCCGAGATCGTCAAGCGCTTCGCCACCGGCGCGATGTCGCTCGGCTCGATCTCCACCGAGGCGCACTCGACGCTGGCGATCGCGATGAACCGCATCGGCGGCAAGAGCAACACCGGCGAGGGCGGCGAGGACCCGGCGCGCTACCGCAACGAGATGAAGGGCATCCCCATCGCCGACGGCACCAAGGTCAGCGAGGTGATCGGCGCCAAGGTGATCGCGGCCGACTACACGATGAAGGCCGGCGACTCGCTGCGCTCGAAGATCAAGCAGGTGGCCTCGGGCCGCTTCGGCGTGACCACCGAGTACCTGGTCTCGGCCGATCAGATCCAGATCAAGATGGCGCAAGGCGCCAAGCCGGGCGAGGGCGGCCAGCTGCCCGGCGGCAAGGTCAGCGAGTACATCGGCTTTCTGCGCTACTCGGTGCCGGGCGTCGGCCTGATCTCGCCGCCGCCGCACCACGACATCTATTCGATCGAAGACCTGGCGCAGCTGATCCACGACCTGAAGAACGCCAACTCGCGCGCCGACATCAGCGTCAAGCTGGTCAGCGAAGTCGGCGTGGGTACCATCGCCGCCGGCGTCGCCAAGGCCAAGGCCGACCACGTGGTGATCGCGGGCCACGACGGCGGCACCGGCGCCTCGCCGTGGAGCTCGATCAAGCACGCCGGCTCGCCGTGGGAGCTGGGCCTGGCCGAGACGCAGCAGACGCTGGTGCTCAACGGCCTGCGCGGGCGCAACCGCGTGCAGGCCGACGGCCAGATGAAGACCGGGCGCGACGTGGTGATCGGCGCGCTGCTCGGCGCCGACGAGTTCGGCTTCGCCACCGCGCCGCTGGTGGCCGAGGGCTGCATCATGATGCGCAAGTGCCACCTCAACACCTGCCCGGTGGGCGTGGCCACGCAGGATCCGGTGCTGCGCGCCAAGTTCACCGGCAAGCCCGAGCACGTCGTCAACTTCTTCTTCTTCATCGCCGAGGAAGCGCGCCAGATCATGGCGCAGCTGGGCATCCGCAAGTTCGACGACCTGATCGGCCGCGCCGACCTGCTCGACACGAAGAAGGGCATCGCGCACTGGAAGGCCAGGGGGCTGGACTTCAGCCGCGTGTTCCACCAGCCGGCCGCCGCCGCCGACCTGGCGCGCCGCCACGTGCAGTGTCAGGAGCACGGCCTGGAGCGCGCGCTCGACGTGCGCCTGATCGAGAAGGCGAAGGCGGCGCTGGAGCGCGGCGAGAAGGTGCAGTTCCTGGAGGACGCGCGCAACGTCAACCGCACGGTCGGCGCGATGCTCTCCGGCGAGCTGATCCGCCGCCACCCCGAGGGCCTGCCCGACCAGACGGTGTTCATCCAGATGGAAGGCACCGGCGGGCAGAGCTTCGGCGCCTTCCTCGCCAAGGGCATCACGATCTACCTGATCGGCGACGCCAACGACTACACCGGCAAGGGCCTGTCG
>JAKOZT010000086.1 GCA_029779845.1 Pseudomonadota bacterium | reverse complement strand
CGCGCTGCAGCAGTGATGAGCCTCATCCACTCGGCACGGATCAACGGGCTCGATCCCTACGCCTACATCCGCGACGTGCTCGAGCGCTTGCCACTGCAGTCGGCAAGCCGCATCGATGAACTGCTGCCACATCGCTGGCGGCCGGTCGTGGCGACCTGACCCTGCGCCCCGTCGTCAAGACGGGTTGGACGGACGCATACGCAGGGATTAGCATGCCCGCCAGTGGACGGGGTGGTGACGCGTCGCCAATCGCGTTCCCTGATCCCGGCATGGAGGCCCTGGGTGAGCAAACAGTCCGCGGTCCCGATGGTCGTGCGTTCGCACCGTCAGCTGGAGTCCCAGCTCGGCATCACACCACCGAAGCTTCCGATCAGCTCGCTCGGTGCCACCTACACGATGGCCCAAGTCGCCGCCTGGATCGACTCCGAGCGATATGCCGTCGGCCGCTGGGACGGAAGCATGAGCATCTTCGACTTCTCCGATGGTGCGAACGGTCGACCCAAGATCACGATTGCCGTCTCGACGCCTTCCACCGAGGGCGTCCAGATGATCGAATGGTTGGCGCCTAAGCTCATTGCGACGTCCAACGACGAAGGCAGCATGCTGCTTTGGTCCACCTCGCGCGGTGATTGGGAAGACATCGACGTCGCCAATACCCTGGCCTATCCCGCCACCCTCGGTGTGGCAAACAGCGCGACCTGCTTTTCAGAGAACGGGAGTGTCTGTCTTGTCGTGGGGCACGCGGGTGGCCACCTGACCATCTGGAAAGGTTCGTCGCCCGACTCGTTCGCGATGGTTGGCGCGCCAGTCGATCTGACCACACCGGCGCCATCCAATCCGTTCGGCCTTCAGAACATCCGTGGCGCGGCACTCTTGGATATCGGAGTTGGGGAGGGGAGTTCTGCTCGACACGTGATCACCGGCTCGGAAAACGGACTGATCTGCGTGGTTGAAGTCCCCACCGGGAGGGTGCTCTCCAGGACGCCGTACAACCCAGGCGCGCAACGCGGCATCAACGCCATCTCGGTGACAGGCAAACACGTTGCGGTCGCGAACTGCGCGGTCGGTCCGGCTGACCACAATCTCTGGTACTTCACGGTGGACGCCGCCACGTGGCGGCCCGAACTGCGCTCCAAGCTCAACCTCACGATCGATGGCTCGCGTGCGCAGGTCTTCAACTTCGACGTCGCTTGGTGTCTGTACGACGACGGCGGATCAGGCAGAGCTGGCGTCCTGGCCTCCACTGAGGAGGGCTACCTGTGGCTGGCCAGCCTCCAGGACGACGTCACCATTGCCGTGGTCGGCAACCAGAGCATCACGAGCCCGCTGGGCTGCGCCTTGGCGCTCAATACGAGCGGGCAGCTCGCCGTGAGCGCCTATGACCTCTACAACTTTCAGTTGGCGGTACCACCTGCGTCGAACGCGAGCGGGCATCCGGGGCAGATGACACCGCAAATGCTTCTGCTCGAGGCGACATAGGGAAGCGGGCTAGCAGCCAGTTCTTTCATCGGCTCTGCCGCCGGAATACGCGCCGGGCTCCAAGTTTTTCCCCGACGACTCCGACACGGGCATCGATCTCTGACAAGAAGCCGACGAAGTTGGTGACCGTTGCGTCGCCGTCCAGTATGGAGATCGAGTAGCGGCCGGGCGTGTCCCGTCTTGCCTGAACGTACGCGTCCTCCAGCAGGTCGCGAAGATCGGCACCTCCGGGAACAGCGCGCTTGAGGACGTACAGCGTCAGCGGCTGTTCGCGGTGCAGGCCGGTGAGCCGCGCCAGTTCGGGCGCATAGCTCGTTGCGGACGCGTCCAGCAGTGGCGCCCACCCAGCGGCACTCCAGTGAGCGCGGGGCCCCGACGGGGCCGCAGTGGGCCTGGATCTACCGGCCGGTTCCGAGCTCGTACAGGGATGCTTCGGCCAAGGGGGACCGAGGTCGTCGAAGAAGACGCGCCCGCCGTGCTCGGATTGAAAGAAGAAGACGCATGCCCCACAGACCGGACACCGCGCGTTGGGATTGACGTACGAGTCGTACGTCCGCGGTCGCCTCAGCAGGTCGCGGTAGTACCCGGGGTCTGCGGTCCTGCGTCCCAGGTGACCGAACCCACCCCAACCGCAGGTGCAGGCGGGATGGTGGTTGTGGGCGTTGCACATGGGAGCCGCTGCGCGCGTTCAGGTGGAGTCGGATGGGGCTCGCGCCATCTGCGCAATGACGCAGTGTGACGACGGCGCCAGGCCGGCGATGCGCG
This sequence comes from Pseudomonadota bacterium, assembly GCA_029779845.1. Classification (GTDB taxonomy): domain Bacteria; phylum Pseudomonadota; class Gammaproteobacteria; order Burkholderiales; family Burkholderiaceae_C; genus Piscinibacter. The sequence goes on along the minus strand of JAKOZT010000086.1, from coordinate 70,966 downwards.
GTCGATCTTGCCAGACGCCAGGCGGCGTCAGTGGCGCTTCCTGCGTGCCTCGGCGCCACAATGGCGCATGCGCAGCAAACTTGCCAAGGACTTCAACTCGTTTGCCGATCTGGCCGCGGCCTACTCCGAGGGACAGGACTACAGGATCGTCAACGTGCCACGACCCGCCTCGTCGGTGGCCGTGATCGCGCCACACGGCGGAAACATCGAGGCGTTCACCTCCGACATTGCCCGCGGGATCGCGGCGGAACAGTTCGGACTCTACTTGTTCGAGGGCCTTCTGCGCGCAGGCAACTTTGCGGCTCTCCACCTTCGCAGCGACCGGTTCGACGAGCCGGGATGCCTCGACTGGCTGACCACCTGCGACAGGGTGGTCTCTGTCCATGGCTACGGGTCCGGGGACGAGAAGGTCCTGCTGGGAGGGCGAGATCAGGCATTGCGCGAGTCCATCGTGGCGCAGCTTGCCGAAGCAGGGATCGCGTCCGCAACGGCGCCGGCGGGCCTTGCAGGCACTGATCCGTACAACATCTGCAACAGAGGCCGTTCTGGTGCCGGGGTGCAGCTGGAGATTTCGCTTGGGCTGCGGCGCTCGGCGAGGCGCGGGGCACTGGTCCTTGCCGTGCACAAGGCGCTGCTGGCGTGATGAGAAGACGCGAGGCGTCGGTAAGCCGACGGTCGTGGTCCCAATAGAGCGATCATGACGGACGCGAACCTGCCCGACTTGAACGGCCTGCAGCGAGCTGCGGACGAAGTGATGTCGGAACTGAAGCGCTTGACACCGCGCGTGGCCGCGGCGCGACGCGCGTACTTTGGACAAGGCCGGAGCGAGGCCGCGCGTGTCGAACTGCAAGCGATCGAGCAGCGAGGAACCGAGCTGCACGCACAACTCGCGGACATCGCCAAGCAGCTACAAGATGCGATCGGCCTGTCGGACGCGGACGCCGAAGCATTGGAGCGTCGCGTGCGACCCGGCGATCAGATGGAACGTGTCCATCGCGGACAACTCACGGCCGACAAGATCGAGCCCTCCGCATCGGTTCCGAAACTACTGGAAGCTTCGTTCGACAAACTCCTGGCGCTGGTGGACCCACGCCAGTTGAAGGCGTACGAGGCCCTGCCGGCGCACAGGCTCATCGACCCGGACCATGACGTTCCGCTTTCACTCGTCCGCGGCATTCGCCCCGAAAGCGAGTCGCCGAGAATTCATCGGTTCGCACAGGCGTTGCATGTCACTCGGGACTTCGTGTCGGAGCATCTGCTCTACGACCACTTTGCGGGGGCGCTCCTGGTCCCTCAGATGGCTCGGCTGTCGGACCGCCTGCCGTTGCTGGATGGCGTTCCCGGCGCATCGAAGCGCCTGAGGTCGCTGTGGCGCGGCTCGTCCCACGAAGTCGATCCGACCTTGTTCGAGCTGTTCGTCGCTGCCGGCTGTGCTGCGATGGGCCGCAGCGTGGAGTTCGTGGACGCCACGCAGGCGAAGTCGCCCGATCTGATGTGCCATGACCCCTATCCGATGGTCATCGAGTGCAAGCGGAAGCGGTCGCTTTCCGACTATGAAATCACCGAAGAGCAGTGCATGCGCGGGATCTTCCTGCGCCTCGAGGCGGCCGCAAGAAGCGCCGGGATGTGGGGCATCTTCAGCGTTGAACTCACGGTCGAAGCATCCACCGTCCCCCCGGACGAACTGGTCACCTGCCTGATCCGGCAGCGATACGCCGGCGGCTACGGAAAGCGAGTCACGTACGACTGGGGAACGGTCGCCTGGACCGAGATGCCGCGAACGAACCCCTTGCCCAGAACCAGTCGCCTGTACAGCCCCGCCATGCTGCAGGCGGCGTTCGGCTGGAATTCGGACCTCGCCGAGTTCGACGGGCTGATCTGTCGCATCTCCAACTCGCGAGAGCCGACGCTCGACAGCGTGGATGAGGCCGTGGCGCTTCTGTGGACCAACGTGAGTGCACAAGCCGTGAAGAAGCGGTCATGGGGACCGACGGGTGCTGTGAACGAGGCGCTGGCCCAGGTTCCCGCCGGTGACTTTGGCATCGTCTACATCGCTGTCCAGGAAGGAGCGCGAGAGGAGATGGCCGACAGCCGCACCTTCGGATTCGCCGAGCGGCTCAGGGAAATGAGCCACCGGAACGACATCCGCGTTCCGCTGTGCAAGCTCGTTCGGCTGTATCCCCGCGCGCTTGGAGAGGGTGCACCTGATCTGATCGAGAGCACCGTGAACTTCGTCGCCGACTACGGCGACGACGTGCTGCCGACCCTGTTCCCGTCGGCGGTCTTCACGAAACCCTGACCGGCGATGAGCAAGACTCGACAGGAATGAGAGTGCGCAAAGAGCGCACCATCGGTCCATCGCTCCGAGAGCCATACTGCAAATGGACTTCTACATCGATGAGAGCGGCAACAGCGGTGACCTGATCCATTCCGGCGACGGCCTGGAATTTGGTGCGCAGCCGATCTTCACGCTCGCTGCCGTGGGCATCGAAGACGCCGCCGCGTTGTGTGCAGAGGTTGCACAGCTCAGAGCACGCCATCGCGTTGGAGGAGCCGAACTCAAGTCGAGCGCATTGGCCTCGAAACCGGCCTTTGCTCGAGACCTGATCGCGGTGCTGATCGGCGCTGCACGGCCATTGTTCGTGGAGGTTGTCGACAAGCGCTACCTGCTGTGCAGCTCGATCGTGAACATCCAGTTGCTCCCGCCAGGCGTCGACGAGGGGCCCGACTCGGCGAGTGTTCGCAACGCGATGGCCGATTGGTTATGGGCCGACGCACCGGATCACGTGCTGAGAGCGTTTGTTGACGCTTGTCGCGCGCCCGCGGATGCCACCGTTCGCGCCGCGTTGAAGGCGCTCGCGTCCGTGCCGAACGGTGCAGAGCCGATGATTGCGCGGGCCATCAGGGATTGCGCCGCGGCCAGCCTCGAGGACTTCGAGATGGACTGCACGGAAGATGAGGGCGCGTACTTGCGGTACCTGCCACTTCCCGACAGCAACAAGCGAGGCAAGCCCGTCTGGATGCTGGCGAACCTGTCGTCACTGACCAACATCTACGCACGCATCAATCTCTTCAACGGCCGATCGCTCGCCGGCGTACAACTCGTTCATGACGAGCAGCTCCAGTTCGACAACATACTTGCAGATGCGAAAGCCATGGCAGAAGCCATGAGCGAGCAGGCGAGGTGGGCCTACACCCCTCACTCAGACTACGAGTTCGTCGAGGCAGCTTCACTGGTGTTCGCCAACTCCAGCAACCACGTGGGCTTGCAGGTCGCGGACGTCCTCGCCGGCTTTGTCATGCGCCACGTGCGCGACTGGGGATCGGGCCAGCACCTGGACCCCACGAGTCTTGAAGCGTTTCGCAGCCTCTTGGTTTACTCCGATGGCCGCACGGGCATCGGAGTGAACTTCGTGGTTCCTACGCCTTCGTGGGCCGCTCTGCATCGAGCCCACTTGCGCTTGTGACGAACGGACTGCGAAGAGGGACCGCAGTCATCCTGTGTGGTGCGGCAGAATGGCCGCATGTCAAGTTCTAAGTCGCTCGAGGTTTTCCAGGATCTGTACCTGCGCGGCCCTGCAGGTTCTGCAGAAGCGTTGGCTCGGGCGCTGAAGGACTTCGCGGCGGCGCCGTGGCGCCACGCCTCCGAGAAGGAAGAACAGCTCCGCGTGATGGGAGAGGAGGGCGCGCTGGCATTCGAGCGCGAGCCCACGCCGGGCATCGAGGCTGCTGGGCTTGTGCTGATCTCATCGGCCGACGGCATGAAAGTCGTCAACATCGTTCCGCGCGCGGTCAGTGAGCTGACATATGGCGCCTACAACGCCATCCTGGACGACTTTGTGACGCGCGTCGCGACACCCGCGGCCAGCCGAGCTGGGTATCGCGTCGACATCTCGAGCAACACATTGCGGCTGGAGGACGAGGCTACGTCTCACGTCATCGAGGCCTTGCGGCGGTTCTCCGTGCTTGCTAACAAGTCTACGGGCGCGTCGCATCCCCGCGACCGGGATCGCTGGTTCGACTTCATCATCCTGGCGCATCGCGAGAGCGCCCGACTCGACGCCACGACACTGGCGCGTTGGTTGAGCGAGTCGGAAGAGTGGTCGCAGGATCGCGCGCACGAACTCGCTGGCGAGTACGAGCGCGCTAGGGCCCTGCTCGGGCGTCTCGCTGCGTCCGAGTAGTGTCGCTTCCACCGCCGGACCTGGAACGCATCGTCCAGGCAAACGTACCCCTCCTGCTGCTCGACACCTGCAGCGTGCTCGACGTGGTTCGAGACCCCTCCCGGGACACCTCCTTGCCGCACGATGCCCTGGCTTCAATGGCACTCCTGTCAGCTGTCGAGTCCGGCACCCGCCTAGTCGCCGTACTGGCCGATCAAGTGAAGGCAGAGCTGGCGAATCACCTGCCTGCTGTAACGGCGGAAGCGCGCCGTGGACTGCAAAAGTTGCGTGCGCACGTGGAGCGCGTGGACGGTCTGGTATCGGCCTTTGCTTCGGCGACTTCGACCGATTTGTCGGCCTGGGACCAACATGTGACGGCGGCGCAGGGCGCAGTTCAGCGATGGATCGCGAGCAGCACCGTCGCACGCCAATCGGCTTCAGTGCCGGGACGAGCGTTTTTGCGCGCCATGCATGCGAGGCCGCCTGCGCGCAAGGGCAAGGACTCGCTGCAGGACTGTGTCGTGCTCGAAACGTATCTCGAGACCGTCGGCGAGCTTCGCAGCCGGGGTCTGACGGCCGAGGTGGTGTTTTTGTCCTCGAACACGAGCGACTACAGCGAGTCGCCGACACGGCGTGAACTGCTTCATCCGGGGCTCGTGCCGGAATTTGCAGCGCTGAACGTGCAGTACGCGACCGGTCACGGAATGGCGAAGGCCTTGCTTCGACTCTAGCCGCCGCGTGCGCCGACCTCAGCGCGGCTCAAGAATATGCAAAGCCGCTACATTGCTCAGATGCGTGTACCCAAGTCCCGCCATGTGTCAGCGCTTGCCAAGGTCGTCCAGCGGATCGTGGCCGAGAGCGGGAACCCGGTTGGCTTCGACGCGCTGAGCTGGACCCAGCGCTGGCTTGAGCGGCCGGCGCCTGCTTTGGGCGGCGCACGTCCCGCGGACTACATGTCCACTTCCGAGGGCAGGGCTGTAGTCGAAGCGTTGATCATGCGCATGCAGTCGGGCGCGTACAGCTAGCAAGGGCGTGTCGCCGGAGAAGACTCGGCGCGGTGAGTTTTGCTTAGTGGTCGAGTTCGCCTTGCGAATGCTCCCAGCGGCGGAGTTGTCGGACCAGGTGCGCAACAGCGGTGTGCTCGGAGCGAGCTCCGTCGAGGCGCGCCGCGCATCTGCAAAGCCGTTCGCGCATCCGCTGCCCATCTTCACAAGAGGCCAGCAACAAACGACGGAACTGGCGCCCCAGCCTCGAACTTGCCACCGCGCTGTAGAGGTATGTGACCGAAGGCGCCAAGACCGTTTAGATCACTTTGAGATACCTAACGGCTACTTGGAGACGCCTTTTGGCGCGTCCGATGTTGGCGTCTGGGCCATGCAAGGCGTAAGAACTCGCAATCACGAAGATCAGGAGGGCGAATGGGAAGAGGACTGGTTGTGACGGCCGCGATGGCGGCTCTGCTCGCGGGCTGCGGGACCACGACGCCTACGCGCGAAATGAGCAGTGGCTACGCCGTCTTCGACATCAAGGCGGGACCCGACGTACCGGCGTCGAAGATCGCGGACGCGGTGAAGACAGCGCTGCAGCAGCAGACCTCGGGCGTGCAGATCGTCAACGGCATTCCACCCGCTCCCTTGCTGGAGAAGGCGCCGCGCTTCCAGTTGGTCTCGCCGTTCAAGGGAAACATGGCGGCCTTGGCGGCGGCCTCTGGACAATCGGTTCAGGCGCCCACCTGCGAAGGTGCCATCGTGACCGCCAACGCACGCGACACGTCGATGTCGCGCTATGGAGAGGCAAGCACGTTCTTCGTGTGCGTGATGCCGTATCAGACAGGCTACTCGATGAACGTCTACACGACGTTCAGCAAGGCATCCGGTGCGTTCAGTGCGGCGCTTCTAGGCGCAACCCTGGCCCGTACCGTGACAGGCGACTCGAGCAAGTTCATCCCACGAACAATTGCCGCTGTCGTCGACGGCGTGAAGGCGACGGGCGCGACCGTGACGACTGTCGAAGCGTATCCGTAGCGTGGGTCAGGAGGTGGCCGCCGGCAGCGCGGGACGAAGGAAGAGGGCGCCACGACGGACCCACGGAAGGCCCCAGCATTTTAACGCCCGCCGGCGCCTCAGTTCTCCAGCGCGAGCTTGGCCAGCTTCTCCAGCACGCTCATCTTCGAGTTGTCACCGCCCACCAGCACGCCATTGGTCAGCGTGTGGAGGTAGAGGTGAACCAGCTTCCGGTCGAGCAGGTGGTCGTCCACCACGCGGCCATCCGGCAGGTAGACCATGACGTCACGCATGCCCGACAACGAATCTCCACCGCCGACGATGCCACCGGCCGGTGGAACGAACAGTCTCAGGAACGAGCCGCAGTCCTGTAGCGCGATGCGTGTCCCGGTGCGCTCACCACGCGTCTGATGCTCGGGCAGGTACATCGACATGTAGTAAGGCAGCAGGTTGAACGACCTGTCCTTGGAGTAGAACCGCGCCTTGCTGCCCTCCTGGCGCTTGCGATCCAGGTGCCCGTCCTGGGCTGCCAGGGCACCCTCGATGCTGCTGTATGCGTCGTTCAGGATGAGCTTGGGCACATAGCTCCCCCACCAGGCCGTCAGGCGATCGCCGGAGCGACGGTCCACGACCCAGAATTGGCCGTCGTGGATCATCTCTTTCCCGTCTGCCTGCAGGAACGCAAACTCCTCGACGAAGTCGATCGCCGCCAAGGTGTCCTTCGACCAGGGTGAGCGACGCACCCGCCGAACCCCGATGCCTGCTTCGGTCAGCTCGACATCGACACAGGCCACCAGCTGTTTCGGCTTCTGGCGATTGCCCACCCGCATCTGTCGGGTGGCCAGCAGCGTGAGCGAGGTCGGGACGAGCGTCGAGGGCATGCTCGGCGTTGGAATTGGCTTGCAGCCCAGCAGCGCCTCCTTCAGCGACAGCTCGACGAGGCACCGCTTCACCGCCTCGTGGAGCGCACGGCTGTCGTCATCGGAATCGCCGGGCGTCATCGCGGCGAGCGCCGAAGGCCCGTAGTCGAGGCCCTGGGTGCACATGGTCACCGTGTCGCGGTCCAGGTGGTGCCTGAACTTCGCCTCCGTGTACGGGTCGGCAACGAAGCCGCCGCCCGCGAGCGCCGAATAGGCAGCGACCGAGCGGGCGGGCTTGAACTCCAGCTGGGGACCGCTTGTCGCCTTCGCCAGCCGGATCGTTCCTTCCTCGTCCTGCGAGGGGCCGTTGAGGTACAGGTAGTTCAGCGCAGGGTCGAGCGTCGGGGGTGGTTCGGACAGCAGGCGTACCTCCGGCGCCGCGAACTGGGTCCTCGTGTTCCCCGCCACATGGAAGCCATCGGGGAAGAATTCCGCAAATCGAAGCAGCGGCTTCAAGGCTTCCTGCGTCAACGGCTCGCTGGTCGCGTTCACGACCACGAGCGGCCGATCGAGTTGCGCTAGCGGCTCGAGCGGGATGTAGCCGTCGTCCACGCAGTGCGATGCGACGAAGGTCTCCGCCTCGACGTCCACTCCTGCCTTGTCGAACAGCCTGCGCGCGAACTCGGTCAGGACGTTGAGGTAGTACACCCGGGTCTGGCGGAACTTCTGCGTATCCAGGCTGATGCCGGTCATCGGGTAGCGGCGTGCGTCGACGTCGAAATAGTCCGCCGGTACCACGCGAGTCACCCCGAGAACGAAGCCCTCGCCGGCGTCGATGGGCAGCGTGGCCATGGAGGGGGCATCCGAGCCCGTCTTGGTCTTCTTGGCGAAGACCTTGGACGTCACGTCGCACAGCAGCTGTCCGTACTTGGCTCGGACCGTGAACTGGACTTCGGCGAGGTGCAGACGACGCACGGTGCTCTTGCCGAGGCTCCCCAGGTAGACCCCCGGACCGAAGCCACCAGTCGCGAACGTGTGGGTCGGGTTAAAGGCGGCCTCTTCGATGAGCTCCTTCTGAAGCATGAGCTCGATGAACTTCTCGGGCGTTGCTCTCACTGCCTCGAGCATGCCCTCCCAGTCCAGGTTGGGTCGCGGTCCGAGGAACCACGCGTCCCGGTACGTCATCGCAAACGTCAGCCGACTCGCGGCCTTCGCATCGAGGCCGAGACGCTTGGCGATTGTCTGCCTCACGTACCGTGCACGGTCGCGGAAGTACTCCGCGGTCGCCTCGGCCGGCTCGCCGTCCGCCTGGATGGGTTGCTTCGGCAGCTCGATGCGGATCGGGACGATCAGGCTCTGACGAGACGCTTCCCATTGCGCCAGTCGCGCGGCCGCCTCCTGGACGGAGGTCTTGAATCGGATCGAGTTGAGCCGGGCGACTGCAGCGGCATCTCCGAGGTCTCGGATCGGCATAGGGCAGGGGACTACTGTGCGAGCAGCACGTTGACCAGGTTGTCGTTGGCCATCCACGTATCGGACGGCCGCACGTAGAGCGACATGAAGCGGATGCTGCCCTTGGGAGGCCGTTGGGTGCGGTACTTGTACGTGCCTTGGAGATTCAGGTAGACGGCGTGGACCGTCTTCTCGGGGAAGAGTTCGCAAAGCCGCTCGTGCTTCTGCCGGGCCTCAGCCTCCAGTTCCTCCTTCTTGATTCGGTCCGTCGTCCGGGTCCAGTTCTTGACGTCGACAGCCACCAGGGCGTCGCTGTCCGCCACCTCAAGGTAGTAGTCGAAGAGTTGAAAGATGGCGGGTTCGAGCGGGTGCTGCGCCACGTCGAGGTAGCGCACGAGCGCGCCGGTCGTGTCGAGTTGACCGGGGAGCACGCGAAACTGCTCTTCGACGAAGCGCTCGAACTCGCGCTCGGCCAGATAGCCCTTCATGATCTCGGTGACGAACCAGTGCTGGGGAACGAGACAGGTGCCGGACCCTTCGACCGGAAATCCGCGCCGCGCCTTCATGAAGGACTTCGCCTCGGGCGAGAGCTTCTCCGCCAGGCCGGGTGGTGCGAGCAGGCTCACCCAGTCGTAGATGTCCGTACCGTCCACCGAATCGGTGAGAACGGTCTCGGCGGTGCCCGCACGTGCCTCCTCCTTGACATACAGATCGGCGTTCAGCGGGACCTCGAGGTAGGCGCCGTCGATGAATTCGGACGGGATGCCGTGCTTGCGCAACTCGTCGCAGTAGGCCTGCGGGTCGGTGAACATGCGCGTGTTGAACAACCACGGCCAGCTGCGTCGCGCTTGCGGATCCGATCGGAATCGCTTCGGCGTCTGGCTCGTGTACTCGCGGAAGGCATAGGCCCGCTTCAGACTCTCGGCCAGGTGCGCTTTGCGCTGCTCGTCGCTCGCGAACACCGCCGCGGCGGCGTTGTGCTTGTCGATGGCCTGCAGTGCCGCTCGTTGCGCCGGCGAGGCTCGCCGCGCCAGCTCCGGCGCGTAGCGCACGCCCAGATGCACCATCTGTGCGGCCTGGGAGCTCAGGAAGATGTACTGCGCCTTCATGGGCACCTCAGGACAACGTTCTCCGCGACCAAGGGCTTGGAAGATCGTGCGGGCGATGTCGATGAAGTGCTCCTTGCGAAGCCGCTTCCGTCGGTTGCGAGAGTACTCGTACAGCAGGTCCCGCTTGGACATCGCCGGCCAGCCGTCGTCCTCGTCACGAACGACCTGCAGGAAACTCTGGAACATCTCCATCGAGAAGCCGCGGCCGCTGGGCATCGTGTGATGCGTGTAGAACGGATTGTTCAGCAGGCAGAAGAGTTCGAAGTCTCTCTTCTGCCCCTGATCGGTGGTCACGAAGTCCAGGCCGCGCGACGCGGAGCCGTAGGCCGTCCAGAGCAACAGCTTGCGGTGGGTGATGTTGAGGGCGTTGCGCAGTTCGTCGTTGAACTGGCCCGAGTCGTCGGTTTCGATGAGCGGTCCGGCCTTGGAGGCATCTCGCTTGCGAAATCGCTCAGCGGTGTAGAGGATCAGGGTGACGGCTTGCCCGCCCGCCTTCCGGTGCGCCGGAAGCAGGGGCTGGATGGTGAACCGATGCCCGTCGTGGTCCTCCTGCACGACACCGGTGCCCTCCGCCTCCGCCAGCTTCATCAGGCACTTCTGCACCCGCCGGATGGTCTGACACAGCACCAGGCCGGAGCGCACCTCCGACGTGATCAGCTTGTCGAGGCTCGCGACCAGACCGTCGATCTCGTGCTTCTTGTAGCTGTTGAGGTGGGCGTAACCAGGCTCGTCCTTCTCGGGGTAGGCCGCGTGGAACTGCTGCTTGAGCCCGTTGTAGCCGGCCGACACGCCGAAGCCCGCCGCCGGCGCCGTGTCGTCGATGACGGTCACATGACGCTCCCGCAGGGCGAGGTATTCGTTGGCTCGCCGGCTGACGACTTCCAGCTCCTCTTCGGTCATCTCGGCATACACGCCGCCCTTGGCTTCCAGCATGCGCTGCAGCTGGCTCGTGTTGAACGACCCCGTGGACGCAGCCGCCAGTCCGCCCGTGGCGCTCATCAGATAGATCCCATTGCTGCGACCAAGGGACTGGAGGATGTCCTCCTCCGGCGTGTCCCTCAGCGAGGTGATCGTCACGGTGAGGTTGACGTCGGCCGGGAGGTTGTATTCGTCGGCCTGGCGACGGCTTTCCTCCAGCGTGACGACGCTCTTGGTGCCGCTGAAGAAGAAGCTCTCCTTGAGCAGCTCGTCGCCGTACGTGTCGGCTTCGAAGGCGTCATCCGAGTTCTTCGACTTGAACAGCGTACGGATCTCGCGCCGGAACCGTGTTAGGCCGGGATAGACCTCCAGATCGTCTTTCGAGAACACGATGGCGTTCTCACCGCTCTCGACATTCAGCACCCGAGCGATGAACAGGACGAGCTCGAGGTAGTTGAAGAGGGTGTATGCCCCTTCGGGCGCTTCGTCCTCGTGGTAGTTGAGCCGGATCGTCTGGTCGCCCGTGTCCGGGGTCAGCTCGACGCGCTTGAGGAAGTCCGTGTCCATCACGTTGGACTCCCCGTTGAAGAACGTCTGGCTCGGCTGGTCGAGCACCTCGCCGTAGGACGCACGGCTCATGGTGAAGTACTTCTTGTCCACGACCAGGCGCAGCATCGCGCTGAAGGTGCGATACGCGGAGCGGCTCGGCCTGCGCTCGAGCCCACTCACGTACTCGCGCAGCGCGGCCAGGACACGCGCCTTCTCCTGGAAGCGGCGGAAGTCGTTGTGGACGTCGTTTCGATCAATGAGCTGCTTGAGGACCTCGCCCAGGTGCTCGTCCGACCAGGGCGCCGCGATGAATTCGGGGAACCTGCTCTCCAGCTCGCGCCGAAAGATGGCAATTCGCCTGTTCTCGGGAATGTGCTTCGCCTTCGATGCCGTCTGCTGAATCTTGAACTCTCTCCACACCTCGGGGCTGACCGCAGCGATCTTCTCGAGATGGGCGTAGACCTTGGGCGCGAGCTCGTAGTCCTCTCCGGGACGCTCGAACGCGATCGGCCAACGCAGATCGAGGAACTTGAAGAACTCCGTGATGACGACGTTCAGATCGTGCCGTCCTTCGGAGTTCACCACCGACTTCCGCTCTTCGAACAGGTACCAGTACGAGTCTTCTTCCTCGTCGATGAACATGACCACGCGCGCAGGCATGTCGCGCTGGGTCACGCGCCGACCGAGTTCGCCGTCCTCCTTGTTGAGGTCCTTGAGAAACTCGGGAAGGGAGTCGAACGACAGCCAACGGTTGCGGCCGGCCTTGGTGTCGTAGGCGTAGACCTGCTGCTGCACCTGCGTCTTCGACGCGGTGCTGACGATGATGCCGGGGTCGTCCAGGAAAGCCTGCAGCGGCCGCAGTCTGCGAACCATGTCGGCAAGCGCCGGTGCGCTCATCAGGCGCGGCGCCGCGGGATCCTGGGTTCTCGCGTCGACATCGAGCTGGATCAGCCGCTTGGTCATCATGTCGGCCAGGCCGAGCGCATTGCCCGCCGCCTTCATGTAGTGGTGGTATGCGTCCGCGTAGGTGTCGTCGTTCGGCGCAAGGTCGTGGAAATTGGCCTCCAGGCACACCCGGGCCTTGCGCCGCATGTCGTCCAGCCGCGCAGCCAGCGGGTTCTTCGGTTCGGCGCGTCCGGCGCGTTCCAGCGCCGTGAATATCTTGTCGTTCGACTTCACCCAGTCGTGGAGGCGAATGACGGCTTCGAAGAAGGTCCGGTCGTTCTGGTGGTAGTTGCGCGAGTACAGGCGGTGCACGGTCACCGCTGCGCCTCGTTCCTTGAGCAGCCGCTCGAGCTCATCGGCCTGATCGGGCGCGTGATGCCTGTGCACGTCGTCGGCGAACCCCTTGACCAGCGACTGCAGCGGCGCAATGAAGACCGGGATGACATCCGCCTGCAGGATCAGGTCAATGGCGAAGACCGCTGCGGTGTAGGTCTTGCCGAAGCCCGTGAACCAGTTCAGTTGCTTGATGAACGGACGATCCCCCGCCTGGATGAACGCCTTGCGGAATCCCAGGCGGAAGATGTCTGTTTCCGTGCGCTTGTGCTGCCGACTCACTGCTCGCTCCCGGGGAAGTCGATGTCGAGGAACAGGCTGTTCCCAAGAGCGTAGGGGAACGCTCCCTCTGGCAAAGTTCCTTCGGGAATGGGTGCGATGAGCGGCATGCTGCCCACCCACAAGGCCAGGCCCAGCTCCGCAAGGGATCCGAGGAGTTGCTGGGCATCGCCGCCGTACACGAGACTCGGAAGGGGTTCGCTCGACTCGATGACGCCGGCCTCGATCAGCTTGCGCATGCGCATCGATGTCGCCAACTACGTCCACAGGGCAGCTGCCTGGTCTTGCGGCGATAGGGAGGACGAGTCGGATTCCGAGCCAGTGGCTGTCATAGAGATGAGCTCCATCAGGGAAGCATAGAGAACGGCACGCGTTGTCCGGCTTCCGAGGAGTTCACCTTGGCCGGGACTTCGTACTGCACCTCTGGCTTTGCCGTGTCGGACTCACGTCCGATGCGTGCACTGACGGGCGCCAACTTGCCCACGATTCGGCTGAATCGCGAAACGGATGGTGCGGCGAATGTGCAATGGCGTCAAGCCGGCAGGCCGAACCGGAGGGGTGAGAGCAGCAAGCCGGTTGTGGCGAAACATCTGTGGGCGCGATCCGCGAGCTTGCTGCCGCGCGCTTGACGTTGCTTGAGTGCGCGCTCAGGGGGACTTAGTTGCGAGCCTCGCCGCGGCTTGATCGCGCACCGTGGGCCCAGCGCCGCTACAGCGTAATGGTCCCGAGCGGCCTGAAGTAGTCCAGCGGCGCGAGCACCGAGCCGTCCCTCAGCACGCTGAACGCGCTATCGAAAAACTCTGGCTCTTCGAACTGGCCGAACTGGCCGAACTGGCGGACGCCTACGTCCTGCGTATGACCGACGCGTGCCTGGGATACGACCTGCCTGAAGATATCCTCTTCGAGCCCGAAGAACGTGAAGCCAGGAGCGTCGAGCCGAAGCGGGTCATGCGGCACGAAGACTTTCGCATCGCCCTCAAGCGTGCGCCACTCGGCGCGGGCATCGCCAACCCCGAAATACCCGCCGACAAACTGCCGCTTGGCCAGCGGCCCTTGCAACACCTGCCAGACGACGGCGAGTATCCGAAGCTCGTCGGTCAAAGGAGTGCCAGTGGCGAGCGATGAGGCGAGCAGCGGTTGCCGAAGCTTCGTCGCGATCCGGCTGTAGTGCCGACTCCGTACCGCCCTGACGACCGCCACGCCGAGATCGGGCCCCAGTGGGAAGTTACCCCGGGTGCTCGGATCCTCTGCAAACAAGGTCGTGCGCAAGCGGGCGCTATCCGCTTCGGTCGCGAACCGCGTCGCAACGATGTACCCCTTCACGCGCCGCGGTTCACCAGACGGGTCCTTGAGGACAACCCGTGTGAACTGGTCGCGCCAAGACTGGAACTCCTTGCTCTTGAAGCTTACCGAGGTGTAGCGCCCCTTGGCTTCGGCAAGGAAGGGCTCCGACGAGCCATCCGCGCACAGGTAGTCCGGGGTATCGCCTTCCTTTACGCGCTCGAGTCGACAGCCGGCATGCGGACCACCGAGTGTCTTTCCCAGCAGCGGCGCCACGTGAGCGAAGTACGTGAAGCCCAGGTGTTCGTACAGAAACTGTCGGCAGAAGGCCTGTCCTAGCTCGTTTGAGCGATTCCGTTTGCTCGCAGGCGAACTCCCAAAGCCGGAACCCTGGAACCGAAACTCCTCGCAAGGGAGCAGAAAGTTGGTGGCCTCGAACCGGGTCGGATCTGGATCTGGTGGCGCGCGGTCGTGGCAGTCGAGGTAGTAGTGATGAAAGAGGTTGGCGAGATTGACCCGGATCTTGTCCACCGGCGCGCCGGACGGCACCGATCGCAAAGAAGGCGGCGTCGGGTTGTACTTGTTCAGTGCAAGCTTCAGCGTTTTCTCCATCCCATCTTCCTTTTACCGTGCGCTCCGTCGGCTCTGGGTCGGCCGCTTTGTAGCCATGCGAAATGCTCGATGGCTCCTATGCAATGACACTGGAAAGCGACGTCGGGCGCAACGTAGCACACGACACTCTCCGAGGCCCTCGCCGGCACGGGCACGGGGCGCCCTACCGCAGTCGGCCGAAGTGGAGGGGCAGGGCAGGGCGACACGCCTCAGCGTCCGAGTGAGTTGAAGCCTCCAAAGGCAGGGGAAAACTGAACCAGCACGGTGCAGGGAGGGCCCATCTGCTGCTTTAGGACGCCGACCTCGCATCGCTCGGCGCCGCTCTCTTTGGAGAAGAGACCGGTCCTGCGAAGTTCCAGGATAACGTCGGCCTCGGGAATGAAGTCGACAACAGCGCCGCCGAGGTTCGACGACTCGATTAGCAGCACGGCGCAGTCGCGCCTCCTCGCCAACAACTTGAGCTCCCTGCACAGCTCGCGCAACGCCGCAACCTGGATCGATTCGTCACTCGCGGCCGACATCGGGCTAAGCAATTGAGAATGGTCGATCGCCAAGAAGGCGCAGCGCCCAAATCGCTCGGTACTGGCCAACACATCCGCGTCGAGGGACTGCGGGTTCTGAATGGCACCGTCGCAAACCATCAACGGTGCGGCGGCCAGCAGGCTAGTCATGTCGGCCAGGACAAGCCAGTCTTGCTCGGTGAGCTTGCCGGCTCCCAAGTTGCGCAACGAGATTCTGGTGGCACCGCTGATGATCTTGAGCAGGACGTGCTCGCCCTTGGATTGCAGCGACGCGAAGACAGCGGGGCAACCGGCATCGAGCACCACATGGCGGATCAGGCTGACCGCGAGAGAACTCTTGCCGCAACCAGGCGCACCGATCAGAAGGATGAGATCACCTGAGCGCAAGCCACCTATCGCGTGGTCGAGCGCGTCAAGTCCAGTGGGTACCTCGACATCGGCAGCTACAGTCAACTCCGCAGCCGTCTGGACACGGTCCATCAAGATGCCGATGAGCTCAGGCATCGACCGAGTCATTGTCGTCGCAGGACTGTGAGCCGTTCCACACAGCCCTTCGAGAGGGCAACCACTGCGCGCGCCTGAAAAGTCTCGTTTTGAATATTCTAGGTTGCCGTAAAGGCTTGGGCCACAACTATTCGTGGCCCAAGTCCCTTGAAGAAGCCGTTCCCACCTCCGCACGACATCCTCGTTGAGCTTCTTATTGAAGCCCGGAAGTCGGTCAAGCTGACCCAGAAGGATCTCGCGGTGCTGCTGGCCGTTGGTCAAAGCTCGATCAGCAAGGTCGAAAGGGGCATGCAGCACATCGACATGGTCGAGTTGCATCGCTGGCTCTCAGCGATCGGCGGGCCCACATTGGCCGAGGTAGCGCGGTCGTTCGAGGAGCGCTTGGAGGCCCGGACCGCCGCCGAAGCTCGTTGGAAGAAAGCGAAGCAAGCCAAGAAGACGGTGAAGCGCCCGTAGAGCCTGCGACGCGGTAGACAAGCGCGAACCTTGGAACTGCACGCTGCCAGATCGCGAGCCAAATCTGGGTCGACTGCGTGCGACAGCTCGCCAGCCGTGCAGCCGCCGACTCGTCCGGTCATTGACCGCCCAACGGCCGAGACGCCATAACTGTGGCCACACGGCTAGGTTGCTGGCTGAATGGGTGACCAACAAGCTGGTACGAGGCCAATCGCATCGGTTGATCGTCGGTCGGTTACCGCAATGCGCGACAATGTATATTATGTAAACTGACATGCGCAGACGCATTGCGGCTTGGCTGCTCGCCGCCGGCACCCTGCTCCTCGCGGGCAAGGCGCAGGCCGTCGAAGTGTTCAGCGGCCTCGGCAGCAGCGGCGTCGAGATCGGCTTGGCCGAACGTGTCGGCGGTGGTGTTGGCCTGCGCATGAGCGGCGAGTTCCTGCGCGTCGGCCGCGACTTCGAGAGCGACGGCACGACTTACGACACCCGGCTGAAGTTCGCCACGCTCGGCCTGTACGGCGACTACTTCGTGGCCGGCGGCGGCTTCCGGCTCAGCGGCGGCGTGGTGATCGGCACGCGCAAGGCGTCCGGCAACGCGGTCGTGCGCGACGGCGCCATCTCGATCAACGGCACCAGCTACCCGGCCGCGGGCGAACGCGTCGGCGCCTCGGCCAGGTTCCCCTCGGCGGTGCCCTATGTCGGCATCGGCTACGGCCACCATCAGCCGAGCAAGGGCTCGGGCTTCTATCTCGATTTCGGGGTGGCGATCGGCAAGGCCGATGCCAAGGTGATGCCCTCGCCCGGCCTCGCGGCCGCGGCCGGTCAAGCCAACGTCGACGCCGAGCAGCGCAAGCTGCAGCACGACGTCGACAAGATCAAGGCCTACCCGGTGCTGAAGTTCGGCTTCAGCTACGCCTTCTAGCGTCAAAGCCAGGCCCAGATGCGGCGCAGCCATTGCGGCAGCCGCTCGGGCCGGGGCCGGTAGTGCTGGCGGATGCTCGTACTCATCGGTTCCTCTCGCGTTTGTGGGTACTGTACGTTCATACAGTATCACGTAATGGGCGCGGTTGCCAAGCGGGAGTGAACGCGGCACGATCGCCGCGCGATGGCTTCCTCCCCCACTGCCCGGATCGTCGGCCTGGCCGCGCTGCTGGTGGCCTGCGGCGGTGGCGGAAGCGCGGGCAGCGCGGGCGCCCCGTCCGATCCGGCCCCGACGCCCGTTCCCAGCCCGAGCCCGCCGAGCTCGGGCCCGGCTCCTGCGCCTGCGAACCCGGCGGCGGCGCCGGCATGGAATGCCGCACTGGTCTTCCTGCCGCGTTCGACCACATCGACCAGCGTGGCCGCGCTGGCGAACCAGCCGGCCGCGCCGGTGGCCATCGCGCTGCACGGCTGTGACGGCTTTGCCAGCCTGCCCAGCGTCGGGCCGGTTCTGGCGGCGCTCGGCTACATCGTCGTGATGCCCGACAGCCTCGCGCGCCCCGACCGCGCCGGCCGCTATACGTGCTCGGGCACGTCCATCGGCACGGGCAACCTCGACATCTACGACAAGCGCGTCGAGGAGGCCGACTACGCGATCGCGCAGGTCGTCGGCAAGCCGTGGTTCGACGGCCGCCACCTGCTGCTGCTGGGCCACAGCGAGGGCGGCTACGCGGTGGCGCGCAAGGCCTACGCCTCCATCAGCGCCGCGGCGATCTCGGGCTACTGGTGCACGCTCGGCCTGCCGGTGGGCTCGGTGGCGCCGACGCTGACCGTCAACTACGACCGCGACCCCTACTACTACGGCGTGCCGGGCATCGGCGTGCCGAACTGCTCCGGCGGGCTGGCCGGGTCGAAGCACGTGGTGCTGGCCGGCGCCCAGCACACGGCCTTCAACCTCGAGCCCGGGCGTACCGAGCTGATCGACTTTGCGCGCGCACAGGCCGCGCGCTGACGCCGCCGAGCGGGCTGGCGCTACGCGAGCACCAGCTCGGCGCAGTCGACGCCCAACCCGGCCGCGACGCAGCAGGTCAGCAGCACGCGGAACGCCGTCGTGCGCATCCACCCCGTGACCAGACCGATGAGCTCGTCGCGGCGCGTCTCCTCGGTGAAGGTGTGGTCGGTGCCGTGGAAGTACTCGATGCGCAGCCGCCCCTCGAAGGGCACCCCGGGAAACGCATCGCGCAGCTGGCGCGCGTAGTTGTGGCGCGCGGGCAGCCCGTCGGTGAAGACGGCCAGCAGCTCGCGCGATTCGGCCAGCGCCTGCCGGTAGGCGTTCTCGAGATAGCGGCGCACCTCCGCCTGCCCCGGATCGGGGCCGCGCGGCGGCATTTCTTCGCCGCCGCCGCGGCGGCGCAGCCCGAGGGCGCGCGCCCAGATCTTCGCGTCGCCCACGAGCACGCGGCGCCACAGCTGCGGGTCGGCCAGCCGGCCGAGCACGCGGCGCACGTGGAAGCGCAGCGTGGGCGGCACCGTGGGGTCCATCAGCACGAGGCCGGTCACACGCGCGTCGCCGCCGCTGTAGATGACGGCGTGGTCGGCGCCCGAGCACAGACCGACCAGGATGAAGCGCGTCGCGCCCAGGTGCGCCTCGGCCCAGTCGAGCGCTTCGCGGATGTCGGCCAGCGCGGCGTCGAGCGGCGCGAGCGCGTCGGCCCGCGCTTCGCTGTCGCCGATGCCCGAGAGGTCGAAGCGCAGCACCGCATGCCCTTGCGATGCCAGCGCGCGCGCCAGCAGCACGCTCAGCCGGTTCGGCCCGACACGGTGGATGATCCCCGAGTTGAGGATCACCACCATCGGCGGCGCCGACCCCTGCCCCGCCGCGGCCTCGGTGAGCACGCCCACCAGCGCCTTGCGCGGGCCGATCAGCTGGCTTCTTTCGATCGGGGCGTTGCTCATGCCGCGCACCATCCGACGATGCGTTCGAGCAGCGCCACCGGCACGGCGCCGGCGCCGCTGCTGCGATGCTCCAGCCAGGCCGGCTGCGAGTCGATGTGCTCGAACGCCGGGCCGCCCTCCCCGCGCGCGGCGATCTGCTCGCGCAAGAGGGTGTTCGCGCCGCCGGTCGCCGAGGTGATCACCAGGGCGCGCGCCGGCAAGGCCGGCAGCAGCGGCAGCAGGTCCGCGGCGGCGATCTGCTCGCGCAGCACCGGGCTCAGCGCGAAGCCCAGCACCTGCCAGCCCGGCCGCCCCTGCGGGCGCGGCAGCGGCGCGGCGTGTCCGTTCTCCGCGGCGTCCAGCGCGATCAGCTCGTCGACGAAGCGCGCGCCGCTCACCACCGGATCCCACAGCACGGCGGTGTCGACCTGCCGGCGCCGCCGCGCCGCCGCCCCGGCCGCCAGCGTCGCGCCCAGGCGCAGGCCGGCGATGCCGATGCGCTGCGCGCCGGTCATGTCGATCAGCTCGTCGATCGCCGCGTCGATGTCGGACTGCCAGCCGGGCAGCTCGGCGTCCTCCATGTCGCCGGCGGAGTCGCCGGTGCCGTGGTAGTCGAAGCGCAGCACATGGAAGCCGGCCGCGTTCAGGCGCAGCGCCAGCTGGTGCATCGAGCGGTGCGAGCGCAGGTATTCCTGGCCCCAGGGCGGGCACAGCAGCATGGCGCGCGGGCGGCGCGCGCTGACGCTGGCCGGCGAGTAGACGCCGAACAGGCGCCGCTGCGGGCTGCCGAAGTACAGCGGCGTCATGCGCCTGCCTCCTGCGCATCGGCGCGCGCGCCGGCCTGCGCGCCGGCCGCGGCCACCTGGCGCAGGGTCTGGAAGAACAGCAGGCGCGGATCCATGCGCCAGCCGGTTCGGCGCTCGAGCGCCGTCACCACCTTGAAGGACAGCAGCGAATGGCCGCCCAGTTCGAAGAAGTTGTCCTCGGCGCCGACCGCGTCGACGCCCAGCACTTCGCGCCAGATGCCGGCCAGCGTCTCTTCCAGGCCGGGCGCGGGCGGCACGTGCGCGCGCGCGGCGGTGCGCTCGGCGTGGGCGAACGGGTCGGGCAGCGCGGCGCGGTCGATCTTGCCGTTCGGCGTCAGCGGCATCGCGGCGACCCCCACGACGATGGACGGGATCATGTAGTCGGGCAGGCGCTGGCGCAGGTGGCGGCGCACGTCGCTGGCGGTCAGATCCTGCCCGGCGTGGAACGCCAGGTAGGCGACCAGCCGCGCATCGCCGGGACTGGCCTCGCGCGCCATCACCAGCGCCTGCCGCACGGCCGGGTGGGCGGCGAGTTCGGCCTCGATCTCGCCCAGCTCGATGCGAAAGCCGCGCACCTTCACCTGGTGGTCGAGGCGGCCGAGGTGATGCAGCCGGCCCTCGCCGTCCCAGCGCGCCAGGTCGCCGGTGCGGTAGAGGCGGCCGCCGGCACGGCCGGTGAAGCGATCCGGCACGAAGCGCTCGGCGGTCAGCTCGGGACGGGCGTGGTAGCCGAGCGCGACGCCCTCGCCGCCGATCCACAGCTCGCCCGGCACCCCCGGCGGCTGCGGCTCGCCCTGCGCATTGAGCACGTAGACCTGCGTGTTGGCGATCGGCCGGCCGATCGTGATCGGCGCGGGCGACGGCTCGACGCGCGCGACGGTGGACCAGACCGTCGTCTCGGTCGGGCCGTACAGGTTCCACAGCTCGCTCGTGCGCACCAGCAGCGCGTCGGCCAGCTCGCGCGGCAGCGCCTCGCCGCCGCAGAAGGCGCGCAACGGACGCGCGGGCCGCCAGTCGGCCTCCAGCAGCAGCCGCCAGGTGGCCGGCGTGGCCTGCAGCACGGTGGCGCCGCTGCGCGCCAGGCACTCGGCCAGCTCGATGCCGTCGGCGGCGGTCTCGCGCGACACCAGCTCGATGCGCGCGCCGACCACCAGCGGCAGATACAGCTCGAGCGCGGCGATGTCGAAGGAGACCGTCGTGATCGCCGCCACCACGTCGGATGCCGCCAGGCCCGGCTCGCGCTGCATCGCGCCGAGGAAGTTGGCCAGCGCGCGGTGCGGCACCGTCACGCCCTTGGGTCGGCCGGTGGAGCCGGAGGTGTAGATCACGTAGGCCGGGTCGTCGCCGGATGCGCCGCCGTCGAGCGTGCCGGCGTCGAGCGCCGCCAGCGCGGCGCCCTCCGCGTCGAGGTCGATCGCCTGCACGCCCGGCGGCAGCGCGATGTCGGCGGCGGCGTCGGCGTTGCACAGCAGCACCCTGGCGCCGCTGTCTTCGAGCATGTACGACAGCCGCTCGGCCGGAAAGCCCGGGTCGAGCGGCACGTAGGCGCCGCCGGCCGCCAGCACCGCCAGCAGGGCCGCCGGCAGGCGCGGCTCGCGCTCCAGGCAGAGGCCGACCAGCACGCCCGGCCCGACACCGGCCGCGCGCAGCCTCCGCGCCAGGCGGTTGACCTGCGCGCGCAGCTCGCCGTAGCTCAGCGCTCGCCCTTCGAACGACAGCGCCGTCGCCTCGGGTTGCGCTGCGGCGCGGCGCTCGAAAAGCTGCGGCAATGTCGTGCCCGCGTCGTCCCAGGCCAGCGCGCTGTCGTTCCACTCGACCAGCGTCCGCCGGCGCTCGGCGGCGCTCAGCAGCGGCAGCTCGCCGATCGGGCGCTGCACCGCGTCGGCGATGCCCGCGAGCAGCGCCTCGAAGCGCCCGCCCAGCGCCTCGATGGCGGCGTGGTCGAACAGGTCGGTGTTGTATTCGAGCGTGAGCTCGAGCCGGCCCGCGCCTTCGCGCAAGGTCGCGCTCAGATCGAAGCGCGCGGCGTGGTTCTCGGCGCGCGGCGGCAGCGTCACGCGCAGGCCTTCGAGGTGGGGCACGGCGTCGTCGGCATGCTGCAGGTTGAACATCGCCTGGAAGATCGGGTTGCGGCTGGCGTCGCGCTCGGGCCGCAGTTCCTCGACCAGCTTGTCGAACGGCAGCGACTCGTGCGCCTGCGCCTCCAGCACCACCGTCTTCACCTGCTGCAGCAGCGCGCCGAAGGGCGGATTGCCCGAGAGGTCGCAGCGCAGCACCAGCGTGTTGGCGAAGAAGCCGATCAGTCCCTCGGTGGCCAGGCATCCGCGGTTGGCCACCGGCGTGCCGACCAGCACGTCGCTCTGGCCGCTGTGGCGGAACAGCAGCACCTGGAAGGCCGCCAGCAGCAGCATGAACAGCGAGACCTGCTGCGCCTCGGCCACGGCGCGCAGCCGCTCGGCCAGCGCGGCGGGCAGCGCACGCTGAACGTCGGCGCCGGCGAAGGTCTGCAACGCCGGGCGCGGCCGCGCCATCGGCAGATCGAGCGGCGCCAGCGGCGCGGCCAGCCGGTTGCGCCAGAAGGCCAGCTCGCGCTCCAGCCCTTCGCCCTGCAGCCGCGCCCGCTCCCAGCGCGCGAAGTCGCTGTATTGCAGCGGCAGCTCGGGCAGCGGCGACGGCTGGCCGGCGCGGCCGGCCGCGTAGAGCACGCCCAGCTCGCGCAGGAACACGCCCATCGACCAGCCGTCGGAGACGATGTGGTGCGTCACGGCGAGCAGCACGTGGTCGTCGGCCGCGAGGCGCAGCAGCCGGATGCGCAGCGGCGCGCCGGCGGCGAGGTCGAAGGGTTGCGCGGCTTCCTCGTGGCCGATGGCGGCGGCGCGCGCCTGCCGGGCCGGCTCGTCGAGCGACGACAGGTCGATCAGCGGGATCGCCGGCGGCGCCGCCGCCAGCACCACCTGCATGGGTTCGTCGCCCTCGCCGCCCTCGCCGCCTTCGAAGCGGCTGCGCAGCACCGCATGGCGGCGCACGATCTCGCCGAAGGCGTGTTCCAGCGCGGCCACGTCGAGCGCGCCGTGAAGCCGCATCGCGCCGGCCAGGTTGTAGGCCGCCGACGGCCCGTGCAGGCGCTCGAGCATCCACAGGCGGCGCTGCGCGAACGACAGCGGCGCGCGCCAGCCCGCCTCCATCGCCCAGGGCGCGCCCTGCGGGTGCGCGCGCAGCAGCGCGAGCAGCTCGGGCTTGCAGGCGGCCAGCGCCTCGCGCAGCGCCGGCGTGACGACGCCGGTGGGCGCGTTCAGGCGCAGCTGGTCGCCGTCGGCCGCGATGCTCGCATCGTTCAGGCGCAGGTGGCTCAGCAGTTCGGCGGGGTTCATGTCAGATCGAAATGTCTTCACGTTCGGGGAGATCGCTCGGGCGCGCAGAGCGTGCCTTGTCCACCGCGCGCGCCAGGCCGGCGACGCTGGGCGCGTCGAACAAGGTGCGCAGCGGCAGCTCCACGCCCAGGCGAGCGCGCAGCCGCGTCAACACGCGGGTGGCCATCAGCGAATGGCCGCCGAGGGCGAAGAAGTCGTCGTCGGCGCCGATGTCGGGCTCGTTCAGCACCTCGGCCCAGATCGCGGCGATGGCGACCTGCGTGGCGCCGCGCGGCGCCACGCGCTCATGCGTGCGCGGCGCCGGCGCCGGCAGGGCGCGCCGGTCGAGCTTGCCGTTGGGCGTGAGCGGCAGCCGCTCGAGCGCGACGAACTGCGCCGGCACCATGTACTCGGGCAGTTGCCGGCGCAGCGATGCGCGCCACGCTTCGGCGCCGCCGGCCGCGGCGCCGGGCGCCGGCACGACGAAGGCCACGAGAAGCGGCTCGCGCATGCCGTCGTCGTGCAGCACCACCGCCGCGTCGGCGAGCCCGGCCAGACGGCGCAGCGCAGCCTCGATCTCGCCGAGCTCGATGCGGAACCCGCGCAGCTTGACCTGCGCATCGCGCCGGCCGGCGAACTCGACCAGGCCGTCGGCGCGGTAGCGGCCCAGGTCGCCGCTGCGGTACATGCGGTCTTGCACATCGACGGCGCCCGGCGCGCTCACGAAGCGCTGCGCCGTGCCTGCGGCGTCGTGCAGGTAGCCGCGCGCGAGGTACGGCGTGCGCATGTGGATCTCGCCCAGCTCGCCGATGCCGGCGAGCTGCCCGGCCGCGTTGAGCACCAGCAGCTGCACATCGTCGATGCCGCGGCCGAGCGGTGCGGGCAGCGCCGGCGCGGCCTCGCGCGGCACCTCGTACCAGCCCATCGCCTGCGGCGTCTCGGTGGCGCCGTAGAAATTCACCAGCGTGGCAGCCGGTGCCAGGACGCGCAGCGTCTCGACGGTCGCGGCGCGCAGCACATCGCCGCCGCAGAACACGTGGCGCAGCGCCGGCAGCGGCGCGACCGCTTCGCCCGGCTCGGCGCCGGCGAGCAGCTCGGCCATCGCCGGCGTCAGATGGCTGACGCTGATGTCCAGGCGTCGCATCCACTGCGCCAGGTAGCCGGCATAGCCCAGGCGCTCGGTGTCGGGCAGGCACACCGTTGCGCCCAGCCACAGCGCGCCCAGCACGTCGCGCAGCAGCGGGTCGTGCGCCAGGCCCGACAAGGCGCTGAAGCGCTCGTCCGGGCCCAGACCCCAGCGGCGCCCGTGCCATTCGAAGAAGTGCGTCAGCGGCGCGTGGCTGCCGGCGATCGCCTTGGGCTCGCCGGTGGTGCCGGAGGTGAAGGCGATGTAGGCGAGATCATCCGCATCCACTTCGCGCGCCGGCGGCGTGTCGGGACAGCGGCGCCAGTCGGCGGCCCCGGGCCCCGACCACGAGGCGCGCACGCGCGGCGCCAACTCGTCCAGCACGTCTTCCAACGCGGGCGGCAGCGGCTCGTCGTCACTGTCCAGGCGCAGCCAGGCGCGCGGCCGGGCCAGCCGCAGGCACTGCGCCGAGCGCGCCGCGGGCTGTGCCGGATCGACCAGCATGAAAGCGGCGCCCGCCTTCAGCACCCCCAGCAGCGCCCAGGGCAGCGCGACGCTGCGCTCGGCATGGATCGCGACCACGTCCTCGCGCTCGATGCCCTGCGCGGCCAGATGGTTGGCGAGCCGGTTGCTCAGGCGGTCGATCTCGCCGTAGCTCAACGCACCGGCCGCGTCGACGGCCGCCGCCCGATCGGGCGCACGCTGCGCATGCCGCGTCACCTGCACGTGCACCGCCTCGCCGCGCGGCGCGCGCAGCGGCTGCGCCGGATCGGGCAGCAGCGCCGCGGCCTCCTGCGTGACGAGCGAGATGGCCTTGATGTCGCGCTGCGGCGCCTCGGCCACCGCCTGCAGCAGCTGCAGGTATTGCGCGAGCAGTTGCTCGATGCGCGCGGCATCGAACAAGGCGGCGTTGTAGACCAGCGCCAGCGTCAGGCCGGCGGGGTCGTCGCGCAGGTACAGCGTGAGGTCGAACTTGCTCTGCACCGCGCCGAGATCGGCGGGATGGATGGGCTCGGTGTCCAGTCCGTCGAAGCGCGGCGGCGCGCCGGCGTCGAAGTTCTGCATGTTGACCATCACCTGGAACAGCGGCGTGCGGCTCGCGTCGCGGCCCGCGCCCAGCTCGGCCACCAGCGCGTCGAAGGGCACGTCCTGGTGCGCATAGGCGGCGTGGAAGTTGCGCGTCACCTGGCGCAGCAGCGCGGCGAAGTCCATGCCCGGCTCGAGGCGGCTGCGCAGCACCACGGTGTTGATGAACACGCCGGCCAGGCCCTGCAGCTGCGCGCGGTCGCGCCCGGCCACCGGCAGGCCGACGCACAGGTCGTCCTGGCCGGCATGGCGCGCGAGGATCACCTTGAAGGCCGCCAGCAGCACGATGAACAGCGTGGCGCCCTCGCCTTGCCCCAAGGCAACGAGGCGGTCGCGCAGCCCGGCCGGCAGCTGGCGCGAGCCCAGCGCGCCTTCGAAGCGCTGCAGCGCGGGGCGCGGCCGGTCGAGCGGCAGATCGAGCGCGGCCGGCGCGCCGGCCAGCTGCGCCTTCCAATAGGCCATCGCCTCGGCCAGCGCGCCGGAGGCGATGCGATCGCGCTGCCAGGCGGCGTAGTCGGCGTACTGGATAGTCAGCGGCGCCAGCGCCGCCGCGCGGCCGGCGCGCCGCGCCTCGTACAAGGCGGCCAGCTCGCGCGCCAGCAGCTCGGTGGCCCAGCCGTCGGCGGCCGTGTGATGCAGCGTCAGCACCAGCCAGTGGCGCCCGGGCGCGCGGCGCAGCAGCACGACGCGCCACAGCGGGCCGCGCGCGAGATCGAAGGGCTGGCCGGCCAGCCCACGCAGCGTGTCCATTGCGGCGGCATCGTCTTGCGCATCGGCGTCGAGATCGACGAACGTCAGCGGCGCGGCCTGCGGCGCCAGCACGACCTGGCGCAGCCCGCCGTCGTCGTGCTCGAAGCGGGTGCGCAGCATCTCGTGGCGCTGCACCAGATCGTCCAGCGCACGGCCCAATGCAGCAGCGTCCAGCGTGCCGCGCAGGCTCCAGCCGGCCTGGATGTGATAGGCGGTGCTGCCCGGCTCGAGCTGGTCGAACAGCCACAGGCGCTCCTGCATCAGCGACACCGGCAGCGGCCGGTCGCGCGGCACGGGGGCGATCTGCTCCGGCTCGGCGGCGGCGCCGGCGTGC
This sequence comes from Pseudomonadota bacterium, assembly GCA_029779845.1. GTDB lineage: Bacteria > Pseudomonadota > Gammaproteobacteria > Burkholderiales > Burkholderiaceae_C > Piscinibacter. Next base: position 44,676 of record JAKOZT010000086.1, on the reverse strand, counting down.
TCGACCAGCGCGCTCATCTGCCGCACCGTGGGCGACTGGAACAGCGCCAGCAGCGGGATCTCGCGTTCGAAGGCGGACTGCAATGCGGCCTGCAGGCGCACCAGCAGCAGCGAGTGGCCACCGAGGCTGAAGAAGTTGTCGTCCAGCCCGACGCGGGTGATCTGCAGCACTTCGCTCCACCGCTGCGCCACCTGCTCCTGCAGCGGCGTCATCGGTTCTTGTGCTCGATGTTCATCGAGCACCGCCTCGGCCGGCGCCGGCAGCGCCTTGCGATCGACCTTGCCGTTGGGCGTCAGCGGCAGCGCGGCCAGCAGCACGAAGCGGTTGGGCACCATGTACTCGGGCAGCTTCTCGCGCAGTGCCGTGCGCAGCGCTTCCGTGTCGGGTGCGGCGCCTTCGGCCGCCACCACGTAGGCCACCAGGCGCTCGTCGCCCGGCGTGTCTTCGCGCACCTGCACCGCGTTGTCGCGCACGCCTGCTTGCGTGGCCAGCACCGCCTCGATCTCGCCCAGCTCGATGCGGTAGCCGCGCAGCTTGACCTGGTGGTCGCGCCGGCCGACATATTCCAGTGCGCCGTTGGCGCGCCAGCGCACCACGTCGCCGGTGCGGTAGACGCGTCTCTTGCCGAGGCCGGGCAGCTCGATGGTGACGAACTTCTCGGCCGTCAGCTCCTCGCGCCCGAGGTAGCCGCGCGCCAGGCCGTCTCCGCCGATGCACAGCTCACCGCCCACGCCGATGGGCACCGGCTGATGGCGTTCGTCGAGCACGTAGCACTGCGTGTTGGCGATCGGCCGGCCGATCGGGATGGCACGGCTGGCATCGGTGACGCGCCACGCCGTCGACCAGATCGTGGTCTCGGTCGGGCCGTACAGGTTCCACAGCTCGCCGCCCAGCGCAAGCAGCCGCTGCGCCAGCTCGCGCGGCAGCGCTTCGCCGCCGCACAGCATCTTCAGTCCTGCGCGGCCGCGCCAGCCGCTGTCGAGCAGCAGCCGCCAGGTCGCCGGCGTGGCCTGCAGCAGATCGGCGCGTTCGCGTTCGAGCAGCGCGGCCAGTGCACGCCCATCGAGCGCGGTGGCGCGCGAGGCCAGCACCACGGTGCCGCCGCTGCTCAGCGGGCCGTGGATCTCCAGCCCGGCGATGTCGAACGACAAGGTGGTCACCGAGACGAAGCGCTCGCCTTCGCGCAGCCCGGGCTCGCGCTGCATGCTCGCCAGGAAGTTCACGACCGAGCGGTGCTCCAGCATCACGCCCTTGGGCCGGCCGGTCGAGCCGGAGGTGTAGATCACGTAGGCCAGGCCATCGGGACCCGCCCGCGGCGCCGGGTCGTCGCTCGGCTGCCCGGCCAGCGGTGCGGCCGCCAGGCTCTCTTGCGTCAGCACGACGGCCAGCTTCGCATCGGCCACCATGTAGTCGATTCGATCCTGCGGAAAAGCCGGATCCAGCGGCACGTAAGCCGCGCCGGCCTTGAGCACGCCCAGCAGCGCCACGATCATTTCGACCGAGCGTTCCAGCGACACACCCACCAGCGCGCCGGGCGCCACACCCAGCGAGCGCAGCAAGTGCGCGACGCGATTGGCCGCAGCGTTCAGCTCGGCGTAGCTCAGCGTGCGGCCTTCGAAGCACAGCGCCGGCGCCTCCGGACGACGCTTCGCCTGCGCCTCGAACAGCGAATGGACAGTGCGGTCGGACGGATACGGCGCATCCGTGCGGTTCCACTCCACCAGCAGCGCATCGCGCTCCTCGCCGCCCAGCAGCGGCAAGTCGGCGATGCGCTGCGAGGGACAGTCCACCATCGCTTGCAGCAGGCGCCGGAAGTGGTCCATCAGCCGCTCGATGGTCGCCGCATCGAACAGGTCGGTGCTGTACTCGAAATACACGCGCAGGCCGATCGCGATGTCGAACACGTCGACGGCGAGGTCGAAGCGCGCCGTGTCCACCGCCAGCTCGATCTGCTCGCAGCGCAGGCCGGGCAGGTCGAAGCCGGTCAGGCTGAGGTTCTGCAGCACGAACAGCACCTGGAACAGCGGCGAGTGATCGAGCGCGCGGCGCGTTTCCAAGGCATCGACCAGCATGTCGAAGGGCATGTCCTGGTGCGCGTAGGCACCCAGCGCCAGCTCGCGGTTGCGCGCGATCAGCTCGCGCAGCGTCGGGTTGCCCGACAGGTCGCCGCGCAGCACGATGTTGTTGGCGAAGAAGCCGATCACGCGGCGCATCTCGGCGCGCCCGCGGTTGGCGATCGCCGAGCCGACCGGCAGGTCGTGCAGGTCGGTACCGCCCGCGTGCCGCTGCAGCAGCACCTGGAAGGCCGACAGCAGCACCATGAAGAGCGTCGCGCCCTCGTCGCGCGCCAGCGCCTTGAGCTGCGCGGCCAGTTCCACCGGCAGCTGCATCACCTGGCGCGCCCCGCGCGAGCCTTGCACCGCCGGGCGCGGCTGGTCGGCCGGCAGCGTGGCCAGCTCGGGCAACCCGGCGAGCTGCTGCTTCCAGTAGGCCAGGTGGTCCTCCAGCACGCCCTGCGCGAAGGCCTGGCGCTCCCACTCGGCGTAGTCGATGTACTGCAGCGGCAGCGCGGGCAGCTCGGGCAGCGGCGCGCCGCAATGCTGCGCGTAGAGCACGCCGAAATCCTCCAGCAGGATGCCCAGCGAGAGCCCGTCGGCGATGATGTGGTCGATCACGAAGACGAGCGCATGGTCGTCCGCGGCGATGCGCACCAGCAGGCATTGCAGCAGCGGCGCGCGCATGATGTCGATCGGCCGGCGCGAGAAGGCGGTCACGGCGTCGAGCGCCGCGCGTTCGCGCCGTTGCGGCTCGAGGTGGCCGAGGTCGATGCGCTCCAGCGCCGGCTCCACGTGCGGCTCCACCGCGCAGTGCGGCTCGCCGTCCACGGCGAAGAAACGCGTGCGCAGGCTCTCGTGGCGCGCCATCAGCCCGGCCAGCGCGCGTTGCAGCGCGCCCTCGTCGAGCCGGCCGCTCAGGCGCAGCGCCGAGGTGACGTTGTAGACGTGGCTGCCCGGGTCCATCTGCTTGATGAACCACAGCCGCTGCTGGGTGTGCGAGACCGGCAGCCGCGGCGTGCGCGGCACGGCCGCCAGCGGCGGCGGCAGGCGCGCCGCGCCCGCCGCCCGGCCGGCCAGCCAGGCCTTGACCTCGTCGCGGCGCCGGGCCAGTTCCTCGCGCAGCGGAGCGGTCAACACGCCCTCGGGCGCGTTGACGGTCAGCCGCCCGCCGTCGAGCTTGAGACGGATGTCGAGGCGGCGCAGGTGTTCCAGCAGTTCGGCCGTATCGGCGCTCACAGCGTCATTTCCTCCCTTCGGCCTTCGCCTTCAGCGGCTGCTTCATCGTTCGCTGCCTCCGGCGCGGCGCCGAACAGCGCGGCGAGCTGGCGTGCCATCTCCTCGATGGTCGGCCAGTCGAAGGCCGCGGTCGGCGGCAGCGCGTGGCCCACCGCGCCTTGCAGGCGGTTGCGCAGTTCCACCGCGGTGAGCGAATCCAGGCCCAGCGTCGAGAACGCGGCATCGGCCGGGATCGCGTCGGCCGAGCCGGCCAGCGCCAGCACGGTGGCGAGTTCGTGCCGCACCATCGCGCTGATCTGCGCGAGGCGCTGCGGCGCGGGCAGCGCGGCGTAGTCGATGCGCTGGCCGCGCGCCTGCGCGCTGCCCTTGGCGGCGCCGCCGGCGCGGCGCTTGGCCTCGGCGACCAGATCGCGCAGCAGCGGCGGCACCGGCGCGGCGCCGAACTGCGCGCCGAGCTGGGCCCAGTCGATCGGCGCCACGGCCACCTGCGCGACGTTCTCGCGCAGCACCACGCCGAGCGCCTGCAGCCCTTCGGCCGGGCTCAGCGAGGCCAGGCCCTGCGCGCCGGCGCGCGACACGGTGTTGCCGCGCGTGGCCATGCCGACCTCGCTCCAGGCGCCCCAGCCGATGCTGGTGGCCGCCTGGTCGTGGCCGCGCCGGTGCTGCGCCAGCGCGTCGAGGAAGGCGTTGGCCGCGACGTAGTTGCCCTGCCCCGGCGAGCCGAACAGCGCCGACAGCGACGAGTACATGACGAAGAAGTCCGGCCGCTGGCCACTGCGCTCGATCGCCGCGTGCAGCCGCCAGGCGCCGTCGGCCTTCGGCCCCATCACCTTGGCGAAGCGCTCGACGCTCTGCCTGGCGAGCACGCCGTCGTCGAGCACCGCGGCGCCGTGGATCACGCCGCCCAGCGCGGGCATGGCGTCCAGCGCAGTCATGATGCGCGCCACGCCCTCGGCCGAGGCGACGTCGGCCGCCACCACGCTGACCTGCACGCCGTCGGCCTGCAAGGCAGCGATGGCATCGCGCGCGGCGTCGTCGGGCGCGCTGCGCCCGGCCAGCACCAGGTGCCGCGCGCCCTCGCCGGCCAGCCATTGCGCGGCCAGCAGGCCCAGGCCCTTCAAGCCGCCGGTGACGAGATAGCTCGCGTCGGCACGCACCGGCTGATCGAGCCGGCGCGGCTCGACGCGGTGGCGGAACACCACGCGCCCGATGTGGCGCGCCTGCGCCATGTAGCGGAAGGCGTCGGGCGCCTTCTCGAAGGCAAAGGTCGTGACCGGCAGCCACGGCAGCACGCCCGACTCGATCTCCTGGAGCACGCGCGTGAAGATCTGCCCGACCAGCTCGGGCGTCTCGCGCGCGTTGTCGTTGCAGTCGACGATGTGGTAGCGGATGCCGCGGCCGAGCTGCTCGACGCGCTCGTGCGTCCACAGCCCGCGCTTGCCGATCTCGAGGAAGATGCCGCCGTCGGCCAAGCACTCGAAGCTCTTGTCGAGCATCGCGCCGGCCAGCGAGTTCAGCACCATGTCGACGCCCTTGCCGCCGGTGATGCGCAGGATCTCGTCGCCGAACGCGGTGCTGCGCGTGTCCAGCACGTGGTGCACGCCCAGGCGCGCCAGCACCGCGCGCTTCTCCGGGCTGCCGGCGGTGGCGAAGATCTCGGCGCCGGCACGCTGCGCCAGCGCGATCGCCGCCATGCCGACACCGCCGGCGCCGGAATGGATCAGCACCTTGTCGCCGCGCTTCATGCCACCCAGCAGGTTGAGCGTGATGTCGGCGGTCAGGTAGGCGGTCGGGATCGCCGCGCCCTGCTCGAAGGAAACGCCCGCCGGCAGCGGCGCGACGAACTCCCAGCGCGCCAGCGCATGGCTGGCGAAGGCGCCTTCGAGCATCGCGACGACGCGGTCGCCCACGGCGAACTGCGTGACGCCCTCGCCCACCGCGGTGATCTCGCCGGCGCAGTCGCTGCCGAGGTGGCGGATCTCGCCCGGGTACATGCCCAGCGCGCTGAGCACGTCGCGGAAGTTCAGCCCGCTGGCACGGATGCGGATCTCGACCTCGCCGCGCCCCGGCGCGCGGCGCTGCGCCGGCTCGATGGCGAGGTTCTCCAGCGTGCCGCGCTCGCTGATGTTCAGGCGGATCGGCGCGTCGTCGACGTGCGGCGCGCTGCGCCGCGCCTTGCGCGCCATCTGCGCCGTCCAGCGCACGCCCTTGCGCCAGGCGACCTGCGTCTGCTCGGCATCGGCGAGCACTTCGTCGGCCAGCCAGCGTGCGTCGCTGGGCGGCGCCTGCGGGTCGAGGTCGACCAGCGTGACGCGCAGCTCCGGGTGCTCGCTGGCCGCGACGCGCGCCAGGCCGGCCACCGGCGCCTGCTCGATGCGCAGCGTCTCGGTGCCGTCGACCGGCTGGCTGCCGGCGGTGACGATCCACAGGCGCGGCGCGACGGGCTGCGCAGGCATGGCGGCGAGCGCCTGCACGAGAAGCAGCGCGGCTTCGGTGCCGAAACGCTGGCCGGCGCTCGGCACATCGTCGGCGCCCAGCGCGGGCACACGCAGCGGCGCGAACGAGACCACGCCGGCCAGCGTGCCGGCCGTGGCGAACACACGCGCGGGGTCGTCGGCCGCATCGACGCGCAGCACCTTGGCGCCGCGCTGCGCGAGTTCGTCGGCGAGGCGCTCGCCGCGGCCCCTGCCGTCATCGAACACGACCCACGTGCCTTCGCGCGCAGCGGCCGTCGCGGCGGCCAGCGGCTGCGGCTGCCATGCCAGTTCGTAGAGCCACTCGGCCACCCTGGCCTCGCTGCGCTGGCGGAACATGTCGCGGCTGGCGCGGCGGCAGCGCAGGCCGTCGAGGCGCGCCACCGGCTCGCCGTCGCGCGTCTGCACCTCGATGTCGAAGGCGATCATGTCGCCGCGCTGCGCCGGCGCGCGCACCTTGACGTGCGCCAGCAGCGTGCCGGCCGGACGCCGCCACCACTGGTAGCGCTCGACGCCGATCGGCAGGTACATGCCGCCGTCGTCCTTGCCGGGCAAGGTGTCGGTGGCCGCGCCGCTGGCGTGGAAACAGGCATCGAGCAGCGCCGGGTGCATCAGGTAGCGGCCGAGGTCGTCGGCCAGCGCCTCGTCGAGGCGGATCTCGGCGATCGCTTCCGCGTCGCCATGGCGCACCTGCTTCATCGCCCGGAAGCCGGCGCCGAAGTCGATGCCGCGGTCGGTCATGCGCTGGTAGAAGGCGTCCACGTCGCTGCGGCCGGGCAGCGCCTCGAAGCGCTGCGCCAGCGTGGGGTCGCCCTGCGACGCCGCGCCGGACGACCCGCCCACGCTCGCGCTGGCATGCAGCACCCAGGGCGCATAGTCACGCGCCGCGTCGCGGCTGAACACGCGCACGCGCGCCGGCGCGTCGGGCCCGGCCTGCTCGATGCTGACCTGCATCACGCGCGCCTGCCCCTCGGGCAGCGGCATCGCCTCGCCGACCTCGACGTTTTCCAGCGCCTGCACCGCCTCGCCGCCGTGCGCGCGCGCGGCCGCGAGGCAGGCTTCGAGGTAGGCCGTCATCGGCATCACCACCTCGGAGGCGACGCGGTGGTCCGCCAGCCAGGCCGGCGTGACGGCATCGACCGTGCGCTCGAACTGCGCCGCGACGCCGGCCACGTTGAGGCGCTCGCCGAGCAGCTCGTGCACCAGCTCGCCGGCCGGGCGGCGCGACTTGGGCGCGAACGAGATGATGTAGGGCTGGCGCTGGAACGGATAGGTGGGCAGCGCCAGGCTGTGCCTGGCGCCCTGGCCGTGGAAGGCGGTCCAGTCGATGCGCGCGCCGCGCACGTACAGGCGCGCGACGCTGTCCAGCATCTGCTCCCAGGCCGGCCGGGTGCGCTTGAGCGACGGCAGCCAGTCGATCGCTCGCTCGGACGCGATGCACTGCGTGCCCAGGCCGATCAGCGTCGGGTGCGGGCCGACCTCCAGGTGCACGTCGCAGTTCGCCGCGGCCAGCGCGGCCATGCCGGATTCGAAGGCCACCGGCTCGCGCACGTGGCGCGTCCAGTAGTCGGCCATGCGCGCGCCCCACTCGCTCCAGTCCAGGCTCTTGCCGGTCAGGTTGGAGATCCAGTTCAGCGTCGGCGCCGCATGCGCCACGCCGGCGGCGACGCGGCGGAACTCGTCGAGCATCGGCGCCATCAGCGGCGAGTGGAAGGCATGCGAGACCTGCAAGCTCTGCGTGCGCAGGCCCTGCGCCGCGAGCCGCGCCGCGATCGCCTCGACCTCGGCCTGGGCTCCCGCGATGACGAGGTTGCCCGGCGCGTTGTACGCCGCCACCGAGACCTTGTCGGCGTGCTGCGCCACCTCGCGCTGCACCAGTGCCGCGTCGCCCTGCACCGACACCATCACGCCGCCGGCCGGCAGCGCCTGCATCAGCCGGCCGCGCGCCGCGATCAGGCGCGCGCCGTCCTCGATGCTGAACACGCCGGCCACCGCGGCGGCGGCGAATTCGCCGACGCTGTGGCCGATGACCACGCTGGGCTCGATGCCCCAACTGCGCCACAGCGCGGCCAGCGCGACCTCGATGGCATACAGCGCAGGCTGGGTGAAGCCGGTCTGGTCGAGGCTGCCGTCGGCGGTGTCGAACAGCAGTTCGCGCAGCGGCCGGCCGAGCAGCGGGTCGAGCACCGCGGCGCAGCGGTTGAGCGTGGCGCGGAAGACCGGCTCGCTGGCGTCCAGCTCGCGCCCCATGCCGGGGTACTGCGCGCCCTGGCCGGTGAAGAGGAAAGCGACGCGCACGCGCCCGGCCGCCGAGGCGGTGCCGCGCGCCATCGTGCCCTCGCCGCGCGCCAGCTCGCGCAGCTGCGCGGCCATGCCGGCGCGATCCGGCGCGACCAGCAGGCTGCGCAGCGGCAGGTGCGAGCGGCCGATCGCGGCGCTGGCGCACACGTCGGCCAGCGCGTCCGAGGGCGCGGCGTCGAGGTGATCGGCATAACGCTGCGCCAGCGCGGCGAGCGCGGCATCGCTGCGCGCCGACAGAGGCAGTGCGAACAGCGGCCGCGCGGCCGGCGTGTTCGGCGCCGGCGCTTCGGCCGGAGCCGCGGCCGGCGCTTCGGCGATCAGCACGTGCGCATTCATGCCGCTGAAGCCGAAGGCGCTGATGCCGGCGATGCGGCGCGCGCCGCCGGCCGGCTGCCAGTCGTGCAGCGTGGTGCTGACGCGCACCGGGATCGTGTCCCACGGGATCGCCGGCGTCGGCTGCTTGACGTGCAGGCTGGCCGGCAGTTGCCGGTGCTGCAAGGCCATCACGATCTTGATGATGCTGGCCACGCCCGAGGCCGCTTCCAGGTGGCCGATGTTCGACTTCACCGAGCCCACCTCGAAGGGCTGCGCCATCGCGCGGCCTTCGCCGTAGACCGCCGCCAGCGCCTCCACCTCGATCGGGTCGCCCAGCGAGGTACCGGTGCCGTGCGCCTCGACGTAGCTGACGTCCAGCGGCTTCAGCCGCGCCGCCGCCAGCGCCTGGCGCACGACTTCCTGCTGCGCCAGGCCGTTGGGCACGGTCAGCCCGCTGGACTTGCCGTCCTGGTTGATCGCCGAGCCGGGGATCACCGCGAGGATGCGCCGGCCTTTCGCCACCGCGTCCGACAGCCGTTCGAGCACGATCAGCGCGCAGCCCTCGCCGCGCACGAAGCCGTTGGCCGAGGCGTCGAAGGTCTTACAGCGGCCGTCGGGCGACAGCATGCCCCACTTGGAGATCAGCACGAACGGGTCGGGCGAGAGGATGCAGTTGACGCCGCCGGCCAGCACCAGGTCGCTCTCGCGGTTGCGCAGGCTCTGGCAGGCGGTGTGGATCGCCACCAGCGACGACGAGCAGGCGGTGTCGATCGCCATGCACGGCCCGCGCAGTCCGAAGGTGAACGAGACGCGCCCGGCCGCGGCGTTCAGCGCCGTGCCGGTGGCCAGGTAGATGTCGCTGCGCGCCGGGTCGGCCACGTCGATGCGCTGCGAGTAGTCCATCGAGGTGATGCCGACGAACACGCCGGTCAGGCTGCCGTCGAGCTGGTCGACGGGCACGCCGGCGTGTTCGAAGGCCTCCCACGCCACTTCGAGCAGCAGACGCTGCTGCGGGTCGACGCCGGTGGCCTCGCGCGGCGACATGCCGAAGAAGCTCGGCTCGAACTGGTCGAGCTGGGAAAGGAAGCCGCCCGCCTTGGTGCGCGCCTTGCCGAGCTTGGACGGATCGGGGTCGTAGTAGTCGTCGACGTTCCAGCGGTCCGGCGGCACCTCGCCGACGACGTCCTTGCCTTCGACCAGCAGCTGCCAGAACGCATCGGGATCCTCGGCGCCGCCCGGCACGCGGCAGGCCATGCCGACGATGGCGATCGGTTCGTGGCGCGCCGCCTCGGCCGCATCGAGGCGCGATTGCAGCCGCTCGATGGTCGCCAGCGCGTTCTGCAGCACGCTGCGGCGGTCGGGGTCTTGTTGCATGGTCAATACTCCTTGGAAACGGGCAGCGCGGCGCGCAGCCACACCCAGATCAGCGCGGCGGCGATCAGCAGCAGGCCGGCAGCGGCCAGGCGCGGCGAATGAAGGTGGACCAGCCCGCCGAGCACGGCGACGCTGGAGAACACGGCGATCTGGACGAAGTTGAACGGCGCCGACAGCGACACCGGCGCGGCCGCGCAGGCGCGGTCGAGCAGCCACAGCGCGACGAAGCCGAAGGCGCCCACGGCCGCCATCACCAGCGCGTCGAACGGCGTGGGCCGGACCCACAGCGAGCCCATCGCCGGCGTCAGCACGAGGAACACGCCGAGCGCGGTGTAGAACAGGTTCGCCAGCACGTCCTCGCCGCGCAGCGAGCGTGTCATCACCACGTAGAGGCTGAAGCACAGGCCCATGCCGGCGGGCAGCAGCAGCTCGGCGGCCGAGCCGAGGCGGCCGGGTTCGTGGGCGAGGAAGGCCCCCGCGCAGGCCAGCGCGGTGGCGGCCCACAGCCAGGCCGGAATGCGCTCGCGCAGCAGCGCGGCGGCCAGCGCGAGGATCGCCAGCGGGCTGAACCAGAACACCGTCATGATGGTCGCCATCGGCACGCCGCTGTGCACCGCCACCACCCAGCTCGCCGGCATGCCGAACATCAGCAGCGAGCGCGAGAGCTGCCAGGCCGGGCGCGCCGTGCGCCACAGCCGCCGCGGCTCGCGCCAGCCCCAGATCGCCAGCATCAGCAGCAGGTGCACCGCGTAGCGCGTCCACACCACCTGGTAGGGCGAATAGCGCCGCAGCACGCCGCCGGCCATCAGCTCGATGACGGCCCACACGACGGCGAAACCCGTCATGAAGAGCATGGCGCGGCGCGCGTCGTTCACAGGCGCGACTCCAGCCGCGACACCAGCGGCAGGTGGCTCGAATCGAAACCCGGCTCGCCGGGGGGCGGCACGCGCCGCCGCGCGGCCAGCAGCACCGACAGCAGCAGCACCGCCATGCCGGCGGCGCTGTGCCAGCCGGCCTGGTGCTGGCCGAGCGACCAGCCGATGCCCATCGCGAACGGGATCTGCAGGTAGGCCATCGGCGCCGTGCGCGACAGGCGCGAGCGCGCCACCAGCCGGCCCATCGCGAGCAAGGCGCCGATGCCCATCAGCGCGATCGCGAACCACAGCGCGAGATCGACGCGCCGCGGCATCACCCAGCTCATCGCCGCCAGCGGCGCGAGCGCGGCGCAGACGCCCAGGCCCAGGTAGAACAGGGCCAGCGGCTCGGGCTCGTCGCGCAGCACGCGCGTCAGCACCAGGAAGACGCCGAATGCCAGCGCCATGCCGGCGGGGAACACCAGCAGCGCGGCGCCCGGCACCTGGTGCGGACCCGTCATCACGAACACGCCGATGCTGGCCAGCGCGGTGCCCAGCCAGGCGCGCGCGCTGACGCGCTCGCCGAGGATCAGCCGCGCCATCGCGAGGATCACCAGCGGCGCCAGCCAGAACACCGACATCAGCGTCGCCGGCGAGAGCCCGCGGCGCGCGCCCAGCATCCAGCACGCCGGCATCGCCACCAGCGCGAGGCTGCGCACGATGTGCAGGCCCTTGCGGCGCGTGCGCAGCAGGCCGGCGAAGCCGAAGCGCCCCCACAGCGCGGCGACGATCAGCAGGTGCAGCGCGAAGCGCATCCACACCACCTGCGCCAGCCCGTAGCGGCCCAGCAGCAGGCCGGTGAGCGCCTCCTCGGCGGCCCACAGCGCGCCGAACGCGAGCGCGTAGCCCAGGGCGGTGCGGTCGACCCTCATCGCGCCTGCTCCAGCCGCGCCAGCAGGCGCGCTTCGAGTTCGTCGTCGCTGAGCGCATCGAGCTCGGCGTCGAGGTCGGCCTCGGCCTGCGCCGCGGCGACGGCCACGGGCGCCGCCGCGGGCTCGAGCACGCCGCCGAGGAAGCGCGCCAGCGCATCGACGTTCGGGTAGTTGAAGGTCAGCGTCGACGGCAGCGGCTTGCCGGCGCCGCGCTCGAGGCGGCGCTTCAGCTCCACCGACATCAGCGAATCCATGCCGAGGTCGAACAGGCCGGTGGCCACCGGCACCTCGGCGTCGCCGGCCAGGCCGAGCACCTGCGCGGCTTCGCGGCGCACGAAATCGACCAGCGTGTCGTGCCGCATCGCCGCCGGCAGCGCTGCCAGGCGTTCGGCCTGGCCGGGCCCGGCCTCGCGGCGCGGCGCGGCGGCGCGCGCCGGCTGCGGCGCCGCGCCCAGCGCTTCGAGCAGCGGGCGCGGCCGGCGCGCCTCGTGCAGCGGCTTCAGCGCGGCCCAGTCGATCTTCGCCACCATCGCCTGCGGCCGCGGCGCGGCGAGCAGGCGCGCCAGCGCGTCGAAGCCGTCGGCCGCCGGCATCGGCAGCAGCCCGCCTTCGCGGTAGCTGCGCCGGCTCTCGGCGCTGGCCAGGCGCATCGCATCCCAGGTGCCCCAGTCGATCGCCAGCACGCGGCGCTGCGGCCGGTCGGCGGCCAGCGCCAGCGCGTCGAGGAAGGCGTTCGCCGCGGCGTAGTGCGCGAGGCCGGTGGCACCGAGCAGCGCGGTGCTCGACGAGAACAGCACCAGGAACTCGACGCCGGCATCGCGCGTCAGGCGTTCGAGCAGCAGGCTGCCGGCCAGCTTGGGACGCAGCATGTCGCGCAGTTGCGTGTCGTCGATGGCGCTGAACGGTGCCGCGCTCAGCGCCGCGGCGGCGTGCAGCACGCCGCGCAGCGGCGGCGCCTTCTCGCGCAGACGCTGCAGCGCGCCGGCGAGGAAGGTTTCGTCGGCGACGTCGCCCTGCAGCGCAATCACCTCGGCGCCGGCCTCGCGCAGCGCACGCACGCCCTCGCCGTCCATGTCGGCATGGCGGCCGAGCAGCGCGACGTGACGCGCGCCATGCTCGACCAGCCAGCGCGCCGCCAGCAAGCCGAGCCCGCCGAAGCCGCCGGTGACCAGGTAGGTGGCGTCGGCGTCGAACTGCGCGCGCGCCGGCGGCGGCGCGGCGTCGTGCTGCAGGCGCAGCACCTGGCGCTCGCCGCCGCGCCAGGCGACCTGGTCTTCGCCGTCGCCGGCATCGAGCGAGCGCAGCAGCAGCGCGGCGCAGGCTTCGGCGTCGGCATCGGCCGGCAGGTCGACCAGCGCGCCCCAGCGGCCCGGGTGTTCGAGCGCGAAGCCGCGCCCCAGGCCCCACAGCGGCGCCTGCCAGGGCGCGGCGGCGCCGTGCGCGCCCTGCGTCACCAGCCAGGCGCGGCCGATGCCGCCCGCCGCGGCCTGCAGCCAGCGCAGTGGCTGCTCGCAGGTGCGTTCGCGCGTGGCGGCCAGGGCGGTCTCGTCGTCGAGCCCGTGCGCGGCCAGCGCCAGCGCGCCGAGGTAGACGAGGTTCGCCCCAGCCGGCACGTCTTCCGGCGCGGCATCCAGCGGCAGCGCGACGACCGTGTCGCCGCGCGTCCGCAGTTGCGCGGCCAGCGCGGTGCCGATCGCGCCCTCGGCGCCGACCAGCGCCCACGTGCGCCCGCCGAGCGGCGCGCGTGCCGCGATCAGCGCCTGCTGCGCCGCGCCGCGGCCGAGTGCGCCGTTCTCGGGAATGCAGGCGGCTTCGGCGAAACCCTGAGCGGCCAGCAACGCTCGCCAGGCCTCGCGGCCGATCAGCGGGTAGTCGGGCCGCACGGCGGCGTCGCTGAACTTCCACCAGCCATCCGTGAGCCCGAACGTCAGGTCGACCCAGCGCTCCGGCGCCACGCCTTCGAGCAGCAGCAGCAGCGCGCCGGGCGCCATCAGGCGGCGCGCGTGCGCGAGCGTGCGGCCCAGGTCGGCGGTGGCGTGCAGCACGTTGGCGGCGATGACGATGTCGAAGCTCTGTGCTTCGAAGCCCTGCTCGAGCGGATCGCGCGCTATGTCCAGCAGCGCATGGCGCACGAACGGGAAGGCGGCGAACTGCTCGGCGGCGCGTTCGAGGAACAGCGGCGACAGGTCGGTGAAGGTGTAGCGCGTGCGCCCGGCCGGCAGTTGCGGCAGCACGTAGCCGGTGGTGCCGCCGGTGCCGGCGCCGATCTCCAGCACGCGCAGCGGCGCGTCCGCCGGCAGCCTGGCGATCGCGGCCTGCAGCGCCTCGGCGAGCGCGCGGTTGTAGGTCTGCGCGAACGGCGACTCGACGTAGAGCGCGCGCGCTTCGTCGAACGAACCGCCGGGGAACAGCAGTTGCAGCGCATCCTGCTCGCCGCGCAGCACGCGCGCCAGCTCGGGGCCGCAGCGGCGCAGCGTGCGCAGCTCGCCGTCGGTGGGGGCGAAGCGCGCGATCAGCGCATCGCAGCGCGCCACGGTGTCGGCGGCGTCGCCCGCCGGCAGCGCGGCGGCGACGACGAAGGCATCGCCCTCGCGGCGCAGCGTGCCGTCTTCGGCGAGCATGTCCAGCAGCCGCGCGAACAGCCGGCGATGCCGTTCGGCGACGCCGAGCCGGCGCGCTTCGTCGTCGGCGCTCAGGCGGCGGCCGAGGCTGGCGTCGAAGCCGAGCGCGCGCAGCGCGGCGACGCTGAAGCCGGCGCTCGCGCGGTCGAGTTCGGGCAGCAGTTGTTCGTAGACGGCCAGGCCGTGGCGCTGCGCCAGTTCGGCGAAACGCGGCTGCAGCGCCGGCACGAAACCCGACGGACCGGCCAGCTGCGCGGCGGCGACGGCGTGCAGCGGCTTGGCCTGCCATTCGAGGCGGTAGAACAGATCAGCGGCGCCGCCGCGGCCGGCGGCGCGCGCCAGCGCATCGCGCGTGGCGCGTTGCAGGCGCACGCCCTGGATCACGCCGAGCACGCGCCCGTCGAGCGCGCGCAGCGTCACCTCGGCCAGCCAGTGCGGCGGGGCCTCCTCGCCGGCATTGAGCACGCGCGCATGGCACCACAGGCGCTCCGGCAGCGGCGGCAGCAGGTCGAGGCGCTCGATCTCCGTCAGCAGGTAGGCGCTGTCCGCCTCGGCCGCGGCGGGCACGGCCAGGCCGATGGCCTGCAGCGCGCCGTCGAGCAGCGCGGGGTGCACCCAGGCGATGCGGTCGTCGGCGGCGCCGGCCGGCAGCGCGATGCGCGCCAGCGCCTCGCCGCGGCCGGCGTGCGCGCCGGCCAGGCCGCGAAAGCCCGCGCCCAGCTCGATGCCCAGCGCCGCGAGTTGCGCGTAGTAGCCGTCGCAGGCGCGCTCGGGGCCGAGCGCATCCTGCGTCGCGCTGATCGCCAGCGTGCTGCCGCCCTGCACCGCGTCGCGCGGCGTGACCGGCACGAGCCGGCCCTGGGCATGGACGCGCCAGGCGTCGTCGCCCGCCGCGCAGCGGCCGTGGATCGCGAAGCGGCGCGCGCCGTCTTCATCCTCTTCGCCGAGCTGCACCTGCACCAGGCGGCCTTCGTCGGGCAGCACCAGCGGCTCGCGGATCGCGAAGTCGCGGATGCCGAGCAGCGCGTCGCCGTCGATGCGCCGTGCCGCCGCCTGCGCCATCTCCAGCAGCACCGGCGCGGCGACCAGCACCGCGCCATGCACGCGATGCTCCTGCAGGCAAGTTAGCGACCGCGGCGTCAGCAGCGTCTCGAACAGCGGCACCGCGGTGGGCAGGCGCCGTCCGAGCAGCGGCAGCCCGGTGGCTTCGCCGGCCAGCGCCGCGCGAGCCGGCGCGGGCGCTATCCAGAAGCGGCGCGGCTCGAACGGATAAGCCGGCAGGCTGACGCGCCGGCGCACATGCGGCTGGTCGAGCCCGGGCCAGTCGATCGCCGCGCCGCGCACGTAGAGCTGCGCGAGGCTTCCCATCAGCTCGCCCCAGTCGTCCTTGCCGCGCCGCAGCGAGGCGAGGAACAGGCTGTCGTCCTCCGGCAGGCAACGCTGGCCCAGCGCGCCCAGCGTCGGATGCGGGCCGACTTCGAGGAAGACGCGGTAGCCCTCGCGGCGCAGCGCCGCCAGGCCGTCGGCAAAGCGCACCGGCTCGCGCAGATGGCGCCGCCAGTAGACGGCGTCGGGCGCGCCGCCGGGCAGCGCGGCGCCGCCGGTCAGGTTCCAGGCCACCGGCAGACGCGGCGCGCGCATCGTCACCCGGGCCGCGCAGGCCTGCATCGCATCGAGCGCCGGCTCGACCAGGGGCGAATGCGCCGCCAGCGAGACGAACAGCCGCTGGCCTTCGACGTGGCGCTGCGCCAGCTCGGCGAGCAGTGCCTCGACATCGTCCGTCGTGCCCGAGACCACCACGCTGTCGGGCGCGTTGATCGCGGCGATCGCGAGGCGTTCGTTGCGATCGCCGATGGCCTCGCGCACCGTGCCGGCGGGCGCGAACACGGCGGCCATCGTGCCGCCCGGCGGCAACGCCTGCATCAGCCGGCCGCGCTCGGCGATCAGCGCCAGCCCTTCTTCGAGCGTGAACACGCCGGCCACGCAGGCCGCCACGTACTCGCCGGCCGAATGGCCGATCACCGCCGCCGGCGCGATGCCCCACGACTGCCACAGCTGCGCCAGCGCGTATTCGACGGCGAACAGCGCCGGCTGCGTCCAGGCGGTGTCGTGGATCGCCGCGTCGTCGCTGGCCGGCGCGAACAGCACCGTGCGCAGGCTGCGGCCCTGCGCATCGGCGCCGAGCAGCGTGTCGCAGCGGTCGATGATGTCGCGGAACAGCGGCGAGCCCTCGTAGAGCCGCCGGCTCATGCCGGGGTACTGCGCGCCCTGGCCGGTGAACATGAACACCACCTCGGGCGGCTGGCCGGGCTCGGCCGTGCCGCGGCGCAGCGCCGGATGCTCCTCGCCGCGTGCCAGCGCCTGCACGGCCTCGCGCGCTTCGTCCGCCTGCGCCGCGACCACCGCCGCGCGCACGCCGAAATGCGCGCGGCCGGCGCCGGCCACGTGCGCGATGTCGGCCAGATCGGCCGAGGCATCGCTCAGCCGATCGGCCATCGCCGCGGCGAGCTGCGCCAGCGCCGCCTCCGAGCGCGCCGACAGCGGCAGGCAATGCAGCGGCCGCTCGACGCCCGCGGCTTCGCGCGGCGCCAGCAGCGGCGCCTCCTCGAGCACCACGTGCGCGTTGGTGCCCGAAAAGCCGAATGAGCTGACACCCGCCAGCCGCGGCCGCGCGCCGCGCGGCCAGGCGCTGCCCTGCGCCGTCACGCGCAGCGGAGCGATGCTCCAGTCGATGTGCGGGCTCGGCTGCGTGAAATGCAGGTGCGGCGGGATCGCCTCGTGCTGGAGCGACAGGATCACCTTGATCACGCCGGCGATGCCGGCCGCCGATTCGAGGTGGCCGATGTTGGTCTTGACCGAACCGATACGCAGCGCGTCCTCGTCGCGGCGGCCCTGCGCGAGTGTCTGCGCCAGCGCGCGCACCTCGATCGGGTCGCCCAGCGTGGTGCCGGTGCCGTGCGCCTCGACGTAGTCGATCTCGCCCGGCTGCACGCCGGCATCGGCCAGCGCGGCGCGGATCACCGCTTCCTGCGCCGGGCCGTTGGGCACCGTCAGGCCGCCGCTGCGGCCGTCCTGGTTGAGCGCGCTGCCGCGCACCAGCGCGAGCACGCGGTCGCCGTCGCGCTGCGCGTCGGCCAGGCGCTTGAGCACCAGCACGCCGCAGCCCTCGCCGCGCGCGAAGCCGTCGGCGCTGGCGTCGAAGGTCTTGCAGCGCCCGTCGGGCGCGAGCATGTGCGCCTTGGTCAAGGTGACCGTGGTCTGCGGCGAGCACATCAGGTTGACGCCGGCGGCGATGGCCAGCTCGGACTCGCCGCTGCGCAGGCTGCGGCAGGCGGCGTGCAGCGCCACCAGCGACGACGAGCAGGCGGTGTCGATCGCCAGCGCCGGACCCTGCAGCCCGAGGCAGTACGAGATGCGCCCGGCCGCCACGCTGTGCGCGTTGCCCGAGGCGAGGTAGGCGTCGATCTGCTCGACGCCCTGCTCCAGCACGCGCTGGAAATGGTCGCTGTTGCAGATGCCGACGAACACGCCGGCAGCCGAGCCGGCGAGCCGCTCGGGGCTCAGCCCGGCGTCTTCCAGCGCGTGCCAGCAGGCCTGCAGCAGCAGGCGCTGCTGGGGGTCCATCGTCAGCGCCTCGCGCGGCGCGATGCCGAAGAAGGTGTTGTCGAAGCCCGCCACGTCGTCGAGGAAGCCGCCATGGCGCACCGCCATGCGGCCCGGCGCGTCGGGGTCGGCGTCGAACCAGGCCTCGACGTCCCAGCGCTCGGCGGGCACCTCGCCGATGGCGTCGCGGCCGTCGCGCAGCAGCGCCCAGAAGGCCTCGGGGTCGTTGGCGCCGCCGGGGAAGCGGCAGGCCATGCCGATCACGGCCAGCGGCGCGTGCTCGCGCGCACGCGCCGCTTCGAGCTGCTCGTGCTGCTCCAGCGCCAGCAGCGCGAGGCGCTTGGGCGAGAGTTGGCTGATGCGGTCCAGGAAATCGCTCATGTCTTGCGCTGGGTACGTTGGGCGAGCAAGCGCTCGACCTCGTCGTCGGATAGTTCCTCGATCGCGCCGACCAGGGCATCACCCCGTTGAGGGGCTTGCACCGGCGCGGCCTCGGCAGCGGGTGCGGCAAACAGCTCGGCGAGCAGGAAATCGGTCAGCGCGGCGATGCTCGGGTGGTCGAACAGCAGCGTGGCCGGCAGCGAGCGCCCGAGCGCGCTGCCCAGCGTGTTGCGCAGCTCGACAGCGAGCAGCGAATCCAGGCCCAGCTCGCCGAGCGGCGTGCGCGGGTCGATCGGCCGCGAGGCATCCATGCCCAGCGCGCGCAGCGCGCGCTCCTGCACCAGCGCCTGCAGCAGCGGGCGGCGGCGCGCCTCGGGCGCCTCGGCGAGCTGCGCGCGCAGGTCGATGCGCTGCGCGGCCGGGCCGGCGGCCGAGGGCGCGGCCGGCGTGGCCACCGGTGCCGCCAGCTGCGCCAGCAACGGGTTGCCGCGCGCGCCGCCGAGCTGCGCGAGGTAGCGCGGCCAGTCGGCCTGGATCGCGACGGCCTGCACCGCGCCGCCGGCGAGCAGGCGCTGCATCGCCGCGATGCCCTGCTCGGGCGTGAAGGCCGACAAGCCCTGCGCCGCCAGCCGCTCGGTGATGCCGCGCTCGGCGGCGGCGCCGACGCCGCTCCACACGCCCCAGTCGATCGCAAGCGCGCTCAAGCCGCGCGCGGCGCGCTCGTGCGCCAGCGCGTCGAGCACCGCGTTGGCGGCGCTGTGGTTGGACTGCCCGGCCGAGCCGAGCACGCCGGCCACCGAGGCGAACAGCACGAAGGCGTCGAGCGCATCGGCGCGCGTCAGCTCGTCGAGCAGCAGCGCGCCGTCGACCTTGGGCGCGAAGACATGGGCATAGCGCTGCTCGTCCTGGCCGAGCAGCGCGGCGTCGTCGAGCACGCCGGCGCTGTGCCACACGCCGCGCAGCGGCTGGCCGGCGGCGCGCACGCGCGCCAGCAGCGCGGCGAGGCCGGCGCGGTCGGCGACGTCGAGCGCCTCGACCCACACCTCGGTGCCGCCGGCGCGCAGTTCGGCCAGCAGCGCCTGCGCTTCGGCCGTGGCGCCGCGCCGCCCGAGCAGCACCAGCCGGCCGGCGCCCTGGGCGGCGAGCCAGCGCGCCACCTGCAGGCCCAGGCCCGACAGGCCGCCGCTGACCAGGTAGCTGCCGTCGCGGCGCGCCGCGAACGGCGTGCGCGCGCCGTGGCGCACGACGATCTTGCCGGCGTGGCGCGCCTGCGCCATCAAGCGGAAGGCGCGCTCGGCCTCGTCGAGCGCGAACTCGTGGCGCGGCAGCGGCGCCAGGCTGCCGTCGCGCAGGCCGGCGGCGAGGCGCTGGTACATCGCGGCTATCAGCGCCGGCTCGCGCGCCGCCGTCTCGCCCCAGTCGACCACGTGGTAGCGCAGATCGCGCCCCAGCGATTCGACCCACTCGGGCGACTTGATGCCGCGCTTGCCGATCTCGACGAAGCAGCCGCCGCGCACCAGCACGGCGAAGCTCGGCTCGATCAGCTCGCCCGACAGCGAATTCAGCACCACGTCGACGCCGCGCCCGCCGGTGGCGGCCAGGAGCTGCGGCGCGAAGCTCGCGTCGCGCGAGTCGTAGACGTGCTCCACGCCCATCGCGCGCAGCAGCTCGCGCTTCCAGGCGCTGCCGGCGCTGGCGTGCACCACCGCGCCGGCACGCTGCGCGAGGCGCAGCGCCGCCATGCCGACGCCGCCGGCCGCGGCATGCACCAGCACCTGCTGGCCGGCGCGCAGCCCGGCCAGATGGCCGAGGCAGAACTCGGCGGTGAGCCAGGCGATCGAGAAGGCCGCGCCCTCCTCGGCGCTGACGCCCTCGGGCAGCGGCTGCACCAGTTCCTCGCGCGCGATCACGTGCGATGCGAAGCTGCCGCCGGCCACCGCCATCACGCGCTCGCCGACGCGCAGCCGGCTCACGCCCGGCCCGAGCGCGGCGACGCGGCCGGCGCACTCGCCGCCGAGCGGGCCGGGCTCGCCGGGGTACATGCCGAGCACGTTGAGCACGTCCTTGAAGTTCAGCGCCGTCGCTTCGACGGCGATCTCCACTTCGCCGGGGCCGGGCGCGCGGCGCGGCTGCGGGACGCGGACGAGGCGGTCGAGCGAGCCGGGTGTTTCGGGCGCGAGCTTCCAGGACGCCGGCGAGGCATGCGGCTCGGCCACCGGAGCACGCCAGGGCAGCAGCCGCGCGACACGGGCGCGGCCCTGGCGCCAGGCGAGCTGCGGCTCGTCGTCGGCCGACAGCAGCCGCGCGACGAAGGCGTCCAGCGCCGCGGCGTCGCCCTCGTGTTCGAGGTCGAAGGCGACGGGGCGCAGCTCGGGGTGTTCGAGCCGCAGCGCACGCGCCAGCCCCCACGGCGCCGCCGCGGCCACGGCGTGCTCGCGCTGCGCCGCATCGGCCGCCTGGGCGCAGCGGGTCAGCAGCGCCAGGCGCGGCACCGGCGAGCGTTGCACCAGCGCCTGCGCGAGCCGCATCGTGCCGACGGCCAGCGCGCGGGCCTGCGCTGCATCGGCATCCATCGCGCTCAGCGACACGC
This sequence comes from Pseudomonadota bacterium, assembly GCA_029779845.1. Taxonomy (GTDB): domain Bacteria; phylum Pseudomonadota; class Gammaproteobacteria; order Burkholderiales; family Burkholderiaceae_C; genus Piscinibacter. The sequence goes on along the minus strand of JAKOZT010000086.1, from coordinate 23,938 downwards.
AGCGCAGCGCGCCGGCGAGCGTCGCGCCCTGCGCTTGCAGGCCGGCGAGCAGGCGCGGCCAGTCGGCGTCGGGGCCGGCAGCGATGCAGTGCGCGCCGCGCGCAACGAGGCGCTCGGCCACGACTGCGGCCGCGCCGGGCTCGTCTTCCACCAGCAGCCAGGTGCCGGCCTCTGCCACCGCGCCGGCGCGCGCCAGCAGCAGCGACTGCAGCGCCAGGCAGCCCTGCGCGGGCGGCTGCGCCGGCAGCACGGCGGTCGCGTCGAAGCCGCACTCGGCCAGCAGCGCCACCCAGCGCTGGCGCGGCAGCGTGGCGTAGTCGGGGCGCAGGTCGGTGTCGGCGAAGGCCCACCAGCCGCTCGTCAGCCCGACGGTGAGGTCGAACCAGCGCTGCGGCGCGGTCACCTCCAGCATCGCCAGCAGCGCGCCCGGCGCCATCAGGCTGCGCACCCGCGCCAGCGTGCGGCGCAGGTCGGCGGTGGCGTGGATCACGTTGGAGGCGATCACGATGTCGAAGCGCCGCGTGCCGAAGCCCTGCGGGGCCGGATCGCGCTCGAGATCGAGCACCTCGAAGCGCGCGAAGCGGTGCGCCGCGCCGAAGCGCTCGCGCGCCTTGGCGACGAACAGCGGGCCGACGTCGGTGAAGGTGTATTCGACGCTGTCCAGGCTCTGCAGGCGCGGCAGCAGGTGCGCGGTGGTGCCGCCGGTGCCGGCGCCGAGTTCCAGGATGCGCAGCGGCGCGCCCGGCGGGCGTTGGCTGGCCGCCGCGGCCATCAGCTCGGCCATCAGGCCGTTGTAGAAGCGCGCGGTCGGCGAGTCGCGGTACATGCGCTCGGCGGTGTCCAGCGAGCCGCCGGGGAACAGCAGCTGCATGGCCTCGCGCTGCCCGCGCAGCGCCGGCGCAAATTCGCTCGCCACGCGCGCGGTCATCTCCAGCTCGGCCTCGGCGCCGGCCGGGCACTCGGCGCTCAGCTGCGCCAGCGTGCGCTGCGGCTGCACCGCCGGCAACGGCCGTTGCACGCGCCAGCGGCTCGCGCCTTCCGATTGCAGCAACCCGTCTTCGGCCAGGATGGCGAGCAGGCGCGCGAACAGGCGATGGTGCTCGCTGCGCACGGCCAGCGTATCGGCCAGCCTGTCGGCCTCGACGACATCGCCCGCGGCCGGCTGCCAGCCGAGCTGCTGCAGCGCCTGCACGACGTACTCCGCGCACAGCGCGTCGAAGGCGCGCAGGAAGGGGTCGTAGGCGGCGATGCCGGCCTGCGCGGCCAGCGCCGGCAGCGCGGGTTGCGCCGCATCGGCCAGCGCCTGCGGCTGCCAGGCCGGCGCAGCGGCTTCGGACGGCGACGCATCCGCCTCGACCCAGCGCGTTTCGTACAGGCAGCCATCGAGCCGGCGTTCGCCCAGGCGCGCCAGCGTGTCGCGGCCGACGCGCTTGAGCTGCAGGTCGCCCAGCTCGGCGATGGGCGTGCCCTCGTCGTCGCAGATGCGCAGGTCGGCGCGGCGCGTCTCGGCGCCCTCGCCCGCGCGCAGGCTCACATGGCTCCAGCATCGCCGCGCGCCGCGGCGATGCAGCGCATAGCGGCCGATGGCGATGGGCAGGAAGAGATCGCCGCCATCGTCCGGCAGCGCCGCGGCCAGCACCTGCAGGCAGCCGTCGAGCAGCACCGGGTGCATCAGCCAGCCGCCGCCGTCGTGGGTGAGTTCGTCGGCCAGCACGACTTCGCCCAGCGCCTCGCCCGCGCCTTTGCGGATCTGCCGCAGCGAGCGGAAGCCGGCGCCGAAATCGAGCCCGCGCGCGGCGAAGCCGGCGTAGAAGTCCTCGGGCGCGATCGACTCGGCGCAGCGCTGGCGCAGCGCGGCCAGATCGACGCGCTCGCCCGGGCCGGCCAGCGGCCGCAGCGTGGCGCCGACGTGCGTCACCCAGCCGGCATCGGCGTCGGCGCCCGGCGCCTGGCTGGCGATCGTCACGCTGCGCGCGCCATCGGCCAGCGGCTCGGACAGCGTCTGCACGAAGCGCTCGCTGCCGTCGTCGGGCAGCAGCATCGCCTCGCGGATCAGCACGTCCTCGGCCATCACCGCCTCGCCGTGGCCCGCGGCCAGCAGCGTGTCGAGATACGCGGTGGCCGGCAGCACCACCTGCCCTTGCACGCGGTGCTGGCGCACGAAGGCCGGCCGATCCGCGCCCACCAGCACCTCGTGCAGCTGCGCCGCGCCGGCATGGCGCAGCCGCTGGCCGAGCAGCGCGTGGCCGCTGGCCCGGCCGCCGCCGAGCGCCGGCTGCGGCCGCGCCTGGAACCAGAAGCGCTCGCGCTGGAACGGGTAGCCCGGCAGTTCCACCAGGCGCGGCAGGCGGCCCTGCGCATCGCGCGCCACGTCGCGCCAGGCGATGCGCGCGCCGGCCAGGTACGCCGAGGCCAGCGCATCGAGCATCGCGGGCCAGTCGCCCTCGCCCTTGCGCAGCGAGGCCACGCGCGCCGGGCCTTCGTCGCCGAACAGCGCGCCGGCGAAGGACAGCAGCGTCGGGTGCGGGCCGATCTCGATCGCCAGGTCGACGCGCTGCGCCTGCAGCGTGGCCAGCCCGTCGCCGAAGCGCACCGCCTCGCGCACATGGCGGCGCCAGTACGCGGGCTGCGTCAGCTCGCCGGCGCCGGCGAGCTTGCCGCTCAGGTTGGAGACCAGGCGCAGGCGCGGCGGGGCGAGGCGCATGCCGGCCACCACCTGCTCGAAGCGCGCCAGGATCGGCTCGACCAGCGGCGAATGGAAGGCGTGCGACACCGCCAGCGGCTGGCAGCGCCGGCCCTGCGCGGCGAACTGCTCGCACAGCGCGGCCACGTCGGCCGCGGCGCCGGAGATCACCGTCTGCGCCGGCCCGTTGACCGCCGCGACGGCCACGCGCGCCGCGCGCCCGGCCAGCGCCGGCGCCACGTCGCTCTCGGGCGCGGCTACCGCCGCCATCGCGCCGCCGGCCGGCAGCGACTGCATCAGCCGGCCGCGCTCGGCCACCAGGCGCAGCGCGTCGTCGAGCTCGAACACGCCGGCCACGCAGGCGGCGGCGAGTTCGCCGACGCTGTGGCCGATCAGCACGTCGGGCTGCACGCCCCACGAGCGCCACAGCTCGGCGAGCGCGTATTCGATCGCGAACAGCGCGGGCTGGGTGTAGCGCGTTTCGTCGAGGCGGCGGGCGTCGCTGCCGTCGCCGCCGCCGCCGAACAGCAGCTCGGTCAGCGGCGTGTCGAGGTGAGGCGCCAGGCCGGCGGCGCAGCGCTCGATCGCGGCGCGGAACACCGGCACCGTCTCGTACAGCTCACGGCCCATGCCGGCGTACTGCGCGCCCTGGCCGGTGAACAGGAAGGCGATGCGCGGCGGGTCGCGCCGCGCCACGCGCGCGCTGCGCAGCTGCGGCGCTTCGCGGCCTTCGGCGAGCGCCTGCAGGCCGTCGCGCAGCTCCTGCATCGAGCCGGTGCGGATCGCCGCGCGCTGCGCATGCGCGGCGCGGCCATGGTTGGCGCTGAAGCAGATGTCGGCGAGCTCCTCGTCGTCACGGCCGGCGAGCGCCTGCGCACAACGCGCGGCCAGCTCGGCGAGCGCGCGCTCGTCGTGCGCCGACAGCGTGAACAGCTCGGCCCGGCGCGGCGCGACGGGCGGCGCATCGACGACCGGCGCCTCCTGCACGACCACGTGCGCGTTGGTGCCCGAGAAGCCGAACGAGCTGACGCCGCCGATGCGCTGGCCGTCGATCGACGGCCACGCCATCGCCTCGCGTGCCACGGCGAGCGGGTAGTCGTCCCAGTGGATGTGCGGGCTGGGCGTGCGGAAGTGCAGGTGGCGCGGGATGCAGCGCTGCTGCAGGGCCAGCACCAGCTTGATCAGCCCGGTGACGCCGGCCGCGCCTTCGAGGTGGCCGATGTTGGTCTTGACCGAGCCGATCACCAGCGGCGGCACGCCGGCGCGGTCGGCGCCGAACACCGCGCCGAGCGCATGCACTTCCAGCGGGTCGCCCAGCTGCGTGCCGGTGCCGTGCGCCTCGACCACGCCCACCTGGCGCGGCGCGAGGCCGGCGTTGGCCAGCGCGGCGCGGATCACCGCTTCCTGCGCCGGGCCGTTGGGCGCGGTCAGGCCGCTGCTCGGGCCATCCTGGTTGACCGCGCTGCCGCGGATCACCGCGAGGATGCGGTCGCCGTCGGCCTGCGCATCGGCCAGGCGCTTGAGCACCACCACGCCGCAGCCCTCGCCGCGCGCGAAGCCATCGGCGCTCGCGTCGAAGGTCTTGCAGCGGCCGTCGGGCGCGAGCATGCGCGAGTGCGACAGCGCGACGAAGATGTCCGGCGCCAGCATCAGGTTGACGCCGCCGGCCAGCGCCATGCGGCACTCGCGCGAGCGCAGCGACTGCACCGCCAGGTGCACCGCCACCAGCGACGACGAGCAGGCGGTGTCTATCGTCAGGCTCGGCCCCTGCAGGCCGAGCAGGTAGGACAGCCGGCCGGAGAAGATGCTGTGCGCGATGCCCGAGGTGAAATGCGCGTCGAGCAGCGCCGGGTCGCCGGCCTTCAGCTGCAGGTAGGTGTAGTCGCTGCTGCAGGCACCGACGAAGACGCCGGTGGCCGAGCGTTCGAGCCGGTCGGGCGCCTGGCCGGCGTTCTCCAGCGCCTCCCAGGCCACTTCGAGCAGCAGGCGCTGCTGCGGGTCCATGCCCTGCGCCTCGCGCGGCGCGATGCCGAACAGGCCCGCGTCGAAGGCATCGGCCGGCTGCGCGATGAAGCCGGCCTCGCGCGTGGCGATGCGCCCCGGCGCCTCGGGGTCCGGGTCGAAGAAGGCCTCGTGGTCCCAGCGCTGCGCCGGCACCGGGCCGATCGCGTCGACGCCGTCGCGCATCAGCGCCCAGAAGCTCGCCGCGTCGTCGCCGCCGCCGGGCACGCGGCAGCCCAGGCCGATGACCGCGATCGGCTCGCGCGAGGCCGCCTGCGCCGCGGCGAGACGGGCGCGCGTGTCCTCCAGCGCGAGGAAGGCGCGCTTCAGCGGCGTCATGTCGGCGTTGTCGCCAGCGGCTCGGTCGTTCACGGGGTTCCCAGTCGTTCGTCGAGCAGGCGCGCGATGTCGTCGTCGCTCAGGTGGGCGACGTCGGCGGCGGCCAGCGCGGGCGCCGCCGCCGGCGCGGCGGCGGGTGGCGGCGCCGCTTCGCCGGCGCTGCGCTCCAGCAGATGGCGCGCGATCGCGTCGACGGTCGGGTGGTCGAACATCAGCGTGGCCGGCAGCGCGCGCGGCAGGCCCACCGCCTTGGCCAGGCCGTTGCGCAGCTGCACGGCCATCAGCGAATCCATGCCCAGGTCCATCAGCCGGTCGGACAGCGCCGGCGCGTGTTCGGCGTCCAGACGCAGCGCGCTCATCACCTGGCGCCGCACCAGCTCGCGCAGCAGGTCGAGGCGCTCGGCAGGCAGCGCGGCGTCGAAGCGCGCGCGCCAGTCGTCGGCCGGCGCCGCCGCCGGCGTGGCCATGCTGTCGGGCTGCGGCGCGGCGGACTCGTCCGCGACGCCGCCCCAGGCGTCGCCCGGCACCTGCGCCGCGATGACGTGCTGGCCGAGCGCCTCGGCCGCCGAGCCGGCCGGCGGCCAGGCCTGCGCCGCGCCGAAGCCGGCGTCGCGCAGCGCTTCGAGCCACACCGGCGCGGCCAGCAGCGGGTTGTCGCCGCGCAGGTCGTCGGCGAAGTGCTGCCAGCCTTCGATCAGGCCGGTCGTCATGTCGAAGTAGTCGAAGTGGCGCGTCGACTCGACCAGCACCAGCACGCCGCCCGGCGCGAGCAGCGAGCGCAGCCGCGCCAGCGCGGCGCGCAGGTCCTTCACCGCATGCACCGCGTTGGCCGAGACGATCACGTCGAAGCTGCCCGGCGCGAGGCCCTGTTCGTCGAGCTGGCGGTCGAGGTCGAAGAGGCCGAACTCCACGCCCGGCGGGCCTTCGAAGCGCTGGCGCGCCTGGGCCAGGAAGACGTCGCTGACGTCGGTGAAGCGGTAGCGCCGGCGCGCGGCCGGCAGCACCGGCAGCAGCGACGCGCTGGTGGCGCCGGTGCCGGCGCCGACCTCGAGCACGCGCAGCGTGCGGCCGGGCGGCGTCTGCGCGCCCAGCGTCTCGAATGCGGCGGCGGCGAGCTGGTTGATGTAGCGCATCGTCGTCGAGCGCTCGTACAGGCCGAGCGCCAGCTCGAACGAGCCACCGGGGAACAGCGTCTCCAGCGGGCTCTCGCGCCCGGTCAGCACGCGCGAGACCAGCGTGCCGCAGTGGCGCACGTAGTCGAACAGCGGGCGGTTGTCGGCGAACTCGCGCTCGGCCTGCGCCCACAGCGCCTCGAGTCCGGGCTCGGGCAGTGCGGCGTCGGCGACGAAGGCAATGCCCTCGGCGCGCAGCAGGCCGTGGTGCGCCAGCGCGTGCAGCCAGCGCTCAACCAGGTGCCGGTAGGCCGTGCCGATGCCGGCGCGCGCGAGCACGCCGTCGACGTCGTGCCGCTCGCCGGCCTGCATGAACAGGCCCGCCTCGCGCAGCGTCTGCAGCGCCTGCGCGCGCGTGATGCGCGCCAGCAGCTCCCATTTGGCCGGATAGCTGGCGGCGTTCAGGGCCAGCGGGCCGCGCTCGGCCTGGCGATCGAGCGCGGCGGCCATCTCCACCCAGCGCTGCGCGGCCGGCAGCGCGGCGCTGCGTGCCGCGGCGGCGATCCAGTGGCGGCGGCGCTGGAACGGATAGGTCGGCACGCCGATGCGCCGCACCGGCTGGCCGCGGTCGAGCGCGGCCCAGTCGACCTCGGCTCCGGCCACGTAGAGCGCCTGCAGGCTCTCGAACAGCGCCGGCCAGGCCGGCTGGCCTTCGCGCAGCGACGGCAGCCACTGCCCGGCGCCCACGCACTCCGCGCCCATGCCCAGCAGCACCGGCTGCGGGCTCATCTCGACATAGTGCGTGATGCCCAGCGCGGCCAGCGTGCGCAGCGCGTCGGCGAAGCGCACCGGCTCGCGCAGGTGGCGGCGCCAGTAGCGCGCCGAGCCGATCAGCGCCAGGTCGGCACGCTGCGCCGTCAGGTTGGACACCAGCGTGATCTGCGGCGCGGCGAAGTTCGCGCCGGCGACTTCCTGCTCGAAGGCGTCGAGCACCGGGTCCATCAGCGGCGAGTGGAAGGCGTGCGAGACGCGCAAGGCCTTGGTGCGCGCGCCGCGCGCGGCGAAGCGCGCCCCGATCGCTTCCACCGCGGCGCGCTCGCCGCTGATGACGACGTTGGCCTCGCCGTTCACCGCGGCGATCGCGACGCGGCCGCCGCTCGCTTCGATGGCCGCGGCGACCTCGCCCTCGCCGGCTTCCAGCACCAGCATCGCGCCGTCGCGCGGCAGGCCCTGCGCGAGCCGCCCGCGCGCCGCGACCATGCGCGCCGCGTTGGCCAGCGTCAGCGCGCCGGCGACGTGGGCGGCGGCGTATTCGCCGAAGCTGTGTCCCATCACCGCCACCGGGGCGATGCCCCAGGCGCGCCACAGCGCCGCCAGCGCGACCTCGATCGCGAACATCGCCGGCTGGGCGTACTGCGTCTCGTCGAGCAGCGCGGCGCCGCCGTCGTCGAACACCACCGCGCGCAGCGGCTGCGGCAGCAGCGCATCGAGCACCGCGGCGCATTCGTCGAAGGCTTCGCGGAAGGCCGGCGCCGATTCGTACAGCTCGCGCCCCATGCCGAGGTACTGCGGCCCCTGGCCGGGGAAGAGGAAGGCCACGCGCGGCGATGTGTTGCCGGCGCGGCCCTGCAGCACCGCGGGCGGCGCCTCGCCGCGCTGCCAGGCGGCGAGCGCGGCGTCCAGTTCGGCCATGCTGCCGGCCTGCACCGCCAGCCGCGATGCGAAGTGCGCGCGCCCGGCGTTGGCGCTGTGGCACCAGTCGGCGAGGCTGGCGCCGTGCGCGCCTGCGGCCAATGCGGCGCGATGGCGCGCCGCCAGTTCCGCCAGCGCGGCATCGTCGCGCGCCGACAGCGCCAGCAGCGATGGCGCACGCGGCGCGCTTTCGCTCGCCACGGGCTGCGGCGCCGGCGCCGCTTCCAGCACCACGTGCGCATTGGTGCCCGAGAAGCCGAACGAGCTGACGCCGGCGATGCGCGGCCCCTCGCCGGCCGGCCAGGGCGTCGTGGCGGTGGGCACCGTGAGCGACAGATGCGCCCAGTCGATGTACGGGTTCGGCGTCGTGAAGTGCAGGTGCGGCGGGATCTCGCCGCGCTGCAGCACCAGCACCGCCTTGGCCAGCCCGGCCAGGCCGGCGGCCGCCTCGAGGTGGCCGATGTTGGTCTTGATCGCGCCGATCGCCAGCGGCCGCACCGCATCGCGCCCTTCGCGCATCACCGCGCCGAGCGCGTTGACCTCGATCGGGTCGCCCAGCGAGGTGCCGGTACCGTGCGTCTCGACGTAGCCCACCTGCGCCGGCGCCACGCCCGCATCGGCCAGCGCGGCGCGCAGCACCGCCTCCTGCGCCGGGCCGTTGGGCGCGGTCAGGCCATTGCTGCGGCCGTCCTGGTTGATGGCGCTGCCGCGCAGCACGGCGAGCACGCGGTCGCCGTCGCCGAGCGCGTCACGCAGCCGCCGCACGACGACGAAGGCGCCGCCCTCACCGCGCACGTAGCCGTCGGCGGCGGCGTCGAAGGTCTTGCAGCGGCCGTCGGCGGCCATCATTCCGGCCTTGGAGAAATTGACGTTGACCTCGGGCCCGAGGATCAGGTTGACGCCGCCGACCAGCGCGCGGTCGCACTCGCCGCGGCGCAGGCCCTGGCAGGCCAGGTGCAGCGCCACCAGCGACGACGAGCAGGCCGTGTCCACCGACACCGCCGGCCCCTGCAGGCCGAGCACGTAGGCGATGCGGCCGGAGGCGACGCTGAAGGCGTTGCCCTGGCTGAAGTACGGGTCGATCAGCTCGGGCTGCGCGAACAGCGCGCGCCCGTAGTCGCCGTTGGCGATGCCGAGATAGACGCCGGTGCGGCTGCCGGCCAGCGCGGTGGGCGCGATCGCCGCGTCTTCCAGCGCCTCCCAGGCCAGCTCGAGCGCGAGGCGCTGCTGCGGGTCCATGCTCGCCGCCTCGGCCGGCGTGATGCCGAAGAAGGCGGCGTCGAAGCGGTCCACGCCGTCGATGAAGCCGCCTTCGCGCGTGGTCATCTTGCCCGGCATGGTCGGATCGGCGTCGTACCACTGGTCGAGGTTCCAGCGATCGGGCGGAATCGGCCCGATGGCGTCGACGCCATCCCACAGCAGCCGCTCCAGGCTGGCCGCGTCGACCACGCCGCCGGGCGCGCGGATCGCCAGGCCGACGATGGCCAGCGGCTCGTGCGCGGCGGCTTCGAGTTCGGCCACGCGCGCGCGCAACTCGCGGATCTCGAGCAGTGCGCGCTTGACGGGCGAGAGATCGTGATCGCTCATCGCGCTGCTCCCGGGCCGGCTTCCAGTTCGGCCAGCAACTGGGCTTCGGCTTCTGCGTCGCTGAGCGCGGCGAGCGCACGCTGGGCATCGCTGGCGACCGGCGGCGCGGCGACGGGCAAGAGGTCGAGCTTGCGCATCAGGAAGTCGGCCAGGGCATCGAGGGTCGGGTGATCGAACAGCAGCGTCGCCGGCAGGCTGGTGTCGGTGGCGCGCGCGAGCAGGTTGCGCAACTCGACGGCCATCAGCGAATCGAGCCCGGCGTCCTTGAGCGCGCGGCGCGCATCGAGCGGCGTGTCGGCACCCAGGCCGAGCACCTGCAAGGCTTGCTGCGCGAGGTCGTGCAGCATCGCGTCGCGGCGCTCGCCGGCGGGCAGCGTGCGCCAGCGGGTCGTCAGCGTCGCGGCCGGGTCGGCAACACGCTGCGATGCCGGCGCCGCGCCCGCGGCCAGCGAGCCGAAGAAGCTCCGGTCAACACCCGCCGGCAGCGTGGCCAGGAAGCGGTTCCAGGCGATCGGCAGCACCGCCGCCTGCGTCGCGCCCTCGCGCAACAGGCGTTCGAGGCGCGCCATGCCGCCGTCCGCATCCATCGCACCCAGGCCGCGCGCCGACCAGGCCGCCTGCGCCGCGCCGGCGGCCATGCCGTCGCGCCACAAGCCCCAGTCGACCGCGAGCGCCGGCAGGCCGGCAGCGCGGCGTGCGTGGGCGATGGCGTCGAGCACGGCGTTGGCAGAGGCATACGTGCTCTGCCCGCTCGCACCCAGCAGAGGGCCGGCCGCCGAATAGAGCACGAAGAAGTCCAGCGGCACGTCGCGCGTCAGCGCATCCAGCAGCAGCGCGCCTTCGGCCTTGCCGCGCAGCACGGCGGCGAGGCGCATTTCGTCCTGCTGCAGCAGCACGCCGTCGTCGAGCTGGCCGGCGGCGTGGATCACGCCGCGCAGCGGCGCGGCGGCGCGCGCCAGTTCATCGACCAGCGGCGCCATCGCGGTAGCATCGGCGGCGTCGACGCGGCACACGCGCACCGCGACACCTTGCCGAGCCAGCTCGTCGAGCACGGCCTGCGTGGCCGGCGTCGGCGCGCCGCGCCCGGTCAGCACGAGGTGGCGCGCGCCGCGCTGCGCCAGCCAGCGCGCCGTGTGCAGGCCGAGCGCGCCGAGGCCGCCGGTGATCAGATAACTCGCCGTCGCGCGTACCGGCGGGCCGGGCACATCGAGCGCCGCGGGTGCGCGCAACACCAGCTTGCCGACGTGGCGCGCCTGCGCCATCAGCCGCATCGCGTCGTGCGCCTGCGCGAACTCGAACACACGCAGCGGCGCCGCGCGCAGTGCGCCGGCGGCGAGCGCGACCAGCAGCTCGTCGAGCAGCGGGCGCACCAGCGAAGGATCGTCGCGCGCCATCGTGCCGAGGTCGTAGACCGCGTAGCGCGCCGCCGGGCGCACGGCGTGGAAGCGCTGGTCCGGCCACAGCTCGCGCTTGCCGAGCTCGAGGAAGCAGCCGGCCGGCGCCAGGCACTCGACGCTCGCGCCGATGAACTCACCGGCCAGCGAGTTCAGCACGACATCGACGCCGCGCCCGCCGGTGGCCGCGCGCAGCTGCGGCGCGAAGTCGAGCGTGCGCGAATCGAACACCTGCGCCACGCCGAGCGAGCGCAGCAGCTCGCGCTTGGCCGGCGAACCCGCGGTGGCGAACACGGTGGCGCCGGCGCGCAGCGCGATCTGCACCGCCGCCCAGCCGACGCCACCGCTGCCGGCATGCACCAGCACGCTCTGGCCGGCGCGCAGGCCGGCGATGCCTTGCAGGCCCAGCATCGCGGTGAGCCAGGCGGCCGGCAGCGCGGCGGCCTGCTCCAGCGTGCCGAGTTCGGCCGGCCAACGCGCCAGGAAGGCGGCCGGCACGAGCACCTCGCTGGCCAGTGCGCCGGGCGCGAGGCCGAACACCGCGTCGCCGACGCGCAGGTCGGTCACGCCCTCGCCCACGGCCTGCACGATGCCGGCGCACTCGGCGCCGAGGAAGCCGAGCTGGCCGGGAATCATGCCCAGCGCCATCAGCACGTCGCGGAAGTTCAGCCCGGCGGCGACGACGCGCACGCGGACTTCGCCGGCGCCGGGCGATGCCGGCGGCATCGGCTGCCAGGCCAGGTCGTCGAGCGTGTGCGACGGTCCCGGCGCCAGCTTCAGCCGTGCCGGCGTGGCCGGCAGCGCCGGGCGATGCTGCAGGCGCGGCACGAGGCGCTGGCCGCCACGCAGCGCGAGGCGCGGCACGGCGCCGGCGCGCAGCAGTTCGGCGGCGAGCGCGGCGGCATCGAACTCGGGCGCATCGGGGTCGAGGTCGATCAGGCGCAGACCCAGCTCGGGATGCTCGACGCCGGCCACGCCCGCCAGCGCCCACAGCGCAGCCGGCGCGGGGCGCGGCACGGCCGCGCCACCGGTCTGCGCGCCGCTGGTGACCACGGTGAGCGCCGCGCCGCCCGATCGCAGCAGCGCCTGCACGAAGCGCAGCGCGGGCGCGGTGACGGCGAGCGGGGCATCGGGCGCGTGCATCGGCGCCAGCAGCACCACGCCGGCGAGATCGTTCGACGGCAGCGGCAGCGCGCCGGCGTCGGCCAGCCCGATGTGCCGGCAGGCTGCGCCGGCCGTGCGCAGCGCCGCCAGCAGTGCACTCGCCGGCTCGGGTTCGTCGCCGACGATCAGCCAGCTGCCCGCGGCGCGCGGCATGGTGGCAGGCGGCGTGTCGTCCACCACCCAGCTCACTTCGTGCAGCCATTCGTCGGCGCGCGGCGCGGCGGCGGCACCGACGGTGGACGACAGCTCGAAGCGGATGCCGTCGAGGCTGGCGACCCGCTGGCCGTCGGCGTCGAACAGCTGCGCCTGCGCGTCCGCCGCCGCGCCGCCGGCCGCGCGCGTCACACGAACCTCGGCGCGCAGCCGCGGCGTCGCGGCGCGCAGCAGCCGATAGCACCCCACCCGCACCGGCAGCCAGGCTTGCGCCGGCCGCCCGCCGCCGAGCGCCGCGACGCAGGCCTGCAAGGCGGCATCGAGCAGCACCGGGTGGCAGCCCATCGCATCACCCTCGGCCTCGGCCTCGGCCGGCAGGCACAGCCAGGCGCTCGCGCCGCCTTCGCGCGGCGACAGGCGCTCGATGGTGCGGAACGCCGGGCCGAACTCGACGCCCAGATCGCGGAAGGCGGCGTAGATCGCCGCACCGTCGACGGCGGCGTCGTCGCGCGCAGGCGTTTCCTCCTCGGCCGGCGCATCGCCGATGCAGGTCCGGGCCACGCGCGCATCGGCCACCCGATGCCAGACGGTCGCATCCTCGCCGTCCTGCAGGTGCAGCGCGACCTCGTCCGCGCCGACCACCACCTGCCAGCGCGTCGGCGCGGCGTCGCCGTCGCCCAGCACCAGCGGCCGGTGGATGACGAAGTCCTCCAGCGCCGCCACCTCCGACGCCGCGACGCGCTGCGCGGCCAGGCGCATCGCTTCGAGCATCGCCATGCCGGGCAGCAGCAGTTGCCCGCCGAGGCGGTGGTCGGCCAGCCAGGCCGGCGCGGCCGAGGGCCATGTCGACTCGAACACCGCCACGCCGGCCACCGGCAGGCGCTGGCCGGGCAGCGCGACGCTGTGGCGCGCGGTGCTGCGCTTGAGCCAGAAGCGCTGGTGCTGCCACGGGTAGGCCGGCAGGTCCAGCACCTCGGCCGGCGCGCCTTGCAGCGCCGGCCAGTCCGGCGCGTGGCCGGCGGCGTACAGGCCGGCGCAGGCCGTGAGCATCGCCTCGCGCTCGGGCTTGCCGCGGCGCAGCGAGGCCAGCGTCAGCGGCTCGACGCCGCGCCCGGCGCCGCACTCGGCGATCGAGGCCGCGAGCACCGGGTGCGCCGCGATCTCGACGAAGGTGGTGAAGCCGTCGTCGAGCATCGCGCCGATCGCGTCGGCGAAACGCACCGTCTCGCGCACGTTGCGGCCGAAGTAGGCGGCGTCGGGCGCCGCGCCGGCGAGCCGCGCGCCCGTCACCGTGGAATAGACCGGCAGCGCGCCGGTCTGCGAGCGCACGCGGCCGAGCGCATCGACCAGCGCATCGGCGTGCGGGCGCATCTGCGCGCTGTGGAAGGCGTAGTTGACCGGCAGCGCGCGCTGCGCGATGCCTTCGCGCTCGAGCACGGCGAGCATGTCGCGCAGCGCCCCGGCTTCGCCGGACAGCACCACGCCGCGCGGGCTGTTGACCGCGCCGACCGACAGCCGCGCGCCGAGGCCGGCCAGGCGCTGCGCGGCCTGCGCGGGCGTCAACCCCACCGCGGCCATCGCGCCGGCGCCGCTGGCCGCGTGCATGAAGCGCGCACGCTGCACGACGATGCGCAGCGCTTCGTCCAACGGCAGCGCGCCGGCCACGTGCAGCGCGGCGATCTCGCCGACGCTGTGCCCCACCACGCCGTCGGGCCGGAATCCCCAGTGCGCCCACAGCCGGCACAGCGCCACCTGCACGGCGAAGATCGCCGGCTGGGCGATGTCGGTGCGCTCGAGCCGCGAGGTCTCGGCCGGCGCGCGCAGCTCGTCGCGCAGCGACCAGGCGACGTGTGCGCGCAGGCCCTGCTCGATCTCCTCGATCGCGGCGCGGAACACCGGCTCGCCTTCGAGCAGCTCGCGCGCCATGCCGGCCCATTGCTGGCCCTGGCCGCCGAACACGAAGGCGATGCGCGCCGTGCCGCTTTCGGCCGGCCGGCCGCTGGCCCAGCCGCTCGGCGCGGCGCCGACGAGGAAGGCCTGCAAGCGCTCGATCATCTGCGCGGCGCTGTCGCCCACGACGGCGAGACGCTGCGGGTGGTGCGAGCGGCGCTCGCCGGCGCTGGCGCACAGCGCCGGCAGCGGCGCATCGGCGCGGCCGAGAAAGGCCATCCAGCGCTGCGCCAGCGCGCGCAGCGCGGCCGGGCTGCGCGCCGACATCGGCAGCAGCCAAGGTGCTGCGGCGAAGGCCGGCGCGTCGTCGGCGGCGAGCAGCGGCGCCTCTTCCAGCACCACGTGCGCATTGGTGCCGCCGACGCCGAAGCCGCTGACACCCGCGCAACGCGGCGCCGCACCGGCCGGCCACGGCGTCGGCTCGCCCGGCACCGCCAGCCGCGTGCCGGCCAGCCGGATGTGCGGGTTGAGCTGCGTGAAATGCACTTGCGGCGGCACCTCGCCGTGCTGCAGCACCAGCACCGACTTCACCACGCCGGTGACGCCCGCCGCCGCTTCCAGGTGCCCCAGGTTGGCTTTGGCCGCACCGAGCAGGCACGGCCCGGCGTCGGCCGCGGGCGCGCCGAGCACGGCGGCCAGCGCCTCGACCTCGATCGGGTCGCCCAGCGCGGTGCCGGTGCCGTGCGCCTCGACGTAGCCGATGCGGCGCGGCTCGATCTGAGCATTGGCCAGCGCCTCGCGGATCAGGGCCTGCTGCGCCAGCCCGTTGGGTGCGGCGAGCACGGTGGAGTGGCCGTCCTGGTTCACCGCCGAGCCGCGCAGCAGCGCGAGCACGCGGTCGCCGTCGCGCACGGCATCGGCCAGGCGCTTCATCACGATCACGCTGCAACCCTCGCCGCGGCCGAAGCCGTCGGCGCGCGCGTCGAAGGTCTTGCAGCGGCCGTCCGGCGCCATGAAGCCGACCTTGGACAAGGTGATCATCGGCGTCGGCCCGACCATCAGCGAGACGCCGCCGGCGATCGCCGCATCGCACTCGCCGTGGCGCAGGCTCTGACAGGCCAGGTGGATGGCCACCAGCGACGACGAGCAGGCGGTGTCGACCGACACGCTCGGCCCGCGCAGGTCGAGGAGGTACGACAGCCGGTTGACCAGCACGCTGTGCAGCGTGCCGGTCAGCGAGCGCGAGTCGATGCCCTGCGCGTCGGCGGCCTGCAACTGCGCATAGTCGTTGTAGTAGCTCGCGACGAAGGCGCCGGTGCGTGAGCCGGCGAGGCGTTCGCGCGTCAGGCCGGCATGCTCGAGCGCCTCGACCGCGACTTCGAGGAACAGCCGCTGCTGCGGGTCCATCTGCTCCGCCTCGCGCGGCAGGATGCCGAAGTAGGCGGCGTCGAAGCCGTCGATGGCATCGAGGAAGCCGCCCTGCTTCGCCGCCATCCTGCCGGGCGCGGCGGGGTCGGGGTCGAACAGCGTCGCCACGTCCCAGCGCCCCGGCGGCACCTCGCGCACCGCGTCGACGCCATTGCGCAGCAGCTCCCAGAACGATGCCGGGTCGCTCGCGCCGCCGGGCAGCCGGCAGCCCATGCCGACGATCGCGATCGGGTCGGCGCGCAGCACCGGCTCGCTGCGTGCGCGCGCCTGCTCGGCCAGCAGCGCCAGCTTCAGCGGCGAGAGCTGCGCGAGGGACGGCGCGGGGTTGCGGGAGCTGTCCATCGCGGCCTTCAACGGCGCCGGCGCAGAAGCCGGGCGGCTTCGTCGTCGGAGATCGAATCCAGATCGGCCAGCGCGGCGGCCGGCTCGGGCGGGGCTTCGGCGGCGGCCGGCATCGCCGGGGCGGCGGCGGCACCCAGGCCGGCGAGGAAGCCGACCAGCGCCTCCACGCTCGGGTAGTTCCAGGCCAGCGTGGCCGACAGCGGCTGGCCGAGCGCCGCTTCGAGCCGGTTGCGCAGCTCCATCGCCAGCAGCGAGCCCAGCCCCATCGCGCCCAGCGCCTGGCGCGCGTCGATGCGCGCCGGCGCCAGCTTGAGCACCGCGCCGACGGCCTGGCGCACCACCGGTTCGAGCAGCGCGCGCCGCTCGGCGGGTTCGAGCGCGGCGAGGCGCTGCGAGAGCGGCACGCCGCCATCGCCCGCCGGCCCGGCATCGAAACAGCCGCGCACCAGCGCCAGCGCGTGGTGGCGGTGCGCGGCGCGGAAGGCGGGCCAGTCCATCGCCATCACCGCCAGCGAGGCGTTGTCGCGGCCTGCCAGCGCGTTGAACAGGCGCACGCCGTCGTCGGCCGCGAAGCCGCGCACGCCGAGCGCGCGCAGGCCTTCCATGTGCGCCGCGCCGGCGCTGCCGCCGAGCATGCCCAGGCCCTCCCAGGCGCCCCACTGGATGCTCAGCGCCGGCAGGCCGCGTGCGCGCCGGTCGGCCGCCAGCGCGTCGAGGCCGGCGTTGGCCGCCGCATAGGCCGCCGTCCCGGCGACGCCCAGCACGCCGATGATCGACGAGAACAACACGAAGGCATCGAGACGCGGCAGCAGGCGCTCGAGGGTCAGCGCGCCTTCCAGCTTGGGCGCCAGCACGCGCTCGAAGCCGTCCGCATCGGCCTGCAGCGCGAGCTGGCTCTCCAGCACGCCGGCGGCATGCACCACGCCGCGGATCGGCGGCCAGGCGGCTTCGTCGTATTCGCGCAGCGCGCGTTCGGTGTCGGCGGCGTCGGCCAGGTCGGCTTCGAGCACGTGCACCGCGGCGCCCGCGGCCTCCAGCGCCAGCACCGCGGCGATGCGGCCGGCGCTGCGCGCGTCCAGGCCGGCATCGCGCCACTGGCGGCGCGGCGGCAGACCGTGGCGGCCCATCAGCACCAGGCGGCGCGCGCCGCCGGCGAGCATGCCGGCGGCCACGCGCAGGCCGACCTCGCCGAGCCCGCCGGTGACCAGCCAGGCGCCCTCGGCGCGCCACGGCGGCGGCACCGGCTGGGCGGCGGCATCGCCCATCGGCAGCAGGCGCAGCGCGTAGCCCCGGCCGGCACGATAGGCCGCCTGCGGCTCGTCGGTGCCCGAAAGAACATGGCGCACCAGCGCTTCGGCGCGCGCGGCAGCATCTGCGAGCGGATCGAGGTCGAGCATGCCGCCCCAGCGGTCCGGATGCTCGTCGGCCAGCACGCGCCCCGCACCCCAGGCGGCGCCGGCATGCACCGCGACGCGCGCACGCGGCTGGCCTTCGACCGCTTGCGCGCCGGTGGTGGCCAGCCACAGGCGCGCGCCGGCGCAGCCCGGCTCGCGCAGCATCGCCTGCAGGGCCGCCACCGGTGCATGCGCCGCGCCGGGCTGGTCGGCCGGCATCAGCACCACACCGGCGAGGCCGCCTTCGGCGAGCGCCGTTGCCAGCGCGCCGGGCGCCGCGATGCGCGCCGCCTGCCCGGCGGCTTCGAAGGCCTGCTTCAGGGCCTGCGCGGCGCCCTGGTCGTCCGCCGCGATCAGCCATGCGCCGCTCGATGACGACGGCGCACGGCCTGCGCCGTGGTCGACGGGCAGCCATTGCAGCGTGTTCAGCCACTCCTGCTGTCCGGCCGGGATGGGCGCGGCCGCCGGCGCCCCCTGCCGCGCCGCGGCGGCGATCGAAGCCTGCGCCACCCAATGGCGTTCGCGCTGCCACGGGTACAGCGGCAGATCCACCGGCGTGTCCGCCGCCGGCAGCACGCGCGTCCAGTCGATTGCGTGCCCGGCCGCCCACAGCCCGGCGACGACCGCCAGCGCGTTGTGCTGCTCGGGCTCGCCGCGCCGCCCCAGCACCAGCGTCGCGACCTCGCGGGCCAGCGCCTGCGCGGTCTGCTGCAGGGCCGGCGCCAGCACCGGGTGCGGGCCCAGCTCGACGAAGCTGCTCGCGCCGCTGTCGATCAGCGCCGCGGCGGTGTCGGCGAAGCGCACCGGCTGGCGCAGGTTGCAGCCCCAGTAGGCGGCATCCAGTTCGGCGCCATCGACGCTGCGCGCCAGCACGGTGGAGTGCAGCGGCCGGTTCGCGGCGGACGGCGCCAGATCGGCCAGCTCGGCGACCAGCGCCGCGGCCGGCCCCTCCATCTGCGGGCTGTGCGAGGCGACGTCGACCTTGACGAGACGGCAGAACACGCCGTCGCGTTCCAGCTCGGCCATCCAGTCGTTCAGCGCGGCGCGGTCGCCCGACACCACGCAGGAGCGCGGGCTGTTGCTCACCGCCACCGATAGCAGCGCCTCGCGGCCGGCGAGGCAGCGCTGCGCCTCGGTCATCGCGAGGTCGACCATCGCCATCGCGCCGCCGCGCGCGCCGCCCATCAGCGCGCTGCGGCGGCAGATGATGCGCATCGCCTGGTCGAGATCGAGCACGCCGGCCAGGTGCGCAGCGCCCACCTCGCCCATGCTGTGGCCGACCAGCGCCGAGGCCTCGATACCGAGCGATTCGAGCCAGCGCGCGCCGGCGATCGCCAGCGCGACCAGCGCGGGCTGGATCAGCTCGATGCGGTCCATGCGGTGGTCCGGATGGCCGGCGTCGAGCTGCAGTTGCTCGACCAGCGAGGCGGCCAGCCAGGGCCGGGCCGCTTCGTCGCAAGCCTCCAGCGCCGCGCGGAAGACCGGCTCGCGCGCCATCAGCCCACGCGCCATGCCGACCCACTGGCCGCCCTGCCCCGGCACGACGAACACCGGCGCCTGCGCGGGTGCCGCGTGCACCGTGCCTTCTGCGGGCGCCGCCTCGCCGGCGGCGAAGGCGAGCAGCTGCGCGCGCAGCGACTCGGCGTCGTCGGCAATGAAGACGGCGCGCTGCGGCAACGCCGCGCGGCGCGTGGCGGCGGCCCAGCACAGCGCATCGAGCTGCGCGCGGCCGGCGCCGGCCAGCCGTTCGGCGTAGGCCTGGGCCAGCGCCGTCAAGGCCTCGCGGCTGCGCGCCGACAGCGGCAGCAGCGCCGGGCGCGGCGGCAGCGATGCCGTGGGTGTCTGCACGAGCGGGGCGGGAGCACCTGCCAGCACCACGTGCGCGTTCGTGCCGGCGATGCCGAAGGCGCTCACGCCGGCCAGGCGCGGGCCGGCGGCCCAGGCCGCCGCGTCGCGTGCCAGCTCGAACGGCGCCGCATCCCAGTTCACCGCCGGACTAGGCTCGCGGCAATGCAGGCTGGCCGGAATGCGCCCGTGGTGCAACGCCAGCGCCACCTTGATCAGGCCGGCCACGCCGGCCGCGCCCTCGGTGTGGCCGATGTTGGTCTTGACCGAACCGACACGCGTGCGCGACGCCGCCGCGCGCCCTTCGCGCAGCACGCGCGCCAGCGCATCCAGTTCGACCGGGTCGCCCGCGCGCGTGCCGGTGCCGTGCGCCTCGACGTAGCCCAGCTCGGCCGGATCGGTCTGCGCATCGGCATAGGCGGCGCGCAGCAGCGCTTCCTGCCCGTCGCGGCTGGGCGTGCCCATCGAGCCGCTGCTGCGGCCGTCGTTGTTGACCGCGCTGCCGCGGATCAGCGCGTAGATGCGGTCGCCGTCGGCCAGCGCCGCCGCCAGCGGCTTGAGCACCACCATGCCCGCGCCCTCGCTGCGCACGTAGCCGTCGCCGCGCGCGTCGCCGAACTTGCAGCGGCCATCGGGCGCCATCATGCGGCTCTGCGAATACGCGATGCTGATGTGCGGCTGCAGGATCACGTTGACGCCGCCGGCCAGCGCCAGCGAGCATTCGCCGGCGCGCAGGCTGCGCACGGCCAGGTGCACCGCCACCAGCGACGACGAGCAGGCCGTGTCCAGCGTCAGGCTCGGCCCGCGCAAGCCCAGCAGGTACGACAGCCGCCCCGAGGTGGCGTAGCGCCCGCTGCCGGTGGTCATGTAGAAGTCCACCGCCTCGGGGTCGGCAAACAGGCGGCCCTCGAAGTCGCTCAGCCACTGGCCGACGAAGACGCCGGTGTCGCTGCCATCGAGCCGCGTGGCGTCGATGCCGGCGTCCTCGAGGCCTTCCCAGGCGGTTTCGAGCACCAGCCGCTGCGCCGGATCGAGCCGCTCGGCCTCGCGCGGCGAGATGCCGAAGAAGGCGGCGTCGAAAGCCTCGATGCCGCGCAGGAAGCCGCCCCAGCGCGTCATGATGCGGCCGGGCGTGGCCGGGCGCTCGTCGTGGAAGCGCGCCAGGTCGATGCGGTCCGGCGGGATCTCCTCGATCGCGTCCCGGCCCTCGACCAGCAGGCGCCAGAAGCTCGCGACATCGGTCACTCCGCCCGGAAAGCGGCAACCGATGCCGACCACGGCGATGGGCATCCGCTCGCTCACCCGGACTACTCCCTCGCCAGCTCCGCGGCCTGGGCGGCCGCGCTCACCTCGGCGAGCACGTCGGCACGACGCGCGTCCAGATAGAAGTGGTCGCCCGGGTAGCGCCGGGTGGTGAAGGCAGCGGCCGTCAGCGGCCGCCAGGCGTCGAGGTGCTCGGCGGGCGTCGCGGCATCGGCCTCGCCGCCCAGCGCGGTGATCGGGCACGGCAGCGGTGCGCGCGCCTGCGCCGGCCGGTGCGCTTCGAGCGCATGGATGTCGGCGCGCAGCGCCGGCAGCAGCAGCGCCATCACGTCGGCGTGCTGCAGCAGCGCGGAGGGGATGCCGCCGTAGCGCCGGTTGATCGCGGCCACGAAGGCATCGTCCGGCAGTCCGGCGAGCGGACTCAGCGGGTCCGGCAGGTGCGGCGGACGCCGCCCCGAGACGAACAGGTGCTCGGGCAGCGCGCGCCCGCGGGCACGCAGCGCCAGCGCCGTCTCGTAGGCCAGCACGGCGCCCATGCTGTGCCCGAAGAAGACGAAGGGCCGGTCGAGCTCGGGCTCGAGCCGCGGCAGCAAGCGCGCGACGATCTCGTCGACGCTCTTCAGCGGCGCCTCGCGCAGGCGGTTGCCGCGACCGGGCAACTCGACGGCGCACACTTCGATCCGCTCCGGCAGCGCCAGCGCCCACGGCCGATAGCCGGCGGCGCCGACACCCGCATGGTGGAAACAGAACAGACGCACATCACACCCAGGGCGAGGCACGAAACGCAGCAGCCAGACACCGTCAGTCATCGAACGAGTATGCCGTGCGGCCCCCGCGCAAAAGGCCCTAGAGCCGTGCTTCGAGCCACCCGGAACAGGGGGCACCGCGGCAAGAATTCACGCTGCACCTCGCATGCGACTTGACGCTCGCGCGAGATGACGAACATGACGTCATGAATGACGTTTCACCAATGAGAATTGGCGCCAGAAATGGAAACGGGCCCCCGAGGGGGCCCGTTCGTTTCGCATCTGGCGGAGTCGGAGGGATTCGAACCCTCGATGCAGGTTTTGCCCGCATACTCCCTTAGCAGGGGAGCACCTTCGGCCTCTCGGTCACGACTCCGGCGAAGTCACGCATTCTAGCCGCGTTCGACGCGCCTTCGGCTCATGCCGCCGCACCCTGGTCGAGGTCGAAGGCCTTGTGCAGCGCGCGCACCGCCAGCTCCATGTACTTCTCGTCGATCACCACGCTGGTCTTGATCTCGCTGGTGGTGATCATCTGGATGTTGATGCCTTCGTCGCTGAGCGCCTTGAACATGCGGCTGGCCACGCCGACGTGCGAGCGCATGCCGATGCCGACGATGCTCACCTTGCAGATCTTGGTGTCGCCCGTCACCTGCGCGGCGCCGGTGGCGGGCACCACGGCGTTCTTCAGCAGGTCGACCGTGCGCTGGTAGTCGTTGCGGTGCACGGTGAACGAGAAGTCGGTCCTGCCGTCGTGCGAGACGTTCTGGATGATCACGTCGACGTCGATGTTGGCCTCGGCCACCGGCCCGAGGATCGAGAACGCGATGCCCGGCCTGTCGGGCACGCCGAGCAGGCTGATCTTGGCTTCGTCGCGGTTGAACGCGATGCCGGACACGACGGCTTGTTCCATCTTCTCGTCTTCCTCAAAGGTAATCAGCGTGCCCGAGCGGGCCTCTTCGGCGATGTCGATGTCCCAGGGCGTGAAGCTCGACAGCACGCGCATCGGCACGCGGTACTTGCCGGCGAACTCCACCGAGCGGATCTGCAGCACCTTGGAGCCGAGGCTGGCCATCTCCAGCATCTCCTCGAAGCTGATGGTGTGCAGCCGTCGCGCCTCGGGAACGATGCGCGGGTCGGTGGTGTAGACGCCGTCGACGTCGGTGTAGATCAGGCACTCGTCGGCCTTCAGCGCCGCGGCCACCGCCACCGCCGAGGTGTCCGAGCCGCCGCGGCCGAGCGTGGTGATGTTGCCGTGCTCGTCGATGCCCTGGAAGCCGGTGATGATGACCACCTTGCCGGCCGTCAGGTCGGCGCGCACGCGCTGGTCGTCGATGCTCTGGATGCGCGCCTTGGTGTAGGCGCTGTCGGTGGCGATCGGCACCTGCCAGCCGGTGTAGCTGACCGCCGGCATGCCCTCGGCCTGCAGCGCGATCGCCAGCAGGCCCACCGACACCTGCTCGCCGGTGGAGGCGATCATGTCGAGTTCGCGCTGCAGTTCGGGCGTGGTCGCGGCGGGCGAGAGTTCCTTCGCGAGGCCGAGCAGCCGGTTGGTCTCGCCGCTCATGGCCGAGGGCACGACCACCATCCGGTGCCCTGCCCGCGCCCACTTGGCGACACGCTTGGCGACGTTGCGGATGCGCTCGGTCGAGCCCATCGAGGTGCCGCCGTACTTGTGAACGATCAGTGCCATGAATGAAGAATGCGTGCGCGCTCGTGAACCTGGCATTCTATCCGGCCGACTTGCGCTCCCACGACAGGCGCAGCAGCGCCTGTCCGGGCAGGCCGACGATGCGCGCGTCCAGCCCGAGGCCGGGCACGAAGACGAGCTGGCCGCCGCTGTAGACCAGCGGGCCGTCGCGCTCCCACTCGGGCACGCCGGCGGCCTGGAACTGCTTCTTCAGGCTGCGCGGCGGGCGGCCGATGCCGGCCTGGAACTGCTCGCCGCCGCGGCGCTCGCGCAGTTCCAGCGCGGCCAGCCAGGCGAGCGGCACGCCGCCTTCTTGCACGCGCTGCGCGACCAGCACGCCGCCCCAGCCGGGCAGCGCGTGGCGGCCGGCGCGGCGGATGCTCAGTGTGGTTTCGCGTGCCGAGGCCACGGGCGCGGCGTCGGGCTGCCAGCGGAGCGTGCCGCGATACAGGCGCAGCCTGCCGCCCGGCGCCTGCCATGTGCCGCTCGCATGGTGGGTTAGCTCATCGGCGAGGCGCACGACCAGGCTCGACGCCGCCAGTGCGCCCAGGCGCTCATGCAGCCAGCGCCGCAAGGCATTGACGCGGCGCGCCATGCTCAGTTCGCGCCAGCGCACGACGCCGAGCCCGGCGTTGCCCGCATCGAGCTGCACCCGATCCATATCGCCGATCTCGGTCAGGCACTCGCTCGCCTGGCGCGCCCACTCGGCTGCATCGGCGAGCGAGGTTTCGGCGTGCGGGAAGGCCTGTTCGAGCGCCGGCCACACGTCCAGCCGCAGCCGGTTGCGCGCGAAGCGGCGATCCGCGTTGCTCTCGTCCTCGATGTGCTTCAGCCGATGGCGCCGCACGTAGGCCGCGATCGCCTGCGGCTCGCGCGCCAGCCAGGGCCGCAGCCAGTGCACGCCGTCGCGCTCGATCTCGCGCGGCATGCCGGCCAGCCCCGCGACGCCGCCGCCGCGCAGCGCCTGGATCAGCACGGTCTCGGCCTGGTCGCGGCGGTGGTGCGCCAGCAGCACGGTGTCGGCGCCCTCTTCCAGCGCCATGCGGCGCAGCGCCTGATAACGCTCGCGGCGCGCCCAGGCTTCGAGGCTCTCGCCGCGCGGCGGCTTCGTCGTCAATCGGGCATGGCGGAACACGATCGGCCAGCGCCGCTGCCAGCGCGCCGCCTGCGCCTCGCAGAAAGCCAGCCAGGCATCGGCGTTCGGGCTCAGGCCGTGAT
>JAKOZT010000067.1 GCA_029779845.1 Pseudomonadota bacterium | reverse complement strand
GGCAGATCGAACAGCGTCGGGCGGCTGCCGCGCGCCAGCACGGCCGCCTCGTCGTACACGCGGCTGCCGTCGTCGAACTTGAACAGGTGGATCTTGTCGTAGCAGGCCACGCGCTCGCCGCTCGGGTTGAACGCCAGGCTGGCATTGCGACACTTGCCCCCACGCTCTGCCGCTTCGCGTGCTGCGCTGCCCCCCGAGGGGGCTGCCTGCGCTTGGGGCGGCCCGACGCTTCGGCGCGCTTCATCACGCGGCTCGCACGACAGGGGCAGCGTGCCGCCGACGATCCACAGGTTCAGCTCGCGCGCCGTGGCGGCCAGCCAGTCCTGGATCGGGCCACTGCCCAGCGGCTCCTGCAACGCCAGCTTGTCGGTGTCGCGCTGGCCCATGACGCAGAAGTATTCGGGCAGCACGGCCAGCTCGGCACCGCCTTGCGCGGCTTCGGCGAGCAGCGCGTGCGCGGCGCGCAGGTTGTCGGCCACGCGGGTACACGAGACCATCTGGATGGCGGCGACTTTCATGAGGTTTCCTCGCTCTGCGGCTCGATGGCGGATGCGGGCGCCGAGGCCGGTGCGCTCACGCCGCCTTCGGCGCGTGCATTGGTGCGCGTGACCTGCGGGTCGTCCCAGCTGCCGCCGATGTGGAATTCGCGCGTGGCGGCCTTGATCAGCGGCTTCTTGAGCACCAACTGCGCCACGAAGGCGCCGATGCCGATCACCGGGTTGATGGCGGTGGCCACCAGCGCGGCCGTGCCGGCGTCGATCTCGGGCACGACCAGCACGCGCAGGTTCTGCGTTTCCTTGTCGATGTCGGCGCTGCCGTCCATCAGCACGGCGGCCGTGGCGCCTTTCATCTGCAGGTTGTTGGTGCTGGCGATGCCGCGCTGCACCTCGACGTCGCCGCGCACGAAGTCGAACGCGAAGCCGGTCGAGAACAAATCGCGAAAGTCCAGCGTCAGCCGGCGCGGCAGCGATTGCAGGCTGAGCACGCCGAGCAGCTTGGCCATGCCCGGGTCGGCCTTGAGGAACTGGCCGGCGCCCACGTCCACATGCAGCTGGCCCGCCATGCTGGGGTAGTGCGGCGAGAACGGCGCGCCGCGCCAGCTCAGCCTGCCGTCCAGCTGGCCCTTGCCGCGTGACAGCACGCCCGGCATGTCGAAGCGCGCCAGCAGCTTGCCGGCGTCGCGCACCTCGAGCTTGAAGTCGAGCGCGGTGCGGCGCAGGTCGCCGGCGGCGCGCGGCGCGCGGGGGTTCAGCGGCAGCGCCGGGCCACGGGCCTGCGCGTCCCACTTGCCGTTGGCAGTAAAAGTGGCCTCTGGCGCACGCAAGACAAGCCGCGACAGCTCCCATTCTTGTAGCGCACCGGTGCCGGGGCGGATCGGCGCCACGTCGTGGTTGACGGCCTCGACCTCCAGCCGGCCAAGCTTCTTGCCGCGCAGTTCGAAGTCGTCCACCACCACGTCGAGCGCCGGAATCTGCGCCGGCGGTTGCGCCAGCAGGCTCTGGTCTTCGGCGCCGCCAGCGGGAATCGACAGCCGCGACAGCCGCGCCAGCAGCTTGCCGGCGCGACCGCTGGCGCCTTCGCTGTACTCGATGCGGCCGGCCAGTTCGCGCGCCTGCAGGTCGGCGCGCCAGGTGCGCCCCTCGCGCGTGCCGCTGGCGGCCACATCGTGCGCGGTGTGCTCGTCCAGCACCAGTTCGCCGGCGCGCAGCGACCAGGCGGTGGGCACGAAGCTGGTGTCGCCCGTGTTGGGGACCTTGCCGTCGTCGCCGAACACGCGTGTCAGCGCCGCGTCCCACGCCTCGGCGTCCAGCCGCGGCAGGTGCAAACGCGCCACCACGCCGCTGGCCGGCAGCGTGAGTTGCGGCATGGCCTGCGGGCCGACGCCGATGACGCCGCGCAGCACGCGGCCGGATTCGGCCTCGCGCTCGTATTCAACCGCCAGTTGATCGGCCACGGCGACGCGAAAGCGCGCGCGGTCGTCGTTGCCCGCCACCCGACCGCTCTCATATCGCAAGCGCCAGGCGGCGTCGGCCGGCTTGGCCAGCGGCGCCGGCAAATCGAACGCCATGCCGCGCAGGTCGCTGGTCACCAACACGTCGGGCTGCCCGGCGCGAAAGCCGATCTGCGCCTCGTACGCCGCGCTGCCGCTGGCCTGGCGCGCCAGCGCGGGCAGCGGCGCCCAGTCGGCCATCTCGCGCAGGGCGTCGGCGCTGGCGGTGCCCACCGCGCGCAGCAGCACCGACGGCGCGCCCGCGGCGCCATTCGCCTGCGTGCCGCCCGAAAGGCGCGCCTCGCCGCCCAGCAGGCGCACGCGCGTGTCCTGCAGCGCAAAACCGGTGTCGCTGAAGGTGACGGCGCCCTGCGCCTGCGCGAGTTGCGGCGTGTCCGGCGTGATGCGCACGTCGTT
>JAKOZT010000064.1 GCA_029779845.1 Pseudomonadota bacterium | reverse complement strand
GGCAGCGAGATGTGGTCGGAGTAGCGGCCGATGATCGAGCGCAGCTTCCAGCCGGAGAGGAACTCCTCCTCGCCCTCGCGCAAATGCAGCGTCACGCTGGTGCCGCGCTCGGGGCGCATGATGGTCTCGACCTCGAAGTCGCCGCTGCCGTCGCTGGCCCAGCGCACGCCCTCTTCCGGCTTCAGGCCGGCGCGGCGCGATTCGACGGTGATGCGGTCGGCGACGATGAAGCCGCTGTAGAAGCCGACGCCGAACTGGCCGATCAGCTGCGCGTCCTTGCGCTTGTCGCCCTCGAGCGCGGCCATGAACTCGCGCGTGCCGCTCTTGGCGATGGTGCCCAGGTTGGCCACCGCCTCGGGCTCGGACAGGCCGATGCCGTTGTCGGTGATCGTGATCGTCTTCGCTTCGGCGTCGAACGCGACGCGCACCTCGAGGTTGGGCGCGTCCTCGAACAGCTCGGGCGCATCGAGCGCCTCGAAGCGCAGCTTGTCGCAGGCGTCGGAGGCGTTGGAGACCAGCTCGCGCAGGAAGATCTCCTTGTTGGAGTACAGCGAGTGGGTGACGAGGTGCAGGATCTGCTTGACCTCGGCCTGGAAGGAAAGCGTCTGTTTGCTCATGGTCGTGGAAATGCAAGTCGCGCCGATCACCGGCGCGACGAGGGTGGGGACACATCGCGCTGTTTCAAGAGCCCCGGATTTTCCCCAGTTTCGGATGCACTCCGCGCTGTAGCGGCCGAACTACGCCCCTTTCATCCGGCGCCTCGCTAGAGTCGCGCCCATGCTCGCATCCCCCCGCCGCTTCGCCCTCGCCGCCACCCTCGCGCTGCTCGCCGCCTGTGGCGGCGGCGGTGGTGGAGGCTCGAGCGGGCCGCTGCCGGGCGTCGACACCTCGACCGTCGCCGCCGCCGACCCGGGCAGCACGCTGAACGCCGACTGGCGCCGCGGCCCCTTCGCCGAGATCTTCGTGCGCGCCTACCAGGACAGCAACGGCGACGGCATCGGCGACTTGAAGGGCCTGACGAGCCGGCTCGACTACCTGCGCGACCTCGGCGTCACCGGCCTCTGGCTGATGCCGATCACGCGCAGCCAGGACGGCGATCACGGCTACGCCGTCGCCGACTACCGCGCCATCGAGCCGGCCTACGGCAGCCTCGCCGACCTCGACGAGCTGCTGAGCGAGGCGCACGCGCGCGGCATCGGCGTGGTGCTCGACTACGTGATGAACCACAGCGCGGCGCAGCACCCGGCCTTCGTCAACGCCAACAGCGGCAGCACGAATGCCTTTCGCGGCTGGTACGTGTTCAGCGCCAGCAAGCCCGCCGGCTGGAGCATCTACGGCGGCGACCCGTGGCGCAGCGGCCGAGACGGCTGGTACTTCGCGCCCTTCTGGGACCAGATGCCCGACTTCAACCTGAAGAACGCGTCGGTGGTGAACTGGCACCACGACAACCTGCGCTTCTGGCTGAACCGCGGCGTCGACGGCTTCCGCTTCGATGCGGTGGGCAACCTGGTCGAGAACGGGCCGGCGGCGTGGGAGAACCAGCCGGAGAACTTCACGCTGATGAGCGGCGTGCGCGACTTGGTGGCGGGCTCGTATGCGAACCGCTTCATCGTCTGCGAAGGGCCGTCGGCGCCGCTGCAGTTCGCGCCGGCCTGCGGCAGCGCGTTTGCGTTCGGGCATCAGGCCGACCTCGTCAACGCGGCCAAGGGCAACGCGGCGGCGATCACTGCGGTGGCGAACTACTTCAACACCGCACCTTCGAGCATGTCGACGATGCTGTCCAACCACGACAGCTTCGCCGGCGATCGGGCGATGGACCAGTTCAACGGCAACGAAGCCCAGTACAAGCTCGCCGCCGCCACCTACCTGCTGCAGCCCGGCACGCCCTTCATCTACTACGGCGAGGAGATCGGCATGCGCGGCGCGGCCAGCCTCGGTGGCGATCCCAAGCTGCGCACGCCGATGAGCTGGACGGCCGACACGAGCCGCGCCGGCTTCACGACCGGCACGCCGTTCCGCGCGTTGTCTGCGAACGTCTCCAGCTACAACGTGCAGACGCAGCAGGTCAGCAGCGGCTCGCTGCTCAACTGGTACAAGACCGTGATCGCGCTGCGCAAGGCCTACCCGTCGCTGACACGCGGCACGCACGCCGGCGCCACGGCCTCCGGAACGACACTGAGCTTCCAGCGCATCGAGGGCAACCAGCGCGCCGTGGTGCTGATCAACTACGGCACGGCGCAGGCCGTGGTGAATGCCGCCGGCCTGCCCGCCAACGCGATCCTCGCCAATGCCTTTCCGAGCGGCGGCACCGACGTTCAGGCCGATGCCGGCGGCAACGCCAGCGTCGGCATGCAGGCGCAATCGCTGCGCGTGTTCATCATCGACTGACCGCTCACATCACGCCCAGCGCGTGGTGCCACAGCAGGTCGCCGAGGTAGCGGCCCGGCAGCAGCGTGAACAGCCCGGCGCCGACGCAGGCGCCGAAGTAGGTGCGTTGCATCGCCTTGCGGTGCGCCGAGACGTTGCGCCTGGCGATCGCATAGATCGCGCCGCCCACGCCGGCCAGCGCCGCCACGGCCAGCAGGTGGATCGGCGAGAAGCCGGCCCACTGGAACGCACCGGTGCTGCGGATCAGGAAGGCCGACAGCGCCGCGCCGATCATCGCCGCCACCCAGGCGTAGCCGAAGGCGCGGTGCCCGCGCGAGCCCTTGCGCGCCCACAGCGCGACCGGGCCCAGCAGCAGCGCGATGCTGGCGAAGACGAGGTGGACCAGCACGGCGGGCGCCAGGCTGGCGAGCGAGGGATCCTTGTACATGGTCGGCTCCTGCGGCGATGACTGAATGCCGTCATCGTGCGGCGCCGCCCCCCCGCGCCGCGAGCGCGCTGCGACGAAACGCGCCTGCGCGGCGCGAAACGCCTTCAGCCGCGCTTGAGCACCTTGGCCACCGGGTGGGTGCGCAGCCGGAACGCATCCGGCATGCCCGAGCCGAGCAGCGGGCGCAGGTAGAGCCGGAAGGCGTCGGTCACGTCGGTGCCGCTGGCGCTGATGAAGGCGTCTTCCATCGTGCGCGTCTTGCCGGCCACGGCGGCCAGCGGCGCCAGCTCGTAGTCCACCGAATAGAAGCCGGTGCGCTTGATCGCCACCGAGCCGTCGCGCTGGCCCCACATCGCGTACTGCACCGCCTTCTCGCCGACCTCGCGCGCCTCGCGCTGGTCGACGTCGCTGACGCAGCCGATGAAGCTGCGCTGCACGTAGCCGAAGGTGTCGCCGCGCACGCGCTTGATCTTCAGCTGGCGCTTGATCTCCTCGCACAGCAGGTCGGCCAATGCGCCGCTGCCGGACAGCTGCACGTTGCCGTGCGCGTCGCGCTCCAGGTCCTTGGTCAGTTGCGCGGCGATCGGCGCGCCGCTGGCATCGTGGATGCCCTCGGACACCGCCACCACGCAGCGGCCGTGGCGCTCGTAGGTGGCCTTCACGTCGGCGAGGAACTTCTCCAGCACGAAGGTGCGCTCGGGCAGGTAGATCAGGTGCGGGCCGTCGTCGGGGAATTTCTTGCCCAGCGCCGACGCGGCCGTCAGGAAGCCGGCGTGCCGCCCCATCACCACCGCGATGTAGACGCCCGGCAGCGCGGCGTTGTCGAGGTTGGCGCCGGCGAAGGCCTGCGCGACGAAGCGCGCCGCCGAGGGAAAGCCCGGCGTGTGGTCGCAGCCGACCAGGTCGTTGTCGATGGTCTTCGGGATGTGGATGGAGCGCAGCGGGTAGCCGGCCTTGGCGGCCTCCTCGCTGACGATGCGCACGGTGTCGGCCGAGTCGTTGCCGCCGATGTAGAAGAAGTGCTCGATCTCGTGCGCGCGCAGCACCGCGAAGATCTCCCGGCAGTACTTCAGGTCGGGCTTGTCGCGCGTGGAGCCCAGCGCCGAGGCCGGCGTGTTCGCCACCAGCTCGAGGTTGTGGCTGGTCTCCTGCGTGAGGTCGACGAAGTCCTCGTCGACGATGCCGCGCACGCCGTGGCGCGCGCCGTAGATCCTGCGGACCTCACCGAAGCGGCGCGCTTCGAGCGCCACGCCGACCAGCGACTGGTTGATCACGGCGGTCGGGCCGCCGCCTTGCGCGACGAGGATCTTTCCGGATTTCATCGGGGGCCTCCAGGGGTTCGGCGTTCATCCTACGCCCCGGATGGCCGCCTCATGCGGCCAGGCGCAAAGGTTCGCGCGGCGTGCCTTCGTAGCCCTGCAGCTCGGCCAGCGCGCGGCGGATGTCGGCTTCGTCGCCGTCGATCACCGCGCGGTCGGCGCGGCGCAGCGAGTGCTCGATCAGCGCGCTGGCGAAGGCGCCGGCCGAGCCGATGGCCACGTACTTGCGCGCCAGCTCGCGGCAGCGCGCCTGTTCGGCGGGAAGGGCGTGGAGCAGTTGCGTGTTCATCATGGTGACTCTCCTGGGGCTGAGGGCTGGACGACTCCTGCGTGTCGTCCTGGCTCCATTGCAGTCCAGCGCCCTTCCCATTGCGACGCCGCTCAGGCGTGATTGGCGTCGCGCGCCGCGACGATGCTCAGACGATCAGGCACCCGCCTTGCCGGCCGGGCCGCCGTACAGGCCGCGGCACTTGCGCGGCGGCTTGCCGGGGCCGCCGGGCGGCGGCACCTTCTTCGGGTCGAAGCTGGCATTGAAGACCGGGAGCTCGGGAATTGCCGCCGGCAGCAGCCGCACCCATTCGCGGCTCTCCTTGTGGTACTCGATGATGAAGTCGACCCAGTCGGTGACCTTCACGAAGTCGATGATGTGCGGCTGCACGCGCGGCTGGTTCGGGTCGGGGTTGATGTCGAGGTAGAACGGCGAGCGCCAGTCCCACTGCCCGCGCAGCAGCGGGTCGGGCAGGAAGATGTTCATCGCCAGCGCGTCGGAGGCGAAGTCCCACACGATGCCGCTGCCCGCGGCGACCCAGGGCTCGTCGGTGCTGCCATAGACCTTGATGCCTTGCAGCGCGTCGCGCAGCGCCTTGGCGGCGGCGTGCACCGGGTGCGGGCGGAAGTCCTGGTTCAGCAGCGCGGCGGCGAAGCTCGCCAGGTCGGTGAGCTGGTCGGGCGCCTCGAGCAGGTAGCCGGCCTCGGTGTCGTACTGCTGCGCTTCGAGGATGGCCTTGCCGATCGCCTGCACGACCAGCTGGCGCGCCTGCGAGTGCGGCGGCGGCGTGCGCAGCGCGGCCAGCAGCGCGTCGGCCAGGTCGTCGAGGCGCTCGGTGACGTCCTTCATGCGCTCGAGCCGCACGGTGCAGCCGATGGTCGGGTGGTTGCCCTTGGCTTCGAGGATCTTCTGATTGCCCTTGGCGAAGGCGTGTGCCAGCTCCTTGGCGGTGGATGTGCCCTGCTGCGCCAGCGGCGCGAACACGCCCGGGTAGCCCTCGCCGGCGGTGAAGAAGTTGTAGTTCGGGTAGCCGGTGGCGTACTCGGCGTAGGGCGCCACGGTGTGCAGCACTTCGGCGGACATGTTGAAGCAGTTGTCGAAGTGGATCACCGAGAGCTTGGGAACACCGGCGTCGAGCGCCGCCTTCAGCGCCGCGCCCAGGCCCCAGGTGGACAGGGGCATGTGGTTGGTGGGCAGCAGCGGCGAACCGGTGGGCAGCAAGGGCGAGCCCGTCGGCAGGAGCGGCGAGCCGGTCGGCAACAGCGGCGATCCGGTGGGCAACACCGGCGCGCCACCGGAAGCGCCCATGCGCCATTCGAAGCGGCCGTTGTCGGTCAGGTTGGCGAGGCTGAGCTGGCGCCGGTCGATCTCCGGCAGGTAGCCGGCGCCGTGGCCTTCCAGCGCCAGCACGATCGCCGCCGTCGGCCGGCTCTGGTGTGCGTGGCGCAGGAAGCCGGCCAGGTTGGCCGGCGCGGCCATGTCCTGCTTCCAGCGCGAGGTGATGCGTGCCTCGGCCGGCTTGCCGGCTTCGATCTCGATCAGCCAGGTGTCGTCGCCTGCGCGGTCGACCAGCGCGGCCACGTGGATGCCCTGCGCCGCCACCTTCATCAGCCCCTGCACCAGTGGGTGCTGGGCCAGCGTCTGCGAACTGCCCTCGGGATAGGTGGACAGCGTCTCGTCGCTGCCGAAGGGCGCGTAGACGGCGAACAGCACACTGTCGGTGAGGGGCGTTGTGTCGGGCTTGTCCGGCACGAGTCGCGGCAAAGTCATGGTGATTCCTCCTGGTCAGGGCCGCGACGCCCTCGCGTGCACGGTGAACGGACGTTACGCCCGCCAAGCTCCCATTCACAGGCATTCGTCCTTCGGTGGGATGGCCATCGACGAGACGATCGTGAGACGATTCCCATCTGCGATGGAAACACCTGTTAACACTTTTGCCGCGCCGCGCCAGCCGCCCCAGCCGGTGGCCGAGGCGGCGGTCGAGAGCCTGCTGGCCGCCGTGCGCGCGGGCGCGCTGGAGGACTGGCTGCGCCGGCACCGCCGCATCGCACGCTGGCTGACGTGCCATTGGCTGGGCCCCTTGCAGGGCGCGGCCGGCGGGACACTGGATGCCGCGCACCCGGCGGCGGCGGTCGATCTGCTGCTGCGCTGGGCGGTGGGCCAGCTGCGCCCGGACCGCGCCGCGTTGGCCGAGCCGATCGCACGCGACGCCTGGCTGGATCGCACCAGCTGGCGGCCGGTGCTGGCGCTGGCCTGCCAGCTCGGCTTCGTCGCGGTGCCGGCCTTCCGCGAGCGCTACCGCGGCCATGCCGACGAGGCCGCGGCGAGCCAGCTCTGCGGGCTGTGGTCGGTGGGCGCCAGCACCTACTACCGCTACCTCGACAAGGGCAAGCGCGCGCTGGCGCAGTGCCTGCGCGGCGTGCCGGCGAGCGCCGAGCAGCGCCTGGCGCTGCGCGCCCTGGCCGGCGGGCACGCGGCGGCGCGCTGCGCCCTGGTCACGGCCGAGGCGCGCGCCGCGTGGCACACGCGCCGCGCCGCGGCGGCGCAGGTGGCGGGCGACAGCCTGGCCGCGCTGTGGCACTTCGCGCAGGCCGGCGACACCGCCGGCGTGACGCGCACGCTGCAACGCCACAGCGTCGAGCTGGCCAACGAAGTCGAGACGGAAGCCATCGCCGACGCGGTGGAGGCCACGGCCGCGAACACCCGCGAGCGCTTCGAGCTGCAGCTGGCGCGCGCCGCGCTGGCGCGCATGCGCGGCGACGCGGCCGGCGAGCAGGCGCGCCAGGAGCAGGCGCTGCGGCTGGCCGCCGAGGCCGACGACACGCTGCTGCTGGGCATCGTCTACGGCGCGCTCGGCAAGTTCCACGAGCCGCGCGACCTGGACCGCGCCTTCGCCTACTACCAGGACAGCGTCGAGCACCTGCGCCGCTGCGGCCTGGGCGACGAGGCGGGCGCGGCCGTCGAGGTGATCGAGGAGTACGTGGCGACGCTGGTGCGCCTGGCCTGGCTGTACGCGCTGCGCAACGACCCGCGCGCGCTCTCGCTGCTGGAGCGCGCGCAGGCGGTGGCGGGCCGCTATGTGCTCTCGCCCGCGACACTGGCGATGCTCGAGCAGACCTGGGGTGAGTGCCTGCGCCGCGCTGGCGACCTGCCGCGCGCGCTCGAGCACAAGCACCGCGCGCTGCTGCTGTACGAGCGCATCGACGACCGCCAGGCCATCCTGAAGACCTACGGCAACCTGAGTCTGATCTACGGCGAGGCGAAGGACTTCGCGCGCGCGCGCGGCTATGCGCAGCGCGTGCTGGCGCTGGCCGAAACGATGACGGTGGAGCCCGAGATCCTCGCCAGCACGCACATGAACCTGGGCGTAGCGTGGTTCTGGCAGTCCGACTTTGCCAGCGCACGGCGTGAGTACGAAGCAGCGCTCGCGATCGCGATGCGCCACCACCTGCACAGCCTCGCGGGGCGGGCGCACTACAACCTCGCCGAAGTCGCCTACCTGCAGTTCAAGCAATCGGGCGACAAGCTCGACGAACAGCGCGGTGACATGCACGCCGCCGCCGCGACGGCGATCTGGCCGCACGAGAGCGACCCGACCCACGCCGAGGCCACCAAGCGCCTGAAGCGCGACATCCTCGGCCCCGCCGAAGACCGCGCGCGCGACCGCATGCTGTCTTCCGAGGCCGCCACGCACTACGCCGAGATCGCCGAGGTGCAGCATCAGCGCGAGCTGCTCGCGCTGCCCGGCGCGCCGGGCGAGCACGTGCGCGCGCACCTGGCGATCGCGCGCGCCTACCTCGCCATCGCGATGAAGGAGCGCGAGGCCGCGCTGGCGCTGATCGGCCGCCATGCGCTGGGCGGCGGCTTCACCGAAGAGATGGACACGCTGCGCCGCACCTTCGAGCGCGAGCTGACGCGCGAGCAGAAGCTCGCCGGCGCCTGGCGCGAGGCGAGCGCCGACCTGATCAATGCGCAGCGCTGCCAGGCCGTGCTGGCGCGGCTGCTGGAAGCCGGCTCGCTGAACAAGAGCGGTTATGCGCAGCTGTGCGAGCTGAGCCCCGCCACCGCCTCCAAGCACCTCGTGACGCTGGCCGCGCGCGGCCTGCTGGTGCAGACCGGCAAGGGCCCGGCGACGCGCTACACGCTGCCGGCCTGATACGACGCAGGCTTGCGTTCGCCCTGAGCCCGTCGAAGAACCTGGCGCTGCACCTCGACCGGGGCTTCGACAGGCTCAGCCCGAACGGGACCCTTGCCCAGCTCGCGCGCACGCAGCTGCCCGCAGCCGGCATCCACGTCCTGCCCCGCCGACTGGCGCAGCCGCGCCAGCACGCCGCGGCGATTGAGCATCCGCATGATCTGCGCCGCGCGTTCCGCCGACGGGCGGCGGAAACCGAGGCCGTCGATCGCGTTGAACGGGATCATGTTCATGATCGCGTAGCGGCCCTTCAGCAGCCCGACCAGCGCCTCGACCTCGTCGTCGCCGTCGTTGACGCCTTCGATCAGCGTCCACTGGTACTGGATCGGGTAGCCGGTGGCGCGGGCATAGCGCTCGCCGGCCTCGATCAGCTCGGCTGGCTCGAAGCGCGGCGCGCGCGGCAGCAGTTGCGCGCGCAGCGCCGCCTTGGTGGTGTGCAGCGACAAGGCCAGCGCCGGCTTGACGCGCCCCTGCGGCAGCCGCTCGAAGACACGCGCATCGCCCACCGTCGAGAACACCAGCTGCTTGTGCGCGATGCCGCCGGCCGTGCCGAGCAGGTCGATCGCCTCGAGCACCGCGTCGAGGTTGTGCGCCGGCTCGCCCATGCCCATGAACACCACCTTGCGCAAGGCGCGGCGGCGCCGTGCCAGCGCCACCTGCGCGACGATCTCGGCGCTCGCCAGCTGGCGGATCAGCCCGTCGCGCCCGGTCATGCAGAACACGCAGCCGACCGCGCAGCCGGCCTGCGTCGAGACGCACAGGCCCTCGCGCGGCAGCAGCACGGCTTCCACCGTCTGGCCGTCGGCGAGCGACACCAGCAATCGCTCGGAACCGTCTTCGCCGTCGTGCGCCGAGCGCAGCGTGGCGAGCGCGGCCAACTCGGCTTCGAGCGCGGGCAGCGCCTCGCGCAGCGCCAGCGGCAGCCAGTCCTCGATGCGGCGCCGGCCGTGCGTCTGCGGCAGCGCGTTCGCCCACAGGCGCAGCACGCGCTCCTCGTGCTGCGGGTTCGCGCCCAGGGCGCGCAGGCGGTGGCGAAGCTCGGCGATGCGCATCGCGCGCAAGCCTACTTCACTTCACGTAGAGAACGCGCATGCCGAGCTGGCGGCCATCGGGCCGGTCGAGCACGCTGATCGTCGCCTGCCCGGCGCGAAAGCCCTCCGGCAAGGCCAGCGTGCCGCGCGCGATTTCGTAAGCGCCGATCGACAGCGGCACCGGCTTGCCGACCACGCGCGTCTCCGCGCCGCTGCCGCCCTGCCCGCTGACGGCGATCTGCAGGACGGCATTCATCGGCTTCGCGCCCGCGCCGCGCGTCAGCGCCACTTCATAGGCGAGACTCGAACCCCTGCGCTGCAGGCGCCCGGCGCGCACCTCGACCGAACCGCCGCGCGGATCGGGCGGCAGCGCGTCGACGGCGAAGTCCAGGTCCTGGCGCAGCTTCTCGCTGCCGCTGCGGCCGGCGGCGAGATCGTCGGCCGCCTTCTTGGCGTCGCCCTGCGCGGCCTGCAGCTTGCGCGTGGTGGCGTCGAGGTCGGCCTTGAGCTGCCTGCGCTCGGCATCGGCCTGCTCGAAGGCGCTGCGCAGCTCCGACGATTCGGCGGCCGACAGGCGCGGCGGCAGGTGCTTCTCCTGCACGTAGATCACGCCGGCCACGCCGGCGGCCGCGCCGACGATCAGCAGCACCAGCCAGGGCGGCAGCGACCAGCGCGAGCGCGGCCGGCCATACGAGAGCACGACAGGTTTGTTGTTTCCCCACATAGCCTCTCAGCCTAGCGTGCTTCGCGCCTGCCCTTGCAACACGATGTGGCTCAGCCGCGCGGCGCGTCGTCGCCCGACGACCACTGCGGCAGCTTCAGATCGGCCCACAACGCCAGCGCCCGCAAGCCCGTGGCGCTGCCGGCGCCGAGCAGCAGCGCGCTGCCGTCGGGCAACCCGAGCGCGAGCGCGCCCACCAGCACCCAGCCGCCGGCGAAGGCGCACACCGCGTAGGGGCGGTGGTCGCTGAACGCGCTGGGGATCTGGTTGCAGACGATGTCGCGCAGCACGCCGCCGAAGGTGGCGGTGACCACGCCCATCAGCACCGCGACGATGGACGGCAGCCCCTGCGCCAGCGCGATCTGCGTGCCGCCGGCGGCGAAGAGGCCGAGGCCGAGCGCATCGGGCCACTGCATCGCGCGCTCTGTGGGCGCGAAGTGGCGCGCGCGCAGCACCGCCATCGCGGCGATGCACAGGCCCAGCAGCACCCACAGCCAGGCGGCGTGCTCGACCCAGAAGAACGGCCGGCGATCGAGCAGCACGTCGCGCAGCGTGCCGCCGCCGAAGGCCGCCAGCCCGGCGACCACGCACACGCCGACGGCATCGAGCCGCTTGCGCGCCGCTTCGAGCAGGCCCGAGAGCGCGAAGGCGATCGTCGCCGCCGCTTCCACCGCGGTCAGCAGCAGCGGCAGCAGGCGCGGGTCGGCGGCCGGCTCAGCCACGCAGCCTCGCCTCGGCGTGGCGCAGCGCCTGGCGCGGCAGGCTGCCCGCCAGCGCGGCCGCCACCGGCCGCGCCAGCATCGCGGCGAAGGTCTCGGCGATGCGCTCGCCGCTCACGCCGAGCAGCCGCTGCAGGCTTTGTTCGCGCGGGCGCACGCGGTCGAGAAAGAGCAAGTCGAGGCAGGCCTCCTCGACGCGCCGGTACGGCTGCTCGGCCGAGCGCAGCGCGCGCACCGCGAGCTGGTTGCGCGCGCGCTCCAGGTCGACCGCGCCCACGCCGCCGGCCAGCTCGCGCATCAGCGCGAGCACCTCGGTGCAGAACTCGTCGAGATGCTCCGGCGCCACCGAAGCCTCGACGACGAACTGGCCCCACAGCCCGAGCACGTCGGCCGAGCAGTGGGTGTAGTAGGCCAGGCCCTTGCGCTCGCGGATGCGGTCGAGCAGCGGCGAGCTCATGCCCTCGCCCAGCACCGCGGCGGCGACGATGGCGGCCGGGTCGTCGTCGACCAAGGAGGCGATCGGCCAGCCGATCACCACGTGCGTCTGGCTGCTGCCGGTCAGGCGCCTGGTCGCGATGCCGCCGATCCAGGGCGGCGCGGCGAGCGCATTCACCTCGCCTTGCGGCAGGCCGCCGAAGGCCTCTTCGGCCGCGTCGAGCACCGCCGCCGCGTCGACCTCGCCGGCCACGCCGACCACCACGTTGGCGCCGCTGTACTGGCGCTGCACATAGCCGAGCAGGTCGTCGCGCGTGA
The DNA here is from genome assembly GCA_029779845.1 of Pseudomonadota bacterium. GTDB lineage: Bacteria > Pseudomonadota > Gammaproteobacteria > Burkholderiales > Burkholderiaceae_C > Piscinibacter. The sequence goes on along the minus strand of JAKOZT010000064.1, from coordinate 52,538 downwards.
AGCGCTCGATGTTGGCGCGCTTGCCGATCACCGGCAGCCCGGCCGGGTGCGCGCCGAAGCATTCGCGGTCGAAGGCCTGGAAGGCCAGGGTCAGCGGGTCGTCCTCGTCGTCGGCGATCTCGTGCAGGATCACGCGGCGCTCGCGCTCCAGCTCGTCGTCGGGGAAGGTGCTGTCGCGCACGATGTCGCCGAGCTGGCGCACGAAGGCCGGCGCGTCGCCGGCCAGGCCGCGCATGTGGAAGGCGGTGTGGTCCTTGTCGGTGTGCGCGTTGACCTCGGCGCCGAGCCGCTCGGCGTCGAGGTTGATGCGCTGGCAGTCGCGCGTGCGCGTGCCCTTGAAGGCCATGTGCTCGACCACGTGGCTGATGCCGTTGAGCTTCGCGCCCTCGTGCGCGCTGCCGGTGCGCACGAACACGCTGACGCTCGCGCTGCCGGCGCCGGGCAGCGCCAGCACGATGACGCGCACGCCGTTGGCGAGCGTGGTGAGGGTGGTGGCGTCGTTCGATGACATGGTCAGAACGCCGCCACCGCGCCGTTGCTGCGCGGGTCGAAGCCGCCGATCAGGAGGCCGTCGTCATGGCGGATCAATGCGCCGGCGTGGCCGACCGATTCGTCCCAGTCGGCGAGCAGTTCGACCTCGTGGCCGATCGCGCGCAGCACGTCGACGGTGGCCGAGGGAAAGCGCGCTTCGAGCTTCAGGCTGTCGCTCGCCAGCCCCCAGGTGCGGCCGAGCACCCAGCGCGGTGCTTCGATCGCGGCCTGCGGATCGAGGCCGAAGCGCTGGATGCGGTTGAACACCGTGGCCTGCGTCTGCGGCTGGCCGTCGCCGCCCATCGTGCCGTAGACCATCAGCCGGCCGTCGGCCAGCCGCGCCAGCGCCGGGTTGAGCGTGTGGAAGGGCCGCTTGCGCGGCGCCAGCGCGTTGATGTGGCGCGCATCCAGGCTGAAGCTGCAGCCGCGGTTCTGCCAGTTGATGCCCGAGCCGGCCAGCACCACGCCGGCGCCGAACTCGTGGTAGATGCTCTGGATGAACGAGACCGCGCGGCCGTGGTCGTCGATCACACCCATCCACACCGTGTCGCCGGGATCGCTGCGCCGGCCCCAGGGCGCGGCGCGACGCATGTCGATGTTCGCGGCGAGTTCGTCCAGCAGTTCGGCGCGCAGCAGGTCGGCGGGAGCGATCGACATGAACGCCGGGTCGGTGACGTGGCGGTCGCGCAGCGCGAAGGCCTGCTTGGTGGCTTCCACCTGCGCATGCACGAAGGGCGCGCCGAGCGGGTCGGCGTCCCAGCCCGGCAGGCGCTGCATGATGCCCAGGATCATCAGCGACACCACGCCCTGCGAGGGTGGCGTCATGTTGGCGAGCGTCGCGTTCGGAATCTCCAGCGTCAGCGGATCGACGCGCCTGGCGTGGTGCGCGGCGAGATCGTCGGCCGTGAGCGGGCTGCCGACCGCGGCGAGCTCGGCGGCGATCTGCTTCGCCAGCGCGCCGCGGTAGAAGTCCTCGCTGCCGTGTTCGGCGATGCGCGCCAGCGTGGCGGCCAGGCGCGGCTGGCGGAAATTGCTGAAAGCGGCCGGCGCCTGGCCGTCGATCAGGAAGCTCGCCGCGAAGCCCGGGATGTCGCGCAGCTCGCCGAGCTTGGCGGCCGTGGCGGCGTGCTGGCTGTGCGTCACCGGAATGCCTTCGCGTGCGTACCAGATCGCGTCTTCGAGCAGGCGCGCGAGCGGCAGGCGCCCGCCCCATTCCTTCGCCAGCGCCTGCGCCGCGCCCCAGCCGGAGATCGTGCCGGCCACGGTCAGCGCGGCCATGCCGCCGCGAAACGGAATGCTGCCCGTGATGCCGCGCCGCGCGTAGCGCTCGATCGACGCGGCGGCCGCGCTCGCCCCGCTGGCGTCGATGCCCGCGAGCGGGCCGTTCGGCCCGCCGATCACCCAGAACCCGTCGCCGCCGATCGAGTTCATGTGCGGGTAGACCACGGCGATGGTCGCGGCGGCGGCGATCATCGCTTCGAGCGCATTGCCGCCTTCGCGCAGCACGCGCAGGGCGGATTCGGAGGCCAGGCTGTGCGGCGCGACGGCGATGCCGCGCCGGCCGAGGAAGGAGTGGGTCATGAACTGGGCGTGCAGCCGCGACGGCGGGGCGCTATCTTGCCAGCCTCGCGGCGCGCCGGCTGCGCATTGCGGTTCGCACCCCACAGTGCCAGGCCCATCAGCGCGACGCCGCCCCATTGCAGCGGGCTCAGCACGCGGGCGTAAACCAGCTGGTCGACCAGCACCGCCACCGCCGGGTAGACGAACTGCAGCACCGCGATGCGCGCCGTGGGCAGCTTCGCCATGCCGGCGTACATCAGCACGTAGGCCAGGCCGGTGTGCAGCACGCCCAGGCCGGCGAGCCAGCCCCAGGCAGCAAGCCCGGGCCAGCCGTGCAGCCACGGCCACCACGCCAGCGCCAGCGCGCCGACGCCGCACTGCCAGGTGGCGAAGGCATACGAGCCCACGCCCTGCGCCGCCTTGGCGAGCAGCGTGACGATCGCGTAGGTGAACGAGCCGACCAGGCACAGCGCGAGGCCGACGAGGTAGTCGTGGCCGATCGCCGCACGGCTTTCGTCGAGCACACCGCTGGCGAGCGCGAGGCCGAGCAGCGCCACGGGCACCGCCAGCGCCTGGCGCGCAGAGATGCGCTCGCGCCACCACCAGGCGCCCAGCAGCATCACCCAGATCGGCTGCACGTGAACGACCACTGTCGCCACGCCGATCGAGGTGCGCTCGATGGCCGCGAAGAAGCTCGCCCAGTTGAACACCACCAGCGCGCCGGCGCCCAGCGCGGCCGCCAACATGCGGCCACGCAGGCGCAACTCGGCGAGGCGCCGCGTCGCCGCGCCCCAGGCCAGCAGCGCCAGCAAGCCGAAGGCGCAGCGGAACCACACCGCCGTCAGCGGCTGCGCGCCCGAGCGCTCGAGGAACAGGCCCAGCGTGCCGAGCAGCGCGCCGCCGGCGCTCATCAGCCACAGGCCCTGGCGTTGATGTGAAGAGGATGTCATGCCGCCATCGTCGCCGTGGCGGCAGCGTCAGAAAAGCGGAATCTTCAGCTGTCTATCATTCGAAAATCGAACGATTGAAGGAACGGGCATGCGCGACCTGCAACTCGACTGGCTGCGCGCCTTCGTCGCCGTGGTCGATGCCGGCTCGCTGGCCGCGGCGGCGCCGCGCCTGCACCGCTCGGCCTCGGCGGTGAGCATGCAGCTGCTCAAGCTCGAAGAAGCCGCCGGAGCGCCGCTGCTGCTGCGCGGGCCGCGCCACCTCGAGCTGACGCCGGCCGGCGCCGAGCTGCTCGGCTACGCGCGCCGCCTGCTCGAGCTGCACGGCGACGCGCTGGCCGCGCTGCACGGCCCGCAGCTCAGCGGCCGCGTGCGCCTGGGCGTGCCCGACGACTACGCGGCGCGCTACCTGACGCCGGTGCTGCGCAGCTTCGCGGCGCGCCACGCCGGCGTCGAGATCGTGCTCGACTGCGAGCAGTCGACCGCGCTGATCCCGCGCGTGCAGCGCGGCGAGCTGGACCTGGCGCTGGTCTCGCGCGACCGGCCCACGCGCGGCACGCTGCTGTTCGAGGAGCCGCTGGTGTGGGTGGGCGCGGCGCAGCACGAAGCCTGGCGGCGCGAGCCGCTGCCGGTGGCCGTCTACGAGCCGGGCAGCCTGGCGCGCAAGCAGGCGTTCGCGGCGCTGGGCGCACAGCGGCGCGCCTGGCGCGTGGTCTACAACAGCTCCAGCCTGGCCGGCCAGATCGCCGCGGTGGAAAGCGGCATCGCGGTGGCGGTGCTGACGCGCTGCAGCGTGCCGCCGGGCCTGACGATCCTGGGCGACAAGCAGGGCCTGCCGGCGCTCTCGACGATGGAAGTGGCGGTGCTGCGCAGCAAGGCTTCGGCGCAGTCGGCGGCGGTCGACGCGCTGCACGACGAGGCCGTACGCACGCTGCTGCGCCCGGCCGGTGCCGGCGGCGTTCAGGCCGCGCCGAAGTGGCGCCGGTAGCGCGCCGGCAGGTCGGCGATGCGCAGCAGCAGCGGCAGGTCGGCGGTGCCGAAGTCGGGATCCCAGGCCGGCGCGCCGAGCAGCTTCGCGCCGCAGCGCAGGTAGCCCTTGATCAGCGGCGGCGGCTCCACCGCCAGGTCGCGGCGCAGTTCCTCCACCGGCAGCGGCAGGCGCGGCCGCACCTGGCATTCGATGGGCGCGAGGTGCGTCTGGCGCAGCTGCTCCCACAGGCTGGCGGCCACGTGGCCGCCGTCGCGCATGCCCACGCTGGCGCAGCCGATCATCGTCTCGAGCCGGTTGCGCGCCATGAATTCGGCCAGCGCGCCCCACAGCGCGAGGATCACGCCGCCGGAGCGCCAGTCGGCATGCACGCAGGAGCGGCCCAGCTCGACCAGGCGTGCGCGGTACGGGCGCAGCCGCGTCAGGTCGAACTCGCGATCGCTGTACAGGCCGCCGACACGCCGCGCCGCCGCCGGCGTCAGCACGCGGTAGGTGCCGACCACCTCGCCGAGCTCGCCGTCGGCGCCCTCGGGCGCGCGCACGATCAGGTGCTCGCAGAAGTCGTCGAACACGTCGATGTCGTGGCCGCCCGGCGCGCCGGGCGGCACGGCGAGCTTCGCGCCCATCTCGTCGGCGAAGACGGCATGCCTCAGCCGCTGCGCGGCGCGCACATCCGCCGCGTCAGCCGCCCAAGCCACGACGAGGCGCGGCGCGTCGGTGTGCGCAGGCGGCGGATGAAGCGACCTCCGGCTCGCCGTGGCGGGCGCGATCAGGTCGGCAAGGGGCAGCGTGGGCAGGGGCAGATCCCGCATCGTCGGTCCTCCGTGATTGCCCGCGATGCTCGGGCGGCGGAGTGACGCGGGCGTGAAGGCCCGGTGACGGCGCGATGACTTGGAGTCCGTCGCCCTGAGCGGGAACGATCAGCGCCCGCTCAACCAGCCGAACAGGCTCTTGCGCGGCTCGGGCCGCGCCGCGGCGCCGCTGCGCGAGACCATCAGGTTGGCGTTCAGGTACAGCGCGTTGAGCAGCCGCGCGGCGCGCTCCACGCTCATGCCGGGCCAGGAGGCGATCTGCTTGAGCGAGGCCGATTCGCGCCGCAGCCGCTCGGCCGCCGCGCCGAGCGCGCCGGGCAGCGGCAGCTCGTCGAGCTTCGGGTTGCGCAGCACGCGGTAGGCCGCGGTGCCGCCGATCTCGTTGAGCAGCCGGCCGCGCGGGCCATGCAGCGCGAGCCGCCACAGCGCCGGCGCGAGCGCGTAGACGCTGTCGTCGGCCGCGGCGCGTTGGTCCAGCGCCTGGCCGGGAGGGCGCAGCCCCGGCGGCTCGACGGCCATCGCGGCCACGCGCGCCAGCGCGGCGTCGGCCGCCTCGGTCAGCGGGCGCGGCGAGTGGTAGAGCATCTGCGCCGGGAACACCGTCACCGGCCACACCAGCTCGGCCACGCGCAGGTACACCAGCGCAGGCTCCTGCAGGCGCACGCAGGCGGCCAGCACTTCGAGCGCATCGTTCTCGTCCTGGCGGCGCTCCAGCGCGGCCAGTTCGGCCATCAGCGTGCTGGAGACGATGGTCGGCCGGTCCGGGTTGCGCGGCGCCTGCGGGTGCGCCCGCTCGAAGTGGCTGATCTGCCAGAGCGTGGAAGCGTGTTCTTCGGTGGCCATCGTCGATTCCTCGGGCGCGCAGCATAGCCCGGGACCGTGACAAAACGAGAAATCCGTCACACGGATTGGTAAGCGAGCGCAAACGCCGCTGCTGCCGAGGCACTCCTCAGCCGCCGGAGCGCCTGGCCGCGTGGCCCTCCTGTGCGAGCAGCGCCAGCACGCGCTCGACGTGGTCGCCCTGGATCTCCAGCACGCCGTCCTTGGCCGCGCCGCCGGCGCCGCAGGCCGCGCGCAGGCGCTTGCCGAGGGCGGCCAGCGCGTCGGCGTCGAGCGCGAGGCCGCGCACCAGCGTCACCGTCTTGCCGCCGCGGCCGCCGCGTTCGCGGCTGACGCGCACCTGGCCCCCACCGCGAACAGTCTCGCGCACCGCCTTGCGCGCCGCCTCGGCGCAGCGGCAGGCCGCCAGCGGCTGGCGGCAGTGCGGGCACATGCGCCCGCCATCGGTGGAATACACGAGGGCCATGCGGCGGATTCTGCCACTGGATGCGTATACAGTTTCGCTTCGATGAACGCCGCCCTCGCCGACCCTTTCGCCGCCCTCAACGACGCGCAGCGCGCCGCCGTCGAGCACCGCGGCGCGCCGCTGCTGGTGATCGCCGGCGCGGGTACCGGCAAGACGATGACGCTGGCCGCGCGCGTCGCCCGCCTCGTGCTCGACGGCGCCGACCCGAACCGCATCCTGCTGCTGACCTTCTCGCGCCGCGCCGCGCAGGAGATGCAGCGCCGCTGCGGCGCGCTGCTGCACGCCGCGCTCGGGCTGCACGCCACGCAGGGCGCGCCGCTGCTGCCCTGGGCCGGCACCTTCCACGCCGTCGGCGCGCGGCTGCTGCGCGAGTACGCCGCTTCGATCGGCCTCGCGCCGCAGTTCACGCTGCTCGACCGCGCCGACGCCGAAGACCTGATGGGCTGGGTGCGCCAGGAACTCGAACTCGGCAGCGGCGAGCGGCGCTTTCCGCTCAAGGGCACCTGCCTCGCGATCTATTCGCGCGTGGTCAACGCGCAGGCCGGCGTCGACGACGTCGTCGCCACGACCTTCCCCTGGGTGCGCGGCCACGAGGCCGAGCTGAAGCGTCTGTTCGCCGCCTATGTGGACGCCAAGCAGCGCCAGCAGGTGCTCGACTACGACGACCTGCTGCTGTACTGGCAGCAGACGATGAGCGAGCCGGCGCTGGCGCAGGCGATCGGCGCGCGCTTCGACCACGTGCTGGTCGACGAATACCAGGACACCAACCGCCTGCAGGCCGCGATCCTGCGCGCGCTCCAACCCGACGGCCGCGGCCTCACCGTGGTGGGCGACGACGCGCAGGCGATCTATTCCTTCCGCGCCGCCGAGGTGCGCAACATCCTCGACTTCCCGGCGCAGTTCGCGCCGGCCGCGCGCACGCTGGCGCTGACGCACAACTACCGCTCGACGCAGCCCATCCTCGACGCCTCCAACGCGGTGATCGCGCGCGCCGCCGAGCGCTTCACCAAGGATCTGCACAGCGGCCGCGCCGGCGCGAAGCCGCGCCTCGTGACGGTGGCCGACGAGGCGGCTCAGGCGCGCTTCGTCGCCGACGACGTGCTGCTGCAGCGCGAGAACGGGCTGCGGCTGCGCCAGCAGGCGGTGCTGTTCCGCACCGGCCACCACGGCGCCGCGCTCGAACTGGAGCTGACGCGCCGCGGCATCCCCTTCGTCAAGTACGGCGGGCTGCGCTTCCTCGAAGCGGCACACGTGAAGGACCTGCTCTCGGTGCTGCGCTGGGCGCAGAACCCGCGCGGCCGGCTGGCGGCGTTCCGCGTCGCGACGCTGATCCCCGGGCTCGGGCCGGCCTCGGCGCGGCGGCTGCTCGATGCGATCGAGACCGCGGCCGACCCGCTCGCCGCGCTGCGCGGCTTCAAGCCTTCAGCCGCCGCCGCCGCGGGCTGGCGCGACTGGCTGGCGGCGCACGCCGCGCTGGCCGATGCGCCCTGGCCCGGGGCGATCACGCTGGCGCGGCGCTGGTACGAGCCGCAACTGGAACGCCTGCACGAAGACGCCGCGATCCGGCGCGGCGACCTCGCGCAGCTCGAGCGCATCGCCGCGACCTTCACGAGCCGCGAGCGCTTTCTCGCCGAGCTGACGCTCGACCCGCCCGAGGCCACCAGCGACGAATCCGACGCGCCGCATCGCGACGAGGACTACCTGATCCTGTCGACCATGCACTCCGCCAAGGGACAGGAATGGGCCTCGGTACACGTGCTCAACGCCGTCGACGGCTGCATGCCGGCCGACGTGGCCACCGGCCACGGCGACGAGATCGAGGAAGAGCGCCGCCTGCTCTACGTGGCGATGACGCGCGCCAGGCACCAGCTCACGCTGCTGGTGCCGCAGAAATTCCACCTCACGCAGCAGGCGAAATACGGCGACCGCCACCTGTACGGCGCGCTGACGCGCTTCATTCCGGAAGACATCGCGCAGCGCCATTTCGAGCGCATGGCGCCGGCGGCGGCGCTGGGCGCCGAAGCGGCGAATACCACGCCGCTGCCGGCGATCGATCTGATGGCGCGCGTGCGGCGCGCCTTTTGAAATGAAACTACTGCGCCGCCACGCCCGATTCGATCTGCACCGCCGGCGTCTTGCGCGCGCGGCCCTTCTTTGCCGATTTCTTCGCCGCGGCCTTTTTCGCCGCCGGCTTCTTCGCGGCCGGCTTCTTCTTCGCCGGCGCCGCGCCGTTGATCAGAAAAGCCTCGCGGTCCTTCGCGGCGACGATCCACGCCGGCGGGCGGCCGTGGCCGGTCCAGGTCTGTCCGGTGGCCGGGTCGCGGTATTTAGCCACGCCCGCGCTGGCGCGGCGCGCCCGCTTCACGCCGCGCACTTTGGCACCACGCGCGCCGCGAGCACCGCTCAGGCCGAGGTCGGCCGCCGTCAGGCCGTATTGCGAGACCACCTCGCGCACCTGCGCAATCACATTCTTCAATTCCTGCTGCCGCAGCGACTCGGCTTGCTTTTCGAGCTTGGCGATTTGGGCGCGTACCGATTGATAGGTCGTCATCTGATTCCTCGACGGTTCGTGAAAAGAATGCCACTCAAAACCCTGTGACGGTCCCGATTCTGGCCCATGACGGCGATCGGCAGCGAATCGCGTGCAAATCGGGGAAATCAAGCCCCGCGGAACAGCCGGTTGTATTCGAATGGGCGCACGATGCGGGCCGACAGTTTCTTCGCGTCGGGATGCAGGGGATTGATGAGGGCCGCCGGTTCCTCGGGCACGATGACCGATGGCACCTCGAGGATCGCCGTGCTCATGGCGCGCAGCCAATCGGCGCCGGCCTGAACGCTCACGCGCCCGGCGGGGATGGCCGACCAACTGACCGGCAGCTTGGAAACATCCATGATCTCTCTGGCAGCCCACACGCCGTCCGGGACTTCGATGCGCACCAGATAGCGATTCAGAGGTAGCCCGGAGTCGTCGACGTGCGCGGCCGTTTCGAGCACCGCGATGGCGATCGTCGGTGCCGTGTACAGCGCGGGCTGGCCGTCGTCATTCCATCGACCGGGACTCTTCGCGGCGCCGGCTCCGCTCAAGTCGTCGGCGCCGTATTTGCGCGTCTCGGCGGCGATGCGCCAGAGAATCATTGGTAGGCGCCGCTCTGAATGGCGCCGAGCAGCTTGGCCACCACTTCGAGCCCGGTGGGCGTGTCGATGAGTTCGGCGGGCTTGCGGCCGCCGAGCGCGGGCTGCGGCGTTTCCAGCCATTGCCCGAGCCACTTCGCGGTGTCGAAGCCCCTGGCCTCGGGCGCCGTCGAGTTCTCGACGATCTCGTTGGCGATGCCGAGCAGCCTGGCGATGCCGAGCGCAGCCCTGCCGCCGCTGCCGGAGAGCAGCTCGCCCGCGGCGGCCTTCTTCTCGGCAGTGGCCTTGGGCACGCCGAGGATGTCGAACATGCGCTGCGCCGGGATCTCCATGCGCCTGGAAAGATCCTTCACGAACACGCTGGCCACGCCATTGCGCTCGGTCTCGATGAGTTCGATAGGGTCCGCCTCGTGAACGTTGGTCACGAAGTCGTCGACGCCTTTGCTTCGGACATAGGTGACGTACTTGCGGGCAGGGGCGGCCCGTTGAGCGGTTGCTTTGTCGGTCATTTCGCTACTCCGTCCATTTCGAGACATAGTGTAGTCTCAAAATGGACGACGCGTAACGCTCACGCACAGCCGCGATGCGCGTGTTCGTCCTCCATCGCCGGCTCGGCGCAGCCGCCCTGGCCGTCGCTGCGCGCGGCCAGCAGCACTGGCGCGGCGTGCCACAGGTAGGCCGCGAAGGCGCCCGCCCACAGCAGGCCGGCGACGGCCAGCAGCGGCCATTGCGGCGCGCCGCTCAGGCCGGCGGCCGCGCGCAGCAGTGCGGCCAGCACGATCGCCGCGGCGGCGGCGGGCAGCCAGCGCCGCCGATCCAGCCACAGCCCGGCGTGGATGCGCCCGGCCATGCTCATCACCGCGAACATCGACAGCCCCATCGCGCCGGCGGTCAGCAAGTGCCAGCCGGCCGAGGCCTGCAGCGGCGCGTCCAGCCAGGCGGCGCCGAGCGCGGCATAGCCCAGCGCGATCAGCCAGTAGCTGCCGTACAGCATCAGCGCCCAGCGCGTGAAGAGCGCGCGGCCGATGTGCCAGTCGTTGAGCAGGTGCAGCATCGCCGCCGCCGCGGCCAGCGCCAGCCAGCCGGTCACCTGCACCGGGCCGCCGGCGAACTCGGACAGGCCGCACAGCGCGATCGCCAGCACCGCCAGATGGCGCCGCGGCGGGCGCGCCAGGTACACCGCCTGCGGCGGCGGCGCGCCCGGGCGGCCAGCCTCCATCAGGCCGTTGACCACGCTCATCGAGATGCGGCTGGTGGCCACGATGACGAGGCAGGCCATCGCACCCACCGCGGCGTGCAGCCAGGCCAGCGGCCGGCCGCCGCCCAGCAGTGCGGCGAAGAAGCCGGCGTGCAGCAGCGTCAGCAGCGCCAGCGCGACGGCGAAGCCCAGATGCCGGCGCAGCGGGTCGCGCCACAGGCGCGGCGCCACCAGTGCGAGCAGCGCACCGTCCAGCGCCAGGTTGAAGGGCAGCAACAGCGCCGGCAGCAGCGATGCCGCCAGCCAGCTCAGGCGCGCGGCCAGCCACAGCGCCACCAGCGTGAGCGTCACGCGCGGCGTGAATGGGGCGCTGCCGGTGAACTCGGGCACGGCGGTCAGCAGGAAACCGGTCACGCCGGCCATGCCGAAGCCGTAGATCAATTCGTGCGCGTGCCACGTCACCAGACCGCCGGGCAGCGCCGCCGGCACCGGCAGCAGGCCGCTCCAGGCGCCCAGCAGCAGCACCATGCCGGCCACCGCGGCGGCAGCCGCAAGCAGGAAGAACGGCCGGAAGCCGCACATGAACAGCGGCAGGGCCTGCAGGCGTTCCCGGGCGCGGGCGAAGCTGCTCATGGCCGGAACAGATCCCCGCAGCCGCCAGGATGCGCGGGATGCGGCGGCAGTGGCGGTGCGGCGAACGCCTCCTGCACTGCGGTTTCCGCCGGTGCCGCTTCGGCCATCGCCAGCGCCGGCAGACCGAAGGCCGCGCGCACCTCGGGCCGCTGCACCAGCCGGCCGGTGGTGGCGTGCACCCAGTCCTCGTCGCGCGCCTCGAAGGGCTGGCGCAGCCGGTACTGGTGCACCATCTGGCCGGGCGTGCCGGCCATCAGGCAGATACGGTCGGCCAGCCGCACCGCTTCAATCAGGTCGTGCGTGATCATCAGCATCGCGCAGCCGCGCGCGGCCACCTGCGCGCGCAGCACGGCGTAGAGCGCCTGCTTCAGCCCGACGTCGAGCGAGGCGAAAGGCTCGTCGAGCAGCAGCAGGTCGGGCGCCAGCACGAGCGCGCGCGCCAGCGACACGCGGCTCTGCATGCCGCCCGACAGCTCGTGCGGGTACTTGCGCAGATCGTCTTCCTGCAGGCCGAGCTGCAAGGCCAGCGCATGCGCCTGCCGGCGCCGCGCCGCACGCGGCAGGCCGAGCGCCTTCAGGCCCAGCGCGACGTTGTCCAGCGCGGTCTTCCACGGCATCAGGCGCGGCTGCTGGAACACGCAGGCACTGCCGCGAAACGGGTTGTGCACCTCGCCCTCGGCCGGCACCAGCAGCCCGGCGGCGATGCGCAGCAGCGTGCTCTTGCCGCAGCCCGACGGCCCCACCAGCGCCAGCGTCTCGCCGGCGGCGAGTTCCAGCGTGATGCCGTGCAGCACCTCGGTGACGCCGAAGCGGTGCGACAGATTTTCGATGCGCAGCGTGTTCATCACGCCGCGCTCCGCCAGCGCTCGACGCGGCGCTTGACCGGCTCCAGCAGCAGGTACTCGGCGCCCAGCAGCAGCGCCAGCACCGCGGCGATCCAGCCCAGCGACGCCGCCGTGTCGAGCTGCGCGCGCGATACCGCCAGCGCGGCGCCGACGCCGTCGTTGGCGGCCAGCAGCTCGGCCATCACCACCACCTTCCACGAGCTGCCCAGCGCCGTCACCCAGGCCGGGAACAGGTACGAGGCCACGTGCGGCAGCAGCACGTCCAGCAGCAGCATGCGGCGCGGCAGGCGGTAGGCGCGCGCCACCTCGCGCAAGCCGTCGTCGAGCGTGCGCGTGCCCTGCAAGGCGCCGGCGAAGACGATCGGAAAGCAGGCCACGAACACCGTGAACACCGGCGTCGCATCGCCCATGCCGAACCACAGCATCGCCAGCACCAGCCAGGCGATCGGCGGCATGCCCATCAGCAGCGTCATCCACGGCCGCGCCAGCATCGCGCCGGTCATCGACAGCCCGGCGGCCACGCCGAGCGCCGTGCCGGCACCCACCGCCAGCCCCAGCCCGGCGAGCGTGCGGCGCGCCGAGATCAGCATCTGCGGCGCGGCCTGGCCGGCATCGAACAGGCCGCGCAGCGTCTCCAGCGTGGCCAGCGGGCCGGGCAGCACCAGCGGGCCCGCCAGCAGCGCGCCGGCCTCCCACGCGGCCATGAACAGCAGCAGGCTGGCCACCGCGCCCCAGCCGCTCCACAGGTACGCGGCCGCGGCGGCCAGCCACGCGCCCAACGCCGCACCCAGGCAGCGGACTGCGCGTGCGAGGCGCGGCATCACAGCGGTTCAGTCGAGCAGCCCGTAGAACGCCGCGTCGGGCAGGCGTCCGCCCACCAGCGCGCTCTGGCGCTCGTGCAGCAGGCCGAAGAAGAAGGCCAGCTCGGCGCGCGTCTCGGCGGCCGGCACCTCCTGCAAGGGCGCTTGGCGCAGCGCGTCGGCCACCGCCGCGGCATCGAGCATCTCGACGTGGCGCGCCACCAGCGCGCCGCACTCGGCCGGCTGCTGCACGCACCACTGCGCCGAGGCGCGGTAGGCGGCGCGAAACGCCGACAGCAGCGCCGCGTCGTCGCGCACCGCGCCGAGCGCGGCGATGCCCGCCTGCGGGATGCGCGGCGCGCGCTCGAACACGCGCCCCCACTCCTGCTGCAGGTCGACGCTGCGGAACAGCTCCGGCGCGATCACCGACACCGGGAACGAGCGCGTGCGCCGCAGCGCCATCGAGGTCATCGGCTCGGCCAGCAGCGCGTGGTCGACGCGGCGGTGGATCAGCAGCTGCACCGCGTCCATCGGCGTGGGCACGTAGCGCAGCCTGAAGTCCCGCTGCGCGTCCAGCCCCTGCGCCTGCGCCAGCAGCTGCAGCACGATGTCGGGCATGTCGGCGCGGAACGGCACCGCGATCTCCTGGCCCTTGAAGTCGGCCAGCGTCTTCATCGCCGCCGAGCGCGACACCAGCGACAGCATGCCCCACACGCTGACGTTGAGCAGCTGCAGCGCCACGCCGCGGTTGTAGAGGTTGGCCGCCACGTTGGTGGGCGCGGCGACGAAGGCCGCGCCGCCGTCCACCGCCAGCGCGCGCAGCTGGTCGGGCGTGCGCCAGCCGGTGAACACCACCTGCTCGGCAAAGCCGGCCAGCGCACCGCTCTCGGCCATGTGGATGAGCGGGAACGACACCGTGGCATACGGTCCGGCCAGCACCAGCCGCGCGCGGCGCGGCGCGGAGGCCGCCGGCGCGGGCTGCGCCGCGGCCGGCAGCGCCAGCGCGGCGCCCAGGCCCAGCACGAGAGGGCGCCGCTTCATCGCCCGCCCTCCTTCGCCTTGCGGCGCCGCAGCGCGAGCGCCGCCAGCGCCAGCAGCGCCAGCGGCGCGCCGTCCAGCGCGCCGCCGCCGTTGCCCGACTCCACGTCGTGGCCGCCCAGCGTGTTCTCCACCGGCGCCACGCCGGCGCGCACGTAGCCTTCACGCTCATCCAGATCGTTAGCCCCGCCGTCGGCCACGGTCACTTCCAGCGTGTGCTCGTCCACCCGCTTCCACGCGCCGGCGTCCAGCAGCGTGTAGCGCTGCCTGTCGGCCGCCACCTGCCGCAGGCCGTACACCAGCAGGCGCTGCGGCAGCGCGGCCGAGTAGGTCAGCCGCACGCTCACCGCGCCGCTGCCCGCCACGGCGAACTCCACGTAGCCGTGCCGGTAGTCCAGCCCCGCGTCGCCCAGCGACACGTCGGGAATCGCGCTGCCGTCGGCCTCCAGCACCAGCGTGCCGGTGCGCACCGCGGTGAAGCGCTGCGCCGCGTCGGCCAGCTGCAGCGCCACCGTGGCGCCGGCCAGCGCGTCGGCCGTCTTCGCGTAGCCCGGCACGCCGTCGAGCAGCGGCACGCCGGCGGCCAGGCGCGCATCGTGCGCCGCGGCGCCGGGCTCGAGCGCGTCGATCACGCCGTCGCCGTCGCTGTCCAGCGGGGCGTTCAGGTCGGGGCCCAGCTCGTCGGTGTCCGCCAGGCCGTCGCCGTCGGTGTCCAGAACCGTCGGGTTCAGGTGCAGGCGCAGCTTGTCGGCGTCGCTGATGCCGCCGCCGCTGCTGTCGCTGCCCTCCAGCCGCGCCCAGCCCGCGAAATCCGGCTGCACCGTCATCGGGAACACGTTGACGATCTGCGTGCCGGGGATGCCGTCGGGCGGCGCGTCGCCGTCCAGCGTCTCGATCGCCAGCGCGTTGCCGCTGCGCGTGATGCGCAGCAGCGTGAAGGTGTCGGCGCGCGGGTTGCCGACGTTCGGGTTGTAGATCTGGAAGCCGTGCCGCAGCCGGTAGGTGCCGTCGCCGAGGTCGCTGAAGTAGACGCGGTTGCCGCTCGGGTCGAGGTTGCCCAGGTCCTGCACCTCGTAGACGAAGCCCACCGTCAACGTGGTGCCGGCGATCTCGGCCCAGCCCTGGTCGAAGTTGAAGGTCCAGGCGGCGTCCTTCACGCCGGTGCCCAGCACCAGCGCGGTGGCGGCGCTGCACGCGCCGGGGCAGCCGCGCATCGTGATGCGGTGCTCGCCGTGGTAGATGCCGGTCAGCCCGGGCGTGCCCTGCTGCGCCCGCGCGGGGCCGGCCAGGGCGGCGAGAAGAATAGCCAGTGCGGCGGCGATCAGTCGTGCGGTCATCGTGCGTGCCTCCGCGCTCACCAGCGCAGCGTGACGCCGGCCGAGCCGCTGCGCCCCGGGCCGGGGATGAAGGTGGGCATGTTCAGCGGCGAGGCCGAGTTGTCCGGCGAGTAGCCGCGCACCACGTAGGCGGTCTGGTACTTGCGGTCGGCGAGGTTGTGCAGGTCGAGGAAGAACTCCGCCTTCGGGTTCGGCCGCCAGCTCAGCTTGGCGCCCAGCAGCAGGTAGGCGTCCTGCACCAGCCCGGCGTTGGCGTGGTCCACCGGCGTGTCTTTCGGCTGCCAGCGCGCGTTCAGGCCCACGAACAGCCCCGGCAGCGGCCACCAGCCGCCCTCGGCAAACAGCAGGTGCTGCGGCACGCCGGCGATGCGCTTGCCGGCGTAGCGCCCGCCGCGGAAGCGGAAGTCGCTCCAGTTGTAGATGCCGCGCAGCGTGAAGCGGTCGGCGCGCATCAGCACGCCCGGCGCGGTGGCGGCGTTGAAGGCCAGCTCCACGCCCTGGTGGCGCGTCGGGTGGTCGTAGTTCACCGTGGTGCCGTCGATGGCGTAGTTCTGCACCTCGGCGATCAGCTCGTCGCGCACGCGCGAGAGGTAGTACGCCGCCTCCCAGCCCAGCCGCGGCGAGCGCTGCTGCGTGCCGATCTCGAAGGTGGTGGCCGTCTGCAGCTTCAGCGGGTGCGCCTGGAGGTACAGCGTGTTCGGGCTGCCCGGGTTGGAGCCGGCGCCCAGGTCGGCGAGCTGCCAGAAGGTCGGCGCCTCCGAGCTGCGGCTGAGGTTGGCGAACCAGCGCTCGTTCTCGCCCGGCTTGAAGATCAGGCCCAGCTTGGGGTTGAAGGCCGAGTAGCGCATGCGGCTGTCGAGCAGCCCGGGGCGCTGCCGGTCGTCGATGTCGCGCACGTTGCGCACCCACTGCGCCGCCGCCAGCGCCTGCCAGCCCGGCGCCAGCGGCTGAAGCGCCTGGCCGCCGATCACCAGGTTGGCGGCGCGCTGGCCCACCTTCGCGAAATTGCCCGCCAGCGAGCCGTCCATCGGGCTCACCAGGTGGTGCTCGCGCGGCATGCGCCCGGCGTTGGCCGAGACGAAGCCTTGCAGCTCGGTGGCGCGTTCGCCCCACAGCCGCGGCGCGCCGTCGACGGCGTAGTCCAGCCCGGCATTGGTAGCCGCGGTGCGCACCTCGGTGGCCGGGTTGCGGAAGGTGTCGTCGACGCGCTCGGCATAGACCCCCAGCACGTGCGTGGCCGCCTCGCCGAACAGCGTGGTGCGGCTCGACAGGCGCAGCTGCTCGGTGTCGCGGTGCGGGTCGCGCACGCGCACGTTGAGGAACTGCTCGAACAGCCCGCCCTCGTCGGGCGGCAGGCCGACGTAGTCGCCCATCACCGAGCGCGGGTCGGTCAGCGCGCGGTGCTTGGTCAGCAGGAAGGGCGCGTCGAAGCGGTTGCGCGTGTACAGCAGCAGCGTGCGGTTCTCCAGCGCGCCGTCGCGCAGCCCGGCGTTCAGCGCCAGGCTGCTGCGCTGCGCCTCGCTGTGCGCGCGCCAGCCGTCGGCGCGGCTGTCGGCCACGCGCAGCAGCAGGTCCCAGGCCTCGCCGGCGCCGGCCAGCGCGGCGCTGCCCTTGCGCAGCCCGTAGGAGCCGGCCTCCAGCGTGGCCTGCGAGGCCGGGCTGTTGCGCGCGTTGCGCAGGCCGAAGTCGATCGCGCCGCCCAGCGTCGTCGCGCCGAAGCGCAGCGCGTTGGCGCCGCGGTAGACCGACACCTGGCGCGCCAGCTCGGGGTCGAGCAGGCCGATGATGAAGCTGCCGTCGGCCTGGTTCAGCGGCAGGCCGTCGTACAGCAGCTGGATGCCGCGGCTGACGGGGTTGTCCTGGATGCCGGAGCCGCGCACGTTGACGCGCGGCTGGTCGTTGCCGCCGAAGAACTCCTGGATCACGATGCCCGGCTCGAACTCGAGCACGCGCGCCACCGAGGCCTGGCTGCCCTGGAACTCGTCGAGGTCGATCAGGTTGGTGCCGCCGGGCACCTTGTCGAGCGTCTCGCGCGCCTCTTGCGCCTGCGCCTGCGCGGGGCTGAGCGGCGCGGCGCGCACCGTCACGGGTGGCAGCGTCGACTCCTTGGCCGGCTCGTCGGCGCGGGCGTCGGCTGCGCAGCACAGGACGGTCAGGGCGATGGCGAAGAGGGGGCCGGTGACGGCCGGCAGGCGGGCGGGATCTTGGTGCATCGGCGGCAGAGCGTGAGCGAGCTGGGCGCGCCGATCACCATCGATCGCACGATCAGACAAGAATGATTCTCATTTGCTATTTTGCCCCGAAGCTGCTGCGGCACCAACATCAATTGTTAAGAGTCGGGCTGCCCGGCCGCAGCCGGGCCGGCCCGCCGCCACAGCGGGCGCACGTTCAGGCCGTTGCGGAACAGCACCGCGCGCTCCTCGAGTTCCAGGGCATCGAGGCGCAGGCGCAGCGTGGCCTCGAAGTAGCGCGTGGAGGTGCCGTGCAGCATCGGCGACAGCGCCGCGGCTTGCGGCGACGACAGCGCGGCGGCGGCGTCGCGGATCGAGCCGAAGGGCTTGCGCTCGCGCTGCAGCGCGAGGCGCAGCGCGTCCGCCCATTCGAGGCCCGGCAGGCTCGCGTACAGCACCTCCGGCGGCGCGGTGTTCAGGTTCACCGGGCTGCGCAGCGGCAGCACCGCCACGTAGGGCGCCAGGCGCTGCAGCGTGGCCTCGCCGACGCCCAGGTCGAGCAGATCGGCCAATTGCCACAGCGGCAGCGGCGCATCAGCGCCGGCCCGCTCGCCGGCATCGGCGCGCGCCACCGCGGCCGCCAGCGCGGCCAGCTCGGCGCGCGGCAGCCCGAGGCGGTCGAACAGCCGCTCGAACATCGCCACCACCTCGGGCACCGGCGCGCCGCCGTTGGCGAGGTCGTTCACGTTCAGGCGTGCCTGCATGTCCAGCAGCCGGCCGGACAGAAAGGCCATCGGCATGCCCGCTTCGTCAGCCGCATCGGCGGCCAGGAAGGCCGACAGCCGGGCCTCCTGCAAGGGCACGGCCCAGGGCTCGCCCAGGTGGTCGACCGTGCTGGTGCGCCCGTCCTCGCGCAGCAGCGTGCGCGCCCAGTCGAGCGCGCCGGTGAGCACCCAGCGCGCCTGCATGCGGCCGCGCTCGGCCGTCTCCACCTCCACGTCGAGCTGCTGGCGCCACACCGCCGATGCGGCCAGCGTGGACACCAGCGCCACCACCAGCATCGCCAGAAGAATCGCCGCCCCCTGCTGGCCTTTCTTCATGCCGCCCTCCCCGCGAAGTCCGGCCGCACCCACACCTTCACCAGCCGCCCGCCGACGGCGTGGCCGGGGGCGAGGTCGAGCGTGAGCTGCACCGCGTCGGGCAGCGGCACCACGGTGACCGGCCCCCGGTCGGCCGACGACAAGGCGTTGCTCCACGCGCCGCCGCGAAAGTACAGCACGCTCCAGGCGCCGGCCAGGGCCACCGGCGTCGCGCCGGCCGCCGCGCCACCATGCCCCTGGGCCCACAGCGCGGCCTGCTGCCAGGCCTGCTGCAGCTGCGCGCGCGTGTGCAGCGGCGGCGACTGCCAGCGCGTCCAGCGCGGCGCGCCGTCGGCGCCCGGACGCAGCGCCCAGGCCACCACCAGGCGGCCCTCGCCGGGGCGGGGGCGGTTGGCGCGCGTCATGCGCAGCGCCAGGCCGTCGAACTCCAGCGCGCTGACGACGCCGGTTTCCACCAGCGCATCCATGTCGGCCTCCCACTGGCCCAGGCCGGCCTGCACGGCGCGCAGCTCGTCGCCCATCAGGCGGCCGGCGGCCCAGCCGCGCAGCATCGCGTCGACCGAGCGCCAGCTCAGCGCGGTCATCAGGCTCATCACGAACAGCGCCACCAGTACCTCCACCAGGGTGAGGCCGGCGCGGCGCGCGCGGGCTGGCATGCTCAGCGCCCCACCACGGTGGTGACGCCCAGCACCACGTGGGCATCGCCGTCGAGCGCCTGCGCGGTGACGCGGCGGAACTGGCGGTTGGGCGTGGGCATCGCCTGCGTGCGCAGCACGAAAGCGCGGCCGCCCTGCTCGCAGGCCGCCTCGCTGATGCCGACGCCGGGCAGCTGCGCGGCCAGGCGCAGGCGCGCCAGCTCGTTCTCGACGCACAGCTGCGCGAGCAGCAGCTGCGACTGCCGCTCCACCCCCGTCACCGCCGCCTGGCTGGCCTTGAAGCCGGCCATCAGCGCGACGGCCACCATGCTCAGCGCCACCAGCACCTCCACCAGCGTGAAGCCGGTGGAGCGGCGCCGCGCGGCGGGGCTCATGGCGATGGGCGCGCGAGCCGCCGCGCGGGTGGGCCGCCTACTGCACGCGGCGGGCGCGTGCGAAGCGCTGCCGCAGACGCGGCAGGCCCAGGCCGAGCAGCGCCAGCAGGCCGGCGGCGAGCGAGTAGCCATCGAGCGCGCCACCGCCACCGCCGTCGCTGCCGCCGTCGTTGGTGGCGGGCGGGTTGGGGTCGGTGAAGACCAATGCGGGGCGGGCGGTTTCGGTGTGGGCGAGGACGATGCGGTGGGAGACGAATCCCGATGCGTTCAGGAAGTCTTCCTCACTGCTGGTGGCGTCCAGGGTGCCACTGCTACCGTAGACGAAACTGGGCGTCACAGCGTAGCCGTTATCCCGGAACCCCAGTTTGATGGTCTTGCCATCCTCCAGCACTTCGAATGGAACGTTGTTGGCTTGCACACCGCTCCAGCCGCTCCCGGCGCGGCCGACCTTCCGAGAGGGAACGATGTCGGCGGGCAGCGGAGCGAGCGCACCGAACTCGGTGGTCCAGAACAGCTTCAAGCCCTTCGGAATGCCGTTGTGGAAGGTGATGCGAACGTCGGCGTTCTTGCGCAGTTTCTCGGGGTCGATGCCTTTGCTCGTGATCAGCGCCATGAATTCGGCATACGTCGTGACGCTGAGGAACTCGATGCCGAGGTGGTCGATGATGCGCTGGCGGTAGACGTCGCGGACCCGCGCACTGAGTCGGATGGCCTTGGCCAGCAAGGCTTCCGTATCGGCCACCTGTTTCTTCTTGAGGTCCAGGTCAGCCTTGTTGGCGTCCGTCGGATCGGCGTCGTAAGTCGCTTGGGCCTGAGTCACGGCGTTCCTGTACACCGCGAGGGAGTTCTGCGTGGCCAGGACTTGTGAAAAGGAAGTGCGCGTTACGGTGTACGTGGCGTAGGGCGTGTAGGCCTCGGAGATGTGGTAGGTCAGGCGGCCGAGGTCGTAGTTGTAGGCCACGCCATCGGCATCCTTCTCGGGCAGCGGGCTCTTCTCGCCGAACAGGAAGGCCACCAGCAGTTCAGCGATGTTCTTCCAGCGCGGCTCCAGCGGCTTGGTCATCACTCCGGTGGGGAAGTCCTTGGTACCGAAGCGCTCCCCGTCCAGCACCTGCACCGTCACCCGTTCGTTGTTGGCCAGCATGGCGTTGCCGACGACTCTGAAGTTCTTGGCCGCGTCGCCGGGCTCCAGCACGTCGGGAATGCCGTCCTGATCCGTGTCGACGGGCTCCTGCCAGTTCGGGCCGATCTCGTCTTTGTCGGAAATGCCGTCGCCGTCGGTGTCGGCCACGTAGGGGTTCAGGCCCAGCGCCAGCGCCACCGCGTCGGGGATGGCGTCCTTGTTGCTGTCCTTGGTCGCGTCGATCTTCACCATACGCTCGCTGTCCCACTGCGGCGAGACGCGGAAGGGGAATGCACCGTTCGCCTTGTCTTCCGCTGTGCTGGGCTTGATGACGCCCGGGATGCCGTCCTTGCGTGAGCCGCCGGAGGCCACATACAAGCTCACGTCCTGGCTGCCCGCGGCGTTGTAGCCACCATCCGGGAAGAAGTCTTGTGGAATCACTACGCTGTCCGGCGCTTCGTCGAGCGTGGTGATCTTCAGCGTGCCGTCGGCCTGCTCTTCCACCCGTACCTTGGCTTCGATGAGCGTTTGCGGCCAACCCGCAAGTTGCAGGTAAATCCCGTAGGCGAAGCGCACGGTGTAGGTGCCGTCGGCATTGGCGATCAACTCGCCCGTCAGGTCCGAGGGCGTGAGGCTGTTGGAGCGCAGCTTCTGGTTGGGGTCGCGCACGTGCGTCGGGCTGTACAGCGCATAGGGAGGCGGCATCGAATTGAGTGCCCATAGCGTGCCGCCCGAGACGGAAATGGTCTTCTTGTCGAAGTCCCACAACCAGAAGGATGGCTGCTCGCTCCAGCCCAGCACCATGTAGGTGGTGTCGGTGCCCTTGACCCGCCACGGCGCCGGCGACAGCGCGTTGACCGGGCTGTTCATCGTGATCTGGTAGCGACCGAAGTACTGGCCGGTGGGTGCGGCTTGCGCGACCTGCGCAGCGGACAAAGCGAACAGCGCCACCGCGACGTACAGGCGGGAGCGGGGCGAAGGGCAGGTTTTATTCATGACGGAGTGCGCAGTGCAAGAGAGAACAAAAAGAACGGGAAGTCAGTGAGGCGGCAACGGCCGGCCCCGCAAGCAGGGCCGGCCGTGCGGATCAGGAGAGGTTCAGGGCGAGACCCACTCCTGTTCGATGGCGCCGAAGGGGAGAGGCGGATTGGAGGCGTTGGCCGGGATGACGCGCCCGTAGACGCCACTGCTATCGCAATCCGGCGTGAACACGGTGAGGTTGGTGCCACTCAGCGTGAGATCCAGGCAATTCCAGGTGCTGAACTGTCGATCCCCGCCGGGATAGTGGATGACGAAGTAGTAGTCGACGTGATAAAGGCCGCCGCTGATGTGCGTCACCGTCAGATCCTTCGAGGTCATCGACGAGTCGGACCAGATCTCGTAGTAGATGGAAGACCCGCCGCCCGTGGGATTGAGGCAACCGTCGGAGGCCGTCACCGTGCCGTTGCCGCCCGTGAGGTTCCACGTCCAATTGACGGGACTGCAATACGTGCCTTGCACCGCGCCAGCGGGGGTGGTCCGCACGTACAGCTTGGTCGATGCAACCTTGCCCGAGAGGTTGAGGTTCGGCGTACCCGCCGCTGCGAGCCCAGTGCTGCCGATGGCCAGCACCGCTGCGGCCGTGGCCGCCAGCTTGGGAATGAAACGCTTCTTCATGCTGATCTCCTTCTGCAGTGAAACTGCAGTCAGGCGGGGGTCCACAACAGAGAAAGACCGCCGACCCCCAGGGAAGCGGCCGACAGCTCGATTCCGATCGCCGCTCCCCGGCCTTGCCGGCCGGACCCTGTCGCGACGGAGATGCAAGCGATTCGCATTCATGTATCGTCCGCGACTTGCCGCCATCTCCCAACATCATTTGTTAAGCGTTCCGTGCGCCGGGGCTGGGAAGATGGGCGAGCGCCCCGGGGTTCGAGCGCCGGATACCCTTCGAGTACAGGGCTTTAAGAAGTTGAAATGAGAATCAATCTCATCTATTGTGCGTGCAACGGCACCTTCCCGGTGCGGCGCTTCGAGGGGGGTTGAGATGGCCAACAAGCAGTTCCTGCAGCAGGCGTTGGCGCAGGCGCCCGCGTTCCGCAGCCTCGCGCCGGCCGAGCTGGAGCAAT
Source organism: Pseudomonadota bacterium (assembly GCA_029779845.1). Lineage (GTDB taxonomy): Bacteria > Pseudomonadota > Gammaproteobacteria > Burkholderiales > Burkholderiaceae_C > Piscinibacter. The sequence goes on along the minus strand of JAKOZT010000064.1, from coordinate 29,882 downwards.
TGACGCAAGACGCGCTGCGTCTCAAGCTGGGCGCGCGCGAGCACCTCTTCGAGATGGAGGACGAGGCGCAGCACTTCTACGTGGTGGAGTCGGGCGGCATCGTGCTGTACCGCCCGGCCTACGACGGCGACGAGAAGGTGTTCCGCGTGATGCAGTCCACCCACGTGATCGCCGAGACGGTGATGTTCGCCGAGCCGGGGCGCTACCCCGTGTCGGCGCGCGCGCAGACGGCCAGCGTGGTGTGGCGCCTGTCGGGGCAGCGGCTGCGCGAGCTCTCGCACACGGTGCCCGAGCTGGCGTTCGCCTTCCTGACCTCGATCTCGAACCGGGTGCACCAGTCGGTCAACCGCATCGACCTGCTGACCACCGGCAAATCCGGCCAGCGGCTGGTGGGCTACCTGGTGAGCCTGCACATGCAGCAGGGCAGCAACTGGCTGGCGCTGCCGGTCAACGGCAACGTGCTGGCCAAGCAGCTGAACGTGACGCCGGTGACGCTGTCGCGCCTGCTGAGCGCGTTCCGCCGCGAGGGGCTGCTGGGCGGCAGCGGGCGCCAGCTGGTGCTGCTGGACGTGGCCGGGCTGTGCAAGGCGGTCGACCTGCCGGTGCCGGAGGTGAGCTTCGGCGCGGGCGCGCGCGGCGGCGCGGCGGGGGCGGTGAAGCCCGTCAAGACGCCAGCGGCGCCCGCCGGGTATTGCGTGCGCGGCTCGCGCCACGACCTGGGCAGCGGGCTGTTCGACTGCTGCGATCTCTGAGCGTCACAGTTCGGGCTGCTGCCACTCGAGCAGCTCGGCCAGCCGCCGCACCACCCACACGGCTTCGGCCTCGCTGACGCCCGCACCCTGCGCGCGCAGGCCGGCGAGGCAGCGGCGCAGCACTTCGTCTTCGGCGATGTGCGCGCCGAGCAGCAGCGCGCGGGCGTGCTCGGTGAGCGCCTGCGCGAGGTCTTCGCACAGCTCGTGGCGCGCGGCCACTTCGGCCAGCGGCAGCACGAGCCGCGCGCTGCCCGGGCGGGCGCGGTAGAGGTCGAGGAAGGCCTCGGGCAGCAGGATCTGGGAGTGCTCGTTCATCCGCAACCGGCAATCGCTTGGTTTTGTGTTGGCACAGGGACGGCGGCGCCGCGCGCCCCTAGTCTCGCCGAATGGCGGATCATCAGGACATGCGCGTCATCTTCCTCGACTTCGGCGGCGTCACGCACCCCTGCGCCACCGACGACGAAGCGCGCGCCGCGCACCGCGGTTCGGCGCTGGCCCGCGTGCGGTTCGACGCCTTCTGCTGGTTCGACATCCTGCCCGGCCTGCTGGCCGGCCACGACGACGTGTACGTGGTGGTGCATTCCAACTGGCGCTTCAACCACACGCCCGAGGAGATCGGCGACCTGCTCGGCAGCCTGGGCAACCGCTACCTCGGCTGCACGCCCAAGGGCGAGCGCTACGCCTGCATCCAGGCCTGGCTGGCGCGCCACCCGACGGTGACGAGCTACATCATCCTCGACGATTCGCCGGTCGCCTTCGGCGACCCGCCCCCGCCCGAGCTGGTGCTGTGCGACCCGCGCACGGGGCTGTCGGAGCCGGCCGTGCAGCGGCAGATCAAGGCGTGGCTGGCGGCAGGCTAGGGCCCAGGCCGCGGATTTGCCCTGCGTCAATTCCATGCTGCCGGCATGTGCCGAGCATGGCGGCCATGACTTCCTCCGCGGCGCTGCCGCTGCAACGACCCGCCGCGCTGCCCGAGCCGCGCCTGGCCGGCGACCTGGCGATCTGGTTCATCGTCGGCATCGAGATGCTGACCTTCGGCCTGATGTTCATCGTCTTCTCGGTGGCGCGGCTGCGCGAGCCGGCGCTGTTCCAGGCCGGGCAGGCGACGCTCGACCTGCACCTGGGCGCGGCCAACACCGCGCTGCTGCTGACCGGTAGCTGGGCGGCGGTGCGCGGCGTGCTGGCGCTGCGGCGCGACCGGATGCAAGCAGGCGTGCGCTGGCTGTGGGGCGCGGCGGCGCTGGGCGTGTGCTTCCTCGTCGCCAAGAGCCTGGAGTACCGCGCCAAGATGGCCGCCGGCCACGACCTCGACAGCGACACCTTCTGGACGCTGTACTACCTGCTCACCGGCTTTCACTTCCTGCATGTCGCCGCGGCCGTGCTGTTCCTCGCCGGCGTGGCCTGGCTGGCGCCGCGGCGCGGCTGGGCGGGCGGCGGCGATCGAACGCACGTGCCGGAGACGGCGGCGGTGTTCTGGCACATGGTCGACCTGCTGTGGGTCGTTCTCTTCCCCCTGGTCTACGTGCTGCGATGAACGACGACAAGCTGCGCCGCAGGATCGACAGGCTGTGGTGGGCCATGCTCGCCGCCACCGCGCTGTCGTGGTGGATCGGCGAGGCGCGCGCCGGCGCGGCGCCGGCCTGGGCGATCTTCGCCGTGTTCGGCCTCGCCTTCGGCAAGGGCCTGGCGATCGCGCTGGAGTTCATGGAACTGCGCGGCGCGCCGGCGGTGTGGCGCCGCTTCGTGCTCGGCTGGCTGATGGTGGTGCTGCCGATCATCGTCGCCACGCACCTGGCAATGCGCTGAACGGCGCTGAAATGAACCGCAGCAAGATCTTCTCCCGGCAGGCACGACAGCAGCGCTGACGGCCGCGTCGCCGTTTGCAACAAGCGCGCGGATCGCGTCGCCGCTCGTTGCCGGGCGTGCATGAATCGTCATGGCGCGGCCCTCGCGGCGCGCGCTCATCCACCACGGGGCGGGCGTCGGCGCGCGATGTCCGCAAAGCCCCCGGCCTACATCAGGTTTCAGCGCCGGGGGGGCGCGGCGGCACTCTGTGCGCTCGCTCCTTCGCGAAGCGCGCCGTCGCAAGAACGGCCCTCGCGGAGTCTTGGTCGTTGGGGGCCGCCCGGGCACGTCTGCACGCTGCGCCGGCCGGCCGAATACAGGAAAGGTCATCCCCGTGGAGAAGACATTGAAGGCCCGCCGGCGGGCCGTGGCGGAGCTGTTCGCATGCATCGCGCTGGCCGGGTGCGGCGGCGGCGGCAACGGCGCCGACATCGGCGCCGACGAAGCCGCAGCGGCGGACGCGGCCGACGCGCGCAAGCAGGCCGAAGCCGTCAGCACCAGCTGGACGCGCATCGCCAACGAATACCAGTCGTTCCGCGTCAGCGGCACGAAGACCGTGCGCTACGGCTCCGACACGCGCTGGGTGACCAAGAGCGTGACCGGCAGCGGCAAGTGCACCAACGCTTTCTTCGGCCGCGACCCCGCGCCCGGCGTCGACAAGACCTGCCAGGTGCAGGTGTCCGCCCCCGCGCCGAGCCCGGCACCCGCGCCCGCGCCCACCCCCGCACCGACCCCTGCGCCCAGCCCCTCGCCTGCACCTGCCCCGGCGCCGGCCCCCGGCGTCACCTATGGCTCGCTGGCCGGCGCCAGCCTGGGCGTGGGCGCCAGCCTGAACGGCGCGATCCCGTTCCCGGCCGGCAACCCGTGGAACACCGACATCTCCAGCGCGCCGGTCGATCCGAACTCGGCCAACCTGATCGCCAGCATCGGCCTGAACACCGGGCTGCATGCCGACTTCGGCTCGGGCACCTGGAACGGCGGGCCGATCGGCATCCCGTACCGCGTGGTCGACAGCTCGACGCCGGGCGCGACGATCAAGTTCACCGCCTACGGCTCCGAGAGCGACCCCGGCCCCTACCCGGTGCCGCAGGACACGCCGATCGAAGGCGGCCCGAACGGAACGGGCGACCGCCACGTGCTGGTGATCAACCGCAGCAACAACCGGCTCTACGAGATGTTCGTCGCCCACCCGGTGGCGAGCAACACCTGGACGGCCGATTCGGGCGCGGTGTTCGACCTCGGCAGCAACACCGTGCGCCCGGGCGGCCAGCCCGGCTGGACCAGCGCCGACGCGGCCGGCCTGCCGATCTTCCCCGGCCTGGTGCGCTACGACGAAGCCTCCGCCGGCGTGATCCGCCACGCGCTGCGCTTCACGGTGCAGAACAGCCGCCGCGCCTACGTGCCGCCGGCGACGCACTTCGCGTCGAGCAACACCAGCGCCAACCTGCCGCCGATGGGCATGCGCGTGCGCCTGAAGGCGAGCTACCAGATCCCGGCGAACTTCAGCACCGAGGTCAAGGCGATCCTGCAGGCGATGAAGACCTACGGCATGTTCGTGGCCGACAACGGCAGCAACTGGTTCGTCAGCGGCGCGCCGGATTCGCGCTGGAACGACAGCACGCTGTCGTCGCAGCTCGGCAGCGTGAAGGGCTCGAACTTCGAAGTCATCCGCATGGACGACCTGAAGCAGTGAAGCCGCGAAGGGCGCGCGCTGCGGCGCGTGCCCTTTTTGCGTGAATCGTCAGATGCGCCCCATCAGCACGAGGATCAGCAGCACCACCAGCACCAGGCCGAGGCCGCCGCTCGGGCCATAACCCCAGCCGCGGCTGTAGGGCCAGGCGGGGATGGCACCGATCAGCATCAGCAGCAGCACGATCAGCAGGATCAGTCCGAGGCTCATCGCCGTCTCCTTCGTTCGCGCCGGCGGCGCGCTGCGCGGATCGTGCGGGCCGCGACGCGCGGGCGGCGTCGGCGCAGGGGAGCAAGCGCTGTAGGAAGAAGGCGCGCGGGGGTCAGTTCTCGCGCGTCTGCGTACCCGGCAACGAATCGTCGGCATCCTGCGCCGCGCGGCCCGCGCCGATCCCCAACGCCCCGCCGGCGGCCATGCCGGTGCCGGCGCCTCCACCGCCTCCGCCGCCTCGTGCTCCCGCACCTGCACCGGCGTTCCCGCCACGCCCACCCGCCGCCACGCTGCGCAGCGGCCCCTGCTTGGGCATCGCCAGGTCGGCCGGCACGGCGTCGAGTTCGAGCACTTCGCGGATGAAGTCGCGCAGCGAGATCACCAGCGCGGCGGTCTCGATGCGGCGGCCGGCCACCATGTCGTCGGCGGCCTGCACGGCCAGGCGCACCTGCTCGGCGGTGCCGAGCAGCATCACGTCGGACAGCGCCGCCTCCACCGCGTCGCGGATGCGGCGGCGGCGTTCGGAACCGTCGGCGCCTTCGGCCGCCTCGCCGCCGCGCAGGCGCACGTCGCGCAGGTGGCTCGGGTCCACCGCGAGGTCGCCGGTGAAGGAGCCCCCGAGGGTCTTGTAGGCGGCGATCAGCGTCTTCAGCCGCTCGTTGATCTGGCGGTTCTGGCGTTCGCGGCGCTGCTGCACGCGCTGCATCACCAGCAGCCGGATGCCCACCGCGATCGCCGTCACCAGGATCAGCCCGAGCAGCGTCGACAGCAGGCCCTGCCAGGAACTGAAGTCGATCAGGTTGCGCATGGCGCGCAGCCTAGCAGCACGGTCACGCACACGTGCTTTGCAAGCAATGGCAACACCTTGCTCGACGCGGCAAGCTAGGGATGGCGACGTGGTGACGGCGAACTAGATTGAGGGAACCCCCGCGCCCCGTCGGGGCGAGGAGGGTTCTTGACCGAGACCGTCGCCCCGGAGTTCGCGCGATTCGTCGAGGCCGAGCGCCGCGCCAAGCGCCTGCCGGCGCTGGCCGCGCGCAAGATGGCCGAGGGCGATGTCTTCGAGCCGGTGTTCATCGCCGCGGGCCGCAGCGTCGAGCTGCTGCGCGTGGCCTCGCGCCGCGCCGCCGGCTTCTTCCGCCCCACCCAGCGCAGCGAAGTGGTGTGGGTCGAGGGCGAGAACGAGCTGGCGGTGGGCATCGCGGGCGTCGACGTCAAGCTCGCCGACGGGCTGATCCGCGTGCGCATCCCGGTGCGCTGCGACCAGAGCGGCGCGGCGAGCGTCGAGGTGCTGTTCGCCACCGGCTCGCCCAGCGAGCCGGCCGGCCTGTACGCCGCCACCGCGCGCCGCCCGAACGGGTCGGAAGTGGTGGTCGCGGCCTGGGGCGATGCGCTGGTGGCCTTTGCGTGGCAATGCGTGCTGGGCCTGGTCACCGGCATCGCCGCGGCCACCGGCAAGGACGCGCGCGGCAACCTGCTGGTGCCGGTGGAGCTGGCGGTCAGCGCGCGCGGCATCCAGATCCTGCCGATGGCGCGGCACCGCTTCTCGGGTTCGTCGACGCTGAAGGCGCCGAAGTGAGGCGGCCGCCATGGGCATGACCAGCGGCGATCTCGGCGTGCTCGGCCACCTGGCGAAAGCGCTGGGCCTGTTCGACGCCTCGGGCAACCCCAACCAGGGATGGTTCGCCCACCCCGAGGAGTCGCTGAAGAACATGCTCGCCAACGAGGCGCAGCGCGCGGCGCTGATCGCCTTCGTCGACGAGGCGATGGGCGGCGCCGATCGCAGCAGCGAAGGCGGCGTCACCTGGCTGCCGATCGTCGAGATCGACGACCCGCCGCTGGCGGTGGCCGTCACCATCGACGAGGGCCGCAGCGACGGCCTGCACATCGGCCTGGGGCTGCGCGTGGCCACCACCGACCCGGCCTCGACCACCACGCTGGCGCTGCCGCTGTTTCGCGCGCACAAGCAGGGCGGGCCGGCGGTCAGCCAGCCGCTGCTGCTCGGCTCGGCGGGCGGGCGCATCCGCGTCGCCACCACGATCACCATCGACGGCAATGCGCCGGTGCCGGGGCAGGCGCGCCTGGGCGGCATCGGGCTCGAAGTCGACCTGCCCACCTCGCCGACCGACCCGCAAGGCCCCGTCTTCGGCCTCGCGCTCACCGGCCTGCAACTGCCCGGCGCCGCCGCGCCGCGCGACATGCGCGTCTCGGCCAACGGCGCCGACCAGCTCGACGACGCGCTGCTCGATCTGGTGATGTCGCTGGTGAAGGCGCAGGCCGACGCGGCGCTGGCGCATCCGGCGCTGGTCGCGGTGGCCGGGCTGCTCGGCCTGCGCAGCGGCGATGCGGTGCCCGATTTCCCGATCACCACCTTGCCCGTGCGCGGCGCGCTCGCGCTGGCCGACTGGGTGCGCGGCATCCTCACCGCCGACGCGAGCCGCGCCGACTGGCTGGGCCACCTCGCCGCGCTGGTGGGCGGCGCGCGCGTCGGCGATGCGGTGCGCTTCGATCTCGGCGGCGTCGCGCAGCTGACGCTCGCGCTGCGCATGGCCAGCGGCCCCAGCGGCAACCCGCTGCTGACGCCCAGCCTCGCGGTCGAACTCGGCAACGACGCGGCGCGCGTCGAGGCGCGCGCCGACATCTTCCGCATCGACCTCGTCAGCGGCCAGGCCTTCGCGCTGCCCAGCCTGGGCGTGTGGGCCGCGGCCGGGCGCAGCGGCGCGCGCATCCTCGACCTCACCGCGCCCACCGTGGTGCGCGCCGACACGCTGCGCCTGGGCTTCGGGCTCGACGCGCAGCGGCACCTGAACTTCGTGCTCGCCGCCGACGCGGTGCGCATCGGCACGCACGACTACGCCACGCTAGACCTCACCTCGCCCGACGCGGTGATGGACGCCGCCGGCAACGCGGTGGAAGACATCGCGGGCGAACTGCTCGCCGGCCTGGGCGATGCGCTCGCGCTGGCGCGGCAGCTGCTCGGGCTCTCGCCCCCCGCCGGCATTCCGGCGGTGACACTCGCCGCGCTGATGGCCGACCCGGTGGCCGCGGTGGTGGGCTACTGGCGGCAGCTCGTCACCAACGACGCGGCGGCGCGCCAGGTGCTCTCGGCGCTGCGCCTCGCGCTCACCGATGCCAGCGAAGCCGTATCCATCGTCGACGGCGACGGCAGCGCGGCCACGCCGTGGCGGCTGCCGCTGATCGGCCCGCTGGCGCTCGAAGTGTCGGCCAGCGGCGACGTGCTCAACGTCGGCCTGGGCGCCGCGACGCAAATCGACACGCTCGGCCAGCGCTGCACCGTGGTCGAGACGCGCATCGCCGTCGCGCTGGCGCGCATCGACCTCGCCGCGCGCAGCGCCAGCCTGCTCGGCGCGGTGGAAGCGACGCTCACCGCGCGCGAACGCGGCGCCGACCCGAAGCGCGCGCGGCTGGCGCTGGGCGATGCGGCGGCGGTCGTTGCCGATCACGTCGGGCTGCGGCTCGCGTGGGCGCCCGAGGGCGGGCTCGCGGCCGAGGTCAGCGCGCCGCATCTGCGCCTCGAACTCGCCGATGTGAATGTGCCCATCACGCTGCCGGTCATCGGCAGCGATGGCAGCGTCACGCTGCCCGACGAAGCCTGGGACGGCGTGGAGGCACTCGCCGGCTACCTCGGCGACATGATCGGCGGCACGCTGGCCGAGCTGGTCAACGCGCTGGGCTGGAAGCCGGCCACCGACGTGAACGTCGCGCGGCTGCGCCTCGGCGACCTGATCCATTCGCCCGAAGCGGCGCTGCGCGACTGGCTGCCGCGCCTGGCGATGAGCGAGCTGGGCGAGCACGCGCTGGCGCTGGTCGCCGATGCGTTCGGCGGGCTGGGCGCGGCGCGCGGCGTGATCGAGGGCAGCGGGCGGCCGGAAGACCCGTACCACTTCGCGCTCGCCGAGGGCCTGCCCAACATCGCCGTGTGGTTCCCGCCCGAAGGGCTGGCGCCGCTGGCGAGCGCGGCTTCCGATGCGATCCGCAACTGGCAATCGGGCGATGCGGGCCTGCCGGCCGTGGCGCTGGCCGCCGCGCTGCGTGCCGAGGCGAGCGTGGCAGCCGACCTTCGTGCGCTGCTCGAAGGGCGCGAGCTGGAGACCGCCTTCGATTCGATCGCGCAGCGCTGGCTGGCCGGCGACGGGCGCATCGCGCCGCCGGCGAGCACACCGGCCGGCATCACGCTGAAGCGCGTCGGCTGCGCCGCGGGGCAGTTGCTCGGGCAGCTCGACTTGGCCGAAGCGCTCGGCCGCACGCCGACGACCACGGTCTACGTCGCGCTCGGCGCGAACGCCTGGCCCGATGCGCCGGAGGATCGCCTCATCGACCTCAGCACCGCCGGGCTCGACGCCGCGATGTTCACGCTGCCGGCGGTGGAAGCGGGCGAGTGGTTCGTCGCACTCGGCACTCGCGCCGATTGCAAGTTAGCCGGCAGCAGCACGGACGGCACGCCCGAGCAGGCCGCGCGCCTGGGCCGCGTGTTCGATGCGCTGGCGGGAGTCGCCAGCGACATCGCCGTCGTCGCCCTGGCCGGTGCTGGCCACGCGGCGCGCCTCGCGGTGCAGCCGGCCGCGCGCGTCGCCGTCACCGACCTCGTGCTGCTGGGCACGCCGCTGGCACCGATCTCGCTGACCGCGCTCAGCGTGCAGCCCACCGCCGATGCGCTGCGCCTGCTCGACCGCCTGCTGCCGCCGGCCGACAGCACCGAGAACGACGACCTCGCGCTCGGCCGCGCGCTGGTCGGCGCGCTGATGGAACTCGCGCCGCTGGCCGACCCGGCCGCCGATCTGCGCCCGCCGGTGGCGCCGCCCGAAGCGCCGCGCGCCGGGCTGGCGGTGCAGGCGGTGTTCGGCGATGTGCCGGCCGAACGCATCGCGCAGGCGCTCACCGCCATCGTCGCCGCCGGCATCGCTTCGCGCGCCGCCGAGCGTGCCGCGTTCGGGGACGTCGCCGCTGCGCTGCCCAGCGGCGTGCACGCCGGCCTGCGCTGGGCGCTGCCCGAGGACGACAGCGGCACGCTGCGCATCCGCGCCAGCGCGCAGCTGCGGCTGTTCGGCTACGAACTCGCGGGAGGCATCGCACACGACCAAGAACTTCGCATCGAGCTGCGCATCGGCGATGCACTCGGCTGGCTCGCCGCCACGCCCGAACTGGAACTGCGCGCGCTGTCGGCCGTGCTGACGCTGCCGCTGGACGGCAGCTCGCCCGGCGAAGCGCGCGTGGTGCTGCACGAAGCGCGTGTGTTCGGCCAGTCATGGGAGGCGCTGGCGCTCGGCGCGATCGGCGACGACGCGCTGCCGGTGCTGCCCGAGGCGCGTGTGCTGCTCTCCGCCGCGGTGCAGCGGCTGACGGCCGACCTGGGCAGCGCACGTTCGCTGGCGCTGTCGAATCTGTTCGCCGCGCTCGGGCTGACCGGCGTGAATGGCGGCGTGGTCGGCGATGCGGTCGACCAACTCGTGCACGACCCGGCCGGATTGATCCGCCAGCGGCTTGCCGCGGCCGGTGGGCAGCTCGCATCGGCGGTCAATGCGCTGCTCGGCCCGCTGGGCGCCAGCGTCGACCTAGCCGCGCACGCGGTGCATGTGCAAGGCAGCGGCACGGGGCGTTTCGGCTGGGCGGCGGATGTCAGCGCGTCGCCCGCCGGGCTGACGGGCACGCTGAGCGTCGGCCCCGGCACGGCGCTGCCCACCGTCGGCGGCGTGCAATTGCAGATCGCGCTGAACCCCTTCGCGGTCGATCTGCACTGGCATCAGAGCAGCACGCGCACGGCGATCGCGCCGCTGTGGCCGGCGCCCGATGGCGAGGCGCTCGCGCGGCTGCTCGCGCAGGCGGCGCCCAGCCTCGCGGCGCACGTCGCGCTCGAACTGATGCGCCGCGCCGACGAAGAAGCGCGGCCATTGATCGACGCGATGCTGGATGCCTTCGGCATGCTCGCCGGCACAGCCGGCGACGCGGAGCGCGCGCTGCGCCCGCTCCCCGGACTGCTGGCCGACCCGGCGGGCTGGCTGCGCAGCGCGGAATCCCTTGCTGCCAATCCGCTGAAGATCCAGACCCTCTTCGACGCGCTGCGCCCCTTGATGGGCTTGACCGGTGCGCCGGGCTCGCCCTTGTCGATCGCCAACGGCGTCAGTCTGGCGGTCAGCGCCGACGGTGGCGGCGCGCGGCTGCTCATCGCGGTCGATCCGAGCGTGTGGGCCGCGCCGGGCGGCGGCGGTGCGCGCCTGTCGGGCGCGATCGGCGCAAGCCTCGCGGTGGGCCTGAGCGGCGCTCCGCGCGTGGCACTCGAAGCGCATCTCGGCCTCGACAGCGCCGAACCGGGACGCCAGGCGGTGCACACGCGCATCGGCAACGCCGGCGTCGAACTCTTCCTGCGCCCGGCCAGCGGCGCCGACATTGCGCTGGTGCCCTTCGCCGGCCTGGGCGGCCTCGCGGCGGCGGCCGAGGCGGCCTTGCCCTTCCTGCTCGACAAGCTCGCCGAGCTGCCCGGCACGCCGGGCAATCTGGTGCGCACCGTCGGCGATGCGCTGGCGCTGCGCGCCGGCACGCCCAAAGCCTTCAGCGCCGAGGCGCTGCGGCAATGGGCTGCCAACCCTGTGGGCGCGCTGACAGCGGCGGTGCCTTCGATCACCGCCACCGGCCTGAACCTGATCGCGCCCATCCTCGACGACTTCCTGCCCGCCCAGGTGAGCGCCAGCGGCGACGTCAACGAGCTGCGTGTCGCCGTCGACGATCTCTTCACGCTCTCCTGGCGCCCCGCCTCCAGCCGCGTCGCGATCAGCGTGCCCGGCATCCCCGTGCCGGGCATCGAGACGCTGGGCCTGACGCTGGCCATCAGCGCCGCCGGCCTCGACGAACTGAGCGTCGCGCTCGGCCCCGCCGACATAGACGCCGGCGGTGTGCGGCTGCGGCCGTTCGCGAGTGTGGCCGCCGGCCTCGCGCCGGCCGGCGGGCGGCGCGTGATGGTCGGGCTCTCGGCCGACGACACGCACCACTTCGCGGCGCGCTGGAGGCTGGACGGCGGCGGCTTCGACATCGTCGCCAGCGACGGCGCGCTCGCCACCGCCGTGGCCACCGCCGACCCGGCGCAGGTGGCGCTGCGCATCGTCGACATCGTCGCCGACCTGGTGGCCGCCGTCGCGATGGCGCAGCAGCCGGTGAAGGATCTGCTCGACACCGAAGTCGGCGACCGGAACGTGCGCTTCCTGCTCGAAGGCGTGGTGCTCGATCCGGCCGACAACGCGCAGCTCATCGACGGCCTGTTCGACCCGGCCACGCTGCTCGCGCGCTTCCACCGCCTCTTCACCAACATCGCCGGCGCGGGCATCACGATCACGATCGACGACTTCGTGCTCGCGTTCAAGCAGCACGACGACACCGGCACGATCGGCTTGCAGGTCGGCGTGGGCGATCGTTTCGCGCTGGTCGAAGGCGACGTGTCGCTGTGGCTGGAGAACGATGCGCGCTGGATCGACGGCGCGTCCGGCACGGACGACGGCGGCCTGTTCGTCGGCTTCATCCCGCCCACGCTGCCGCTGCGCTTCGAGCCCAGCCTGGTCGTCAACGGCCTGGGGCTGCGCGTCGGCAAGCGCTCCGGGCCGCTGCTCGACGCCGGCATCACGCTCGAATCCATCGCGCTGCACGTCTTCGCCGCGATCACGGCGGCCGGCGTCAAGGGCGGCGGCGCGCAGTTGCAGTTCTCGAATCTCGCCGTCTCGGCCTCCGGCGCCAAGGGCGACAACGGCATCGCGCAGGGCGTGATGCGCGACACCGGGCCGACGCCGCCCAAGCCGGCGTTTTCGCCCGCGCTGGCGATCCAGGCGCACGACGGCGGCGCGGTGCAGGTGTCGCTCACGGCAGGCGACGGCACCGGGCCGTGGTGGATCGCGATCCAGAAGGGCTTCGGCCCGCTGTACCTCGAGCAGATCGGCTTCGGCGCCGCCTCGCCCCAAGGCCGCCTGGAGCGCATCTCGCTGCTGATGGACGGCTCGGTGTCCATGTTCGGGCTGACCTGCGCGGTCGACGACCTGCAGATCACCTACTTCGTCGGCAACAACGACTTCTTCAACCCGGGCAGCTGGTCCATCGACCTGGCCGGCCTGGCGGTCTCGGCCGACATGGCCGGCGTGTCCATCGCCGGCGGCCTGCTCAAGCAGGGCGTGGCGCCGAACATCGAGTACCTCGGCATGCTGCTGGGCCGCTTCGCGGTCTACGGCCTGACGGTCTACGGCGGCTATGGCGAGGGCGAGGAGAACGGCCAGCGCTTCACCGCCTTCTTCGCGATCGGTGCGGTCAACGGGCCGATCGGCGGGCCGCCGGCCTTCTTCCTCACCGGCATCGGCGGCGGCTTCGGCATCAACCGGCTGATGCGCCTGCCGAGCGACCTCGCGAAGTTCGGCGACTACCCGCTGATCCAGGCGCTGGACATCGCCGCCAAGCCCGGCGAACCGATGGCGCAGCTGCGCGCGCTGGGCAACTACTTCCCGATGAAGAAGGGCACCTTCTGGTTCGCCGCCGGGCTGAGCTTCAACAGCTTCGCGCTGGTCGACGGCATCGCGGTGGTGGGCGTGCAGATCGGCGACGGGCTGGACATCAACCTGATGGGCCTGGCGCGCATGGCGCTGCCACGCCCGCAGGCGGCGATCGTCTCGATCGAGCTGGCGCTGCTGGTGCGCTTTTCCAGCAGCGAGGGCGTGCTGTGGGTGCAGGGGCAGCTGACCGACAACTCCTGGCTGCTCTACCCCGACATCAAGCTGACCGGCGGCTTCGCCTACGTGATCTGGTTCAAGGGCGAGAAGGCCGGCGAGTTCGTGCTGACGCTGGGCGGCTACCACCCCGACTTCCACCGCGACGGCTACCCGGTGGTGCCGCGCCTGGGGCTGCGCTGGAGCATCGGCGACAACATCGTCATCAAGGCCGGCAGCTACTTCGCGCTGACCTCCGAGGCGCTGATGGCCGGCGGCGACTTCGAGGCCTCGGCGCATTTCGGGCCGGCCTGGGCCGAGGTGAAGTTCGGCGCGCACGGCATCGTCTACTTCGATCCCTTCCACTACGACGTGATGGCCTACGCGCGCATCGCCGCGGGCGTGACCATCGACACCTGGCTGTTCGGCGAGATCACGATCTCGATCCACCTCGGCGCGCGCATCCACGTGCTCGGCCCGGAGTTCCGCGGCAGCGTCACCTTCGAGGTCGGCCCGATCGAGCTGACCTTCGAGTTCGGCGGCGACGGCAAGGAGCAGAAGCAGCCGCTGGCGGCCGACGCCTTCATCCTCAAGTACCTCGAAGCGGCCGACAGCGGCAAGGCACGCCCGCACGCGCTGATGACCAACACCGGCGCGCTGCCGGCCAAGGGCGAGGACTCGACGCCGGATGGATCGTCCTCGCGGCCCTTCGTCGTGGTGGTCGAGTTCTCGATGACGTTCACCAGCACCGTGCCGGCCTCGCGCGTCACGCGCACGCTGGCGCCGGCGGCACAGGCGACCAGCAACCACGCGCCCAGCCGCGCGCTCGGCGTCGCACCGATGGACAAGGCGAACGTCACGCCGACCATCGTGATCAGCTGGCGGCGCAACGGCGTCGACCAGCCCTACCCCTTCGTCGACCGCGCGCGGCCGTTCGGGCGCTTCCCGGTCGGCGTGTGGGGGCTGCCGCAAGACCCGAACGCGCGCAAGGTGCCCAAGGCCGAGATGATCGAGGCGCTGTCCGAGCTCGACATGGTGTGCAGCGCCACGCCCACGCCGGGCGGGCCGGAGATTCCGTATTACCAGGTCGAGATCGGCAAGCGCAAGCCGCTGCCCTTCACGCGCCGCGCCGTCGAGATCAACGCGCAGCGCAATGCGGCGAAGTCGGTGAGCGAACTGCTGGCGGCGCCCACCAGCGTCGATGCGGCGTTCGCGTCGGCCCGGGACTTCCTCGCCTCGCGCGCTTCGCCCACCGCGCTGGCGGCGCTGCGCGGCGAACGCCAGGCGCCGCCGCGGCTGGGCACGCTGACCGAAGGGCTGGAAGCCGCCACGCCCATCACCGTGCCCGACACCGCCGAGCCGCCCGCGCCCAAGGTCTACGACCATTTCGTCGACGCGCCGCTGGTCGTCGGCCTGCTGGCCGGCGCGACGGTGGGCATCGCCGCCGCGGCCAAGGTGCGCACCACGGTGAAGGGCTCGGAGCGCGCCTGGCGCACGGCGCCGCCGACGCTGGCCGGCGTGGAAGCGCAGCGCAGCCGCTCCGTCGCGGCCAAGCTGGTCGTCACCGACACGCCGGCGATGAACGGCCGCGAAGGCGGTGCCGCCACGCTGATCGCCGCGCAGAGCGTGCCGCCCAGCGCGGTGGCGCACGGCGCGACCGCGCTGGTGGCGCGCCGCGGCACGCCGCTGGCCGCGCCGCTGGCGGAATTCGGCAGCGCGCTGGCCGTGGGCTCGACGCTGCGTGCGGCGCGTGCCGGTGCCAGCGCCGCCAACAGCCCCGGCGCTGCGCTCGCCACCGGGCAGACCGTGGTGCTCAAGCTGCCCAACGCGCGCGCCGACGCCGCGCCCGAGGGCCGCAGGCCTCGCCTCGTGGTGACAGGTGCGCCGGCGCGTGTGGTACTGCTCGCGCATGGCGGCCGGACCATCGCCGATGTGCTGGTCGGCCCCGAGATGCAGCGCGACAACCTCGAGATTCCGCAAGGCACCGAGCGCATCGTCGCGATCGGCCAGGGCGTGGTGCAGCGTGCCGGTGCGGCCGCCGGCGCGCGCATCGGCCTGGCCGGCTGGCACGCCGGCATGCAGCTGCCGTATGCCGGCTGGGGCAGCGCCATCGGCCCGGGCTGCGTGGCTCGCTCGGCCGGCGAGCGCCTGATGCCGCACCGCGAGCGGCTGGAGGCCGGCTGGGTCGGCGGCGCCGAGCTGGCGCGCGGCGTCAGCACGGTGACCACCACCTTCTCCATCCCGGCACGCACCGTGCTGATCGCGCTCGACGACCCGGCGGCCTCGGGCGAGCCGATCGAAGCGCGGCAATTGCTGCTGGGCCTCGACGGCGCCGCGCGCGCGCTCGACGCCGCCGGCAACGAACGCGCGCCGGTGCTGCTGGCGATGGACAACCGCAGCGTGCTCGCCTACGACATCGTGCCCGAGGGCGGTCAGGGCGACATCCGGCCGGTGGTCGTGACCATCGCCAGCGAGCAAGGCTGGTCACTGGTCGGCGTGATGGCCTCGGCCGAGGTCGACGCCACCGGCGCGGTGGCGCTGGTCGCCTCGCGCGGGCTGGACGCGGCGATGCAGCCCTTCGCGGCGATGAACCCCGCCGAAGGTGCCGCCACCAGCCGCATCGCCTGGGTGGCGCCGACGCGCAGCGCCGACGAACGCGCCACCGCCAAGGCGCGCGCGCAAGGCGGCACCGCGGTGATGGCGCTGGCGCGGCGCATGGCGCGCGGCAGCCAACGCACATCGAGAGGACGACGCTGAAATGAAAACCGGTATCTGCTGCCCCCCTGCTCCGTTCGGGCTGAGCTTGTCGAAGCCCCCGCGGGTCCTGAGCTTGCCGAAGGGGCTGAGCCCTTCGACAAGCTCAGGACAGGCTTTGTCGAAGCCCTCGAGGCGCCCCGCCATCGCCGCCCCTTCGACACGGGGACTTCGACAAGCTCAGTCCCCCGCTCAGGGCGAACGGTTGTTTCACGCGGACCACTGACATGCCCCGCACCGGCCACTTCATCCTGCACTCCAACGTGATGCCCAAGATCACGGCGGGGCGCTACGAGCTGCGCACCGAGCAGACCGGCCTGCCCTTCGAGGTGGAGCCCGAGAGCACGCACATCCAGGTGGCGGCGCCGCGCTACACGATGCCGGTCGACCAGATCCTGTCCAGCTTCCCGCCCGCCAACGCCGAAGGCGCCTTCGGCGACCGGTTGCCGCAGATCGTGCTCAAGCGCCGCACCCTGCCCTGGGAGCGCAACCCGGCCGGCGCGATCGCGCCTTCGCCCACGCCCTGGCTCGCGCTGGTGGTGGTGGCCGAAGGCGAGGCGACGCTGTCTACCGCGACGCCGGTGCGCGAGTGCGTGACGCCCGGCACCGCGCTGCTCGACCCCGGCGACAAGGACGTCGAGCAGGGCCTGTACCTCGGCGTCACCGAGACGGTGGTGAAGAAGGTCTTCCCCTGCAAGGAAGATCTCGAGCTGCTCGCGCACGTGCGCGAGGTCGACGTCAACGACACCGAACTCGCCAACGGCGACGACGACGGCTGGCTCGCGGTGGTGCTGGCCAACCGCCTGCCGGTGTTCGACAAGGCAGCAGGCAAGCCGGTGCGCTACATGGCCTGCCTGGTCAACCTCGAAGGCCAGCTCGAGGCGCTGCCCAAGCCGCAGCCGCCGAAGGCGAGTTTCGAGTTCGCGCTGGCGCAGGACTGGTCCGTGCTCGCGACGGTCAACGCGCTCGGCTCGGCCGACGCGCAGGTGATGGGCAACGTCGCCATCGGCAACGTCGTGCTGCCCTCGCCCGCGCTGGGCCCGGGCGCGCCGCGCGCGCAGGCGGCGTTGGCGGCCGCCAACGCCAACGCCAAGGGCGCCAGGCTCGGCGCGGCGCTCGACGGCGGCACGACGATGCAGCAGCCCACGGTGAGCAAGCAGTGGAGCGCGAGCGCCACGCAGAAGGTGGCCGCCGCCGCGCTCGACCCCGATGCCAAGCGCATGGTGCGCGACACGATGGCGCTGGGCTTTCGCCTGCCGATCGAGCTGTACGCGCAGGAGAAGGTGCTGCGCTTCCCGCTGCTGGCGCACTGGTCGTTCACCACCAACGAGGGCGCGACCTTCGAGACCTTGATGCAGGATCTCGACGTCGGCCTGCTCGGCAGCGTGCCCGAAGTCGCGCCGAATTCCCCCGCTTCCCAGGCCCAGCCCGAGGTGGTGCAGACCGGCCACATCGGCCTGGCGCACCGCACGCGCCGCGGCGACCCGCTGCGCGCCTGGTACCGCGGCCCCTGCGTGCCCTTCCCGACGCCGCGCGATTCGAACGCGAAGGACGAGCCGCTCGCGCTGGCGCATTCGGCCGACCAGCTGCGCCGCGTGATCCCCGACGGCCGCGAAGACCTGGCGCTGGCCGCCGCCTTCGAGATCGGCCGGCTGCTGGCGCTGTCGCAGCTGTCGGTGGTGTCGGCGCTGCTGCGCTTCCGCGCCGAGCAGTTCGGCGCCGGGCGCGTGCGCGAGATCCTCGCCGAGCTGATGCCCTTCGCGCTGCCCGACCTGCGCGACGAGCGCGTCGATCTCGGCCGCTTCGTCGCGATGCAGGTGCTGCCGGTGCTGGCGAAGAACACCGATCGCATGATCGGCCCGCAGCGCCCGGTGGCCGATCCGGGGCGGCCGCTGCGCGTCGATGGCGACCTCGACAAGCTGGTCGCCGCCGGACTCGGCTTCGACCTCGCCGCGCTGAAGAAACGCGCCGACGCGGTCGGCCTGCTCAGCGCCTTGCAGACCACCGGCGTGCCGCTGGCGGTGCAGCCCGGCCAGGCGCCGAGCGAAAAGCTGGTGATCCCCGCGCTGCGCGCCGCGCTGCAAGGCGAGCTGCAGCGCACGCTGGCGGTGGCGGCGCCGCCCACCAAGGGGGTGATCGGCGGCGTGCGGCGCGCGCAGGCGGCGCGCATGCCGGATGCACTCGACGATCTGATCGCCAATGCGCCCGCCGACGAGGACGACGAGGAGGCCCAGCCATGAAGTCCACCATCAGCGCCGAAGTCGCTCTGCGGGCGGCCGTGAAGGCCGCGACGCACTACGCCGAGATCGCCACCGACAACGACCCCGACGACGGCGCGCACGTCGTGCCCGGCGAGCTGCGCCGCTTCCTCGCGCGGCTGCGCCTGCTGCACGGCGTGCCTTTCAGCTACCTCGTGCCGGATGCCGCGCTGCTGCCGGTCGAATCCATCCGCTTCTTCTACCTCGACCGCGCCTGGACCGATGCGCTGGTGCAAGGCGCGCTCAGCGTCGGCACCATCAGCAGCGCCGACCGCACGCAGCTCGAAGCGGTGTACCCGCACATCCGCGCCGAGGTCGACGAGGCCGAGCGCACGATCCGCAAGCCGCGCGGCGAGGCCTTGCTGAAGGCCGGCAGCGGCACGATCACCGGCTTTCTGATGCGCTCGCGCGCGGTGTCGGGCTGGCCCAACCTGCACGTGCGCGCCTATTCCACCGATTCGCTGCCCGACGCCGAGCTGAGCGACGTGGCCGAGTCGCACCCGGCGCGCATGAAGGTGCTGCGCATGGAGCGCCTCGCGCCGGCGGTGCTGCTGGTGCTGTTCGACGGCGTGCCGGCAGTGGTGCACATCGAGGAGCCGCGCCAGGGCATCCAGTTCGGCGCGCGCCTCGATCCGGAGGACCCGCCCAACGCACGCCGCGCCAAGGTCAAGGTGCGCGACTGCAACACGGGCGACAGCGTGCCGCCGCTGGACGACTTCACCAACGCGAACTCGGTCGAGGTGCCGTTCCGCGCCGGCGCGCCGGGCGTCATCGACATCCACACGCTGCGCCAGCGCCTCGCCGCCAAGGCGCCCCACAGCGGCGGCACGCTGGAGTCGAACGAGTACGCCTTGCAGATGCTGCGCTTCCCCTACCGCCAGGTGTTCGGCGACCCGAAGGACGACGAGGGGCAGAAGTTCTACGCGCTGGATCGCTTCAAGGCGACGGTGAAGCTGGACGTGTGGAAGAGCACGCTCGCCACCCAACTCGGGAAGGCATGACATGAGCACCAAGCCCACCGCCGCGATGGATGCCGCGCAGGTGCAGCAACTGCTGCGCAGCAAGCGCTTCCTGGCCGCCGACCGCGCCGCGCTCGACGTCGCGGAGATCGCCACCTGGGACAGGTACCTGCTGCGCGAGCACCGCCTGCTGGTGCCCGTCGACGTGCAGGCGCTCTACGTCGCGCCGGGCAGCCAGGAGAAGATGGTGCGGCTGCCGATGCTGGTGGCTCACGTCGACGGCAAGCCGATCGCCGACATCGAAGACGGCCTGCCCGACCCCTTCACCGAGGGCACGCCGCGCCCGGCGGGCGTGCACCTGCACTGGGCGATGCCGGATGCGCTGCTGCGCGGACGCTTCGCATCGGCCGCCGACGGCAGCGCCAACCGCCTCGCGCTGCCGCCGCTGCCGGATCGCTGGGTGGTGCTGCGCATCGTGCTGCCGCGCGGCGCGAGCGAGCCGGTGCTGACCGGCTGGGTGCTCGAAGCCGACCGCGCCGCGGCCGTGCCGCTGGCGCAATGGAGCGAAGGTGGTGCCGCTTCCACCGCCGCGCCTAATGCCGGAGAAGCGCTGACACGCGAGCAGCTCACCGGCACGGTGGGCGGCGCGCTGGTCTGGTCGGGCGTGTACGACGCGGTGCTGAACCGCTTCGCCTTCCACGACCCGCTGGCCGACCTCGCGACGATCGCGCCGCGCGGCGTGGACGAAGACTGCGCCAGCTACCTGATCGCCGGCTGGTGGAGCGACCCCGCGCTCGACCCGCTCGACAAGGCGCGCGACAACGGCAGCCTGCACGAGATGCTGGAGAGGCTGCGCTGGCGGCTGCTCTACGAATGGGGCGACGAATCCTGGGCGCGCGCGCAGGAGAAGGCGCAGACCGACTTGCGCCGTGCGCTCGGCCTGACCGAAGGCGAGCGCGGCGCGACGCCGCGCCCCGTGAAGGCGAAGACGGCGCGCGCCGCGCGCGCGGCCGCCGCTGGCGCTTCGGTGTTCGTGCCGATCGACAAGACCGTGGTCGCCAGGCAGGAGCATCTGGTCGCCGCCTCGGTTTTCGCCGCCGACGCGGCGCAGCGCTACACCGCGCCGGCCTGGCAGCTGCGTTCCTCGCTGCTGCACGGCGCGATCCACGGCGTGCCGGTGACGGGCGCGGCGGGCATCGACCGGCGCCCCGCCGCCGAAGCGGTGAGCATCGCCTTCGGCCTGCACGACGACGACCTGATCGCCGCCTTCGCCGCCGCGCAGGCCACGCCCGAGCAGCGCCGCGCCACCGAGCGGCTGCTGACCGCCTTCACCGCGCAGAAAGTCAACCAGCTGGGTTCGCCCGATGGCGCGGTGGCGCTGGAAGAGCACGAACACACGATCGCCTTCGCGTCGCTGCCGGCCGGCTCGGCCGGCACGGACCGCTTTCTGCAGCGCGTGCAGACCGGCGGCGCGGGCGGCTTGGGTCTCGGGCGCAAGCGCGGCGAGCGTGTCGGCCTCACGGCGCAGACCAAGGCTACGAAAAACGTGCTCGGCGCGCAAGGCCCGAAGCTGCAGGCCGAGACGCACTTCGCGACCCAGGGCAAGCCGAACCTGATCAAGGCCACCGAGGCTTTGATCAACGACCTCGCCCGCTCGCGCGTCGGCGACGTGCTCTCGCCCACCGAAGCGCGCGTGGTCGACCACCCCGCGCCGCGCTTCGCCTTCCCCA
This sequence comes from Pseudomonadota bacterium, assembly GCA_029779845.1. Taxonomy (GTDB): domain Bacteria; phylum Pseudomonadota; class Gammaproteobacteria; order Burkholderiales; family Burkholderiaceae_C; genus Piscinibacter. The sequence goes on along the minus strand of JAKOZT010000064.1, from coordinate 8,991 downwards.
CCGAACCGATGCTCGCGCTGCGCGGCGCCGGCCGCAGCCTGCGCCACGGCAACGACGGGCGCGGCTCGGCCGACGGCAAGCTGAGCTGCCGCTGGCCCACGCACGTGATCGCCGAGATCGACGGCGTGATCGCGAAGGACCGCTTCATCCGCTCGCTGGGCAACGGCTCGCTGCCGCCGGAAGTGCTGACGCTGTCGCGCGAAGCGCTGCTGCACGACCCGTATCACGACGAATGGATCGCCGCCGCGCTGGCACCGCCCGGCACCGGCCGCAACGCGCTGCTGACGCGGCTGAAGGCCGAATCGGTGCTGCGCTTCGGGCGCGACGGCGCCTACGACGGCGGCACCGCGGTGCTGGCCGCGACGCTCGCCCGCTCGCCGTCGCGCAGCGCGCGCGCACCGGCGCAAGGCGTTCGCCCCGGCCTGCGCGAGCAGCAATCGCTGGTGTCCGACGAGCTGCGCAAGTTCTCGCTCTACAAGGGCGCCGACCCGGATCTCGTCGGCGTCAGCACCTGGGCGCAGCCCTGGGTGCCGCTGTGGCTGGAATGGGAGCTGAAGGTCGAGGGGCTGGACCCGCCGACGCTGCAGGCCTGGCAGCTCGGCGCGGTGGATCTCGAAGGCAGCACGACGACGTTCGAGGGCGACACCGCCACGCTGCGCGGCCGCGCGCCGCTGACCAGCGGCGCCGCGAAGACCCTGCACGACGCGATCAGCGACTGGCTGAAGGCCGAAGACGCGCTCGACGACGACGGCGCCGGCCAGGTCGACGAAGCGCTGGAAGACGCCTACCGCGTGCTCGACAGCGCGGTGCAGCACCTCGACGTGATGACCGCCACCTGCGACGGCCTGCGCACGCAGCTGCTCGGCCTGCCGGCGCGCGACGGCCTGCACCGGCCCAGCGCCGCCAGCGGCGTGAGCAACCCCGCGCCAACCGCGCCGCCACACCTGCTGCTGGCCGGCTGCGCGACGCTGACGCGCGCACGTGTGCTCGACGCCTTCGGCCGCACGCTGGAGCTGCCGGTGCAGGGCGTCATCACGACTACGCGCGAGACGCTGCCCGACCGCGCCGGCGCGCTGCTGCTGCGCCCGCGCCTGCTGCGCCCGGCGCGCTGGCTGTTCCGCCTCGTCGATGCGGCGACGCCGCCGGGCGCCGAAGGAACGGAAGCGCGCGTCGACCAGATCGAAGCGGCCTTGCAGGTCAATCCGGTGGCCGGCTTCGTGATGCCCGACCACCTCGACGAGAGCCTGGAAGTGTTCGGCGCCGACGGCGCGGCTATCGGCGAGCTGCTGCACGAGCCGGTCAGCGGCGGCGTGATGTGGGAGATCGCCGCCGGCCGCGAAGGCCCGGCCGATGCCGGCCCGCACCATGGCCTCGCGCCGGCGCAGAAGCCGCTGGCCGACTTCGCCGCCGCGCTGGTGGCGGCGGACGCGGCCGCGCGCGGCGGCACGCCGGTGGGCGAGGACACGGCCGCCGAGAGCGCGCTGTCGGCATTGCTGCGCGCCATCGACACCACGCTGTGGACGGTGGACAGCTTCGCCTCGCTGGGCAGCGAGCACGTCGCCGGGCTGGTGGGCCGGCCGATCGCGGTGGTGCGCGCGCAGTTGCGCCTCGAACTGCGCCCGCCCGAGGACATCGACCTGAGCGACCCGCAGCGCGCCGCCGAGTGGGCACAGGCCGAGCAGGAGGCGGCGCGCCACGCCTTCCCGGTGCGCATCGGCGAGTTGACGCGCAGCGACGACGGCGTGCTCGGCTTCTTCGTCGACGACGACTATTCGCGCTTCCGCCTCGTCGACAAGGCGATCGCCGGCATCGCACCCGAGGCCGGGCGCAGCCGCGGCCAGCTCGGCGTGTTCGCGCGGTCGGCCGGGCTGCCGGCGGCCAGTGCCATCGTGCACCCGTACATCGCCGGCAGCGACGACGCCGACACGCTGCTGCTGCACCTCGGCCAGACGGTGACGCTGACGATCTTCATGCACCCGGCCGGCAAGGCCACGCTCAGCTCGGGCCTGCTGCCGCGCAAGGCGCTGGCGCTGGCGCGCGACTGGGTCGGCCCCGGCCTGCAGGCGATCGCGCCCTCGCTGCGCACCGGGCCGGTGCTGGTGGAGACCGATCTCGCGAAGGAAGGCCAGGTGCGCCTGCCCAAGGTGTCGGTGTTCGGCAAGGACCAGAACTTCCTCTGGCGCGACACGCCGGCGAGCTGGCGCAGCGACGCCATCCTCGCCGCCACGCAGACCGCGCTGCTGCCCGACACGCCGGCGGAGTTCCGCGAAGGCTGGATCCGCGTGGCGCCGGCCAAGCCGGAGGGAAGCTCATCATGAGTGCACCCACCTCGCGAACGCATCTGTGGCAGCCGCTCGGGCCGCACACGCTGCTCAACGGCGAGGTGCAGGGCGCGGGGCGCATCAGCGGCGCGGTCAACGCGCTGGCGGTGCATCCGGACGGCGAGCGCGTCTACGCGGCGACGGCCAACGGCGGGCTCTGGTACTCGGGCGACGGCGGTGCGTCATGGCGCTCGCTCGACGGCTTCGAGCCCACGCCTTCGCCGCAGACGATAGACCGCGCCGCGAGCCGCTTCGCCTGCGGCGCGCTCGCGGTCAATTTCGGCACCGCCAGCGACACCGTGGTGCTCGGCACCGGCGAGCCCTGGCACGACCCGGCCGCGCCGCGCGCGCAGCACATCGGCGCGGCGCCGGGGCAGCCGCTCGGCGGGGTGAGCATCTTCGTCGGCACGCACACGCTGGCCAGCGGCAACGTCGCCTGGGCGCACGAAGCGGCCGACCTGCTCGGCGCCAGCGTCTACCGCATCGCGATCGAGCCGGGCGCGGGCACGCGCATCGTCGCGGCCACCAGCAGCGGCTTGTACGAACGTCCCGCCACCAATGCCGCCGCCGCGTGGCAGCGCGTGGCCGGCGCGCCGTTCGAGACGCTGGACGCGATCTGCACCGACGTGCTGTGGACACCCGCCGCCGGCACGCTGCCGACACGCTGGTGGGTGTGGGTCGAGAGCGGCGCGAACGCCGGGCTGTGGATGCGCGCCGCCAACGCCGCCGGCGCCGACTGGCGGCGCATCCAGGCGCCCGGCGCGGTCGCGCGCCGCGCGGTGCTGGCGGCGGTGAACCCGCAGCAGATCTGGCTGTTCTGCGACCAGCCCGGCGCGGCCACCAGCGTGGCCGGCGCCCCCGGCGGCGCGCCGCTGCCGCACAGCGCCCGGCCCGAGGTGCCGGCGGCGGCCGCGCTGCCGCCGGACGACTGCGGCTGCTGGTTCCGCTCCTCGCCGCGCAAGCAGCAGGGCTTCGTGCGCCTGATCGACAGCGGCGAAGTGAAGGCGGTGGACTGCAATGAGATCGGCGGCCGCACGATCTTCGAAGGCGACATCGACCTCGGCCCCGCCACCGAGATGGAGCGCATGCGCAAGGCGGCCGCGCGGCCCGGCGGCGTGCCCTTCGGCGTCGCGATCACCGGCGAGCGCTACCGCTGGCCGGGCGGCGTGGTGCCCTGGGAGACCATCGCCGCGCTGCGCCCGCTGGTCGAATCGGCGATCGCGCACTGGCAGGCGCGCACGCGCATCCGCTTCGTCGAGCGCACGCCGGCCAACGCGGCGGTGTGCCCGAACTGGATCTCGTTCGAGGCGCTCGACGGCTGCTTCTCGCCGGTGGGCATGCAGGGCGGCAAGCAGGTGATCTCGCTGGGCACCGGCTGCGGCTTCGGCGCGGCGGTGCACGAGATCGGCCATTCGCTCGGGCTGTGGCACGAGCAGAGCCGCGAGGACCGCAACAGCTTCGTGCGCGTGCTCACCGAGAACATCAAGAGCGGCGAGGAGCACAACTTCCAGCAGCAGATCAGCGACGGCGACGACATCGGCGCCTACGACTTCGGCTCGATCATGCATTACGGCCGCCGCGCCTTCAGCAAGGACGCCACCCGGCTGGACACCATCGTGCCGATCGGCGGGCAGGCGATCGGCCAGCGCGTCGGGCTGTCGGCCGGCGACGTGGCGGCGATCAATGCGATCTACCCCGAGCTGATGCGCCCGCTGCTGTTCCGCATCGACGCTCCGGCCGACCCCGCCGCCGAGCCGATCGCCGTGTCGGTGACCGGCGTGCCCGACGTGCTGGGCGACTCGGGCAGCTATGCGATCGCACTCGCGGTCGACCCTTCCCGGCCCGACCACGTCGTGATCGCCGGCGGCCGCCGCGCCGGCGCGGACGACGACGCCGCACTGACGCTCGCGCCCGTGGCCGCCGGCCTCGGCGGCACGCTCGCCTTCGGCCGCGCCGCGCTGCTGGGCGGCGGCGTGCATGCCTACGTGCACCACGTCGTCTTCAGCAACGCCGGCCAGCGCCTGTGGGCGGCGAGCGATGGCGGCGTGTACCGCAGCGACCGCATCGGCGTGCCCTCGGGCTTCGTCGCGATGAACGACGGGCTCGCGGTGGCGGAGATCAACTACGTCGCCAACCACCCGGTGTGCGAAGGCATGGTGCTGGCCGGCGTGCACCGCCACGGCGTGGCGCGCCGGCTCGGCGGCGCGGCGTGGCGGCGCGAGAGCAGCACCTTCGCGCAAGGCGGCGGCATCGCCTTCGACCCGAACCAACCGTCGCGGCATGTCTACCAGCTGCACCACGGCGAGTGGGCCTCGTCGCAAGGCGCGATCACGCTGCCGCTCGCGCTGGGCGAGAACCGCGCCGGGCGCAGCGCCGAACTCTCGCAGCCGGCGATGACGGCCAAGCAGCGCCCCGGCGCGCCGGCCGGGCAGCAGACGGTGACGCAGACGATCGTCGGCACCTCGCGCCTGTGGTACTCGGAAGACTTCGGCGCCAGCTGGGTGACGCTGCCCGGCGCCGCCGCGCCGCCGGCCGGCAACCTCGCGCACGACGACTTCGGCCGGCGCATCACGGTGTGCCGCTGGCAGGGCAGCGAAGTCGCCTGGGTGCTGGGCGAAGGCCGGCTGCGGCGCTATGCGCGCACGGCCGGCAGCGATGCGGCGGCCGGCCCGGGCGCGTGGACGGCGCAGACCATCATCGAGCGCGGCGTCAAGCAGAAGAAGGACGAGACCAAGGCCAATGGCCCGATCCGCGACGCCGCGACCTGGACCGACATCGCCGTCAACCTCGAGCCGCCGGCCGCACCGGGCGGCGAGCCAGTGGCGCGCGGCACGCGCGGGGCGGTGTATCTCGGCACCGTCGGCAAGCCGGCCGCCGAGGATGTGGACACGCTGTGGTGGTTCGACGGCGGCGAGCATTGGTTCGCCACCAAGCTTCGTGCCGCCGTTCCCACCCCGGTGACCGCGATCGCCTGCGACCCGGCGTTTCCGAACGAGGTGTACGTCGGCACGACCATCGGCGTGTGGAAGGGCGTGCGCAACCTCGCCGACCCGGGCAAGCCGGCCTGGACCTGGAGCGCGCTTCTCAACGGCCTGCCCGAAGCTGTCGTGCAGGATCTCGCGCTCTACAGCCGCGACGGCCTGCGCCTGCTGCGCGCCGGGCTGGCCGCGCGCGGCGTGTGGGAGCTGCGCCTCGATGCCGACGACGTGGCGGACCTCGCCTACCTGCGCGCCCACGCCGACGACCTGCGCTACCGCGCCGCCGCCTCGCTGACCGGGCGCGACGGCGTGACGACCCGCCCCTGGCACGCCAGCCCCGACCTGCGGCCACGCCGCGCCCCCATCCCCGCGACCACGCCGGCCACGCTGCCGTGGACGATGGGCTCGCCGCTGATCGAAGCCGAGCCGCTGCGGCGCTTCCAGAGCGCGCTGCGCGCGCGCACCGGCGACGCGCGCGTGCGCGCCACCGGCAAGTGGGACAACCAGTTCAACGAGGTGCTCGCCACGCTCGGCGCACCCAGCGTGCTCGGCACGGTGCGCATCGGCAAGGCGTACTGGGAGCAGAGCATGCAGCTGCCCTGGGCGAACGCCGAGCCCTGGGGCCCGGCGCGGCCGGGCAGCGCCGACCTGATCGAGCTCGGCCCCACGCTGCGCGAACCCACCGGCAGCGACATGGCCGGCGAACTGCCGCCGGGGCCGAGCAAGGTGGAGGTGCTGGTGCAGTACCGCGGCCTCGCGCCGCTGGACGGCGGCGAGGTTCGCGTGGCGCTGCTGAAGTGGTCGGGCACCGCCCTGCCCACGGGCGACGCCCCCTGGACCGGCGCGGCCAACCACGTGCTGAACTCGACGCCGGGCACGACCTCGCTGCCCTTCGGCGCCGGCTGGAGCCTGGTCGGCAGCCGGCAGACGCTCACCGGCCAGACGCTGGATGCGGTGCGCCCGGGCATCGCCAGCTTCGACCTCGACCTGACCGGCGAGGCGCTGGGGCGCGTCGTGCTGCTGGTGGCGGTGATCCGCAGCGGCGGCGCCGACGTGGCGCTCGCGCCCGCGCCGGTCGACAGCCTGGTCGTGAACCACCCCAACATCGCGGCGCGTTCGCTGCGCATCGCCGGCAGCACGGTGGCCGACAGCGCGGTGCGCAACCCCTTCCCGACCGTGCCCTACGCACTGCAGCTCACGCCGGGGGCGGCGCACAACGCGCGCCTCGCCGCGGCGCTGGCGACGCAGCGCGCCACGCTGAGCGGCGCCAACCCGGCCCGGCTCGACGCGCTCGCGCTGCTGGTCGCGAAGCTCACGCCCACCGGCACGATGGAATACGCCGGCGTGCACGAGACCGAGATGTACTTCTCCGCCAGCCTGCTGAAGGTGGCGATGCTGTACGCCAGCTTCGAGCTGGTGAAGCAGGTCAACGAACTGGCGCCGGCGCTGACGGCGCCCACCGCGGCGAAGTTCCTCGACCGCGTGCGCCGCGAGTTCGGCCCGGCCATCGAGCGCTCGGTGGCGCGCATCAACCGCGCCGGCGAGTGGCGCGCGACGAAGTTCGACAAGGCGCTGCGCGCGCTGCCCGACGGGCCGAACCGCTTCCGCGTCGAGATGCACGCCACGCATGCGGACGGCGTCGAGAAGATCTTTTCCGAGCAGGACCAGAACATCACGCCGCGCGACACCATGCACCGCCTCGGCTACAGCTACGTCAACCGCGCGCTGGAAGCAGGCGGCTTCTTCGATGCAGCGAGCGCGAGCGGCGTCTGGACCACCGCCGACTACGGCAACTGGCCCGACTTCCACGTGCCGGTGGCCACGCGCAGCGGCGGCAAGACCCCGCGCAACGGCACGTCGTCGGCCGCGATGACGGCGCTGGCGATGGCCAGCCTGCTCGCCCACCTGCACCGCGGCACGCTGGTCGACGCCGCCGCCAGCCAGCGCATGCGCACGATCTTCGAGGCCGGCGCGCCCTGGACCTGGCTGAAGGACCACACCGCCACCGCCGGCTCGTCGTTCGAGGTCACCGGATGCAAGATCGGCGAGGCCTCCAGCGGCTCGGCCTTCGTCGGCACGGTGTTCTCCGAGGGCGCCTGGCTGCGCCGCAGGAGCGACGCGGCGGAGTTCGTCGTCGTGTGGCAGAACGCGCACCTCGAGCTGCCCTTCCAGCCGATCGCCCGCGTCATCGACGAAGTCGTGCGCACCTGGCCCTGACCCTTCCGAGGAAGCCTTCCATGACCCACACCTGCAAGATCTGCTCGCCCTTCGTGCCCGGCCTCACCGGCGAGGCTGGGCGCCTGTCCAGCGACGAGGCCGCCGCGCGCGAGCGCGTGGGCAACACGCGCATCACGCCGCTGCGCGGCGGCGCGGGCCGGGCGCGTGCCGCGGTGGAGAAGCTCAAGCTGTGGGAGAACGGCCGCACGCTGAAGGTGAAGTTCCTCGACGGCAACGCCGCGGTGCAGGCCAAGGTGCAGGCGATCGCGAAGGAGTGGGAGGCCATCGCCAACCTGAAGCTGGAGTTCGTGAGCAGCGGCACGGCGCAGATCCGCATCAGCTTCGCCGAGAAGGGCTTCTCGTGGTCGACGGTGGGCACCGACGCGCTCACCGTGGCCGCCGACAAGGCGACGATGAACTACGGCTGGCTCGAACCCACGACCGAGCTGCGCGAGTACCAGCGCGTGGTGCGCCACGAGTTCGGCCATGCGCTGGGCATGATCCACGAGCACCAGAACCCGGCCGCGCAGGGGCAGATCCCGTGGGACAAGCCCAAGGTCTACGCCTACTACGCGCAGCAGGGCTGGGACAAGGGCGACGTCGACTTCAACATCTTCCAGGTCTATTCGGAGGACAGCACCAACCACACCAGCTTCGACCCGACCTCGATCATGGAGTACGCGATCCCCGACTCGCTGACGATCGGCTCCTACGCGATCGGCTGGAACACCGAGTTCTCGGCGATGGACATCGAGTTCATGCGCCGCCAGTACCCGAAGGCCGCGCCGGCGATGACCGAGCTGGCGATGGGCAAGCGCATCAGCGCCGAGCTGGCCACGGCCGGCGAAGTCGACGAGTTCCACTTCACGGTCGCCACCGCCGCCACCTACATCATGACCACCGAAGGCCCGACCGACACCGTGCTGACGCTGCACGGCCCGGGCGACCGCGGCGCCGTGCTCACCTGGGACGACGACCGCGGCCAGGGCAGGAACGCGCGCATCGTGCGCAAGCTGCAGCCGGGCGAGTACTGGCTGACGGTGAAGCACAAGACCGCCGCCGCCACCGGCAGCTACAGCGTGGGCGTGAAGAAGCGCGCCTGATACGACGTTGCGATCAATGGCATAGAAGCGCAGCTCGGGGCGGGCGTGTTCTTGTCAGGGATGCGCCGCAGCGGCGCGGCAGGCGCGGCCCCGTGGGGGTTCCTGCGGTGGCGGTCGGCGCTGCGCACCGACTGCGCTGCGGTGCTCGACACCGGGGTCGCGTCGCCGAACTCGCGCCACTCACTTCGTTCGTTCTGCTCAGACACCGGCGACGAGCATGAGGACGAAGCGCGCGGGTACGCGCGCGGGCCACGAGCCCAGCGCTGCTCAGCGTCTCATAGGCGCGCCGCGGCCGGCCCGCCCGGCCCTTTGCAGAACCAGAGGTGGCATGCCACCTGAGGGCAGGCCACCACAGGTTAAGCGCGGCACGCG
>JAKOZT010000037.1 GCA_029779845.1 Pseudomonadota bacterium | reverse complement strand
GGTGCCTTGCGCGGCGATGAGGAACTTGCCGGCGTAGGGGGTGGAGCGATAGAAGATGCGCACGGTGTCGCCGGCCTTCAGGCTCTCCCACGGCACGTCCGACAGGTTGGCCAACTGGCCCGAGTTCGGCCCCACCTGGTAGTCCGTGCCCTTGCCAGAGGCAACGCAGGCGGAAAGGCTGACCGGTGAGGGGGCCGGCGTGGTGGTGACGGGCGCCGGGCTGGCGGTCGATCCATCGGTGCCGGTGCCGGTGCCGGTGTCCGTGCCCGCGTCGACGGCGGTGAGGCCCGATCCGCCGCCGCCGCAGGCGGTCAAGGTGATGATCGCCACCGCGCCCATCAGGTGGCGCAGTTGGTCGAGGCGGGAGAGCGAGTTCTTCATCTTGAAATCCGGAGCCAGCAAGCGATCCGTCGCCTCCAGGCAACGGACTGGCCGCGATTGTCCCCGCAGATGAGGGGGAGCCGGTAACAGCGTGAGTAACCGAGGGCGGAAACTTGTAACTGCTATCGGCGGCCGCCGTCTTACGGCGCCAGCGCGCCCAGAGTGCTGCCCGCGCCGCTCGATCTTCGGGCGACGGCTTCCCCATCGGGCCCAGGCTGCCATTTCACTTCGTGCGATCGCGCTCTGTCGGGGCCGGCGACGCCGGCGCCGGTGAGCGGCGAGGCCGGCAGCGGCTTCAACGTGGCCGCATCGACCGGCGCGCGTGCCCCGGTCAGCAGGCGGTTCGCGCCGCGCAACTGCCCGCCGACCTTGTGCCAGGGGCCGGCGTCGCTCCAACGCGCGACGATCCAGTTGCGATCGAGCTGGACGATGCCGCCCGACTCGATGCCGTCCGCGTTGTCCTGCCCCGCGCGCATGCGCGGATGGGGAATCGCGTCGTCGAACAGGAAGACGTTGTTCCAGATCTGCGCCGTCTCCTCGGTCGTCGAGAGCTGGAACAGCACGCCGTAGCCGTTGCCGGTCAGGCGCACCGTGTTGTGGAAGAAGTAGAGCGTGCCCTTGCGGTAGTTGGCTTCGCTGCCGGCGTGGTCGCCGCCGTAGTGGACCGTCGAGCCCTTGCGGCCGTCCTTGACGATGACGTTGCCGTAGACGAAGGTCTCGCGGTAGCGCGGATCCTGGCGCGCCGCATCGGCATAGTCCTCCGCCTCGACGAGATCGATCGCGCGCGCGCCGTCCTCGATGCGGTTGTAGCGCACCACGGTGCCGACCGAGCGGTCCTTGATCGCATTGCCGCCCGCGCCTTCGCGCATCCGGCCGAAGCGGTTGAATTCATAGACGACGTCGACGCTCTGCACGTAGGCCGCATGCTCGCGGTCGCTGCCGGCGATGCCGTTGTCGTGCAGGTGGTTGCCGGCGATGCGCAGCCGCTTGGTGACGGCAAAATCACCGTCGCTCGTCGAGCGGCTGAAGATGCCCTGGGCGCAATCGCTGATCTCGTTGTCGGCGATCGTGATGCCCTCGCCGCGCTCGATCCAGATGCAGGCGCCGAACTTCTGGTAGCGCTGCGGTTCGCCCTTCGAGTCGGTGAAGCCGTTGTCCGGATGCGCGCCGCGGACGTGCAGCCCGCTGATCACGACGTTCTCCGGAAACGCCTGCCACGCCTGCGAGCCGAGCCGGTTGACCAGCACCACCGAGCGCGATTCGTGCAGCGCGTGGCCGTAGGCGAGGCCGCGGCGCGCCTGCGCGCCACTGCCGTCGATCACCGGGCGCCGCCCGGCGGCGTCGCGCACGCCGCAGACCCGCACCGGCGCGTCGGGCGTGCCGCGGCCGTGGATGAGGATCTTGCCGCGGTATGGTTGCGGCCGCGCGAAGATGCGCACCGTGTCGCCGCTGCCCAGGCGCTCCCAGGGCACGTCGTCCAGCTCTGCGATCTGGCCCGGCTCCGGCCCGACCGGGTAGTCGGTGCCCTTGCCCGAGGGCACGCAGGTACCGACGTCGGCCAGCGGATCCGCTTGTGCCGCCGCGATCATCGGCCACGACGCCAGCAGCGGCGCGAGCAGGCGGGCGAAGGCGCGCAGCGTCGCCATGGTCAGGCGGCCGAGGTGTGCAGATTGCGCGTGCGCTGCCCGAAGGCCACCAACCGCAGCACGAACCCGCGAGTACTCATCTCCCACGGCGCGATGCGCGGGATCTGCATCAGGTCGGTCTCCATGCCGCCGCTGCCGTAGGCGGTGCTGACCGCGGCGCGGTAGCCGCACTCGCGCACGATCGCCGCATGCCGCACCGTGTAGTCCTGGTTCGGCTTGCCGTTCGGGTAGGCGAACAGCGTCAGCGTCCGGCCGGTGATCGACTCCAGCCTGCGCCGGTTGACCATGATCTGCTCGCGCACCTCGTCGTCGCTGATCGAGGTCAGGATCGGGTGGTCGTGCGTATGCCCGCCGATCTCCATGCCGCTCGCGGCGAGCTGCCGCACATGGTCGTCGGTCATCATCAGGTCGGTCGGCAGCGCGATGCCGGCGCTGTCGGCGAGCTTGCGAGTGATCTCGAAACGCTGCTGCGGAGCCCCCGGCTTGATCGCGCGCGCGATGCGGTCGATGGCCGCGCAGCGCGAGCCCGGCTCGTTCAGCGGCAGCGTGCCCAGGCCAAGCCAGGCCAGCTCGATATGGTCCGCGGGGAAGCGGCGGATCACCTCCGAGACGGCATCGTGGAACATGATGCCGCCGTCGAGCATCGCGGTGGAGATGAAGAAGGTCGCGCTCAGCCCGTGCCGGCGCAGGATCGGGCAGGCCACCTCGACGTTGTCGCGGTAGCCGTCGTCGAAGGTGATGGCCACGGCGCGCGGCGGCAGGGTGCCCGCGTGCATGCGCTCCACGGCTTCGGCCAGCGGCAGCACGTTGAACACGTCGGCGAGCGCGGCCATCTGCGCGTCGAAGGTCGAAACAGGCGTGCCGAAGTCGTGGATCGGGTCGGCCTCCGCGAGCACGCGGTGGTACATCAACACGGCCAGCCGGCCCTGCCTGCCCCCCGGCGCGATCAAGCTGCCGAGCCCCCGAATCAGCGCGTGCTCCAGTGTCATGCTTGCCCTGCTCCGCCGCTTCTTGCCATGCCCGTTCAGCGGCTTTTGGTGTCGTTCGTTCGCGCCTCGATCCAGCGCGCCAGCCATCCCAACTGCTTCGGCCTGCGCTGAGCGAACTCGAGGATCAGTCTGGCGTCGTTGTCGGTCCAGGCGCCGAAGCGGATCGACGCGGCCGTGAGCAACAGCACATAGCCTGCGCCGACGGCGAACTTGACCATCAGGTGCGGCCAGGCGAACGCGATCGCGCCGGCCACGGCGGCGGCCAGCGCGGCGGCGAGCGCCTGGCGGCTCAGTTCCTTCCACGGCAGCCGCGCGCCGATGGTGCGGTTGACGACGCGCGCCACCACCATCAGCGAGAGCACCGCGCCGATGGCCACCGACGCGGTCGCGCCCATCAGGCCGAACTTGGGCACCAGCGCCAGCGCCAGCCCGGCGCCGAGCGCGACCAGGATGCCCGCCGAGGTGGCGCGCACGCGCTGGTTGTCGGTGGTGGAGAGCACCGCGCCGAACGCACCCAGGCTGAGGCCCAGGCCGGTGGCGACCACCATCACCTGGAACACCGGGATGGCGGCCTGGTACTTCGCGCCGTAGATCAGCGTGATGAGGCCTTCCGCCCAGAATGCGCCGACGCCCGCCAGCACCAGGCCGGCGAAGGCGAAGTAGCGCACCGAGGCGGCGAGCATCTCGCGCACGCGCGCCACGCCGTCCTCGCCATAGCCCTGCGCCATCAGCGGCATCAGCACCGAGTTCAGGCCCGAGGTCAGCATCTCGGCGCCGCCGCGGCACAGCGCCGCGGCGATCGCGAAGTAGCCGACGTCGGCGGCCGTCCACAGGTGGTTGAGCAGATAGGTCTCGGCGGCGCGATTGCCGAAGGCGGCGATCAGGCACAGGATGATGGTCCAGAACAGATGCTGGCCGAGGCGCGCGCGCAGCGCCGGATCGACGGGCTCGCGGCTGGCCGCGATGCCGCGCCGCCGCACCAGCCAGCGCGCGGCGACGGCGTAGCCGACGCTGATCACCACGAAAGCCCACAGGAACGGCAGCAGCCCGGCGTGCAGCCAGTACAGTGCCACCACCACGGCGGCGTTCAGCACGCTGAGCACGACCGTCGACGTCGCCTCGACGCCGAACTCGCGGTGGCCCTTGGCCGCCGAGACGTCGAACAGGTAGATCGACTTGGCGAACACCGTGACGGCGACCACGACGGCGAAGACGACGAGGCCGGCCTTCCAGTCGCTCGGCGTGAGCAGCGAGGCGCCCAGCCCCATCGCCGCGATGGTGGCCAGCGAGCAGGCCAGCTGGCGCTTCCACAGCCAGCCGTGCACGGCGCCCACGTCGGCGCCGCGGCCGGCGCCGCGCAGTTCGGAGATGAAGCGGATCGCGGTGGTCGTCAGGCCGTTGTTGGCGATGATCACCAGCACGCCGCTGAGCCAGATCACGTAGGCGTAGCGGCCGAAGTCGTCGGGCCCGAGCGTGCGCGCGGCCAGCGCGTTGGCGATCAGCCCGAGCGTGAAGGCGATGTAGGTCGAGCCGGTGACCAGCAGGGCCGCGCCGATGATCGTGCCCTGGCGCGCGGGTGCGGCGTTGCTCATCGGCTTTTGGCGGTTCGTGGAAGCGGCAACGTCGGACACGGCGGAGCGAAGCGAGCAGGCTGTGGGGCTGGAGATTCGGTGGGAGGGCTCATCACTTCTGATTCATGACGAAACATGACGAGCCCGAGACTGGACTATGCCTGCGGCAGGACCGCTGAGGCCAGCCCGCATCCATGGGTTTCGGGTCTTGCCGTTGGTTGTGCACGGGATAACTGTGCAGGAAGTCCATGCTGGTCAGCGCTCCACGCGCAGCACGCGGCCGTCGGGGCTGTCGGTCAGCAGGTAGAGCCAGCCGTCCGGCCCCTGGCGCACGTCGCGGATGCGCTCGGACAGCCCGGTCAACAGATGCTGCTGCTCGATGACGCGGCCACCCTCGAGCCGGATGCGCAGCAGCGAGCGCAGGCGCAGGCAGCCGACGAACAGTTGACCCTCCCAGCCCGGGTAGCGCGCACTGGTGAGGAAGGCCATGCCGCTGGGCGCGATCGACTTCGGCCCCCACCATGCGACGGGTGGTTCGATGCCCGGCTTGGCCGTGCCTTCGCCGATGGTCGCGCCGGTGTCGTACTCGGTGCCGTGTGTCACCACCGGCCAGCCGTAGTTCAGCCCGCGGCGGATCAGGTTCAGCTCGTCGCCGCCCTGCGGCCCGTGCTCCAGCGCCCACAGCTCGCCGCTGCCGGGGCGGAAGGCGAGCGACTGGATGTTGCGATGGCCGAGCGTCCAGATCTCGGCGCGCGCGCCGCCCGGCGCTATGCGCACCAGCTTGCCGAGCAGGCTCGCCTTGTCCTGCGCGGCGTTGCGCTCGCCGCGGTCGCCCAGGCCGACCAGCAGCGCGCCGTCCGGCGCGAAGGCGAGGCGCGAGCCGAAGTGCAGGCCGTTGTCGCTCTTTTCCTGCTGGCGCAGGATCACTTCGGCGCCGACGATGCGCTGCCCGTCGAGCCGGCCGCGCGCCACCGCCGTGCCGAGCTTCGACGCATCGGCGGGCGAGGGCTCGGCGAAGGTCCAGTAGATCAGGCCGTTGGCGGCGAATTGCGGATCGAGGGCGACGTCCATCAGCCCGCCTTCGCCGTTGACGCCGACCGGCGGCAGGCCTTCGAGCGGCGCCGACAGCGCACCGTCGGGCGCGACGATGCGCATGCGGCCGGGGCGTTCGGTGACGAGCATGCGGCCGTCGGGCAGGAAGGCCAGCGCCCACGGGTGCTGCAGGCCGCGGGCGACGGTCACCGCGCGCAGGCCCTGGTTGTCCAGGCGGCGCAGCACTTTCGGCACGGCCCAGATCGCCGCGGCGGCGAAAGCCACCACCACGGCGGCGACGACGGCGTTGCGGGTGCGATTCGACAAGACGTGTTCCTCCTTCGGCCGGAATGTGTGCAATCGGCCGCGATTCTTGCGTGATCGAGTGCCCAGCGGGCCCGCCGGGCCCGAAGCACGGGGGGTGGCGGGCCGGCCTGCGCCCCTACACTGCGCCGCTTCATGCCCACCCAATACCGCACGGAGCTTGCCGGCATTCGCGATCGCACCGACGAGTTGCAGCGCCTGTGGGCGCGCAATCTCGATGGCTGCGACGCCGCCGCGGCGGCGTGGAAGCTCGCGCACGGCTACCTCGGCAACCCGGCCGGCAGCGGCCTGGCGGTGCTGCTGTTCGACGACGACGGCGGCACCGCGCTCGGTGCGCAAGGCCTGCACGAGCGCCGCCTGCACCTGGGCGCGCGCGTGCTGCGCGCGGCGTGCATGGCCGACTTCGTCGTCGAGCCCGCGCACCGCTCGCTCGGCCCCGCGCTGATGCTGATGAAGCGCGCCACCGCGCAGGCCGGGCAGGGCTTCGACCTGGTCTACGGCCTGCCGAACCGCAAGGCCACCGCGGTGTGCGCGCGCGCCGGGCTGGCCAAGGTGGCGCACGTGCACCGCTACGTCAAGCTGCTGCGCACGCGCGAGCGCCTCGCCACGCGGCTGCCCGCGGCGGCGGCCGGCGTCGCGAGCGTGTTCGCCGACCACTGGCTGGCGCTCGCCGACCGCGGCCGCGGCTGGCGCGACGCGCGCGGCTGGCGCTGCGAGCCGGCCAGCTGGGGCGACGGTTTCGTCGACGAGGTGTGGGCGCGCCGCGATGTCCAGACGCTGCTGTCGGAACGCAGCGCAGCCGCGCTGGCGTGGCGCTTCGACGCCGGCCGGCGCGGCGCCTGGCGGCTGAGCCGGATCGACGATGCCGCGGGCGCGCCGGCGGGCTGGTTCGTCTGGCGCCGCGACGGCGACGGCGGCGACGCCGAGGTCGGCGACTTCTTCCTCGCCGCCGCGCCGCGCCACGCGACGCAGGCCGTCACGGTGTTCGCCAACATGCTGCGCGACGAGGGCATCGGCGCGATCTCGATGGAACTGCTCGCCGGCGCGGCGCTCGACGCCGCGCTCGCCGCCGCCGGCATGTCGCGCCGCGACGATGCGATGCCGGTGTTCGCGCGCGTCGCGGCCGAGGGCGGCTTCGCGCTGCCGCCGGCCGACGCCTGGTACCTCACCCGCTTCGACAACGACTCCGACTGAGCCTTCCCATGTGCGGCATCGCAGGACTCTTCAGCTTCGGCGCGGCCGAGCCGCCCACCAAGGACGAACTGGCGCGCATGATCGGCGCGCTGCACCACCGCGGGCCCGACGGCAGCGCGACCTTCGTCGACGGCCCGGTCGGGCTGGCGCATGCGCGCCTGTCCATCATCGACCTGGCCACCGGCTGGCAGCCGATTGCCAACGAGGACGAGACGCTGCAGGTGGTCTTCAACGGCGAGATCTTCAACTTCGTCGAGCTGCGCGCGGCGCTGGAGCGGCGCGGCCACCGCTTCCGCACCCACTCCGACACCGAGGTCATCGTGCACCTCTACGAGGAGCGCGGCGACGATTTCGTCGACGAGCTGAACGGCCAGTTCGCGATCGCGCTGTGGGACAGGCGCCGGCGCCGCCTGGTGCTGGCGCGCGACCGCACCGGCATCCGCCCGCTGTTCTACACGCGCGAGCGCGGCCGCCTCGCGTTTGCTTCCGAGGTCAAGGCGCTGTTCACGCTGCCCGGCGTGAGGCGCGCGCTCGACCCGGCCGGCCTGGCCGCCACCTTCAGCTACTGGTCGCCGCTGGCGCCCGGCTCGATCTTCGCCGGCGTGTCCAGCCTGCCGCCCGGGCACCGCATGGTCGTCGACGAGAGCGGCGTGCGCAGCGAGCGCTACTGGGACTGGTCGTTCCCCGAGGCCGTGAGCGAGGCGCGCTCCGAGGAGGAGTGCGCCGAGGAGCTGCGCGCGCTGCTGATCGACGCGGTGCGGCTGCAGCTGCGCGCCGACGTGCCGGTGGGCGCGTATCTCAGCGGCGGGCTCGATTCGTCGATCATCACGACGATCATCAAGAACCACACCGACACGCCGCTGCGCACCTTCTCGCTGACCTTCGAGAACCCGGAGTTCGACGAAAGCGCGCACCAGGACGAGCTGGTGCGCCACCTGCGCACCGATCATTCGCGCCGGCTGTGCCGCGGGGCCGACATCGGCGCCGCGTTCCCGCGCGCCGTGTGGCATGCCGAGGCGGCACTGGTGCGCAGCGCGCCGACGCCGATGATGCTGCTCGCGCACAGCGTGCGCGAGGCCGGCTACAAGGTGGTGCTGACCGGCGAGGGCGCCGACGAGGTGTTCGCCGGCTACGACCTGTTCCGCGAGGCCAAGGTGCGGCGCTTCATGGCGCGCGCGCCGGGCTCGCGCTGGCGCGGCCGCATCCTCGAGCGGCTCTATCCCTACCTGCGGAACTCGCCGGCGGCGGGCCGCGCCTTCACGCAGCGCTTCTTCAGCGAAGGCCTGGACGAGATCGGCGAGCCCTGGTTCGCGCACCTGCCGCGCACGACGA
This sequence comes from Pseudomonadota bacterium, assembly GCA_029779845.1. GTDB lineage: Bacteria > Pseudomonadota > Gammaproteobacteria > Burkholderiales > Burkholderiaceae_C > Piscinibacter. The sequence goes on along the minus strand of JAKOZT010000037.1, from coordinate 197,613 downwards.
CGGCGCGCCGCGCGCTGCAGTTCCTGCGCCCCGAGTGGCACGAGCAGGCGATGGCCTGGGACGCGCGCGCCGCGCTGCGCGCCACGCTGCCCGAGGGCATAGACCGCTGGATTCCGCTCGGGCGCGACCAGTACGTCGAGGCGCACACGCTGATGTCGGGCTACCTGCTGTCGTCGCAGGGCGACCGCATGGCGATGGCGGCGTCGATCGAGGCGCGCTTCCCCTTCCTCGACCACCGCGTCATCGAGTTCGCCAACCGCCTGCCGCCGCAGTACAAGCTGCGCGGCCTGGCCGAGAAGCACATCCTGAAGAAGGCGATGGCGGCCGAGCTGCCGCCCTCGATCACGCAGCGCGCCAAGCAGCCCTACCGCGCGCCCGACAGCGCGAGCTTCTTCGCGGACGGCAAGCCGCTCGACTACGTCGCCGAGCTGCTCAGCCCGAAGGCGGTCGACGCGGCCGGCGTGTTCGACGCCGCCTCGGTGGGCCGGCTGATGGAGAAGTGCCGCAGCGGCCGCGCCGTCGGCTTCGGCGACAACATCGCCTTCGTCGGCGTGCTGTCGACGATGCTGCTGCACCAGCAGTTCATCGCGCCGGCCGGCGGCCCGCGCGCGCCGGGAGCCTGACGCATGCTGCTGCACCATGCCTTCGAGGCGACCTGCGAGCGCCTGCCCGCCAAGACGGCGATCGTCTGCGGCGCCGAGCGCGTCAGCTACGGCGAGCTGGCCGCGCGCGTCGCCGCGCTGGCGGCGCTGCTGCAGCGGCGCGGCGTCGAGCGCGGCGACCGCGTCGCGCTGTTCCTCGAGAGCAGCGTCGAGTTCGCGGTGGCAGTGCATGCGGTGCTGCGGCTGGGCGCGGTGTTCATGCCGGTCTCGGCGCTGACCAAAGCCGACAAGCTCGCCTACATCCTGGTCGACACGCGCGCCAAGGCGCTGCTGACGCAGGCGCACCTGCGCGGCGTGTGGCACGACGCACTGCAGCGCAGCCCCTGCGTCGCGAGCTGCGTCGTCGCGGGCGACAGCGGCAGCGACGATCGCCTGCTCGGCTGGCCCGCGGACCATGCATCGGCACTCGCCGAAGCGCGCTGCCACGACCTGATCGACCAGGACCTCGCCGCCATCATCCACACCTCGGGCACCACCGGGCTGCCCAAGGGCGCGATGCTCACGCACCTGAACATGTGCAGCGCCTGGGCCTCGGTGCAGGCTTACCTCGGGCTGCGCGAGGACGACGTGATCGGCCTGGCGCTGCCGCCCGCGTTCAGCTATGGCCTGTACCACGTGCTGATGGGTCTCGGCCTGGGCGCGACGCTGGTGCTGGAGCGCTCGGTCGCCTTCCCGGTCAAGGTGGCGCAGACCCTGGCGCGCGAACGCGTCAGCGTCTTCCCCGGCGTGCCGACGCTGCATGCGGCGCTGCTCGAGCTGTCGGGCATCGCCGGGCACGACTTCTCGGCGCTGCGCATCGTCACCAACGCCGCGGCGGCGCTGCCCGACGTGCACCTGCAGCGCCTGCGCGAGCTGCTGCCGCAGGCGCGGCTCTACTCGATGTACGGCATGACCGAGTGCAAGCGCATCAGCTACCTGCCGCCCGAGCAGCTGGAGATCCGCCCGACCAGCGTCGGCCGCGGCATGCCCAACCAGGAGTGCTGGCTGGTCGACGAGTTCGGCCGGCGCCTGCCGAACGGTGCCACCGGCGAGCTGGTGGTGCGCGGCAGCCACGTGATGCGCGGCTACTGGGACAAGCCGGTCGAGACCGCCGAGCGCCTCAAGCCCGCCGGCGGCGTGGCCGGCGAGCGCGTGCTCTACACCGGCGACACGTTCCGCACGGATGCCGAGGGCTGGCTGTACTTCGTCGCGCGCAGCGACGACATCATCAAGACGCGGGGGGAGAAGGTCGCGCCGCGCGAGGTCGAGAACGCCATCCAGGCGCTCGACGCCGTGCTCGAATGCGCGGTGGTCGGCGTCGCCGACGCGCGGCTCGGCCAGGCGGTGCGGGCATTCGTCACGCTCAAGCCGGGTTCGACGCTGTCCGAGCGCGACGTGATCCGCCACTGCCTGGCGCGGCTGGAAAGCTACATGGCCCCCCAATCGGTGGTGTTCCGCGACCACCTGCCGCGCACGGATTCCGGGAAAATCCGCAAGGCCGGGCTGCAGTGACGCGACCCGCTCCACACACCACGAACACACACGCTCGACGAGGGATGACGATGCCTGAGACCAAGGCCACGCTGCGCCAGTACATCCGCGACAACTTCATCCTGGGCAACCAGGCGATGAACTTCGCCGACAACGATTCCTTCATGGAACTGCACATCCTCGACTCGACCGGCTTCCTCGAGCTGGTGTCGCACCTCGAAGAGGCCTACGGCATCACCGTCGCCGACGAGGAGATGGTGCCCGAGAACCTCGATTCGCTCGACGCGCTGCATGCCTTCGTGCTGCGCAAGCGTGCCGCATGAACATGACCGAACCGCTCACCGCCGGCATGGCTGAACTCTCGCCCGCCGTCCTGAAGATCGACCTCGCCGCCGAGGCCGACCGCATCGCCCGCTGGATGGTCGACACGCTGTCGACGAAGCTGCACCGCCGCGGCGTCGTCGTCGCGATGTCGGGCGGCATCGACAGCTCGTGCTGCGCGGCGCTGGCCGTGCATGCGCTGGGGCCGAAGAAGGTGTTCGGCCTGCTGCTGCCCGAGCGCGACTCGAGCGACTTCAGCACGCGCCGCGCGCGCATGCTCGCCGAGCACCTGGGCATCGAGTACCAGGTCAACGACATCGCGCCGGCGCTCGAGGGTCTGGGCTGCTACGCGCAGCGCGACGAGGCGATCCGCCGCGTCTTCCCGCAGTACGGCGCCGGCTGGAAGAACAAGATCGTGATCGCCGGCGGCACCGAGCGCGGCATCAACTACTTCAAGCTGGTAGTGCAGTCGCCCGAGGGCGAGCTGCTCGACAAGCGCCTGCCGCTGAAGGACTACCTGCAGATCGTCGCGGCGACCAACTTCAAGCAGCGCGTGCGCAAGACGATGGAGTACTTCCACGCCGACCGGCTGAACTACGCCGTCACCGGCACGCCGAACCGGCTCGAGTACGACCAGGGCTTCTTCGTCAAGAACGGCGACGGCGCGGCCGACCTGAAGCCGATCGCGCACCTGTACAAGACGCAGGTCTACGCGATGGTGCGCCACCTCGGCGCGCCCGAGGAGGTGTGCACCGCGGTGCCGACCACCGACACCTACACCTTGGCGCAGGGGCAGGACGAGTTCTACTTCGCGCTGCCGCACGCGCAGATGGACCTGGCGCTGTGGGCGCACAACCACGGCCGCCCGGCCGCCGAACTGGCGCGTGCGCTCGGCATCGCCGAAGCGCATGCCGCGCTGGTGTACGCCGACATCGAGGCCAAGCGCCGCAGCACGCACTACCTGCATGCGCGGCCCGAGCTGGTCGAGCCCATCGCCGAGATCCACGCCTGAAGGCGCCACACCGGCCGGCACTATTCCCGGCCGCTAAGTCACGCCGGCGCGGGCTTTCACCGTTGCCTGGCGCCGCCGGGGCGCGGTAGGCGCCCGCGGCGCGGCATACTCACCGAATGTACGAGAGTCACTTCGGGATCAGCGGGCCGCCGTTCCAGCTCAGCCCCGACCCGAGCTTCTATTTCGACAGCCAGGGCCACCACGAGGCGCTGGCCGCGCTGCGCCGCGGGCTGACCGAGCCGGCCGGCTTCGTCGTCGTCAGCGGCGAGATCGGCGCGGGCAAGACCACGCTGGTGCGCACTCTGCTGGCCGAACTCGATTCGGCGAAGCTGGTGGTCGGCCAGGTGCTGACCACGCAGCTCGACGACGCCGAACTGATGCGCGCCGTCGCGATGGCCTTCGGCTTCGAGGGCGACAGCGCCGGCGCCGCGAGCGCCGAGGACGTCGATCGCAACCTGCAGGCCTTCCTGCTCGCGCTGGCCAAGGAAGGCCGGCGCGCGGTGCTGATCGTCGACGAGGCGCAGAACCTCGAGCGCAGTTCGTTCCACTGGCTGGTGCGGCTGGAGAAGGGCCACTCGCCGACGCGCATCCCGCTCAAGGTCTGCCTGGTCGGCCAGCCCGAGCTGCGCGACCTCGTCGCCTCGGGCGACCTGCTCGATTTGCGCGAGCGCATCGCGGTGCAATGCCACCTCGGCCCGCTGGCGCTGGCCGAGACCGGTGCCTACATCCGCCACCGCCTCGCCAAGGTCGGCTGGAAGGGCGTGCCGAGCTTCGAGCCGGGCGCCTTCGAGGAGATCTTCCGCTGGACCGGCGGCATCCCGCGCCGCATCAACCTGCTGTGCAACCGGCTGATGCTGTCGCGCTTCCTCAGCGCGACGACCAGCATCGACGCCGCCGCCGTCGCCGAGGTCGCGCGCGACCTGCGCGCCGAGATCGGCGACACCTCGCCGCTGCCGGCGCCGGTCGCGGCATTGCCGGTGCTCGACGACCTGGTCGCCACGCCGCCCTCCGAGCCGCTGGACATCCAGCTGCTCGACCCGGGCGAGCCCGCGCCCAGGCCGGCGGCCAGGCCGCGCAAGGAGAAGGCGCCGGTGCCGCACCGCGTCGATTTCGACATCGACGTCGGCCTGGAAACCACCATCGACGAGCAGGCGCCGCAGCCGACGCTGCCGGCCGGCACCGAATCGCGCCCGCTGCTGTGCGTGGTCGGCGGGCAGGGCGAGCACGTCAAGGCGGCCGCGCTGATGCATGCGATCGCCGCGCGCAGCGAACTGCCGGTGACGCTGCTGGTGCGCTGCTATGCGAACAGCGCCTTCGAGCGCCACAAGGAGATGTTCGGCGGGCTCGACGTGGCCGGCCGGCTCGTCAACCTCGGCATCGCCGGCGGCACCTACGCCGGCCGCGCCGCCGAGCTGATGAAGCGCTTCGAATTCGTCGTCGACCACTGCCAGCCCTCGGCGGTGGTCGTGTTCGACGGCAGCGACGCGGCGCTGTCCTGCGGGCTGGTCGCCAGCCGCAAGGGCCTGCCGGTGCTGCACGTCGGCGCCGGGTTGCGCAGCGGCAGCAGCGCCGATGCCAGCGACATCACGCGGCGCCTGGCGGACCAGCTCTCCGACGTGCTCTACACCACCGAGGCGCAGGCCAACCAGCAGCTCGCGCAGGAGGGTGTCGCCGCGGATCGCATCCGCTTCGTCGGCAACACGCTGGCCGATGCCCTGCAGATCGCGCTGCGCAGCAAGCTCGCGGTGCCGAACCCGCGCGAGCGCCTCGGCCTGCCGGCCAACCTGCTGAACGACCGCAACGGCTACGGCGTGGTGATCCTCGATGCCGCCGCCAACGTCGGCGACCGCCAGGTGCTCGCCGAGCTGATCAACATCTTGCGCGCGGTCGCGCGCGACGTGCCGCTGGTCTGGCCGATGCACACGCGCACGCGCGAGCTGCTGGCCAAGTTCAAGCTCGACGCGATCGTCGCCAGCGAGCGCATCGCCACGCTGCCCTCGCAGAGCTACCCCTCGCTGGTGCAGCTGATGTCCAACGCCACCTGCGTGATCACCGATTCGTGGAGCGTGCAGGAGGAAGCCACCATCCTCAGCGTGCCCTGCCTGACCATCGGCCTGGGCCAGGAGCGCGCCATCACGACGGCGCAGGGCTCCAACCAGGTGGTGGGCCGCAACAAGGCGCTGGCGACGCGCGCGGTGTGGGACTGCATCTTCAACGGCGGCAAGCGCGGCCGCGCGCCCGACCTGTGGGACGGCAAGGCCGCCGAGCGCATCGCGCAGCACATGTCGAGCTTCCTCGCCGCGCGCCGCAACGCGCCCGAGCGCCTCAACGCCGGAGCTTGAGCACCCCGGTGGCCAGCGCGGTGCCGAGCAGGATCACCGCGCAGCCGAACGCCATCGCCGGCGTCAGCGGCTCGGCGAGGAACAGCCAGCCCCACAGCACCGCGAAAGCCGGGATCAGGAAGGTCACCGCGATCGCGTTGGCCGCGCCCACGTGCGCGATCAGCCGGAAGTACATCAGGTAGGCCAGGCCGGTGCACAGCAGCGCGAGCAGCGCCACCATCGCCCAGGCGTTTGCCGAGGGCATCGCGGCCGGCCACCACACGAGCGCCGGCAGCGCCAGCAGCAGCGCCGCGGCGAGCTGGCTGCCCGCCGCCACCGCCAGCGGCGCCACGCCTTGCAGGCGCTTCTTCGTGAAGTTGGCCGCGAAGCCGTAGGAGAGCGCCGCGGCCAGGCAGGCGACGATCGCCCAGCCCGAGCCGCCGGGCTTGAACGAGGCCTTCTCCCAGGCCAGGCCGATCACGCCGGCGAAACCGATTGCCAGCCCGAGCGCGCGCGCCGGCGTCGGCCGGTCGCGCAGCCACCACGCGGCGATCAGCGCGCCCCACAGCGGCGTCGAGGCGTTGAAGATCGACGACAGCCCGGCGCTGATCGACAGCGCCGCATAGCTGAACAGCAGGAAGGGCAGCGCCGAGTTGGCCGCGCCGACCACGAAGATCGCGCGCCAGTGGCGGCGCAGCTCGCCGAGCTGCCCGCGCCACGCCAGCAGCGGCATCAGCACCAGCGTTGCGCCGCCGACGCGCGCCGCGGCCAGCGCCACCGGGCCGAACTCGCCGGCGCCCAGGCGCATGAACAGGAACGATGCGCCCCAGATCGCGGCGAGCGCGACCAGCTCGGCGATGTCATGGGTCTTCATGCACGCGCCTCCAGCGCGAGCAGCGCGCGCTTGCGCGCTACGCCGCCGGCATAGCCGGTCAGCGAGCCGTCGGCGCCGAGCACGCGGTGGCAGGGCACCACCAGCGAGGCCGGATTGCGGCCCACCGCCGCGCCGACGGCGCGCACGGCGGCCGGCGCGCCGATGTGGCGCGCCAGCTCGCCGTAGCTGCTGGTGGCGCCGCTCGGGATGGCCAGCAGCGACTGCCACACCGAGCGCTGGAACGCCGTGCCCTGCAGATCGAGCGGCAGCTCGAAGCGCGCCAGCGTGCCGGCGAAATAGCGCTGAAGCTGGGTGGCGGCCTCGCGCAGCAGCGGGTCGCCGGCGTCGTGCGGCGCCGCGAGTTCGCCCGGGTGGTGCTTCTGGCCTTCGAACCACAGGCCGGCGAGGCCGCGCGCGGTGCGCGCGATACGCACGCGGCCGAGCGGCGTGGCGACGATGGCCTGCGCGGTGCAGGCGGCGTTCAGGGTGTTCGTCAGGGTGCTCATCATGAATTCTCCAGGCTGTTCCACAGCCGCAGCACCGCATAGGCGCGCCACGGCCGCCAGGCCTGGGCGCGGGCGTCGGCGCTGCGCTGGTGGGTGGTGCCGAACAGGCGTTGCATCGCCTTCAGCACGGCGACGTCGTTGGGCGGAAAGGCATCGGGCCAGCCGAGCGCGCGCATCGCGATGTAGTGAGCGGTCCAGGGGCCGATGCCGGGCAGCTCGCACAGCGCGGCGATGAAGTCCTCGGGCGCGGCCGATGGCGTCATCAGCATTTCGAGCGCCGGCCACGCCTCGGCGAGCGCGATCAAGGCACCGGCGCGCTGCCGAACGATGCCCAGACTCGCGATGTCGCCGAGCGCCGCCGACGCCAGCCGCTGCGGCGAAGGAAACTGATGCGTGATGTCCGCCCACGGCGTCGCCAGCGTTTCGCCGAAGCGCATCACCAGCCGGCTCGCGAGCGTGCGTGCCGCCGCCACCGTGACCTGCTGGCCGAGCACCGCGCGCACCGCCAGCTCGAAGGCATCGACGCTGCCGGGCAGGCGGATGCCGCTCGCGCCGGGCAGGTCGGCGAGCGCGCTGTCGACGTGTTCCGGCGCGGCGTCGAGGTCGAGCCAGCGCCGCGCCGCCGCCGCCACGCGCGCGCTCGCCGACGCGAGCGCCGGCGCGAAGCGCAGCCGCACGCGAGCGCGCTCCACATCGAAGCTCGCTTCCATCCAGCCCGCCGCATCGGCCAGCGCCCCGGCGCGCACGCTGCGCCGCACCGCGAGTTCGCTCACTGCCTCGACGCCCGGCACCGCGCGCTGCGCAAGAAAGCGCAGCAGCAGCGCATGGTCGAACGGGGCGCGGTAGGCGAGCGTGATGCTCACCGCGTCGAAGGCTGGATCGCCCGCCGCGTCGCGCTCGGCCGCGCCGCGCAGGCGGCTCGGGCTCATGCGGTAGTGCTCGGCGAAGGCCGCGTTGAAGCGCCGCAGGCTGCGGAACCCGCTCGCCAGCGCCACCTGCGCGACCGGCATCGTGCTGTCGGTCAGCAACTGCTTGGCCAGCAGCAGGCGGCGCGTCTGCAGGTACTGCATCGGCGTCACGCCCTGTTCGGCCGCGAAGATGCGGCGCAGGTGACGGTCGCTGACGCCCAGCCGCGCCGCCAGCGCCGCGAGCGAGGCCGCTTCGCCGCTGGCCGCCTGCGCGTTCAGCTCGAGCGCCGCCTGGCGCGCCAGCGTGCGCGAGGCGTCCATCACGCTCCACGGCAGCCCGGCGCCGGGCGCGATCTCCGGGCGGCACTTCAGGCAGGGGCGGAACGCCGCGGCCTCGGCCTGCGCCGGCGTCTCGAAGAAGCGGCAGTTGCGCCGCTGCGGCGTGCGCACGCGGCAGATCGGCCGGCAGTACACGCCGGTGCTCGTGACCCCCACGAACAGGCGCCCGTCGAAGCGCGCATCGCGGGCGGCGATGGCTTGCCAGGCGGCGTCGGGGCTGAGCGTCATGCGGGTCATTATCGGCAGCGCCGAGGCAAGCGCTGGCCGTTTTCGGACATGCCCCCGCGCGCGCCGCCGCTGTCGCCAAGGTGACTGCGCGGGCGGGTTTCCACGATCACTCGCGGATTGGGGCTTCGCATACAACCGCAGCGACCGGTGGCGGCCCGACCGCCGGCAAGAGGCCCGGAGACCGGTGTGCAGCTTGTGCAGATCATCGTCAGCGGCGTCGCGCAAGGCTGCATCTACGGCCTGATCGCGCTCGGCTTCGTGCTGATCTACAAGGCGACCGAGACGGTCAACTTCGCGCAGGGCGAACTGATGATGCTCGGCGCGTTCTGCGGCCTCGCGCTGATGAGCTTCGCCGGCTTCCCGTTCTGGCTCGCGGTGCTCGCCGCGATCGCCGCGATGGCGCTGTTCGGCATCGCGCTCGAGCGCGTCGTGATCCGCCCCATCCTCGGCCAGCCGGCGTTTTCGGTCGTGATGCTGACGATCGGCATCGGCTACGTCGCGCGCGGCCTGATCACGATGGTGCCGACCATCGGCACCGAGACGCACACGTTCGCGGTGCCGTACAAGGACCAGGCCTGGACGCTCGGCACGCTGGTGCTCAACGTCGAGCAGATGGTCGTGATCGCCGCGACCGCGCTGCTCAGCGCGCTGCTGTACGCGATGTTCCGCTTCACGCGGCTGGGCATCGCGATGCAGGCCTCGTCGCAGAACCAGCTGGCGGCCTACTACATGGGCATTCCGGTGCGGCGTCTCAACGGCCTGGTGTGGGGGCTCGCGGCGGCGGTCGCGGCCGTCGCCGGGCTGCTGCTCGCGCCGATCACCTTCGTGCACGCGAACATGGGCTTCATCGGGTTGAAGGCCTTCCCGGCCGCGGTGGTGGGCGGCTTCGGCAGCCTGCCCGGCGCGATCGTCGGCGGCGTGATCATCGGGCTGGTCGAGGCGCTGTCCGGCTTCTACCTGCCCGAAGGCTTCAAGGACATCGCCGCCTACGTCGTCGTGCTGGTGATGCTGGTGGTGCGGCCGAACGGCTTGTTCGGCGAGAAGCTGCGCAAGAAGGTCTGAGCCCATGCGCTTCATCTTCAAGACGAACTACGAGCAGGACATCCGCCTCGCCAAGCACGGCGGGCAGCGGTTCTGGTATTCGGCGCTGGGGCTCGCGCTGCTCGCCGCGCCGTGGCTGATCCCGGAGTACTGGCTCGCGCAGCTGACCTTCATCCTGATCTACGGCGTCGTCGGCCTCGGGCTGATGCTGCTGTCGGGCTACACCGGGCAGTTCTCGCTCGGGCATGCTGCCTTCCTCGGCGTCGGCGCGTACACGCAGGCGGCGCTGACGGGCGCGGGCGTGCCGTTCCCATTCGCGCTCGCCGCGGCCGCGCTGATCGCCGCGCTGGTCGGCGTGATCGTCGGGCTGCCGGCGCTGCGGCTGAAGGGCATCTACCTCGGCATCGCGACGCTCGCCTTCGGCTTCATCGTCGAAGAGGTGTTCGCGCGCTGGGAGAGCGTCACCGGCGGCAACGCCGGCAAGCACCTGAAGGACCCGAGCCTGTTCGGCTTCACGATCGAATCGGGCGAGCCGTTCTACTACCTGTGCCTGGTGGTCGCCTTGCTCGCGACGCTGGCGGTGCTCAACCTGCTGCGCTCGCCGACCGGGCGCGCCTTCGTCGCGATCCGCGATTCGGAAGTCTCGGCGCAGAGCATGGGCATCCACCTGGCGCGCTTCAAGACGCTGTCGTTCGCGATCTCGGCGGCGCTCGCGGGCGTGGGCGGCGCGCTGTACGCGCACAAGCTGAAGTTCATCTCGCCGGACCAGTTCGGCGTGCTGCAGTCGATCGACCTGATCCTGATGATCGTGATCGGCGGGCTCGGCTCGGTGCACGGTGCCTTCCTCGGCGCGATCTTCCTGATCGCGATGCCGCAGGCGATCGCGCTCGCGAAGGACTACCTGCCCGACGCGATCGCGCTCGCGCCCGGGCTGCAGGGCGTGGTCTACGGCGCGGTGCTGATCGCCTTCGTGCTGTTCGAGCCGCTCGGGCTGTATGGGCGCTGGCTGAAGCTGCGCGCGTGGTTCCAGCTCTTCCCGTTCTATCGGCGCGGCATGTTCAAGCGCCAGAAGGCGTTCCAGAAATCGGAGCGGCTGCGATGAGTTCCGGCGTGCTGCTTTCCGCCAAGGACCTGAGCGTGCGCTTCGGCGGCGTGCTCGCGGTCAACAAGGTGAGCTTCGACGTGCACCGCGGCGAGGTGTTCACGCTGATCGGCCCGAACGGTGCCGGCAAGACGACCGTCTTCAACCTGATCAGCCGCATCTACACGCCGACCTCGGGTGCCATCGACTACGACGGAACATCGCTGCTCGCGCATGCGCCGCACGAGATCGCGCAGCTCGGCATCGCGCGCACCTTCCAGAACATCGAGCTGTTCGAGCACGCCACGGTGCTGCAGAACCTGCTGATCGGCCGCCACGTGCACCGCGAGACCGGCTTGTGGAGCCAGATCTTCTTCACCCGCGCCACGCGCGAGGCCGAGATCCGCGCGCGCCGCCATGCCGAGCAGGTGATCGACCTGCTCGAACTGCAGAAGCACCGCGATTCGCTCGTCGCCGGGCTGCCCTACGGCGTGCGCAAGGTGGTGGAGCTGGCGCGCGCGCTGTGCACCGAGCCCAGGCTGCTGCTGCTCGACGAGCCCTCGTCGGGCCTGAACGTCGAAGAGACCGACGACATGGCGTTCTGGATCCGCGACATCCGCGACGAACTGGGCGTCACGGTGCTGATGGTCGAGCACGACATGGCGCTGGTCTCCAAGGTGTCCGACCGCGTGCTGGCGATGAACCAGGGCGAGGTGCTGGCGCTCGGCACGCCGGCGCAGGTGCAGGCGCATGCGGGCGTGGCCGAGGCCTATCTCGGCGCGGCGGCCGACGTGGAAAGCCTGCGCAGGAGGGCCGCATGAGCGACATCCTGGCCCTGGCGAACGTCGAGAGCAGCTACGGCCCGATCCGCGCGATCCGCGGCGTCAGCCTGACGGTCAAGCCCGGCCAGATCGCCACCGTGCTGGGCAGCAACGGCGCGGGCAAGACGACGATCCTGAAGACCATCTCCGGCATCCTCGACCCGGGCAAGGGCACGGTGCACTTCAAGGGCGAGGACATCACCGCGCGCGACCCGGCGCTGATCGTGCAGCGCGGCCTCAGCCACGTGCCGGAAGGGCGCGAGGTGTTCCCGCTGCTGTCGGTGCACGACAACCTGCTGATGGGCGCCTACACGCGGCGCGACCGCGACGGCGTGGCGCGCGACCTCGAAGCCGTCTACGGCTACTTCCCGATCCTGCGCGAGCGCGCGAAGCAGGACGCCGGGCTGCTCTCCGGCGGGCAGCAGCAGATGCTCGCCATCTCGCGCGCGCTGATGGCCGCGCCGGCGCTGATGCTGCTCGACGAGCCCAGCCTCGGCCTCTCGCCGCGCCTGACGCGCGAGATCTTCGAGATCGTCATCCGCATCAACCGCGAGCGCGGCACCACGCTGCTGCTGGTCGAGCAGAACGCCAACATGGCGCTGAACGTCGCCGACCACGGCTACGTGCTGGAGAACGGCCGCATCGTGATGGACGACACCTGCGAGCGCCTGCGCGAGAAGGACGACATCAAGGAGTTCTATCTGGGCATGAAGGAATCCGGCGTGCGCGGCGAGCGGCGCTGGAAGAAGAAAAAGACCTGGAGGTAAGCCGATGCCGAACTTGTGGGATCTGGATTCGCTGAAGCCCTGCACCGAGATCGTCGTGCAAGGCGAGACGATGCCGGCGTTGTTCTGGAACGCGGTGGCACAGCGCGGGCCCCAGGTCTTCCTGCGCCAGAAGGAGCTCGGCCTGTGGCGCGAGTGGACCTGGGCGCAGACCGGCGAGGCGGTGCGCGAGATCGCGCACGGGCTGATGAGCCTGGGCTTCGCGGCGGGCGAGTGCGCCTCCATCCTCGCCAACACGCGCGTCGAATGGCTGCTGGCCGATTTCGCGGTGATGTCCTGCGGCGGCGTCAGCAACGGCATCTACCCGACCGATTCGGCCGGGCAGGCGCACTATCTGTGCGAGGACTCGCGCAGCAGCGTGCTGTTCGTCGAGGACGAGGAGCAGCTCGACAAGGCGCTGGCGGTGCGCGAGCGGCTGCCGCTGCTGCGCAGGATCGTCGTGATCGACATGAAGGGCCTGCGCGGCTTCGCCGACCCGGGCGTGATCGACCTCGCCGGCCTGCGCGAGCTGGGCCGCGTGCATGCGCAGAGCCACCCGGGCGCGCTCGAAGCGCGCGTCGCGGCGGTGCGGCCCGACGACCTCGCGATCCTGGTCTACACCTCGGGCACCACCGGCAAGCCCAAGGGCGGCATGCACGCGCATGCCGGGCTGGTCTACACGGTGCACGGCTACAACCTGATCGTGGCGCAGCACGAGAGCGACGAGCGCATCTGCTTCCTGCCGCTGTGCCACATCGCCGAGCGCATCGGCGGCGCGTTCTTCGCGGTCTACACCGGCTCGAAGTTGAACTTCGTCGAGCGGCCCGAAACGGTGCCGGAGAACGTGCGCGAGATCGCGCCCACCGTCTTCACCGCCGTGCCGCGCGTGTGGGAGAAGCTCTATTCGGGCGTGACCATCGCGCTGAAGGAATCGAGCCGCGTGCAGCAGGCCGCCTACGCCTGGGGCGTCGCCGTCGGCACGCGCATCGCCGAGCGGCTGCTCGCCGGCGAGCCGGTGAGCGCCTGGCTGAAGCTGCAGTTCACGCTGGCGCGCTGGATCGCGCTGGACAACGTGCGCAAGCTGATCGGCGTGCACCGCGTGCGCCTGGCCGTCACCGGCGCGGCGCCGATCTCGCCCGAGCTGATCAAGTGGTATCTCGCGCTGGGCGTGCCGCTCGGCGAGGTGTGGGGCATGACCGAGACCTGCGGCGCCGCCACCGCCACGCCGATCGGGCGCATCAAGCCGGGCATGGTCGGCCCGGCCTGCCCGTTCAACGAGGTGCGGCTCGATCCCGCCACGAACGAGATCCAGGTGCGCGGCCCGAACGTCTTCCGCGGCTACCTCAACCTGCCCGACAAGACCGCCGAGACCTTCACGCCGGACGGCTGGCTGCGCACCGGCGACGTGGGCGCGGTGGATGCGGACGGCTACTACCGCATCACCGACCGGATGAAGGACATCATCATCACCGCCGGGGGCAAGAACGTCACGCCCAGCGAGATCGAGAACGAGCTGAAGTTCTCGCCCTTCATCACCGACGCGGTGGTGATCGGCGACAAGCGGCCCTACCTGACCGTGATCGTGATGATCGACCAGGAGAACGTCGAGAAATTCGCGCAGGACCGCGACATCCCGTTCTCCAACTACACCAGCCTGACGCGCGCGCCGCAGGTGCGCGAGCTGATCGGCGCGGAGATAGAGCGCGTCAACCGCAAGCTCGCGCGCGTCGAGCAGGTGAAGAAGTTCTTCCTGCTCGAAACCCAGCTCAGCGCCGAGGACGAGGAGCTCACCCCGACGATGAAGCTCAAGCGCAAGCTCGTCGAGAAGAAGTACGCGCAGCGCATCGAGGCGCTGTACCAGTCCGAACGATCCTGACCCCGCCGAAGGAGGCAACACCATGAGAGTCGTGATGATCCCCCTGGCCGCCGCGCTGCTTGCGCTGGCCGGCACGCCCGCGCATGCGCAAGCCACGCAGGGCGTCAGCAAGAACGAGATCGTGCTGGGCTCGATCCAGGATCTCTCCGGCCCGATCGCCGGCTTCGGCAAGCAGGTGCGCCAAGGCATGCTGCTGCGCGTGGAGGAACTGAACGAGCAGGGCGGCGTCAACGGCCGCAAGATCCGCCTGCTGATCGAGGACTCGGCCTACGACCCGAAGAAGGCCGTGCTCGCCGCGCAGAAGCTCGTCAACCAGGACAAGATCTTCGCGATGGTCGCGCACATCGGCACGCCGACCAACAACGCCGCGATGCCGGTGCAGTTCGAGAAGAACGTCATCAACTTCTTCCCCGTCACCGCCGCGCGCGAGATGACCGAGCCCGCGCACAAGCTCAAGTTCGCCGGCGGCTCGAGCTACTACGACCAGATGCGCGTGGCCGTGCCCAGGCTGGTGAAGGACAAGGGCGCGAAGAAGGTCTGCACCATCTACCAGGACGACGAGTTCGGGCTGGAGGTGTTCCGCGGCGCCGAGGCCGGGTTGAAGGCGCTGAACATGGACTTCACCGAGAAGACCACCTACAAGCGCGGCGCCACCGATTTCTCCTCGCAGGTGGCGCGCATGAAGGCGGCCGGTTGCGACATGGTCGTGCTCGGCACCATCATCCGCGAGACCATCGGCACCATCGCGGAAGGTCGCAAGACCGGCTTCAACCCGGTCTACCTGGGCTCCAGCGCCACCTACACCGACCTGATCCACAAGCTCGGCAAGAAGGCGATGGACGGCCTGTACGCCACGCACACCGTGCAGCATCCGTATCTCGACGAAGCCTCGCCGAAGATCCAGTTCTGGGCCAAGAAGTACCAGACCAAGTTCGGCGACGACCCGACGGTGTTCTCGGTCTACGGCTACTCGGCGATCGACACCTTCATCGCCGCGGCGCAGAAGGCCGGCGCCAACCTCACCACCGACAGCTTCATCAAGGCGATGGAATCGACCACCTTCGCGCCCGACATGTTCGGCTCGGCCGAGCTGACCTTCAGCCCGAGCAAGCGCGCCGGCAGCAACATGACGCGCATGTCGCAGCTGCAGGACGAGCGCTGGAAGCCGGTGACGGACTACGTCAAGCCGCAGTGAAGCGCGTTCAGGACACGATGTAGGCCGCGGCGCCGGTGGCGAAGAGCTTGCCGTCGGCGCCGTGGAACTCCATGCGCGTGGAGGCGACGCGCGAGCCCAGGCGCAGCACCTGCGCCGTCAGCTCGAAGCGCTCGCCGATGGCGGGGCGCAGGTAGTCGATGCGCAGGTCGATGGTGCCGAGCTTGCCGAAGCGGTGCAGGCGCTGCGCCGGCGCCTCGTCCATGTGGCGCGCGCCGATGGCGGCCATCACCGCCAGGCCGCCGAGCGCGTCGAGCGCGGCGCTGATCACGCCGCCGTGCAGGCGGTGGTGGCCGTAGTGGCCGATCAGCTCGGGGCGCATCGCGATCGAGCCGCTGACGCCCTCGCCGGAGACCTTGCCGATGCGCAGTCCCAGCACGCGGTTGAAGACGATGCGTTGCTCGAAGATGTCTTTCAGGCCGGCGACGAACTCGGCCTCGAAGGGGGATGTGGAGGAAGAAGGCATGGTCGCCGATGATAGAGACTGGCGGGCGCTGAAAGGAACCGGGCGATGACCCACGCGATGATCTTCGATGCCGTGCGCACGCCGCGCGGCAAGGGCAAGAAGGACGGCAGCCTGCACGAGGTCAAGCCGATCGACCTGCTGGCCGGGCTGCTCGTCAAGCTGCAGAAGCGGCTCGACTTCGACCCCGCCGCGCTCGACGACGTGGTGATGGGCGTGGTCTCGCCGATCGGGGAGCAGGGCTCGGTGATCGCCAAGACCGCGGCGCTGAAGGCAGGTTGGGACGTGCGCGTGGCCGGCATGCAGATCAACCGCTTCTGCGCCTCGGGGCTTGAAGCGGTGAACCTCGCCGCGCAGAAGGTGGCCAGCGGCTGGGAGGATCTGGTGGTCGCCGGCGGCGTCGAGAGCATGTCGCGCGTGCCCATCGGCAGCGACGGCGGCGCCTGGGCGCAGGACCCGGCGACCAGCATCGCCACCGGCTTCGTGCCGCAGGGCATAGGCGCGGACCTGATCGCCACGCTGGCCGGCTGGGGCCGCGAGGAGGTCGACCGCTACGCGCTCGCCTCGCAGCAGCGCGCCGCCGCGGCGCAGGACCAGGGGCGCTTCGACCGCTCGGTGATCGCGGTGAGCGACGACATCGGCCTGACGGTGCTGGAACGCGACGAGTTCATCAAGCCGCGCACCACGCTGGCCGGCCTGGCGCAATTGAAACCGGCCTTCGCCGAGCTCGGCGCGCTGGGCTTCGACGCGGTGGCGCTGGCGCGCTACCCGCACGTCAAGCGTATCGCGCACGTGCACACCGCCGGCAACGCCTCGGGCATCGTCGACGGTGCGGCGGCGGTGCTGATCGGCAGCGAGGCGAAGGGGCGCGAACTGGGGCTGGCGCCGCGCGGGCGCATCGTCGCCACCGCCTTGTCGGGCGCCGACCCGACCATCATGCTGACCGGCCCGATGCCGGCGACGCGCAAGGCGCTCGCGAAAGCAGGGCTGACGATCGACGACATCGACCTGTTCGAAGTCAACGAGGCCTTCGCCGCGGTGCCCATGCGCTTCATGAAGGAGATGGGCGTGCCGCACGAGAAGGTCAACGTCAACGGCGGCGCGATCGCGCTCGGCCACCCGCTCGGCGCGACGGGTGCGATGCTGCTCGGCACGCTGCTCGACGAATTGGAGCGGCAGAAGCTGAGGTGCGGCCTGGTCACGCTGTGCGTCGGCGGCGGCATGGGCATCGCGACGATCATCGAACGAGTCTGACGCCATGACGACGATCCGCTATCAACTCGCTGTCGACGGCATCGCGACCATCACCCACGACGCACCGGGCGCGCCGGTCAACACGATGACCGCGCAATGGCAGGCCGACCTCGCGGCCGTGGTCGATCGCGTCGAGGCCGACAAGGAGCGCATCCAGGGCGTGCTCGTGACCTCGGCGAAGAAGACCTTCTTCGCCGGCGCGCAGCTCGACAGCGTGCTCGCGATGCGCGAGGCCGATGCGCCCGCCGCGTTCGCGGCGATCGAGGCGATGAAGCGAAGCTTTCGCCGTCTCGAAACCTGCGGCCGGCCGGTGGTGGCCTTGCTCAACGGCGCCGCGCTCGGCGGCGGCTGGGAGCTGGCGCTGGCCGCGCATGCGCGCTTCGCTCTGGACGACGAGAAGATCCGCTTCGGCACGCCCGAGGTCACGCTGGGCCTGATCCCCGGCGCCAGCGGCATCGTCAAGACCGTGCGCCTGCTCGGCCTGCTCGCGGCGCAGCCCTACCTGATGGAAGGCCGGCTGTTCGGCCCGCGCGAGGCGCTCGATCTCGGCCTGGTCGACGGCATGGTGCCGACGCTCGAAGGCCTGCGCGAGCGGGCGCTGGCCTGGATCGCCGAACATCCGGACGCCCGGCAACCCTGGGACCGCAAGGACTACAAGATGCCCGGCGGCACGCCCGCGAGCCCCAAGCTCGCCGCGCAGCTGACGCTGGCGCCCGCGATGCTGAGCGCGAAGACG
Organism: Pseudomonadota bacterium; assembly: GCA_029779845.1. Taxonomy (GTDB): domain Bacteria; phylum Pseudomonadota; class Gammaproteobacteria; order Burkholderiales; family Burkholderiaceae_C; genus Piscinibacter. The sequence goes on along the minus strand of JAKOZT010000037.1, from coordinate 179,723 downwards.
CATGGCCTGTACCCGGCACCGCAGGCGATCCTGGAGACGATGGTGGAGGGCGCGCTGGTCGACGTCGACACCGCGCTGCGCATCGAGAGCCGCAAGCTCGCGAAGGTGATGACCAGCCAGGTCGCGCGCAACATGATCCAGGCCTTCTTCTACGACCTGAACGCGGTCAAGGCCGACGAGGGATTCGACAAGGCGCGGCTCGCACAGAAGCTGGAGCGCGTGCAGCGTGCCTTCGTGGCGGAAGGCGCGGCGATGCTGGAAGAAGGCATCCCCGCGCCGCTGGTGGAGCACGCGGCCGACGCGATCGGCATGCCGCCCGGATCGCTCGCCGCGATCACGGCCCAAGCCGTCGACAGGCCCGCCATCGACGTCGATTTCGAAGAGCTCAAGCAGCGCCTGCTCTACCGCCAGGCCGTCGAGGCCGCGCGCTGCCTCGCCGACGGCGTGGTGGCAAGCGTTCCCGAAGCGAACATCGGCTCGATCCTCGGCTGCGGCTTTCCGGCCTGGACCGGCGGCGCGCTGCAGTTCGTGCGCTCGCAAGGCGTGGAAGATTTCCTGCGCCGCGCCGATGCGCTGGCCGCGCGCCACGGCGAGCGCTTCGCGCTGTCCGGCGCGGCGCGCCGGGCGATCCGATGAAGCCGGTCTTTCCGGAGACCTCAGTCGTGCAATGAGTCACCACGGATGAGGTCGGCAGCACGCTCGGCGATCATGATCGTCGGCGCGTTGGTGTTGCCACTGACCAAAGTCGGCATCACGGATGCATCCACCACGCGGATCCCTTCGAGTCCTCGCACGCGAAGTTCGGGATCCACGACGGCCATCTCGTCGACACCCATCCTGCAGGTACCCGCGGGGTGATAGATCGTGTCGGCACGCGAGCGGATGTGGTGTTCCCATTGCGCGTCGGTCATGCCGTCTCGAATTCCGAACAGCTCCTTGTGGCAATACCCGGCCAAGGGCTCCGACAAGAGAACCTCCCGGGTCATCCTGGCGCCCCGGATCAGCATGGCGAGGTCTCTGTCGTCGGACAGGAAGCGAGGATCGATTCCGGGGTCGGCCAGCGGATCGCCCGACTGGAGGAACACCGCTCCGCGCGAGAACGGGCGAAGCACGCAGACGTGGCAGGAATAGCCGTAGCCGGCGTGGAGCTTGCGCGCATGATCATCGACGATCGAGATCACGAAGTGCAGCTGCAGGTCGGGCCGCTCGATGGAGGGATCGCTCTTGAAGAAGGCGGCACCCTCCGCGAACGGGGTGGCGATGATCCCCGTTCCGTCTCGGCTCCACTGAGCGATGTGGCCAGGCATGTGGGCGGCCGCGGCCAGGCCGATGCCAAAGTTGTCGGTGTCCTTCGACTTGCATGCAAGGATGAAATCGAGGTGGTCTTGCAGGTTCTGTCCGACACCGGGGAGCTCGTGGACCATGCGGATTCCATGGCGGGCGATATCTTCAACCCGACCGACCCCGGAGAGCTGCAGGAGCTGGGGGGATCCAAAGGCGCCTGCAGCGACAACGACTTCGCGCCTGGCTCGCACCTCGTGATCCTGACCGCTCCGGCGACAGGCTGCGCCGACGGCCCGTTTGCCTTCGAACAGGATCCTGGTGGTGCGTGTCTGCGTGAGGACGGTCAGGTTCGGTCGTTGGCCGAGCAGGGGGTGAAGGTAAGCGGCCGCCGCTGAGCAGCGTTCGCCGTTTCGTTCACTGTCGTGAAACTGGGTGACCTGGTAGAGGCCGACGCCTTCGTTGTCACCGGTATTGAAGTCCTTGCAGAGTGGCATCCCCTGCCGATGGGCGGCTTCTACGAAGGCACGCGTGATCGGTCTGGGAGACTGCTGGTCGGAGACATGCAGCGGACCGGCGCCGCCATGATCTTCATCCGCACCCCAGGCGTTGTTCTCGGCCTTCTTGAAATACGGAAGAACGGAATCCCACTCCCAGCCGTGACAGCCGAGGTCTGCCCATCCGTCGTAATCCTGTCGTTGGCCGCGCACATAGAGCATGGCGTTGATGGCGGATGATCCGCCCAGGGCTCGTCCGCGCGGTTGATACCCCTTGCGGCCGAACAGGCCCGGCTGCGGGACGGTCTGCAAGGCCCAGTTGTTGATCTTCCCGCGGCCGGGAAGCATCGTGACGACGGCAGCCGGGGCGCGGACCAGGATGCTGTCGCCCCGCCCGCCGGCTTCCAGCAAACACACATTGGTTCCGGGATCCTCGCTCAGTCGCGAGGCCAGCGTCGCGCCAGCCGATCCGCCGCCGACGATCACGTAGTCAAATTCCATAGGTACTCCGGCATCGACTCAACTGCCGCCTAGAGCCGAGCGCTGAACAGTCGAGGATTGCCTAGCTCCGTGCCTGAAGGGCGCGGATCCCGCTCGCCGCATTGGCGTTCCTGGCCAGCAGCTTCTCCTCGGCAGAGGCGTGGACGCGGTCCCACTCGAGAATCTTCGGCGTCATCAACCTGTGCCACAGCGGGGGAATCAGTGTGACGATGATGGTCGTCAGATAGCCGGTGATCATTTGCGGGGCATCCGGCATCGGCTTGAGGTCCTGGTAGGGAACCTCGCCCTGGGCATGGTGATGGGAATGCCGGGTCAGGTTGAACATCGACCAGGAGCTGATGCGGCGGTTGGTGTTCCAGGAGTGGCGCGGCTGAACCGGCAGCGCCGGGTTCCGAACCATTCCATAGTGCTCCATGTAGTTCACGATCTCGAGCAGCGCCTTCGCGCCCAGCGCGCAGGCCGTGAAGACCAGCACCCCGGTTGCTCCGGCGATCTCGTAAGCGGCGACGAGCAGCAAGCCGCTCATCGCAATGCCGCGCAGGACGGCGTTGCGAGGCGAAAGAACCGTCCTGCCGTCCCGCTGAAGCCGGCGCTTCTCGATGTTCCATGCGCTGCGATGGCCCTTGAGGGTCGAAGCGAGGACGTGGAAGTAGACGCTGCGGCCGCGCGGTGCCGTCGCCGGATCGTCAACGGTGGAGACGTAGCGATGGTGTCCGTAGACGTGCTCGATCGAGAAGTTCGTGTCGAAGCTGAACGCCAGAAGCCAGCGGCCCACCAGCATTGACATCGGATCCCAGGTGCGGTGAGTGAGTTCGTGCGCGGGAATCGTTCCGCAGATGCCGATCATCAGAATGGTGAGCAAGACGCCCGCCGCGTGCTCCCACCCGTCCGTGGCGGCACGCGCCGCGAAGACGTCGAAGCCGGTTTGAGCCTGGATCCACCGTCCCACTCCACCGAAGTCTCCGGTGCTCACACTCCAGAGCATCGCGAACACGATTGCCGAGACCAGCGGCAGTGCCAGCCACAACTGCGCGGTGAGGAGCCACTGAAGGCCATACCTCGGCGTCGATCTGTCGTCGCCGAAGATCGCATCGCCGACGACGTAGTAGATCAGGATGGCCGCGAATCCCGCCGGCGTCCATATGCCGCCGGCGAAGATCGCGACACAGGCGGCAGCGCCGACCGCGTGGAAGAGGAAATACTTCAGATAGTGCAAGAGCATCATGCTTGTCTCCTGGAACGAAAGGTTCAGGCCGCCGAGGAAATCGGGCCGTCTTTCAGCGTCGTGAAACGGTCGGCGCGAATGTGTTCTCGCGGGGCGCCGGCGCTCAGCAGCTTCTCGAAGGCGGCATCGACCATGGGAGGCGGACCGCAGAGATAGGCCTCGGCGTTCCTCGCGACCTGGGGCGGGAGAAAGTCGGCCACCATGCCTCTCGGCCCCGTCCATTCCGACCCGACGGGCTCGGCGGAAAGCACCGGAACAAAGCTGAAGTTCGATCCCCATTGGGCTTGCAGCCTGCCGATGGAATCTCGCCCGTAGAGATCATCGCGAGCGCGCGCGCCGAAGTAGAGGTGCACGGGGCGCGACTCTCCTTCCTCCAGGCGCTCTGCCAGCATCGCCAAGATCGGAGCCAATCCGCTGCCGCCGGCGACCATCAGGAGCGGGCCGGATCCCGGGCGCAGCCAGAAGTCACCCATCGGCCCCTCGATGCTCAGATGCGAGCCGACGACGCCACCTTCGTGCACGAAGGTGGAGAAGACGCCGCCGGGAACTCTTCGGACGAAGAAGCTGGTTTGCCCGTCCGGATTCGGTGGCGATGCGAACGAGTAGCTGCGGGGCGCACCGGGCAGCGCATCGAACTCCAGCATCGCAAACTGGCCGGCCCGATAGGGAAGCGCTTCCTCCAACTGAACCCGCAGGCGCACGATGTCATGCGTCAATCGGTCTCGGGACAGCACCTTGGCCCGGGTCCGGCGTGCCGCCGCTGCCGCCGCGTTGTCCACTTCGATCTCGACGTCGCTTCGGGGGATGCTCTGGCAGGCCAGCACGAAACGGTTGTCGAGATCCTCGTCGGAAAGGAGATAGGACGCATCGGTCAGTTGCCTTACGTTCCCGCTCAGCAATCTGCACTTGCAGGTGGCGCATCCACCGACTCGGCAGCTGTGCGGAAACGGAATTCCGTTTCGCAGGGCGGCCGTGAGGATCGTTTCCTTGGGTCGTACCTCGATCGGCTTTCCGTTGATCGTTGCGGTGACCGGCTTCGCGCGAGAAAAGAAGGAGAACATCGGCTATTCCGTGGGGTGATGTCGATGTGGGCGAGGGCCGGGAGGAGCGGACTGTGGAGGCATGGCGATCGAAGAGTTCGGCCGTTCGTTGCGGGCGGATCTTCGATATTCCGAGCCGCTTGCTCAATCCGAAGAAGCGTGCCAGACTTTAGAAAAGAGGCCACATTGCTCGGCTCTGAGGGTTTCTTCCAATGAGTTTTTGGGACTTCGCTCGAGATCCGTCCGGCGTGTTGAAGCTGCTTGAGGTGGGCGCCGAGCGCGGCGTCCAGCCGGAGGCGCTGCTGCGGGGCAGTCGGCTCACGCTCGGTCAGCTGCAGGATCCAAACTCGAAGCTGTCCGCGACGCAAGAGCTCCGGGTCATCGACAACCTGCTGCGTTCTGTGGGCCGCCCGCCGGGCCTGGGCCTGGACATTGGCCTGGGGTGCCACTTCTCCGCCTTCGGCATGTGGGGCTACGGGCTGATTTCCAGCGCCACGCTTGGAGACGCGGTGGACATGGCCTTGCGCTACATCCATCTGACCTTTGCCTACTCGGTGATCGAGAAGGTCATTCGAGGCGAAGAGGCGTTGCTGACCTTTTCACCCCCCGACTTGGCGCCAAGCCTGAAGCGCTTCGTGGTGGAGCGAGAAATGGGAACGGCCGCTGCGCTTCTCCAGGATGTCGGTGGACCGAAGTTCCGCCTCAGCGGATTCTTCCTGCAAGGCGGTCGGGGGCGGATCTACGGTGTCCCGGAGAGATTGCAGACAGTCAATGGGGCCCCGGTCTCGACCAGCGGTCCCCGCTACCATCTTTCGTTTCCCGCGAAGTGGCTCGGCTACAGGCCATCGACCGCCAACCCCACCACGGCGGCGATGTGCGACCAGGTCTGCAGACGCCTTCTCGAGCAACGGCGCGTGGCGGTCCACGTCGGTGAACTCGTCAAGGAATACCTGACGATCTCGACCTCTCCGGCCATCCCCACGCTGGAGACGATCAGCAAGCTCACCAACACGAGCAAGCGGACCCTCAAGCGCCGGCTGCAACGAGAGGGTCAGACGTTTCGATCGCTGATTTCCGATGGCCGATCGGAGCTTGCGGCGGAGCTTGTTCGCGACCCCAGTCAAGCAATGAGCGGCATCGCCGCGAGGCTGGGGTATTCGAGCCCGTCCTGTTTCTCGCAGGCCTTCAAGCGCTGGCATGGCGTTTCGCCATCCCAGTACCGTCAGGCCGAAAGTCGAAAGCGTTCAGAGTCCGATGAGTCGCTCTGAGCCGGGGTCGATCGCCTCGCCGGCACGGGTGCGCAATGTCCACTTCAAAAATCGATCCTGGCACCCACGCCGAAGCGGCGCGGCTTCTCCGGGGAGCCGAACTGAAGATTGGAGTGCATGGTTCCCGGGAACATGCGTTCGTAATAGTGCGCATTGGCCAGGTTCTCGCCAAAAGCAAACACTTCCCAGGCGTCGCGCTTGTAGCCGATCTTGGCGTTCACCAAGGTGTAGCCGGGCTGCCGCTGGGCATTCTCACGGTCGAAGTAGTAATCCGAGTACTGCATCACGTCTGCGCGCGCGTAGAGTCCATTGCCGGCGCGCCAGGTTGCGTTGACGCCGATCGAATGCTTGGGCGTTAGAACCACTCGGTTCCCGTTGAAATTGCTGCCATCAGGGTTGGCATAGTCGACGTACTTGGCATCCAGATAGCCGAATGTCGCACCCAGTTCCAGTTGACGAGCCGGACGCCACTGCGCCTCGATTTCCAAACCACGGTTGCGCACCCTGTCCGCGTTGGAAAGGTAGCGCGTCAACGAGTCCACGCGGACGGTATCCTGATAGTCTTTGGCTCCCATGTGGAACAGGGCTGCATTCAGGGAGAGGCGGCCGTCCAGCCAGATCGATTTGATGCCGATCTCGGTGTTGGTGACAACCTCGGGATCAAAACGAAAGGGCTGCCCGGCGGGCGATTCGATGGCGAAGCCGCCGGCCTTCCAGCCTCTGGCTACGTCCACATATGCCATGGAATCGTTGGAGAAACGCCAATCCATGCCGATGCGCGGTAGCCACTGGTCGAATCGCTTGCTGCCGCCGTGGTTGGGAATGCTGGCATTGTTGCCTTCGCGTTCGACGGTCTCGTACCGCAGACCGGTGGTCAGACCGAGGCGATCGCCAAGGAAACGCCATGTGCTTTGGCCGAAGACGGCCTGGCTGGACTGCTTGTAGTTCAAGTCCGCCGTTTGCAGCGGAGTCGGCGCATTTTCGATACTGAAGCTGCCGTACCCATTTTCGGTCGAATCACTCAAATAGATGCCGGCCAGCCAGATGAATGATTCCGGCGCACCTGCCGGAGACTGGATGCGGAACTCCTGCGTCGTCTGCCGCGTCTTGCCGTCGTACATGCCGGTGATGCCCGGCACCAGATAGCTGCCGGGCGGCAGCCCGAGCAATGGGCTGATGTCGAAGGGGCTGGCGGTGTCGTCCGTATCCCAGTTGGAAAAGTTTTCCTTGCGCTGGCGATGCGAAGTGATGGATGCAAGCTGGAAAGCCTCTCCATGGTAGTTGACGCGCAGGGCGCCCACCCACTCCTTGCCGCCCACCTGCCCATCCGTGCGGTTCTGCCAGATCTCCTGGCGGCCCAGCCGAGGCGCGCCGGGCACCGCTGCGGCATAGGCGCCCGAATCAACGGGGACGTAGTGGAATGGGCCGCCGGTGTCGTCGATCTCGGCATGCTGCAACAGGAGGTTGGCGTCCCAGTCGGCATGGGGCTCCCAGCGCAGTTTTCCCCGGAACGCTTCGGTCTTTCGCTTGTCGAAGGGACGATCGTTGAAACGATTGGTGATGAAGCCGTCGGAAGTTTCTCGGATCAGGGCCAGGCTGCCGGTCAGGCCTTGCATACCCAGCGGCCCGGTCAGACGCGCGCGCGTCAACAAGGTATTGCGGCTGCTGTACTCGACCTCGGCTTCGCCGCCGAACTCTCGCGAAGGCAGAGCCGTGACGACGTTGATGATGCCCGCAGGGGTGTTCGCGCCATACAGCGTGCTCTGGGGGCCGCGCAGCACTTCGATGCTCTCGACATCGAACAGGATGCTGCTGTAGACGCTCAGGTCGGTGAACGGCACGTCGTCGATGTAGACCCCGACCGAAGGGTCTTTGGAGAAATCCGTGTTCGACAGCCCCCGGATCGAGATGGCTCCCTTGCCGCCGCGTCCGCCGGCGGTGTTGACGCGGAAGTTGGGCACGAATGCCTGCAGCTGTTCCACGGTGTTGATGCGTGCTTCCCGCACTTGTTCGCGAGAAAGGACGGTGGCGCTTTGCGGGACTTCCTGAAGGTTGTCGACGCGCTTGCGCGCGCCGCTCACGACCACGGCGTCCAATGTCGCCGGTTCGGCCTCGGTGGCGGCCTGTCCGTAGGCAGGTGCTGCGCAAATGGCTGTTGTGACGATGAGCGAGACGCGCGCGTGGCCGATGGACATGCCGGAACCTCATGACAATAAGAATCAATCTCAATTGTCTTGTGCTCCGCAGCATGCCGCTTTGCTTCACGGTGCCAACTGTGTGCCGATCGCTCCCCCTGTCAGCCGGCATCGGTGCTCGGGGCGCGCCCATAGGCCGCTCGATAGGCCCGGGAAAAGCTGCCGAGAGAGGCATACCCCACTTCCAGCGCTACCGAAGTGACCGGCCTGCCTTGCCGGAGCAGGTCATAGGCTCTTGCCATCCGGACGGCCTGGAGGTGACCAAACACGGTGCTGCCGAAAGCCTGCCGGAAGCCCGAGTTCAGCCGACGCACGGGCAGTCCGACACGCGTCGCGATTTGCTCCATTGTCCAAGCCTGTTCGTACTCGCGCTCGATCAGCGAACGTGCGGCCGCGAGCAGCGGCAGATCGCGGCTGCGCACGACGTTTGCGGAGAGGATCGGCGGGTGCCTGGCGGCTGCGTCCAGGGCTTCGGCCATCATCATCATCCCCAGGGCACGCAACCGGAGGTGCCGGGGCGGCGGCGTCTGCGCATCCATGTAGAAGGCGACCGAAGCGTACTTGCGCAGTGCCGCGGTGGCGGGCAGGGGCGCACCATGGGGTGCATCCGCTGGAAGCTGCGTCATCCAGGTCCGGTCTATCTCCAGGCACAGGCTGCGGAAACGGCCATGTTCCTGCTGCTCGCTGACCCAAACGTCCCCTGGCGCGATCTCCTGGAACCACAGATCGCCCGCCTGAAAGACGATGGGCTCCGGATCGCCGTTCAAGCGGCAGTGCATGCGCCCTTCCAGGCAAAGACTGCAGAACAGCCCCTGGTTGTAGCGGTTCTCGACAGGCGCGCCTGCGGGAAGCTCGACATCGGCAATGAACAGCCGAAGCCCTGGTTCCAGCTCCACCGCCTTGAATGATCCCAATGGGTTCGGGGGAATCCGGCTGCTCGGACGGCAGGCGTGGCCATGACGCGCATTCAAGGCGTTCAGCTCCGCAATTGCCAGTCGTTCGGGGAGCTGCGATCTGCGAATTCCCATGGTCGGTTTCTCGTTGAGACCGGCAACGCCTGATGTGCCGCGATGCCCACCTGAGATGAAAAAGCCCCGCGTCGGCGGGGCTTCTTCTTCGGGGCGGGCCCGAAGGCCCGAGGATCACTTCAGGCTCAGGATCCAGGTGACCAGCTTCTTCGCCTCGGCTTCGTTGACGTTGGCGTTGGGAGGCATCGGAACCTGGCCCCAGACGCCCACGCCGCCCTTGATGATCTTCTGCGACAGCTTGTCGACGGCGTCCTTCTGGCCGGCGTACTTGGCGGCCACTTCCTTGTAGGCCGGGCCGAGAACCTTCTTGTCGACCGAGTGGCAGGCCAGGCAGTTCTTGGCCTTGGCGAGGGCCTCATCGGCCATCGCGGGAGCGGACACGGTGATCGCGGCGGCAATCAGCGTGAGGGCGGGGACCAGCTTCATCGTTTTCCTTTCGAGAAATCAAACGGGAAATCCGCGGAGGTTTCGACACCCCGGTGGTCAGGCTGTCGGCTACAGTGACAACAACGAATTGTAGGGGCAGCGGTTGACGCGCAAGCCGCATAACCGTGCCGGCGCGAAGGAGCAGCGGGAATGATTTTCATCATCATCGGCGTCATCATCATCCTGCTGCACTTCCTCGGCTTCGGCCCGATGGCCGCGTGGACGTGGAACCTCACCGGCGACCTGTGGAAGTTCTGCGTGCCCTTCGCGCTGGCCGCGGTGTGGTGGGCCTGGGCCGACGGCACCGGCCTGACCAAGCGCCGCGAGATCGAGAAGATGGAAGCGCGCAAGCGCGAGCGGCGCGAGAAGAACCTCGTCTCGCTCGGCATGGACAAGATGGCCAAGCGCGCGAAGAAGGCCGGCAAGTAGCCGGCCCTTCTTCAAGCCCTCACTTCGGCTCGAACTTGTCGAGCACCGCGCCCGAGCTGGCGCTCGACGCATTCATCGCGAACTTGGCCAGCACGCCGCGCGTGTAGCGCGGCTCGGGGCGCTGCCACGCGGCGCGGCGCTTCGCGAGCTCCTCGTCGCCGACGTTGAGCTGCAGCACCAGCGTGGTCGCGTCGATGGTGATCGAGTCGCCTTCCTTCACCAGCGCGATGTTGCCGCCCGCGTAGGCTTCCGGCGCCACGTGGCCCACCACCATGCCCCAGGTGCCGCCGGAGAAGCGGCCGTCGGTGATCAGCCCGACCGATTCGCCCAGGCCCTGGCCGATCAGCGCGCCGGTGGGCGCGAGCATCTCCGGCATGCCGGGCCCGCCCTTGGGGCCGAGGTAGCGCAGCACCATCACGTCGCCGGCCTTGATCTTGCCGGCCATGATCGCGGCGAGCGCCGATTGTTCGTCGTCGAACACGCGCGCCGGGCCGGTGATCTTCGGGTTCTTCAAGCCGGTGATCTTGGCGACGCAGCCTTCGGGGCTGAGGTTGCCCTTGAGGATCGCGAGGTGGCCTTGCGCGTAGATCGGCTCGGCCACCGGCTTGATCACCTTCTGCTCGCGCGACAGTTCGGGCACGTCGGCCAGGTTTTGCGCCACCGTCTTGCCGGTGATCGTGATGCAGTCGCCGTGCAGCAGCCCGGCCCTCAGCAGCTCCTTCATCACCGCCGGGATGCCGCCGGCGCGGTGCAGGTCGACCGCGAGGTACTGGCCGCTGGGCTTGAGGTCGCACAGCACCGGCGTGCGCTGGCGGATGCGCTCGAAGTCGTCGATGGTCCACTCGACGCCGGCGGCGTGCGCGATGGCCAGGAAGTGCAGCACCGCGTTGGTCGAGCCGCCGGTGGCCATGATCACCGCGACCGCGTTCTCGATCGCCTTCTTCGTGACGATGTCGCGCGGCTTGAGGTCGTTCTTCACCGCCTCGATCAGCACCTTGGCCGCACGCTCGACCATGCCGACGATCTCGCCCTCGACGTTGGCCATCGTCGAGGCGTAGGGCAGCGACAGCCCGAGCGCCTCGAAGGCCGAGCTCATCGTGTTGGCGGTGTACATGCCGCCGCACGAGCCGCTGCCGGGGATGGCGTGGCGCTCGATCTGGCAGAAGTCCTCCTCGCTCATCTTGCCGGCGGTGAACTGGCCGACCGCCTCGAACACGCTGACGATGTTCAGGTCCTGGCCCTTGTAGCGGCCCGGCAGGATGGTGCCGCCGTAGATGTAGATCGCCGGCACGTTGGCGCGCAGCATGCCCATCATGCCGCCGGGCATGTTCTTGTCGCAGCCGCCGATCACCATCACGCCGTCCATCCACTGGCCGCCGACGCAGGTCTCGACGCAGTCGGCGATCACCTCGCGCGACACCAGCGAGTACTTCATGCCCTCGGTGCCCATCGCCATGCCGTCCGAAATCGTCGGCGTGCCGAAGATCTGCGGATTCGCGCCGGCTTCCTTCAGGCCGATCACCGCCGCGTCGGCCAGCCGCTGCAGCCCGGAGTTGCACGGCGTGATGGTCGAGTGGCCGTTGGCCACGCCGATCATCGGCTTCTTGAAGTCGCCTTCCTCGTAGCCGAGCGCGTAGTACATCGAGCGGTTCGGCGCGCGCGCGACGCCCTCGGTGATGTTGGCGGAACGGCGGTTGATCTTGTCGCTGCTCATCGTGTGCTCCTGGCGTGCGGCTGGGTCCGAAGGCCGGATTGTCGGCCGCGTGCCGGTGTGCGTCCAATCGAATCCGGGACATCGATTGATATGCTCGGCATATGAGCCGCGACACCCCCGCGCCGGACATCGAGCTGCGCGTCTGGCGCCAGTTCCTCGCGCTGGCCGAGACGCTGCACTTCGGCCGCGCCGCGCAGCGATTGCACATGACGCAGCCGCCGCTGACGCAGGCGATCCAGCAGCTGGAGCGCCGCCTCGGCGTGCCCCTCTTCGAGCGCACGCGCCGCAGCGTGGCGCTGACGCCGGCCGGCGCGGCGCTGGTCGAGCCGGTGCGCCAGCTCCTGCGGCAGGCCGGTGCGCTGGCGCTGCGCGCACGCGACGCGGCCGGCGGCGAGCTGGGGCGCATCCGCCTCGGCTTCGTCTCGACGGTGGGTTTCGGCCCGCTGCCCGGCTGGCTGCGCGCCTTCCGCGAGGCCTACCCGGGCATCGCGGTCGAGCTGCGCGAAGCCACCGGCGACGTGCAGGCCGAGGCCTTCGCGCAGCGCGAGCTGGACGCCGGCTTCGTGCTGCACGCGCCGGGCATCGCGCCGCCGCCGCCCCTGCAGCGCCTGTCGCTGGGCGTCGAGCCGATGCTGCTGGCGCTGCCCGAAGCGGCGCCGCGGCGCTTCTCCGCCGCGCAGCTGCTGCGCGAGCCGCTGGTGATCTTCCCGCGCGCGATCGCGCCCTCGCTGTACGACGCGGTGCTGGCCTTCTACCACCGCCACGGTGCGACGCCGGCCATCGCGCAGGAGGCGATCCAGATGCAGACCATCGTCAACCTCGTCTCGGCCGGGCTGGGCGTGGCGCTGGTGCCGCGCTCCATGCAGCGGCTGCAGCGGCCCGGCATCGTCTACCGCGCGCTCCCGGCCTCGCTCGCCGACGGCGCGCCGCGCGCCGAGACCAGTCTGGTCTGGCCGAGCGATGCCTCGCCGGCGGTGCGGCGCTTCGTCGCTTTCGTGCGTGATCAGGGCGTGCGCGAGCGGTAGGTTATCGTTCGCGCATGCTCGTTCATCCGCAGTTCAACCCGGTCGCGCTGCAGCTCGGGCCGGTGGCGATCCACTGGTACGGCATCACCTACCTGGTCGCGTTCGGCCTGTTCCTCTGGCTCGCCAGCAAGCGCGCCGCGCAGCCGCAGTTCGCACAGGCCGGCTGGACGCGCCGCGAGGTCGAAGACCTGCTCTTCTGGGGCGTGCTCGGCGTGGTGATCGGCGGGCGCCTCGGCTACGTGCTGTTCTACAAGCCCGGCTACTACGCGGCCAACCCGCTCGAGGTGTTCGCGGTGTGGAAGGGCGGCATGGCCTTCCACGGCGGGCTGCTGGGCGTGATCGCGGCGATGGCGCTGTACGCGCGCGTCAAGGGGCGGCCCTTCCTGCAGGTGATGGACCTGATCGCGCCGGCCGTGCCCACGGGGCTGGCCAGCGGACGCGCCGGCAACTTCATCAACGGCGAGCTGTGGGGGCGCGCCGCCGACCCCGCGCTGCCCTGGGCGATGGTGTTCCCGCAGTCGGGCAGCCTGGTGCCGCGCCACCCGTCGCCCATCTACCAGTTCCTGATGGAAGGGCTGCTGCTGTTCGTCATCCTGTGGCTCTATGCGCGCAAGCCGCGCGGGCCGGGGCAGGTGGCTGGCCTGTTCCTGGTCGGCTACGGCGTGTTCCGCTTCATCGCCGAGTTCTTCCGCGAGCCCGATGCCTTCCTGATGGAGTTTGCGGCCCGCACGGGGCTGAGCATGGGCCAGTGGCTGTGCGTGCCGATGCTGGTGATCGGCGCGTGGCTGTGGTGGCGCGGCGCGCGGCGGACCGCTTACTGATACGACCCCATGCGACAGATCTTCCTCGACACCGAGACCACCGGCCTGAACGCCGAATCCGGCGACCGCATCATCGAGATCGGCTGCGTGGAGATGCTCAACCGGCGCCTGTCGGGCCGCAACCTGCACTTCTACCTGAACCCCGAGCGGCCGAACCACGAGGACGCGGTGCGCATCCACGGCCTGACCGACGAGTTCCTGGCCGACAAGCCGCTGTTCGCGTCCATCGCCGACGAGCTGATGGACTACCTCGCCGGCGCCGAGATCCTGGCGCACAACGCGGCCTTCGACGTCGGCTTCCTGAACGCCGAGCTGAAGCGGCTGGGGCGGCCGCCGTTCGACGCGCAGGTGGGCCAGATCACCGACACGCTGCTGATGGCGCGCGAGATGTTCCCCGGCAAGTCGAACTCGCTGGACGCGCTGTGCAAGCGCCTCGAAGTCGACAACGCCAGCCGCAGCCTGCACGGCGCGCTGCTCGACGCCGGGCTGCTCGCCGAGGTCTACATCCGCATGACGCGCGGCCAGGACTCGCTGGTGATCGACGAGGTCGAGGCGGCCGGTGCCGAGGTGGCGCTGGAGGCGATCGACCTCTGCGCCTTCGTGCTGCCGGTGATCGCGGCCAACGCGGACGAGGTGCAGGCGCATGCCAGGCTGATCGCCGAGCTGGACAAGGCCAGCGGCGGCAGGACGGTGTGGAAGGAGCCGACGCCCGAGCCGGCTATGGCATAATGCGCGGCTCTGCGGATCGCGAGGGCGGCTAGCTCAGGGGTAGAGCATCGCATTCACACTGCGGGGGTCGGGGGTTCGAAACCCTCGCCGCCCACCACCGATCCAGAAGCGGACACAGCACGGCCGGGAATCCCGGCCGTTTGCTTTGGTGGCGCCACAATCGCGACGATGGATCAAGTCGATGCCCTGGTGATCGGTGCCGGCGTGGTCGGCCTCGCGGTCGGCCGGGCGCTGGCGCAGTCCGGCCTGGAAACCGTGGTGCTCGAACGCGCCGATGCGATCGGCACCGCCACCAGCTCGCGCAACAGCGAGGTGATCCACGCCGGCCTGTACTACCCGGCCGGCTCGCTGAAGGCGCGGCTGTGCGTGCAAGGGCGCGTGCAGCTGTACGACTTCTGCGCCTCGCACGGCGTGGCGCACCGGCGCTGCGGCAAGCTGGTGGTGGCGACGTCGGCGGCCCAGCATGCCGCGCTCGATGCCACACGCGCCAAGGCCGCCGCCAGCGGCGTCGAGCTGCAATGGCTGGATGCGGACGAGGCGAGGGCGCTGGAACCCGCGCTGCGCTGCACGGCGGCGCTGCTGTCGAGCGAGACCGGCATCGTCGACAGCCACGGCCTGATGCTCGCGCTGCAAGGCGATCTGGAAGGGGCCGGCGGCGCGCTTGCGCTGTGCTCGCCGGTGACGGGGCTGCGCTGCGGCGCCGACGGCCACGTGGTGCGCGTCGGCGGCGAAGCGCCGATGGAGCTGCGCGCGCGCATCGTCGTCAACGCCGCCGGGCTGTGGGCGCCGGGCCTCGCCGCGGCCATGCAGGGGCTGGCGGCTCAGCACGTGCCGAGCGGCCATCACGCCAAGGGCAACTACTTCTCGCTCGCCGGGCGCGCGCCGTTCTCGCATCTCATCTATCCGGTGCCCGAAGAGGCCGGCCTGGGCGTGCACCTGACGCTGGATCTCGCCGGCCAGGCTCGCTTCGGTCCCGACGTGCAATGGCTGCCCGACGGGCCGCCCGATGCGATCGACTACCGCGTCGACGCGGCGCGCGCCGAGGGCTTCTACGCGCAGATCCGCCGCTACTGGCCGGATCTGCGCGACGGCGCGCTGCAGAGCGCGTACAGCGGCGTGCGGCCCAAGCTCGGCGGGCCGGGCAGCGCGGCGGCGGACTTCGTCGTGCAGGGGCCCGCGACGCATGGCGTGGCCGGCCTCGTCAACCTGTTCGGCATCGAGTCGCCCGGCCTGACCGCCTGCCTGGCCATCGCCGACGAGGTGCTCGCCTCAATCCGCTGAAGAAGGCCTCTGCCAGCGCCCGTCGAGCAGCAGCTCGTGCGGGCCGAAGCGCGCCTTGTAGGCCATCTTCTCGCTGCCGGCGATCCAGTAGCCGAGGTAGACGTGCGGCAGCTTCAGCGCGCGCGTCTGCTCGATCTGCCACAGCACGTTGTAGGTGCCGTAGCTGGCCGCTTCCTCGGGCTCGTAGAAGGTGTAGACCGCCGACAGGCCGTCGTTGAGGATGTCCAGGATCGAGACCATCTTCAGCGCGCCGAGCGAGCCGTCTTCCGTCGGCTCGCGGAACTCGACCAGCCGGCTGTTGACGCGGCTTTGCAGCAGGAACTGGGTGTACTGGTCGATCGAGTCGTGGTCCATGCCGCCGCCGCTGTGGCGGCCGGCCTGGTAGCGCAGGTAGAGCTGGTAGTGCTCGGGCACGAAGCACAGCCGCAGCACGCGCGACTTCAGATTCGAATGCTGCTTCCAGGCCCGGCGCTGGCTGCGCGTGGGCTGGAAGCCCGCCACCGGCACGCGCAGCGGCACGCAGGCGCGGCAGCCGTCGCAATAGGGGCGGTAGGTGAACATGCCGCTGCGCCGGAAGCCGTTGGCCACCAGGCCCGAGTAAGCGTCGGCGTGGATCAGGTGCGAGGGCGTGGCCACCTGCGAGCGCGCCATGCGCCCGGCCACGTAGCTGCACGGATAGGGTGCGGTGGCGTAGAACTGCAGCGAGGCGAGCGGAAGCTCTTTCGGGTGCGTCACGGGCCGGGGTCCTGCTCGGCGTCGGCGCCCTCGGCCGGGAGACCAAGGCGGCGCCACTGCGACGCATCATAGGTCCAATCCGAAACCGGCTGCGCCCCCAGGGCGAGGGCCAGGCGGCGCTCGAACTCGGCGCGCGGCAGCTCGCGCCCGCCCAGCGAGGCGAGGTGGCCGGTGCGCTGCTGGCAGTCGATCATCGCGATGCCGTGCGCGCGGCAAAAGCACACGAGAGCGGCCAGCGCGATCTTCGACGCATCGCTGCGGCGCGAGAACATCGACTCGCCGAAGAACATGCGGCCGATGCTCACACCGTACAGACCGCCGGCGAGTTCGCCGTCCCACCAGGTCTCGACGCTGTGCACCGCGCCGAGCGCGTGCCAGGCGGCGTAGGCCTCGACCATCTCCGGCACGATCCAGGTGCCGTCCTGGCCCTCGCGCGGCGTGCCGGCGCAAGCCTCGATGACGCGGCGGAAGGCCGAGTCGATGCGGATCTCGCAGCCGGGCGTGCGGATGAACTTCGCGATCGTCTTGCGCAGCGAGCGCTTGAGGCGGAACTCGTCCGTCAGCAGCACCATGCGCGGGTCGGGCGACCACCACAGCACCGGCTGGCCGCGGCTGTACCAGGGGAACACGCCTTTCGAATACGCCTCGGCGAGGCGCTTCGGCGTCAGTTCTCCGCCGGCAGCCAGCAGCCCCGGCGCGTCGGAGTCGGGGCCGAGCGCGCGGCGCGTGTCCGGCAGCGCATCCTGCGGGCCGCGCAGCCAGGGGACCACGTCAGCTCAGTTCGCGAACGCCGCGATGCCCGTGATCGCGCGCCCGAGGATCAGCGCATGCACGTCGTGCGTGCCCTCGTAGGTGTTCACCACCTCCAGGTTGACGAGGTGCCTCGCCACGCCGAACTCGTCGCTGATGCCGTTGCCGCCCATCATGTCGCGTGCCATGCGGGCGATGTCCAGCGCCTTGCCGCAGCTGTTGCGCTTCAGGATGCTGGTGACTTCCACCGAGGCCGTGCCTTCGTCCTTCATGCGCCCCAGCCGCAGGCAGCCTTGCAGGCCCAGCGTGATCTCGGTTTCCATGTCGGCAAGCTTCTTCTGGATCAACTGGTTGGCCGCCAGCGGCCGGCCGAACTGGGTGCGGTCCAGCACGTACTGCCTTGCGCGCGCGAAGCAGTCCTCGGCCGCGCCGAGCGCGCCCCAGGCGATGCCGTAGCGTGCGCTGTTCAGGCAGGTGAACGGCCCCTTCAGGCCGCGCACCTCGGGGAAGGCGTTCTCCTCGGGGCAGAACACGCGGTCCATCACGATTTCGCCGGTGATCGAGGCGCGCAGGCCGACCTTGCCGTGCACCGCCGGGGCGCTCAGGCCCTTCCAGCCTTTCTCCAGCACGAAGCCGCGGATCTGGCCGCCGTCGTCCTTGGCCCAGACCACGAACACGTCGGCGATCGGGCTGTTGCTGATCCACATCTTGGCACCCGTCAGCTCGTAGCCGCCGTCGACCTTGCGGGCCCGGGTGATCATGCTGCCGGGGTCGGAGCCGTGGTTGGGCTCGGTCAGGCCGAAGCAGCCGATCCACTCGCCGCGCGCCAGCTTGGGCAGGTATTTCTGTTTCGTCGCCTCGTTGCCGAAGGCGTCGATCGGCACCATCACCAGCGAGCTCTGCACGCTCATCATCGAGCGGTAGCCGGAGTCGACGCGCTCGACCTCGCGTGCGATCAGGCCGTAGCAGACGTAGTTCAGGCCGGCGCCGCCGTAGGCCTCGGGGATCGTGGGGCCGAGCAGGCCCAGCTCGCCCATCTCGCGGAAGATCGCCGGGTCGGTCTTCTCGTGGCGGAAGGCTTCCAGGATGCGCGGCGCGAGCGCGCCCTGGCAGTAGTCGCGCGCCGCGTCGCGGATCGCGCGTTCGTCGTCGCTCAGCTGCTGCTCCAGCAGCAGGGGGTCGTCCCACTGGAAAGCGGCGTGCTTCGTGGCCATCATCGGTCTCCTTTTCAGCTGGCGGGCATGGTATCGCAGCGCTCATGAGCAGCTTCATCGCCGACACGGGGTTCGCCACGATCGCCGAGTGCATTCGCCGCCATGCGCGCGAGCGGCCGCAGGCGCCGGCGCTGGCCGACGACGACACGGCGCTGAGCTACGCGCAGCTCGATGCGCTGATGGACCGCATCGCCGCCGCCTTGCAGCGCGACGGCATCGCGCCGGGCGAGGCGATCGCGCTGTGCGCCGCGCCCTCGGTGATGCAGGCGGCGCTATTCCTCGGCGCGCTGCGCGCCGGCGTGGTGGTGGCGCCGCTCGCGCCCGGCAGCACGCCGGCCGCGCTGGCGCGCATGCGCGAGGATGCGCAGGCGAAGCGTTTGTTCTCCGACGACGACGATCTGGAAGCCTGGCTCGCGCCACCGGGCGCGACACCGGCGCCGGTCGAGATCCATCCCGAGTCGCCGTTCAACATCATCTATTCCTCCGGCACCACCGGCGAGCCGAAAGGCATCGTGCAGCCGCACGGCATGCGCTGGGCGCACGTCCGGCGCGGCCTGCCCTACGGCTACGGGCCGGATGCGCGCACGCTGCTGGCCACGCCGCTGTACTCCAACACCACGCTGGTGGTGTTCTTCCCCTCGCTCGCCTTCGGCGGCGCGGTGCGGCTGATGAAGAAGTTCGACGCGCGGCGCTATCTCGAGATCGCCCAGGCGCTGCGCGCCACGCACACGATGCTGGTGCCGGTGCAGTACCAGCGGCTGATGGCGTTGCCGGACTTCGATGCCTTCGACCTGCGCGCCTTCCGCATGAAGTTCTGCACCAGCGCGCCGTTCCCCGCCGCGCTGAAGGCCGACGTGCTGGCGCGCTGGCCGGGCGGCCTCGTCGAGTTCTACGGCATGACCGAAGGCGGCGGCACCTGCATCCTCGAAGCGCATGCGCACCCCGGCAAGCTGCACACCGTCGGCCGCCCCGGCCCGGGCACCGACATGCGCCTGATCGACGAAGCCGGGCACGAACTGCCGCCGGGCTCGACCGGAGAAATCGTCGGCTACTCGCCCGGCATGATGGCTGGCTACCACCGCCGCCCGGAGGCGACGCGCGAGGCCGAGTGGTTCGATGCCAGTGGCAAGCGCTTCATCCGCACCGGCGACGTCGGCCGCTTCGACGACGACGGCTTCCTGATCCTGCTCGACCGCCGCAAGGACATGATCATCTCCGGCGGCTTCAACATCTACCCGAGCGACCTGGAAGCCGCGCTGCGCGAGCATCCGGCGGTGGCGGATGCGGCGGTGGTGGGCGTGCCCTCAGCGCAGTGGGGCGAGACGCCGGTGGCCTTCGTCGTGGTCCGCGGCGAAGCGCAGGCCGAGGCGTTGCGGGAGTGGCTCAACGCGCGTGTCGGCAAGACGCAGCGCCTGGCCGCGCTGCACCTCGTCGACGAGCTGCCGCGCAGCGCGATCGGCAAGGTGCTCAAGCGCGAGCTGAAGGAGCGGGCCGGTGCCGGGCCGTCCCAAGCCGGCCGGCGCCCCTCGGGGGCAGGAGCGTAGCGACTGGGGGGCTCGATCCGTCAGACCCCCACGTCGTCCAGGTCGCGGTAGACGTCGCGCAGCCACATCTTCACGCGCTGCCGGTCCATCAGGCCGAGCGCGATCGGGCTGTCGGTGTGCGTGGCGTGCCAGAAGCTGCTGCTGTTGATGTCGATCTTCTGGATCGCGCTGTCGTGCAGCTTCTTCACCGAGACGATCTTGGCGCCCAGGCCGAGCGCGCGCGCCTGCTCGCCGGATTGTTCGAGCGCCGCGAAGTCGCCGCCGCGCACCTGGTTGCGCACCAGCACATACTTCAGGCTGGTGCCGAAGCGATCGAGCAGCTTGCGCAGCAGGTCGACCGAATCCTTGCCGGTGTCCATCACGTGCCAGTAGTGGATCGTGATGCCGCTCTCGTCGGCGAGGTTGAGCACGCCCGAATCGTCCATCCAGCGCACCAGCGGGTCGTGCGTCTGCGCGGCGAGGTCGACGAGGATGCGGCGCTCCGGCTGCTCGACGGCGGCTTCCATGATCGCGTCGAGCGCCTCGTAGCGGTCGACGATCACCGGCGAGGCGTAGCCGGCGTAGAAGCGCATCAGCGCGCCGTGCGAGCGGTCGGTGTCGAAGCCGATGAAGGGCAGCTGGTGGTCGATCAGGTACTGGGCCAGCACACGCGCCAGCAACGACTTGCCGACGCCGCCCTTCTCGCCGCCGATGAAGTGGATCTTCGCCATCCCGGGTGCCTCTCCTCAGTGTTCGACCCGGGCGATTCTGTCATGCATCGTTCACGCCACCGTCATGCGCGCTGACCAGACTGCCGCGGTTTCGCAACCCCGCAGATCAAGAGGACGACGACATGGATGACAACGAGCTGAACACCTCCGCCAACCCCTCGTTCGACAGCGTGCTGGGCGCGCGGCTGTCGCGCCGCTCGCTGCTGCGCGGCGGCGTCGGCACGGCGGCGACGGCCGTGCTCGGCAGCTGGAGCGTGGCCGCCTGCGGCGGCGGCAACGACGACGACACGCCCGCGCCCGCGCCGCTCGCCACGCTCGGCTTCGCCGCCGTCGCCAAGAGCACCGCCGACGTGCTGACGGTGCCGGCCGGCTACAGCGCCAGCGTGCTGTTCGCGCTCGGCGATCCGCTCGACGCGGCCACCGCCGCGTTCAGGAACGACGGCAGCGACACCGACTTCGAGCGCCGTGTCGGCGACCACCACGACGGCATGTTCTTCTTCGGCCTGTCGGCCAACGGCACGCGCGACGACAACGCCGGCGAGCGCGGCCTGCTGGCGTTGAACCACGAGGCGCTGACCGACAACTTCCTGCACGCCGCCGGCTCCAGCGCGCGCCCGCGCCCGGCTGCCGAATCGGACAAGGAGATTCCGGCGCACGGCATCGCGGTGGTCGAGATCGCCAAGAGCAGCGGCGCCTTCGCCTACCGCGCCGGCTCGGCCTTCAACCGCCGCATCACGCCGCTCACCGCGATCGAGCTGGCCGGCCCGGCGCGCGGCAACGCGCTGATGAAGACGCGCTACTCGCCGGCCGGCACCGGCTGCCGCGGCACGATCAACAACTGCGGCAGCGGCCGCACGCCCTGGGGCACCTACCTCAGCGGCGAGGAGAACTGGTCGGGCTACTTCTTCCGCGGCGCGGCCGACGACGCGGCGCGCGCCGACAAGAGCGTCGCCTCGCTGAACCGCTACGGCCGCGCCCAGGGCGCGGCGAGCCGCCACGGCTGGGAGACCTCGGGCGCGGAGGATCGCTTCGCGCGCTGGGACATCTCCAAGACCGGCGCCTCGGCCGACGGCAGCGACGACTACCGCAACGAGATGAACACCTTCGGCTGGGTGGTCGAACTCGACCCCTACGACAACAGCGCCACCGTCAAGAAGCGCAGCGCGCTGGGCCGCTTCGCGCACGAGAGCGCCGACTTCGGCCGGCTCGTCGCCGGCCAGCCGCTGGCCGTCTACATGGGAGACGACTCGCGCGGCGAATACATCTACAAGTTCGTCTCGGCGGCGAACTGGGATGCCGCCGACGCCAAGGCCGCGAACCGCATCGCCGCGGGCGACAAGTATCTCGATGCCGGCAAGCTCTACGTCGCGAAGTTCGATGCCGACGGCAGCGGGCAGTGGATCGAGCTGACGATCGCCAACGCCGCGATCGCCGGCTACGCGGGCTATGCCTTCGCCGACCAGGCCGACGTGCTGGTCAACGCGCGCCTGGCCGCCGACGCGGTGGGCGCGACCAAGATGGACCGCCCCGAGTGGTGCGCGGTGCACCCGGGCACCGGCGAGATCTACTACACGCTGACCAACAACAGCAACCGCCGCCTGCAGCCCAGCGGCAGCGGCCAGCAGGCGCTGGACGCCGCCAACCCGCGCGCCTATCTCGACCCCGAGGCCACCACGGGCACGGCCAGCAACCTCAACGGCCACATCATCCGCATCAAGGAGTCGGGCGGCGCAGGCGCGGCCACGGCGTTCCGCTGGGACGTCTACCTGTTCGGCTCGCAGGCCAACGGCGACCCGGCGCTGGTGAACCTGTCGGGCCTGACGGCGGACCAGGACTTCTCCAGCCCCGACGGCCTGTGGTTCAGCAGGAACACCGGCCTGTGCTGGATCCAGACCGACGATGGCGCCTACACCGACGCGACCAACTGCATGATGCTGGCCGGCGTGCCGGGCAGCGTGGGCGATGGCGCGAAGACGACGCTCAGCTACCCGCTCAGCGGCGGCGGCAGCGTGACGGTGGACACCTACGTCGGCAGGAAGCCGAGTGCGGATGCGCTGCGCCGCTTCCTCGTCGGGCCGAAGGACTGCGAGATCACCGGCGTCACCGAGACGCCGGACGGCAAGGCGCTGTTCGTCAACATCCAGCACCCGGGCGAGACCATCGCCGCCGCCGACGTGGCCGACCCGGGCAAGTACCTCAGCCACTGGCCGGGCAATACCGGCTACGGCGCGGGCGGGGCGACGGCGCGGCCGCGTTCGGCCACCGTGGTGATCACCAAGAACGATGGAGGACGCATCGGCAGCTGAAGCGGCAGAATCACGGGCATGCGGAGGCCCGTGTGATCGTCGAGAAACTGTTGGCCGGCATCGTGCTGGCCGCCTGCGCCGTGATGCTGCTGCGCCTGGCCCTGGGGCCGGCGCGGCGCCAGCGCTTCGATGCCTTCTTCGTGCGGCTGTGGCGCTGGCCGCGCACGCGGCGCCACGCGCAGAAACTCGCCGACGACGCGATCCGCCGCGCCCGCGGCGGCGTGCGCCGCGACGGCAACGTCTACACGCCCGATTCGTTCGACAAGAAGCCGCCGCGCGACAAGATGCACTAGGGCGAACAGGCCCCGGCCCCGGCCCCGGCCCCGGCCCCGCTCAGCCGCGCCCGACGAAGGGCATCGTGGTGGCCATCACCGTCATGAACAGCACGTTGGCGTCCAGCGGCAGGCTGGCCATGTGCACCACCGCGTCGGCCACGTGCCTGACGTCCATGCGCGCCTCGACCTTGATGCTGCCGTCGGCCTGGATCACGCCGGCGGCCATGCGCTCGGTCATCTCGGTGGCGGCGTTGCCGATGTCGATCTGGCCGCAGGCGATGTTGTGGCGCCGGCCGTCGAGCGCGGTGCTGCGCGTCAGGCCGCTGATGGCGTGCTTGGTGGCCGTGTAGGGCGCGGTGAAGGGCCGCGGCGCGTGGGCCGAGATCGAGCCATTGTTGATGATGCGCCCGCCTTGCGGCGTCTGGCTTTTCATCAAGCGGATCGCCTCCTGCGTGCACAGGAAGGGCCCGGTCAGGTTGACGTCGACCACGGCCTTCCACTGCTCGTACGTCAGGTCTTCCATCGGCACCGCCGGCGCGCCCATGCCGGCGTTGTTGAACAGCACGTCGAGGCGGCCGAAGGCTTCTTTCGTCTTCGCGAACAGCGCCTTCACCGAGGCCGGGTCGCCCACGTCGGTGGACACGGCGAGCAGCCCGGCGTCGCCGCCGCCGCTCGCCTGCGCGATGGTCTCGTTGAGCGCATCGAGCCGCCGCCCGGCCAGCACGACGTGGTAACCCGCCGCATGCAGGGCGAGCGCGCAGGCGCGGCCGATGCCGCTGCCGGCGCCGGTGACGAGGGCGACGCGGGAGGTGTTGCTCATGGTGGGCTTTCGGTGGTGGGAGGAAGCGCCGCCGCCTCGTGCACATCGGAGCCGGCGAAGCAGTCGGCGAAGCTGAAATACAGCGAAGCGTAGAACACGGTGGACAGCAGCAGCGAGGCCGGCATCGCCAGCACCGCCACCACCTGCGGCGCGCCGAGCAGCGTGCCGGCGAGGTTGGCGGCCGCGCCGGCGGCCAGCACCAGCGCGCCCCAGGCGAGCGCGAAGGCGACGAAGGCGCCCTTGTTGCGCCAGATCGCCAGCGTGCTGGAAAAGAGCGACTGCGCCGCGCCCTGCGCGCCCCAGTGCACCAGCGCCGGCGCATGCCAGAACGGAATCGACAGCAGCCCGGCCAGCCCGAAGCGCAGCGCGACGCCGAGCGCCAACTGCGGGTCGGCGATGCGCGCGATCACGTCCTCGGGCGTGGCCTTGCCGTCGGCCAGCACTTCCATCAGCCGCTCGAGCGCGCCGCCGTCGGCCCATTCGGCGAGGTTGATGATCGCCACGCTGGCGACGGCGTACACCACGCCCAGCACGACGAAGGCGCGCAGCGGCCGCGGCCCGCGCCGCAGCGGCTCGACGAACACGCGCGGCAGCGGCACGCGGCCCTGCTGCGCCTCGCGCGTGCCGATCATGAAGCCCAGCGAGCCCAGCGGCAGCAGCGCGAGCAGCAGCAGCGGGCCGATCAGCGGCAGCAGCGTCAGCGCGAAGATCGCGAACAGGAAGGCGGCGAACAGCGCGCTGAAGGCGATCGGCTGGCGGCCGAAGATGCGCCAGCCCTGGCGCACCCAGGCGATGCCGGCGGTCGGCGGGACGCTTTGAAGTCTCATGGACGGGTGTAGTGCCAAGGCGCCTCGCGGCGCGCGCGCAGCACGCGCTCGAAGTGCGTGGGGTCGTGCGGCGTCAGCAGCTGCGCGTCGCGCGGCAGGTGCAGGTCCCACAGGCGCGAGATCCAGAAGCGCAGCGCCGCGGCGCGCATCAGCGCCGGCAGCGCGCGCAGCTCGGCGCCGTCGAGCGGCCGCACGGCATCGTAGGCGGCCACGAAGGCGTTGGCGCGGTCTTCGGCGAGGCGGCCGCTTTCCAGGTCGATGCACCAGTCGTTCAGGCACACGCCGATGTCGAACAGCAGCGTGTCGACGCCGGCGAAGTAGAAGTCGAAGAAGCCGGCGAGGCGGTCGGCGCCGTCTTCGCCCGCCTCGAACATCACGTTGTCGCGGAACAGGTCGGCATGGATCGCGCCGCGCGGCAGGCCGGCGCAGGCCGGCGAGGCGGCGAGCTGCTGCTGGAAGGCGAGTTCGTCGCGCAGCAGCGCGGCCAGATCCTGCGCGACGAAGGGCTCGATCACCGGCACCGTCTCGGCCCACCACGCGAGGCCGCGCAGATTGGGCTGGAAGGGCGCGAAGTCGCGCGCCGCGAGGTGCATGCGCGCGAGCATGTCGCCCACCAGCGCGCAGTGCGCCGCGTCGGGCGCGAGGTGGTGGCGGCCGCGCAGCCGGTCGACCACCGCGGCCGGCTTGCCGGCCAGCGTGTGCAGCAGCGCGCCGTTCGCATCCGCATGCGGGCGCGGCACCGGGATGCCGCGCTCGGCGAGGTGCTTCATCAGCAGCAGGTAGAAGGGCAGTTGCGCGTGCGTCAGGCGCTCGAACAGCGTCAGCACGTAGCGGCCGCGCGCGCTGTCGGCGAAGTAGTTGGTGTTCTCGATGCCGCTGGCGATCGGCTGCAGCGCCGTCAGCGCGCCGGTGTCGAGCCGGGCGAACAGGCCGGCTGCCTCGTCGAACGAGACCTCGGTGTAGACCGCCATGCCCCGGTCAGAAATTGAGCACGTTCCACACCCGCTTGCCGGCCGCGCCGCGCGAGGTGTTGACGCCCTCGCCGAGATCGCGCGAGCCGTCGCCGGTGAGGATCTCGTAGCCGCGCGTGGTGCCGACCTTGGGGTTCACGGTGATGCGCTGCGTCGCGCCGCGCACGCGCAGCTCCTCGATGCGCGCGCCTTCGTCCTCGTGCACGATGTGCTGCACGCGCGGCTCGCCTTCGGCGGCGTTGGGCGCGGCGGCGGACGCGGCGCCCTGCGGCGCAGCCTGCGCGAACACCGCGGCGGGTGCCGCGAGGGCCAGGGCAATGACGGCGTGACGGGCGTTCATGCGCTCATTCTAGGCGGCACCCTTGCTCCACAATCCCGCCATGACGACCAAGACCCTGCTGCTGGTGGACGGCTCCAGCTACCTGTATCGCGCCTACCACGCGCTGCCCGACCTGCGCAGCGGCGACGGCTTCCCGACCGGCGCGATCCACGGCATGGTGGCGATGCTCAAGCGCGCGCTGGCCGACGTGCAGCCGGCGCACGCCGCCTGCGTGTTCGACGCCAAGGGCGATACCTTCCGCAACGAGTGGTATGCCGAGTACAAGGCGCAGCGCGCGCCGATGCCGGAGGACCTGGCGCGCCAGATCGAGCCGATCCACGAGGTGGTCAAGCTGCTCGGCTGGCCGGTGCTGATGGTGCCCGGCATCGAGGCCGACGACGCGATCGGCACGCTGGCGCGCATCGCTGCTCAGGACGGCCACGAGGTGGTGATCTCCACCGGCGACAAGGACCTGGCGCAGCTCGTCGACGAGCACGTGACGCTGATCAACACGATGAGCAACGAGAAGCTCGACGTGGCGGCGGTGAGCGCCAAGTTCGGCGTGCCGCCGCAGCGCATCGTCGACTACCTGACGCTCACGGGCGACGCGGTCGACAACATCCCGGGGGTCGACAAGGTCGGCCCGAAGACCGCGGCGAAGTGGATCGCCGAGCACGGCTCGCTGGACGGCGTGATCGCCGCCGCTGCTTCGATCAAGGGCGTGGCCGGCGAGAACCTGCGCAAGGCGCTCGATTGGCTGCCCACCGGCCGCAAGCTGGTGACCGTGGCCACCGACTGCGACCTGAGCGCCGACGTGCCCGGCTTCCCCGCGCTGGACGCGCTGGCGCTCAAGCCGGTCGACAAGGCCGGGCTGCTCGACTTCTACACGCGCTACGGCTTCAAGAGCTGGAAGCGCGATCTGGAAGGCGATGCCGAGCTGGCCGCCGAAGCGCCGCCGCCGCCCGCCGCGGCCGTGACCAGGATCTACGAGACGGTGCTGACGCACGAGGCGCTGCAACGCTGGCTGGCGCGCATAGCCGCGGCCGATCTCACCGCGATCGACACCGAGACCGATTCGCTCGACCCGATGCGCGCGCGCATCGTCGGCATCTCGCTCGCGGTGCAGGTGGGCGATGCCGCCTACATCCCGCTGCGCCACGACTACGCCGGCGTGGCCGAGCAGCTCGACGCGGACGAGGTGCTGGCCGCGCTGAAACCCTGGCTGGAGAACGAAGCCCGGCCCAAGCTCGGCCAGAACATCAAGTACGACGCGCACGTGTTCGACAACGCCGGCATCGCGGTGCGCGGCTACGTGCACGACACGCTGCTGCAGAGCTACGTGCTCGAAGCGCACAAGCCGCACAGCCTGGAGAGCCTGGCTTCGCGCCACCTCGGCCGCAGCGGCCTGAGCTACGAGGACGTGTGCGGCAAGGGCGTGCACCAGATCCCGTTCGCGCAGGTGGACATCGCGCGCGCCTCGGAGTATTCGTGCGAGGACAGCGACATGACGCTGCACGTGCACCAGGTGCTGTGGCCGCAGTTGCAGCAGCAGCCCGGGCCGCTCTACGTCTACGAGAAGATCGAGATGCCCAGCGCCGCGGTGCTGGGCCGCATCGAGCGCAACGGCGTGCTGATCGACGCCGCGGTGCTGGCGCGCCAGAGCCAGGAACTGGCCGAACGCCTGATGGCGCTGGAGCGCGAGGCGCACGAACTGGCCGGCCAGCCCTTCAATCTCGGCAGCCCGAAGCAGATCGGCGAGATCCTGTTCGGCAAGCTCGGCCTGCCGGTGAGGAAGAAGACCGCCAGCGGCACGCCGTCCACCGACGAGGAGGTGCTCGCCGAACTCGCCGCCGACTACCCGCTGCCGGCCAAGCTGCTGGAGCACCGCAGCCTCGCCAAGCTCAAGGGCACCTACACCGACAAGCTGCCGCAGATGGTGAACCCCGACACCGGCCGCGTGCACACCAACTACGCGCAGGCGGTGGCGGTGACGGGGCGGCTGGCGAGCAACGACCCGAACCTGCAGAACATCCCGATCCGCACGCCCGAAGGCCGGCGCGTGCGCGAGGCCTTCATCGCGCCGCCGGGGCACGCGATCCTGTCGGCCGACTACTCGCAGATCGAGCTGCGCATCATGGCGCACATCAGCGAGGATCCGGGCCTGCTGAAGGCCTTCGCCGACGGCATGGACGTGCACCGCGCCACCGCCAGCGAAGTGTTCGGCATCCCGCCCGAGCAGGTGACCTCCGAGCAGCGCCGCTACGCCAAGACCATCAATTTCGGGCTGATCTACGGCATGGGCGCGTTCGGGCTGGCGCAGAGCCTGGGCATCGAGCGCGCCGCGGCGGCCATCTACATCGAGCGCTACTTCCAGCGCTTCGCGGGCGTCAAGCGCTACATGGACGAGACGCGCGCCTCGGCCAAGGCCAGGGGCTACGTCGAGACGCTGTTCGGCCGGCGCATCTACCTGCCCGACATCAACGGCGGCAACGGCCCGCGCCGCAGCGGCGCCGAGCGCCAGGCGATCAACGCGCCGATGCAGGGCACCGCGGCCGACCTGATCAAGCTGGCGATGATCGAGGTGCAGGCGCTGCTCGACCGCGAACAGCGAGCGACCAGGATGATCATGCAGGTGCACGACGAACTGGTCTTCGAGGTGCCCGAGGCCGAGATCGCCTGGGCGCGCGAGGCCGTGCCGCGCGTGATGGCCGGCGTGGCGCCGCAGATGAAGGTGCCGCTGCTGGCGGAGGTGGGCGTCGGGCCGAACTGGGATCGCGCGCACTGATACGACGTTGCGATCAATGGCATCAAAGCGCGGCTCGGGGCGGGCGCGTTCTTGTCGTGGATGCGCCGCAGCGGCGCGGCAGGCACGGCCCCGTGGGGGCTCCTGCGGTGGCGGTCGGCGCTGAGCGCCGACTGCGCTGTGATGCTCGCGCCAGGGGGCTGCCGCCCAACTCACTTCGTTCGCTGCGCTCACTGCGTTCGAACAAGCGGCGGCAAGTCAGTTCACGAAGCGCGCTCACGCGCGCCGCCCCCTGACGCTGCGCTTCTCGCCGCCACCCAAGTCGCCCCCACGGGGCCGCGCCTGCCGCGCTGAACCTACGGTGGCATGCAATCAGCTGGCATGCCACCTCTGGTTCCGCAAAGGGCCGTGCGGGCCGCTCGCGGCGCGCCTGTGAGACGCTGAGCAGCGCAGGGCTCGTTCCGCGGCGGGGCCGCGAGACCGAGCAGCGCAAGGCAGTCGGCCCGCAGGGCCGACCGTCTCATCGAAGCGCCGCGGGCGGGTCGCACGGCCCTTTGCCGCCTGGACCACGCTGCCGGCTTTCTGAACGATTGATCGCTTGTCGGTATCAGTCGGGCTTCGCGGCGGGCGCCAGCAGTTCGTCGACCGCCGCGTCGAGCAGCTCGCCGAGGCGGGCCGTCAGCAGCGCGAGGCGGCGCGCGTCGTCGCCGCGCGGCGCGAAGGCGGCGCGGCTCAGCGCCACGCTGTCGGCCGCCTCGTCGTGCTCGGCCAGGCCCAGGCGGATCAGCTCCTCGAGCAGGCTGCGCGGGTGCATGTCGCGCGTCACCGAGTGCGCCAGCGCCTCGAAGCTCGGCGCGGCGCCCAGGCGCGGCAGCGAGCGCGCGCGGCCGTCGGCGTCGAGGTAGTCGGGGTGCGTGGTCCAGCGCGCGAACAGCTCGCTCGGGTAGGAGCGCGCCGGCGCGCTGCGGCTCCGGCGCGCTTCGAGCAGGCGCGTCACCTCGCGCCGGTTGATGCCGGTGGCCGCGCTGATGCGGCTGACGCGGCGGTGCGCCAGCAGCTGCGGATAGGCCGCGTGCGCCCTCTCGACGAAGGCGGCGCGCAGCATCTCGTCGACCGTCGCATGCGTCAGGCCGCGCGCCACCGCCAGGCGCGCCAGCGGCTGCAGCAGCGCGCGCGCGGCGTCCAGCAGCGCCGGCTGTTCGCCGGGAAGAAGGTGGGGGTCCGGGTCGGCCACGATGGCGGCATCGTAGCCGGCCGCGGCTAGGGCAGCGGCGCGCGGTACAGCCACACCGGCTTGCGGCCGGGTTCGCGCAGCACGGCGCTCGGGCGAATGCCTGGCGCTTCGAATTCCAGGCTGGCAAGCCAGGCGCCGGGGCGCAGCTCGGCGCGCGCCTTGGCTATCGCGCGCGGCATGCTCTCGGGGCGCTGGAAGAGATAGACCAAGTCGAAGCGCGACCAGTCCGAGGCCCACAGGTCGCCGCGCGTCACGCCTGCATGGCGGCAGCGCAGCGCGCAGCCCAGGCGCAGCGGCCAGCTCCATTCGACGCCTTCGAGCCGCGCGTGCGGATACTCGCGATGCAGCTCGCGCAGGCCGTCGCCGAGCCCGCATCCCGCATCGAGCGCCGATGCGCCTTCGGGCAGCGGCGCCAGCGCGGCCAGGCCGCGCAGCGCGCCGGCCGGGGTCGGGAACATCGGCGCATCGCGCCAGGCATTGAGCGGGTAGACCAGCGCCAGCAGCGCCAGCGCGAGCAGCCAGGCCCAGCCCGGCAGCGCCGCGACCAGGCCGGAAGCCGCGAGCGAGAGCGGAAAGCCCGCCGCGACGAACACCCGCCGCCAGCGCGTGGCCGCCGGCAGCGCCAGCACGAGGCCGAGCGCCGCGGCCAGCGCGAGCGCCAGCGGCAAGGGCGCGGCGGTGCGCGACAGCGCGACGAACAGCGCCCAGCACGCGCCCCAGGCGAGCAGCGCCGGCAGCGGCCAGCGCAGCGCCGTCATCAGTATTCCCGCAGCTTGACGCGCAGCCGCGCGATCGACTGGCTGTGCAGCTGGCAGACGCGCGACTCGGTGACCTTGAGCACCGCCGCGATCTCCTTGAGGTTCATGTCGTGCTCGTAGTACATCGACATCACGTACTGCTCGCGCTCGGGCAGGTGCTTGATCGCTTCGACCAGGGCCTCGCGCATGCGGTGGTCCTGCAGCTGCGCGAGCGGATTGGCCTGTTCGTCGGCGACGTGGCGGTCGAGGTAGTCGTTGTCGCCGTCGTCGCCGCTCATGTCCTCCAGGTACACGAGCTGCGTGCCGCGCACCTTGCCGAGCAGCTCCTGGTACTCGATCAGGCTCATGCCCATCTCGCGCGCGATCTCGCTCTCGGCCGGCGCGCGGCCGAGCTTCTGCTCCAGCTTGTGCACCGCCGATTCGATCGAGCGCTGCTGCTTGCGCGTGCCGCGCGAGAGGTAGTCGTTGCCGCGCAGCTCGTCGAGCATCGCGCCGCGGATGCGCTGCGTCGCGAAGGTCTCGAACTGCACGCCCTGCGCCTCGTCGAAGCGGCTCAGCGCGTCGGCCAGGCCGATCATGCCGACCTGGATCAGGTCGTCCAGCTCCACGTTGGCCGGCAGCTTGGCGATCATCTGGTGGGCGAGGCGCCGCACCAGCGGGCTGTACTGCTTGAGCATCGAATCGAGGTCGAGGCGGCCCTTGGCGGTGTACATCGTCTGCTCCCTGCTCATCAATTCATGGCCCGGCGTGCGTCGCCGCGCTGCGGCGGGCGGTCGACGTAGTACGGCGCGGCCGCGGGCGCCGGCGCGGCATCGAGCCGCAGCGTCTCACGCACCCAGCGGCGCAGCGCCTCGCTGGGCGCCTCGCTGGCGTCGGTGGCGGGGTCCAGGCGCACCCAGTCGCGCAGCACCGCGCCGAGGAAGTCGTCGGCGCAGGTGGCCAGCTGCATCGCGATGCGCTCGGCGCGCGGCGAGTTCGGCGCGGCGGCCAGCAGCAGGTCGTGCACCACCAGGCCGGCGCGCTGCGACAGCAGCTTGAGCGCGGCGTAGGCGTGCGTCACGCTGGCCGGGCGGTCGTCGGCCAGCAGCAGCGGCCGCACCAGCGCGGATTCGTCGCCGCTGCGGCGCGCCAGCTCGGCGCCGCGCGCGAACAGCCGCGCCAGTTCGGTGGCCGGCGCGTGCACCAGGATCACCTCGGCGCGCGGCGCGGCGTCGGTCAGCGCGGCGAGGAAGGGCGCGGTCGAGCCGGTGGCGTCGACGTGGCGGATCGCCAGCCCGCGCGCGGCGAGGTAGGACACGCCGTCGGACAGCCGCTCGATCGCATCGGCCAGGTCCATCACGGCCAGCTCGGAGGGCGCGCCGGCGCGCTCGGAGGCGTCGACCACCAGCACGTGCAGGCCCAGCTCGGTGAAGCCGGCGCACAGGCGCTCGAGCATCACGCCGCCGAAGGCCACGTGCGGGTTGGACACCACGGGAATCATCTTCACGCGCTGCCGGGCGAACAGCCGGCGCAGGCCGTCGGCCTGGTCCAGCGGCAGGGGCTTGGAATCGAAGTCGCGCATCGTCGGGGGCGAAAGCGGATAAGTCGTTGTTGTGTTCGGTGCGGAGCTCAGAGCGCCGCGGCCGCCTGCAGCAGCCCGCTCTTGGGCGCCGCGAAGATCAGGTTGACGTCGCCGGCGTCGAGCTTGTAGGCCGAGCTGCCGCCGCCGCGCAGCGCGCGGTGCGTCAGCGCGTTGGCCGACAGGCGGTGCCAGTCTTCCGGCACGCGCTGGCCGTTGGCGACGCCGACGACCTTCAGCTTGTGGCGGATCAGCGCGTCCAGCGCGGGGCCGAGCTTGACGGCCTCGTCGAGCTTGGACAGCACCACGCCGCAGCAGCTGGCGGCGCGGTAGGCGATCAGCACGTCCTCGATGGTCTCGCCCTGGCTGGCGGCGTTGATCACCAGCAGGCGCTTGATGGCGCGGTGCTGCAGCATGTCGAGCAGCTCGCGCGTGCGGCTGTCGCGCTGCGCCATGCCGGCGGTGTCGATCAGCACCATCTTCTTGCCGGCCAGCAGCTCCAGCAGGTCTTCCAGCGAGGCGCGGTCGTGCGCGGTGTGCACCGGCACGCCGAGGATGCGGCCGTAGGCGCGCAGCTGCTCGTGCGCGCCCATGCGGTAGGCGTCCAGCGTGATCAGGCCGAGGTTGTTGGCGCCGTACTTGGCGGCGAAGGCGGCGGCGATCTTGGCGGTCGAGGTGGTCTTGCCGACGCCGGTGGCGCCGATCATCGCGTAGACGCCGCCCTGGTCTTCCAGCGCGCCCTCGGCTTCGCCGGTCAGGATGTTGCGCTCCAGCACCGAGGCGGCCCAGCCGGTTTCGTCCGTCACTTCGTGCGGCATCGCCTCGGCGAGCTTGCGGATCAGCGCGGGCGAGAAGCCGGCGTCGAGCAGGCGCTGCGTCAGGCGCGCCTGCGCCGGCTGGCGCTGCAGCTTCTCCATGAAGGCGAGCGCGCCGAAGCGCTCCTCGATCAGGCCCTTGACCTGGCGAAGCTCCTTGAGCATCTCTTCCTGGTCGCGGCGCGTGGCGACTAGCGCAGAGGGCGCGGCGGGTTCGGCGGCGGGCATGTCGTGCAGCACCGGCACGGCGATGGCCGGCTTGGCGGCGGCAGGCTGCACCGCGGCGGCCGAAGCGTTCAGGCGCTGCTGCAGCGGGCTGGTGCGCTCCACCGCCGGCTCGGCGGCACGCGCCGGCGCCACGGGCTGCGGCGGGGTCGGCGGCACCTCGGTGTACGAGCCGATGATCGGCATCTGCGCCGCGTCGTCGGGGAAGCGCGAGATCTCGCTCATCGCCTCCTGGCGGCGCTTGAGCATGCGCTCGCGCACGAAGTCCTGGAACGACAGCGTGCTCATCGAGAGCTTGCGCACGTCTTCCTCCACCGGCGAGGCCTCGGGCTCGATGCGTTCGGCCAGGCCCTTGCCCTTGCGCGCCGGCGGCGTCTGCTTGACGGCGGGGGCCGAGACCTTGGGCGCCGAAGCGGAGATCTGCTCGATGTGCGCCATGCCTTCCGGCGCCATCGCCAGCACCTCCACGCCTTCGGCGCAGGGCTTGGTGGACAGCACCACGGCGTCTTCGCCGAAGGCCTGGCGCACCAGGGTCAGGGCTTCGCGCGAGGTACGCGCCGTGAAGCGTTTGCAGTTCATGACTGAGCTCCAATCACCGAGCCAATACGGATCGAATGCGTTTCAGGGATCTCGCTGTGCCCCAGCACGCGCAGCCGCGGCGCGGCGCGCTTGAGCAAACGGGCCATCGGCGCGCGGATCAGGTCCGGCACCAGCAGGCAGGCCGGCACGCCCAGGTCTTCCTGGCGCTTGGCGGTCTCGGCGGCGCTGCGCGCCAGCGTGTCGGCCACGCCGGGGTCGAGCACCGCGCCGTGCGGCGAGTTCAGCGCCTGCGTCACCAGGCGCTCGAGGTCGGGTTCGAGCGCGATCACGTCCAGTTCCTTCGCCGGCCCGTAGATCTGCTGCACGATCGCCGGCGCCAGGTGCACGCGGATGCGGCGCGCCAGCTCGGCCGGGTCGGTGACGGTGGCAGCGTGCTCGGCCAGGCATTCGACGATGGAGCGCATGTCGCGGATGTGCACGCCCTCTTCCAGCAGCAGCTGGAGGACTTTTTGCAGGGTGGCGATTCCGACCATCTTGGGCACGACGTCTTCGATCAGCTTCGGGGCCAGCTTGGTCACGTGTTCGACCAGCTGTTGCGTCTCGACGCGGCCGAGCAACTTGGCCGCGTGGAGTTGCATCAAGTGTGAGAGATGGGTCGCGACGACGGTCGAGCAATCAACGACGGTAAATCCGCCCATCTGCGCTGCTTCGCGCTGGCGCTCCTCGATCCACACCGCGGGCAGGCCGAAGGCCGGGTCGACGGTGCGCGTGCCGATGAGATTGGTGCTCGCACCGCCCGGGTTGATCGCCAGCAGCATGCCGGGATAGGCCTCGCCCTCACCGACCACCGCGCCGCGCAGCGTGATGCGGTAGGCGCTCGGCTTGAGCTCGAGGTTGTCGCGGATGTGCACCGGCGGCGGCAGGAAGCCGACGTCCTGCGCGAACTTCTTGCGCACGCCCTTGATGCGCGCCAGCAGGTCGCCCTGGCGCGTCTTGTCGACCAGCGCGATCAGGCGATAGCCCACTTCCAGGCCCAGCGTGTCGACCGGCTGCAGGTCGTCCCAGGTGGCTTCCGGGTTCGCCTGCGCCGCCTCGGCCGGGCGCACCGGCTCGCGTTCCTTCGCCTGGCGCTCGCGCTCCTTCATCCACCACGCGGCGTAGCCGAGCGCCGAGCCGAGCGTGATGAACACCAGGTTCGGCATGCCCGGGATCAGCCCGAGCGCGCCGATGATGGCGGCGGTGATGCCCAGGCCGCGCGCCGAGCTGAACACCTGCTTGGCGATCTGGCTGCCGACGTCCTGCTCCTTGCCGACGCGCGAGACCACCATCGCCGCCGCCACCGAGATCAGCAGCGCCGGGATCTGCGCCACCAGCGCGTCGCCGATCGCCAGCAGGATGTAGCTGTTGGCCGCATCGCTGGCCGTCAAGCCATGCTGCGCCACGCCGATCACGAAGCCGCCGATGATGTTGATGAACAGGATCAGCAAGCCCGCCATCGCGTCGCCGCGCACGAACTTGCTGGCGCCGTCCATCGAGCCGAAGAACTCCGCCTCGTCGCCGACTTCCTGGCGGCGCTGCCGCGCCTGCTTCTCGTCGATCAGGCCGGCGTTCAGGTCGGCGTCGATCGCCATCTGCTTGCCGGGCATCGCGTCGAGCGTGAAGCGCGCGCCGACTTCGGCGATGCGCTCGGCGCCCTTGGTGACGACGATGAAGTTGATCACCACGAGGATCGCGAACACGATCAGGCCGACCGCGAAGTTGCCGCCGATCAGGAAGTGGCCGAACGACTCGATCACCTTGCCGGCCGCGCCCGGGCCGGTGTGGCCTTCCATCAGCACCACGCGCGTCGAGGCGACGTTCAGCGACAGGCGCAGCAGCGTGGTCAGCAGGATCACCGTCGGGAAGGCGGCGAAGTCCAGCGGCTTGATCATGTAGGCCGCCACCATCAGCACCATCAGCGCCATCGCGATGTTGAAGGTGAACAGCACGTCCAGCGCGAAGGCCGGCAGCGGCAGCACCATCATCGCCAGGATCATCACCACGGCGACCGGCGCCATCAGCGCGCGCAGCGCGCGGCCGTCGGGCCCGATCATCGTGCGCAGTTGCTGGACGAACGGGTTCATTCGTAGAGCTCCATGTCAGGAACGGCTTCGTTGTGCGGGTCGAGCTCGGCCGGCACCGGCAGCTCGGGCAGCTCGCCGGGCGCCGGGCCGCGCCCGGCCAGCGCGGCGCGCAATTGGTAGACGTAGGCCAGCACCTGCGCCACCGCGGCGAACAGCGCCTGCGGGATCTCGTGGTCGAGCTTCGTATGCGCGTACAGCGCACGCGCCAGCGCCGGCGACTGCAGCACCGGCACCTTGGATTCCTTCGCGATGTCGCGGATCTTCATCGCGAGAAGATCGACGCCCTTGGCGACCACGCGCGGCGCGCTCATGCGGCCATCCTCGTACTTGATCGCGACGGCGTAGTGCGTCGGGTTCATCACCACCAGGTCGGCCTTGGGCACGGCGGCCAGCATGCGGCGGCGCGAGGCCTCGCGCATCTTGGCCTTCTGCTTGCCCTTGACCTCCTGGTTGCCCTCGGCCTCCTTGTGTTCCTGCTTGGCTTCCTGGTGGCTCATCTTCAGCTTGTCGGCGAGCAGCTTGCGCTGCAGGGGCACGTCGACGGCGGCGAAGGCGCCCAGCGCCAGCACCAGCAGCATCAGGCCGCCGAGCAGCGTGTCCGCGCCCGACTCCACCGCCGCCGGCAGGCTCATGCCCAGCATCGAGGCGAAGTCGCCGACGTGCGCCTTCAGGTACAGCGCGCCGATCGTGCCGAGGATCAGCGCCAGCACGCAGGCCTTGAGCGCGGTGATCAGCTGCTGCTTGGAGAACAGCCGGCCGATGCCGGCGATCGGGTTCAGGAACGCGAACTTCGGCTGCAGCGGCTTGAGCGTGAAGTTCCAGCCGCCCGAGGCGACGCTGACGCCCAGGGCCACCAGCGACATCAGCAGCCCCATCGGCAGCACCATCCACAGCGTCGCGGCGCTCAGCTCGGACAGGCGCTCGAGCATCGCCTGCGGGTTGGCGACGGCGCGCGCGTCGAACTGCAGCGCCTGCGCGACGCGCGCCTTCAGCCAGCCGCTGGCCCAGGGCAGCGCCGCCACCAGCACCGCGCCGCCGATCGCGATGGCCGCGAAGTGCCCCAGGTCGCGCGAGCGCGGCACCTGGCCCTGCTCGCGTGCTTTCTGCAGCTTGCGGGCTGAGGCTGGGAGATTGCGGTCCTGTGCGTCCTGGTCGGCCATGGCGTGACGCCCCGTTGACAGGGGGCCAGGCCATTGTTCCGGGCGGGTGGCGGAACTTGAGCCGGAAGAGGGCGCAAAAAGGGCCGCTTATCGCGGCCCTCGGCGCGGGGCGTGACGCAGTGGGCGGCTAGCGCCGCCGAGCCGGGGTCAACCCCAGCGCCTTTTGCGCCAGCGCCAGGAACGCCGCGCGTTCCGCGCGCGTCAGCGGCCCCAGGATCTCGGCCTGCAGATCCTCCACGACCGGGCGGCACTGCGCCAGCACCTGCTCGCCTTCGGGCGTGAGCTGGAGCTGGCGCGCGCGGCGGTCCTGTGCGTTGACCACGCGCTCGAGCAGGCCCTTGAGCTCCAGCCGCTCGATCACGCCGCCGATGGTGGCGCGGTCGAAGCCGATGGCGGCGGCCAGGCTCGCCTGGTCGATGCCGGGCTGGCGGGCGATGCCGGCCAGCGCGGCGAACTGCACCGGGGTCAGCTCGAAACCCGCCGCCTGCGTGCGCGCCTGGAAGACCTGCGTCGACTGCTGGTGCAGGCGGCGGATCAGGTGGCCGGCCATCTCGATGCTGTCCATGTGCGTCTCTCCGTCTTGACATTGTAGAACGCATGCTTATTATAAGTGTACTTATCGTTAGGCGAGCCCTTTCAGGAGACAGGCATGCAATTCCACGTCAACGGCTTCAACCCCGGCGATCCCGATGTGTTCCCCGCCGCGCCCGGCCACCGCCGCGCCGGCGACCCGCTGCCGCAGACGGTCGACGTGCTAATCGCGGGCTCCGGCCCCGCCGGCCTGTGCCTGGCCGCGCAGCTGGCGCGCGTGCCCTCGATCCGCACGCTGCTGGTCGAGCCCAAGCTCGGCCCGATGGAAAAAGGCCAGGCCGACGGCATCAGCGTGCGCTCGATGGAGATGTTCCAGGCCTTCGGCTTCGCCGGGAAGGTCAAGCGCGAGTCGGTGTGGATCAACGAGACGACCTTCTGGGCGCCCGGCGCGGATGCGGGCCTGACGCGCGTCGCGCGCGTGCAGGACGTGCCCGACGGCACCTCCGAGATGCCGCACGTGCTGATCAACCAGGCGCGCGTGCACGACATGTTCCTCGACATCATGCGCAACTCGCCCAGCCGCCTCGTGCCCGACTACGGCCTGAAGGTGGCCGGCCTGAGCATCGACCCGAACGCCGCCGAGTACCCCGTCACCGTCACGCTCGAACACACCGCGCCCGGCCGCGAAGGCCGGACCGCCACCGTGCGCGCCAACTACGTGATCGGCTGCGACGGCGCGCGCTCGGCGGTGCGCGGCGCGATCGGCGGCGCGCTGCACGGCGATGCGGCGCACCAGGCCTGGGGCGTGATGGACGTGCTGGCAGTCACCGACTTCCCCGACTGGCGCATGAAGTCCTTCGTGCGCTCGAAGGACGAGGGCATCCTGATGGTGCTGCCGCGCGAGGGCGGGCACCTGGTGCGGCTGTACGTCGAGATGGACGCGCTCGGCGAGCACGAGCGCGTGGCCGACCGCGGCATGGGTGCGAGCGACATCATCGCCAAGGCACAGCGCATCTTCCGGCCCTTCTCGCTCGACGTGAAGGAAGTGGTGTGGTGGTCGATCTACGAGATCGGCCACCGCCTGACCGACAAGTTCGACGACGTGCCCGAAGCGCAGGTGGCCACGCGCGCGCCGCGCGTGATGCTGGCCGGCGACGCCTGCCACACGCACAGCCCGAAGGCCGGGCAGGGCATGAACGTCTCGATGGGCGACACCTTCAACCTCGGCTGGAAGCTGATCTCGGTGCTGACCGGCCGCGCCGACCCGGCCCTGCTGCACAGCTATTCGGGCGAGCGCCGCGCCGCCGCCAAGGGGCTGGTGGAGTTCGACCACAAGTGGGCGCGCGTGGTCGGCGCGCGCGCCGAGGACGATGCCGCCACGGACGGCCTGCCGCGCGTGGCGCGCGAGTTCGTCAACAACCTGCCCTTCACGTGCGGCCTCACGATCCAGTACGAGCGCAGCGCGCTGACGGGCGCGGCCACGCACCAGCCTCTGGCGACGGGTTTCGAGATCGGCAAGCGCTTCCACTCCGCGCCGGTGATCCGGCTGGCCGACGCCAAGCCGATGCAGCTGGGCCATTGCGTGGACGCCGACGCGCGCTTCCGCCTGTTCGTCTTCGCGCCCGCCGATGACGTGGGTGCGCCCGGCGGCGCCGTCGCCACGCTGTGCGACTGGCTCGAGCACGACGCTGCCTCGCCGGTGCGCCGCCACACCGCGACTGGCGAAGACCGGGATGCGGTGATCGACGTTCGCGCGGTGTTCCAGCCCGGCTTTCGCGCGCTGGACTACGGCGCGATGCCCACGCTGCTGCGCCCGCACGTCGGCCGCTACGGGCTGTGTGACTACGAGAAGGTGTTCTGCGCCGACCTGAAGCGCGGCGAGGACGTGTTCACGCTGCGCGGCATCGATCGCGCGGCCGGCTGCATCGTCATCGTGCGGCCCGACCAGTACGTCGCCCACGTGCTGCCGCTGTCAGCCCGCGAGGAACTGGCGGCCTACTTCGCCGCCATCCTGCGCGTGCGGGGCTGAAAGCCTAGAAGCCCAGCGAGGCCAGCAGGTCGTCCACTTCGGCCTGGTTCTGCACGACGTCGGTGCGCCCTTGCGGGTTCACCACCGGCCCGTGCAGCACGGCGGCCTCGACCTTCTGCGCCTGCTCGGGCGGCGCGGCCTGCATCAGCAGCTTGACGAGGCTGTCTTCCAGCTCGGTGGCCAGCGTCACGACCTTGGCCACCACCTGGCCGGTGAGGTCGTGGAAGTCCTGCGCCAGCATGATGTCGGTGAGGTGCCGGTCGATGCGCGCGGTGGCGGCCTCGACGTCGCCGACGAAGTTCATCACCGCGCCGGAGGCCACCGCCTTGACCGGATCGCGCACCATCGCCTCGGCGATGCGGCGCGTTTCGCTGGCGATGTGGGCGTGGTCGGCCTTGGCCTGGTCGACCGAGTTCAGCACCCTGTTGGCGGCGTCGCTGGTCTTGGTAACGATGTAGTTCAGCCGGCTGCGCGCGTCGGGCAGGCCGTCGGCGGCCATCTGCAGCTTGGGCATCACGCCGAGCTGGTGCAGCGTGTCGTGCAGCTGGCGCGTGATCAGGCCGAGCCGGTGGAACACTTCCGGCGAAGCGCCGGCCGCCATCTGCGGCGCGAGTTCGGAGAGATCGTCCATCTTCATGTTCTTGTTCCCCGGTGGTCTTCGTCGGCCGTTCAGGCGGTGGCGGCGAGCTTCTGCATGATCTTCTGCACCTTCTCCTCCAGCGTGGCCTTGGTGAAGGGCTTGACGATGTAGCCGGCGGCGCCTTCCTGCGCGGCGCGCACGATGTCTTCCTTGCGCGCCTCGGCGGTGACCATCAGCACCGGCAGGTGCTTGAGCCCATCGTCCTTCTTGATCGCATTGAGCAGCTCGAAGCCGTTCATGTTCGGCATGTTGATGTCGCTGACCACGAAGTCGTACTTCGCGCTCTTGAGCATGTTCAGCGCCACCGCGCCGTCCTCGGCCTCCTCGGCGTTGTGACAGCCCATCTCCTTGAGCAGGCCGCGCACGATGCGGCGCATGGTGGAGAAGTCGTCGACGATCAGGAATTTCAGGTCGCTGGGGGTGCTCATGGCGGGCCTCGGTGGGACTGGCTCGGATGTTTATCGGGCGGGCGGCACGAAAGTTGAGACCGGCTCGACCACCTTGCGGTCGACGAATTCCGGCGACGCCGCCGGCGCGGCCTCGGGCTCGGCGGGCGCGGCGGGCTCGAGCACGCGCTGCTCGGCCTCGCGGTTCATCACGATGATGCTGATGCGGCGGTTCGCCGGGTTGGCCGGGTCGCCCGGCTCGATCAACTGGCTGGAGGCCAGGCCCTGCACGCGCAGCACGTGCTCGTCGGGCAGGCCGCCGGCCACCAGCTCGCGGCGCGAGGCGTTGGCGCGGTCGCTGGACAGCTCCCAGTTGCCGTAGCCGCGGTCGCCCGCGGCAAAGCGCTGCGCGTCGGTGTGGCCTTCGAGCGTCAGCCGGTTCGGCACTTCGGCGAGCACCGCGCCGATCTCGCGCAGCAGCTCGCGCATGTGCGGCTGCACCACGGCGCTGCCGCTGTCGAACATCGCGCGGTTCTGCTCGTCGACGATCTGGATGCGCAGGCCGTCGGCCGTCATGTCCAGGCGGATCTGCGAGCGCATCGCGGCCAGCTTGGGGTTGGCGGCGAGCACGTCCTCGACCTTCTCCTTGATCGACTGCAGCCGCGCCATCTCGGCGCGCTTCTGCTCGGCCTTGAGCGCCTGCAGGTTGAGCGTGCGCTTCTTCGCCTCCAGCTCGCCGGACTTCACCTGCCCGCTGCTGCGCGACAAGTCGGTGCCGCCGCCCTTGAGGATGGACGAGGAATCGCCCGAGCCCGAGCCGCCCATCATCGCGATCTTCAGCGGCGAGTTGAAGTAGTCGGCGATGCCCTTCTTGTCGCCCTCGGTGGTGGAGCCGAGCAGCCACATCAGCAGGAAGAAGGCCATCATCGCCGTGACGAAGTCGGCGTAGGCGATCTTCCAGGCGCCGCCGTGGTGTCCGTGCCCGCCCTTCTTGATGCGCTTGATGATGATGGGCTGGAGCTTCTTGCTGTCGCCGGCCATTTACTTCTTCCCCTTCACGTGGCCTTCGAGTTCACTGAAGGTCGGGCGCTCGGTCGAGTACAGCACCTTGCGGCCGAACTCCACCGCCACCTGCGGCGCGTAGCCCTGCATGCTGGCCAGCAGCGTGGTCTTGATGCACTGCAGCTCCTTGGAGCCTTCGTCGCACTTCTGCTCCATCAGGCCGGCCAGCGGCTCGGCCACCGCGTAGGCGAGCAGGATGCCCAGGAAGGTGCCCACCAGCGCCGAGCCGATCATGCCGCCCAGCACCGCCGGCGGCTGGCCCACCGAGCCCATCGTGTTGACCACCCCCAGCACCGCCGCGACGATGCCGAAGGCCGGCAGCGCGCCGGCCAGGCGCGCCACCGCGGCGGCGGGCGCGTGGGCCTCGTGGTGGTG
Source organism: Pseudomonadota bacterium (assembly GCA_029779845.1). Taxonomy (GTDB): domain Bacteria; phylum Pseudomonadota; class Gammaproteobacteria; order Burkholderiales; family Burkholderiaceae_C; genus Piscinibacter. The sequence goes on along the minus strand of JAKOZT010000037.1, from coordinate 137,613 downwards.
GGTATCGATCTCGCTGTCCATCAGCGATTCGATCTCGTGCGCGTTGAGGTTGCCCGAGACCATCATGCGCAGGTAGTCGGTGACGAACTCGACCACGTGGTGGTCGCTGCCGACCGTCGCGTACTTCTGGAACAGCGGCGAGCTGTGCGGCTCCTCGACGTCCTTCTCGATGGACATCAGGCCTTCCTTGCGCGCCTTCTGCAGGATGTCGTAGAGCAGCGCGAGCAGCTCCATGTAGCGCGCCTTGGTGTACTTCGAGCCCTTGAACACGCTGCCCAGGCCGCCGAGCGTGGCCTTGAGCACCTTGGGCTGGTTGTTGACCACGAAGGCGCCCAGCGCACCGCCGAGGATGGCCATCATTTCCGTCGGCAGGGCGTGGATGATCACGCCCATGTTGCCCCCGTGCACGATGTAGGCGCCGAAGATGCACCCCATCGCTACGACCCAACCGATGATGACGAACATGGCTTGCGCTTGATTCTTGGTTTCGCGCCGCGGCATGGAACGCAGCGGCTACGTCAACTTATCGGCAGCAGGGGCGGGAGGCTTGAGCGGCGCGAGGGGTGCGAACGCGGCGCCGCAAAGAAAAGCGCGGATCCCGAAGGATCCGCGTCGAAGGCACTAGGGACGTGCCAGGAGGAGACAAGCAAGAAAAACCGTTCGTGCGCCTGTTATCGGCGGCGCGCCGCGAAACTTCAGTGGGCGCCCATCCGGATCGCCCCGGCCGCGCTGCCCTTGCCCGCGCGCGCCGGCGGATTGCACAGGCCGCAGACGTAGTGTTTCGCAATCTCGTGCGGATGGGTGACGAAGTGCCCCCCGCATTTGGAGCATTTCGTCATGGTCAGCATGCCGTTGTCGACGAACTTGACCAGGCGCCAGGCGCGCGTGACCGACAGCAGCGCCTCCAGGCCCTGCGCCGAGGTCTGCTCCTGGTAGAGCTGGTAGGCCTTGATGACGGTGTCGATCTCGTCGAGTTCGGCGGCCTTGTTCAGGTACTCGTGGATGTTCAGGAACAGGCTGGCATGGATGTTGGGCTGCCAGGTCATGAACCAGTCGGTCGAGAACGGCAGTTGGCCCTTGCTGGGCGACTTGCCGGAGACTTCCTTGTACAGGCGCAGCAGGCGCTCGTAGGACAGGTCGGTCTCCGACTCGAGCACCTGCAGCCGGGCGCCGAGGTGGATCAGCGTGACGGCACGCTCGATCTGCCGGGCTTCGGTGAGGATGGACTTGACGCGCGCCATGATCAGGCCGCCTCTTGGTGACGGCCGGCCATCAGGATGGCGGCATGCAGGCGGCTGGTGGTGTCGTTGGCGGCCGACTTGCCGTGGCTGGTGAGCAGGCCCCAGACCAGCTCGTCATCCATGCGGAACTTGCACAGCAGCGTGTTGCCGGCGGCGATCTTCATCATCTGCGCGGGGGTCAGCAGCGCGATCATCGAAGCGGTGTCCTCGCTGATGCCCAGGCGGTAGAGGGCCTGCTCGCGGTCGGCGCGGATCAGGCTTTGCGCCAGCATCAGGTACGAGAGGTTGGCTTCGCGGATTTCGGTGAGGATCTGGTCGGCGTTCATTTTGCGTTGGCTCCGTGTTCGTTTCGATCGCCGCCTTTCGTGACGGCATGGAACGAATTGTGATGAGCGCAAGTGGGCCGGAACATCGGCCCATCTCCAGGGCTTGAGTCCACTTTCGACCAGAGCGCGTGTCGGATTTTTTCTGACATGGGCGGCTGCGAGGGTGTCCAAGCGTGCGCTGCGTCACGGTTCGGCAGGCATGCCACCGTTGGTTCAGCAAAGGCGGCTCTGCCTACTCCTCCTCCGCCCGCGTCGCCCGCAACAGCCCCCGCCCCTCCGAATCGCGGATCTCGAGCAGGCCGTCGGCACGCACCTTGGCGGTGGCGGCGAGTTCGAGCGCGGTGAGGATGCGGTCCTCCTGCTCGAGCAACAGCTCCGGGCAGGCCATGCGCGTGGTGACCACCGGGCCGATGCGGATGCGCTCGCCGTCGAGCGTGAAGCTCGCGCTCATCGCGTTGCACGAATCGTGGCCCGACAACCGGGCGTCGCGGCCCAGCACCAGCCGCGCGCGGCGCTTGTCGAGGATGGGCGCGGAGCGCGCCTGCTCGATCACCCAGCGGCCGTAGACCTCGGGCGCGGTGGGCGCGGCGGCGCAGCCGGCCAGGGCCAGCGCAGCGGCAACGGCGGCGAACTTCATCATCGTGAGCCCTCGCAACTGGACGGAAAAACCGCGCCTGATGCACCGATCGCGCCGCGCGGACGACCGTTAGATTGTGCTCAAGTCCGGCGCCGTGCCGGTGCCACTGCCTCGATGGAGTCGCCGATGAACACCAAAGCGCCGCCGGAGCTGGATGCCAGCGTGCTGCTCGAGCTCGACGCCGCCGGCCGCTGCGCGAGCGCGCTGCGCTCGCTGGCCGCGCAGTCTCTGCCGCGCGAGCGCTTCGAGATCATCGGCGTGTGCGCCGGCGGCAGCCTGCCGCCCGAGCCGCTGCGCCGGGCCGCCGACTGGCTGCTCGCCGACGGCGACGGCGCCCCCGGCGCGCTGCACGTCGGCTTCAACCGCGCGCTGCGCCTGGCCACCGGGCGCATCGTGGTGCGCTGCGACGCCGGCGCCGAGTTCCCGCCCGGCTTCCTCGACTGCCTGGCGAGCACCTTCGCCGCCGAAGGATCGAACGCGCGCCAGCCGGTGGTGACGCTGCAAGGCGGCGCGGCCGACGCCAAGCTGGCGCTGGCGATGCACCGCCAGGACGCGCAGCTGGTGCTGGCCGCGGGCCGCGCCGACATGCCGCTGGAAGACGCCGCCTGGCTGCTGGTGGAGTCGGGCGCGCAGCACCTGCGGCTCGATGCCGGCGGCCCGGCCGCCGCCGCGAGCGCGCCGGCGCTCGACTGGCGCGACATCCCCGTCTTCATCGTCAACCGCAACCGCCACGAGGCGATGGTGCGGCTGATCGACTGGCTGCGCGCCGGCGGCACGCGCCGCATCGTCATCCTCGACAACGCCTCCACCTACCCGCCGCTGCTGGCGTACTACGACGCGCTGCCGCCCGGCGTGAACGTGCTGCGCCTGCCGCAGAACCACGGCCCCTACGTGCTGTGGCAGCAAGGCGTGCACGAGGTGCTGGAGACGCCCTACGTGCTGACCGATTCCGACATCGTGCCGGCCGGGTGCTGCCCCGCCGACCTGGTCGGCAAGCTCTACGAGACGCTGCGCCGCTACCCCGACGCGAGCAAGGTCGGCCCGGCGCTGCGCATCGACGACCTGCCCGACGGCTACGCCGACGCCGACACGGTGCGCAAGTGGGAGAGCCAGTTCTGGGAGCACCCGGTGGCGCCGGGCGTGTTCGCCGCGGCGATCGACACCACCTTCGCGCTCTATCCGGCCAAGGCCGCCTTCTCGATCGACGACCGCGCGCTGCGCCTGGGGCGGCCCTACATCGTCGAGCACACGCCGTGGTACGCGGTGGAGGGCGCGCTGTCGACCGAGGAGCAGTACTACCGCGCCCACACCTCGACGAGCTTCAGCAACTGGAGCATGCGCGGCAAGCAGTCGAGCACCTACCTCTCCGAGCGCGTGCAGCGCTTCGATGCACGCGCCAAGGTCCTGAACATCGACGCCGCCGACGAGCGCATCCCCGGCTGGCTGAACTTCGGCCACGAGATCCAGCTCGACGAACACGGCCGCCTGCCGCTGGCCGACGGCGCGCTCGACGGCATCCGCCTGAACGACGCGCTGCGCGACCTGCCCGACATCGCGCCGCTGTTCACCGAACTGAAGCGCGTGGCGCGGCCGCGCGCCAAGCTGCAGCTGCGCATGGGCATCGCCGCGGGAGTCGATTGGCAACGCGAGCCCTGGGCGCAGCAGCTCGCCGCCGCCAGCGCGCGCGCCGGCTGGGAGATGCAGGAGCTGCGCCTGGTGACCGACCGCGAGGCGGTGGCGCAGCGCCTGCGCGGCCAGGGCGCGGCGGGCGCCGCCGGCACGCCGGCGGTGCAGGCGGTGGTGGCAACGCTGATCGCCCTGCCGCGCGGCGCGAGCGCCCCGGCGCGCATGCCGGTGCCGGTGCTGATCGGCGACGACCGCCTCGCGCCGCACTTCGTGCCGGCCGACCGCGACGGCGGGCTGCAGCGCGCCGCGGCGCACGCGGCGCGCTCGCGCAGCGAGGCCGGGCACACGCTGCCGGCGGAGCTGGCCGCCTGAAGCCGCACGGCGGGAAAAGGCCGTCCATCCGGCCGGTTCTCCGCCGATCCGAACGCGCCCGCTCGCCGTGAAATCACGGCATGCCCCGCCCTCTCTTTCGCGCCGCGCCGTGAAGATCGACGCCCTCCTGTTCCTGCAGCGCAGCGACATCGCGCACCACGTGCGCGCCGGGCACGACTTCGGCGACGCGCCGCTGATCTTCATCGACCCCGGCCTGGCCGAAGAGGCGCTCGCGCAGGGCCTGGATGCGGACCGCTTCAGCTACCGGCCGCTGGCGGTCGGGGCGCACTTCCACGCGCGCATCGCCACCGAGGCCGCCACGCGCGCGGCCGCGCTCGACCAGGCACTGACCGCGCAGCGCGAGCGCCTGTTCGGCCAGGGCGTGTTCCAGGGCTGGGACCAGGGGCCGATGCGCCTGTTCTTCATCCGCGCGCTGGTGGCCCGATACCTCGGCGAGCTGTGCGATCGCAGCTTCGCCGAGCGCCGCATCGGCCTGTACCGGCCCGACAAGCCGCAGCTGTTCTATTTCGACTCCTTCCTCGCCGCCGACCTGTTCGCCGCCGCCTCGCCGCGCTGGCGCATCGTCGACCACTACGAGCAGACGCTGAACTGGGTGGACGACCACGCCGCCTGGTGCTGGGATCTCGGCGAAGTCGCCGCCCGCGCCGCCGCCGGCCAGGCGCACGCGGTGACGCACATCGCCACCTGCTACCACCACCACGACCACTACCAAGCCGAGATCGCGCGCGCCTTCCCGAGCAACATCGACCTGCCGAGCGCGCACTGGGACATCCCGGTGCGGCGGCGCTGCGCGATGAAGGTGCCGCTCGCGCAGCTGCCGGGCGACGCGGTCAGCGCCGCCGCGCTGGTCTATCGCGAGGCCGCGCGCCAGGTCTTCATCGAGCAGCTCGGCGCGCTGGTGCCCAACCGCCAGGCGCTGCAGATCCAGGCCGATGCGCTAGCCGAGCGCTCGCTGGTGCAGGCGATCCACTTCGAGGGCCTGCGCGACGCGCTGCGCGGCACGCGCCCGCACTTCGTGATCACCGACCACGACACCGGCCACAACGGCCCGCTGTTCTCGGTGGCCGAGCGGCTCGGCGCGCCGATCACCGTGCTGCCGCATTCGTCGTACGCCACCGGCGCGATCCCGCATTCGCTGAACGTGCGCGTGATCGAGCGCGACGGCTTCGCCACGCCGACGCGCACGGTGTGGGGCGAGAAGCTGCGCACCGTCGGCGCGCGGCTCGGCCCGGCGCCGAACCCGCGTCCGCGCGAGCGCGCCGCCACGGTGTGCCTGCTGGTCAACACGCTGGCCAGCCAGGGCCTGTCGTACATCGACTTCGCCGGCCTGGCGCGCTTTCACCGCGCGCTCGCGCAGCAATGCGCCGCGCGCGGCGCCGAGCTGATCGTGCGGCTCAAGCCCAACAACGCCGGGCTGCGGCTGGCTTCGAGCGCGCTGTCGCTGCCGGTCGAGGCGCTGCAGGCGGTGCTCGACGCGAAGATCGAGCAGATCGCGCAGCGCACCGACCTGTGCGTCAGCTACGGCGAGCCCACCACCGCGGGCATCGAATTCCTCGCCGCCGGCGCGCACCTGCTGCACGCCGGCGACCAGCTCTGGCCGGCCGACTACCCGACCTCGCCCGCCTTCATCGGCGACGGCACCGTGCCTTCGCTGCGGCTCGACGACGCGCTCGCCGAGACCGCCGCGCTGCTGGCCGACCCCGCGCTGTTCCGCGAGCGCGCCGATGCGCAGCGCGCGCGCTTCGTGCCGCGCCTGACGGCGCGCGACGGGCGCATCTTCGACTGAATCCCTGGGGACACTCACCATGCTCGACAAGCAGTCCATCCTGATCACCGGCGGCACCGGCTCGTTCGGCAAGGCCTTCGTCAAGACCGTGCTGGAGCGCTACCCCGGCGTGCGCCGGCTGGCGGTGCTGTCGCGCGACGAGCTGAAGCAGTACGAGATGGCGCAGCAGTTCCCCGAGCGCCAGTACCCGTGCATGCGCTACTTCATCGGCGACGTGCGCGACGCGCAGCGCATGCAGCGCGCGCTGGAGGGCGTGGACGTCGTCGTGCACGCCGCCGCGCTCAAGCAGGTGCCGGCCGCCGAGTACAACCCCTTCGAGTGCATCAAGACCAACGTGCTGGGCGCGCAGAACGTCATCGACGCCTGCCTCGACCAGGGCGTCAGGCGCGTGGTGGCGCTGTCCACCGACAAGGCGGCCGCGCCGATCAACCTGTACGGCGCCACCAAGCTGTGCTCCGACAAGCTGTTCGTCGCCGCCAACAACATCAAGGGCAGGCGCGACGCGCGTTTCTCGGTGGTGCGCTACGGCAACGTGATGGGCAGCCGCGGCTCGGTGATCCCGTTCTTCCTCGCCCAGCGCGCCAGCGGCACGCTGCCGATCACCGACCCGGCGATGACGCGCTTCAACATCAGCCTGCAGGAAGGCGTGGAGATGGTGCTGTGGGCGCTGCAAAACGCGCTCGGCGGCGAGATCCTGGTGCCCAAGATCCCCTCCTACCGCATCGGCGACGTGGCCAGCGCGATAGCCCCGAACTGCCGCCAGACGGTGGTGGGCGTGCGCCCCGGCGAGAAGATCCACGAGGAGATGATCACCGCCAGCGACAGCCTGAACACCGTGGACCTGGGCGCCTACTACGCCATCCTGCCGAGCGCGGGCGCCTACAGCGTCGACGAGTACGCGGCGCGCACCGGCGCGACGCGCGTGCCCGAGGGCTTCAGCTACGACAGCGGACGCAACCCGGATTTCCTCAGCGTCGAGCAATTGCGCGAGCTGATCTTCTCGCCGGCCTGCGCTCAGACGGCGACGGCATTGGCGGCGTGATCAGCCGGCGATGGACACGATCCCGTACAGCCGGCAGGAGATCAGCGAGGACGACATCGCCGCCGTCACGGCGGTGCTGCGCTCGGAGCTGATCACGCAAGGCCCGGTGGTGCAGCGCTTCGAGCAGGCCTTCGCGGCCGCGCACGAGGTGGCGCACGCAGTGGCGGTGAGCAACGCCACCAGCGCGCTGCACCTGGCCTGCCTGGCGCTGGGCGTGGGCCCGCGCTCGCGCGTGTGGACCACGCCGATCAGCTTCGTCGCCTCGGCCAATTGCGCGCTGTACTGCGGCGCGGCGGTGGACTTCGTCGACATCGACCCCATCACGCGCAACCTCTCGGTGGATGCGCTGCGCGACAAGCTCGAAGACGCCGAGGCGCAGGATGAACTGCCCGACGTCCTGATCCCGGTCGACTTCGCCGGCCTGCCGGCCGACCTGCGCGAGATGCGCGCGCTGGCCGACCGCTACGGCTTCAAGATCCTCGAAGACGCCTCGCACGCCACCGGCGCGAGCTACCTCGGCGCGCCGGTGGCGTGCGCGTGGGCGGATGCCACGGTGTTCAGCTTCCATGCGGTGAAGATCCTCACCTGCGCCGAAGGCGGCATGGTGGCGACGCACGACGCCGCGCTGGCGCAGCGCGTGCGCAGCCTGCGCTCGCACGGCATCACGCGCGACGAAGGCGAGTTCGAATCCGCCTCGCACGGCGCGTGGTACTACGAGCAGCAGGCGCTGGGGCTCAACGCGCGCATGACGGAATTGCAGGCGGCGCTGGGGCTCTCGCAGCTCGGTCGCCTTGCCGACATGCAGGCGCGCCGCGAGGCGCTGGCGGATCGCTACGACACGCTGCTGGCCCGGCTGCCCTTGATCCTGCCGCCGCGCCTGCCGGACCGCCGCAGCGCCTGGCATCTGTACGCCGTCGAGATCGACCCAGCCCGCACGCCGGTGAATCGGGCCGCCGCCTTCGCCGCCTTGCGCGAGGCCGGCATCGGCGTCAACGTGCACTACATCCCGATCCACACGCAGCCGTTCTACCGCCGGCTCGGTTTTGCGCCCGGCGACTTCCCGGCGGCCGAGCGCTACTACGCGCGCACGCTGTCGCTGCCGCTGTTCCCGGCGCTGACCTCGGCGCAGCAGGACCGCGTGGTGAACGTGCTCGGGAGCGTGCTGGCGTGAAGACCGGGCGCATCGCCGTGATCCCCGCGCGCGGCGGCAGCAAGCGCGTGCCGCGCAAGAACCTGCGCCCCTTCGCCGGCCGGCCGATGATCGGCTACGCGATCGAGGTGGCGCAGCGCTCGGCGCTGTTCGAGCGCGTGATCGTCTCGACCGACGACGCCGAGCTGGCCGCCGTCGCGCGCGATCTGGGCGCCGACGTGCCCTTCCTGCGCCCGGCCGAACTGGCCGACGACTTCACCCCCACCGTGCCGGTGATCGCGCACGCCATCCGCGCCTGCGCCGAACTCGGCTGGGCTGCGCGCCTGGCCTGCTGCATCTACCCGGCCGTGCCCTTGCTGCAGCCGCAGGCGCTGGCCGACACGCTAGCGCTGCTGGAAGCGAGCGACGCGCCCTACGCCTTCCCGGTGCTGGCCTACCGCGCGCCCATCCAGCGCGCGCTGAACCGCGATGCCCGCGGCCGCAGCGCGCCGCTGCAGCCCGAGTACATGCAGACGCGCACGCAGGACCTGCCGCCCGCCTTCCACGACGCCGGCCAGTTCTACTGGGGCCGCGTGCAGGCCTGGCTGGCGGGCCGGCCGCTGCACGCCGACGCCTGCACGCTGGTGTGCGACGAGGGCAGCGTGCTCGACATCGACACACCAGGCGACTGGGCCCTGGCCGAGGCGCTGTACCGCGTGCGCCGCGAGGCGGAAGGCGTGGCGGCATGAAAGTCGCGATGCGCGCCGATGCGAGCGCGGCGATCGGCCTCGGGCACGTCAAGCGCTGCCTGTCGCTGGCGCAGGCGCTGCGGGCGCTGGGCGCCGACGTGAGCCTGGCCTGGCGGCGCATCGACCTCGACTGCGCGCCGCTGATCGAAGCGGCCGGCGTTGTTTCGCGGTGCATCGCCGACGGCCCGGTGAGCCGCGAGGCGAACGACGCACGCGACTTCCTCGCCGCATCGCCTGCCGCGGCACGCATCGTCGTCGACCACTATGCGCTGGGCGAGCCCTGGCATCGCGCGGTGCGCGAGGCGAGCGGCGCGAAGCTCGCCGCGATCGACGACATCGCCGACCGCGCGCTCGCGGTCGACTGGCTGGTCGACCCCAACCACAGCGCCGACCCGGCCGCGAAGTTCGCCGGGCTGATCGGCCCCCAGACGCACCTGCTCGCCGGCCCCAGGCACGCGCTGCTCGCGCCGGCCTACGCCGACGCGCCGCGCTGCGAGCTGCGCGACAGCGTGCACAGCATCGGCCTCTTCATGGGCGGCACGGATGCGGCCAATTTCTCGCTGCTGGCGCTGCGCGCGCTGCGCGACGGCGCGGGCTTCGGCGGCGCGATCGAGATCGCCACCACCTCGGGCAACCCGAACCTCGCCGCGCTGCGCGAGGCCATCGCCGGCGACGAGCGCACGCGGCTGACGCTCGACCAGAGCGACCTCGCCGCCTTCTTCGCGCGCCACGACCTGCAGATCGGCGCGGGCGGCGGCGCCACCTGGGAGCGCTGCTGCGTCGGCGCGCCGACGCTGGCGCTGATCGCCGCCGACAACCAGCGCGCGGTGCTGCTGCCCTTGCAGGATCTCGGCGTGCTGCGCGTGCTGGCCGACGAACCGCCTTCGCAGGCCACGATCGCCGACGCCGCACGCGAACTGATCACGAACCCCGCGCTGCGCCGCAGCCTCGCCGAGCGCTCGCGCGCGCTGGTCGACGGCCGCGGCGCGCTGCGTGTCGCCACCGCCCTGCTCGCCCCATGACCACCGTCCACATCGTCTGCACCGACCCCGCGCACGGCGTCAATGCCTGGCTGGCGCGCTGGATCGCGAAGCACCGCCACGAGGCCGACATCGCGCTGCTGCGCGATGCGCGCGAGGCGAGCGGCGGCGAGTTCCTGTTCCTCGTTTCCTGCCATCAGATCGTCGGCCGCGACATCCTCGATCGTTACCGCCACACGCTGGTGCTGCACGCGAGCGCGCTGCCCGAGGGGCGCGGCATGTCGCCGCACGTGTGGCAGATCATCGAAGGCAGGCCCGGCTTCGCGGTCACGCTGCTGGAAGCCGCCGAGGCGCTCGACGCCGGGCGCATCTGGCACCAGATCGACGTCAGCGTGCCCGCCAGCGCGGTGTGCGAGGAGATCAACGCGCTGCTGTTCGACGCCGAGATCGCGCTGATGGACTGGGCGCTGGCGCATGCGCACGAGGTGCGGCCGCGCGAGCAGCACGGCACGCCGAGCTACTACCGCAAACGCGGCCCGGACGACAGCCGCATCGACCCGGCGCGCCCGCTGGCCGAGGTGTTCGACCTGCTGCGCGTGGCCGACCCCGAGCGCTACCCGGCGTTCTTCGAGCACCGCGGGCGCCGCTACCGGCTGCGCCTGGAGCCGATGGAGAGTTGACACGATGATCCGCATCGCCGGCCGCGAGATCGGCCCGAACGCCCGCCCCTATCTCATCGCCGAGATGTCGGGCAACCACAACCGCTCGCTGGAGCGTGCGCTGGCCATCGTCGACGCCGCCGCCGACGCGGGCGCCGACGCGATCAAGCTGCAGACCTACACCGCCGACACGATGACGCTGGACATCCGCGCGCCCGGCTTCGTGATCGACGACCCCAAGAGCCCCTGGGCCGGCCGCCAGCTGCACGCGCTGTACGCGGAAGCAGCCACGCCCTGGGAATGGCACGCGCCGATCATGGCGCACGCGAAAGAACGCGGCCTGCACTGCTTCAGCACGCCCTTCGACGACACGGCGGTCGAGTTCCTCGAATCGCTCGACGTGCCGGCCTACAAGATCGCCAGCTTCGAGCTGACCGACCTGGCGCTGATCCGCCGCGTCGCGGCGATCGGCAAGCCACTGATCATGTCGACCGGCATGGCCACGCTCGCCGAGATCGACGACGCGGTGCGCGCCGCGCGCGGCGCCGGCTGCCACGAGCTGGTGCTGCTCAAGTGCACCAGCACCTACCCGGCCGCGCCGACCGACAGCCACATCCGCACCATCCCCGCCTTGCGCGAAGCCTTCGGCTGCGAGGCGGGCCTGTCCGACCACACGCTGGGCTGCGGCGTCGCGGTGGCCTCGGTGGCGCTGGGCGCGACGCTGGTCGAAAAACACTTCACGCTCGCGCGCGCCGAAGGCGGCGTGGACAGCGCCTTCTCGCTGGAGCCGGCCGAATTCGCCGTGCTGCGCGCCGAGACCGAACGCGCCTGGCAGAGCCTGGGGCAGGTGAACTTCCAGCCGACCCAAGCCGAAGGCGGCTCGACGCAGTTCCGCCGCTCGCTGTACATCGTCGAGCCGGTGAAGGCCGGCGAGTTGCTGACGCGCCGAAACGTGCGCGCCATCCGCCCCGGCTACGGCCTCGCGCCCAAGCACCTGGAGCAGTTGCTCGGCTGCCGCGCCGCGAAGGACGCCGCGCCGGGCACGCCGCTGGCGTGGGAGCTGGTGCGCGCGGCCTGAGGTCCGCGGCGCGCCGCTGCACGCAGCGCGGGATCGGCGTAGCCTTAGTCTCCCGCAGCCCGCCCGGAGACCGCCGATGACCGCCGCCAGGAACACCATCTGCCTCTGGTACGACGGCGATGCACTGGAAGCGGCGCAGTTCTACGCCAGGACCTTCCCCGACAGCGCGGTCGGCGCGGTGCACCGCGCGCCGGCCGACTACCCCTCGGGCAAGGAGGGCGACGTCATCACCGTGGAGTTCAGCGTGATGGGCATTCCCTGCATCGGGCTGAACGGCGGCAAGGCCTTCAGGCACAGCGAGGCCTTTTCGTTCCAGGTGGCCACCGACAGCCAGGCCGAGACCGACCGGCTGTGGAACGCGATCGTCGCCAATGGCGGCCAGGAGAGCGCCTGCGGCTGGTGCCGCGACAAGTGGGGCCTGTCGTGGCAGATCACGCCGCGCGTGCTGACCGACGCCGTCGCCGGCCCCGACCGCGCCGCGGCCAGGCGCGCCTTCGAGGCGATGATGCAGATGGGCAAGATCGACGTCGCGGCGATCGAGGCGGCGGTGCGCGGCTGAGGCCGCGCCGGCGGCTCAGCCGCCCGCCGCCTGCATCTGCCGCACCTGCGCGCGCGGCGGCGCGCCGAACAGGCGGCGGTACTCGCGGTTGAACTGCGAGGCGCTTTCGTAGCCGACGCGGTGGCCGGCCGCGGCCGCGTCCAGCCCCTGCCCCAGCATCAGCGCGCGCGCATGGTGCAGGCGCAGCTGCTTCTGGTACTGCAGCGGCGACATCGCGGTGAGCTGCTTGAAGCGCTGGTGGAAGGTCGAAGGGCTCATCGCCGCGGCGTGCGCCATCTCCTGCACGCGCAGCGGCTCGGCGAAGCGCTGCTTGAGCAGCTCGATCGCGCGCGCGATGCGGCGCGCGTGGCTGTCGGCCACCGCCAGCGCGCGCAGCCGCGCGCCCAGCTCGCCGGTGAGCGCGCGGTAGACGATCTCGCGCAGCACCAGCGGCGCGAGCACCGGCGCGTCATGCGGTGCCTTCAGCAGCCGCAGCAGGCGCAAGGCGGCATCGAGCAGCTCGGGCGAGGTGGGCGCCACCTGCAGGCCGCAGGCCGGCGCGGCGCTGGCGCGCCCGGGCGGCGATTCGAGCACCAGCTGGCCGATCTCATGCGGATCGAGCTGGATCTGCACGCACAGGTAAGGCTGCTCGGCCGAGGCCTGCACCACCTGCGCCAGCGGCAGCATGGTCACGCCCACCACCAGGCAGTGCAGCGGGTCGTAGACGAGCCGCTGCGTGCCCAGCGTGGCCACCTTGCGGCCCTGCACCACCAGCACCAGCCCGGGCTCGTAGCGCGCCGGCAGCGCCGCGCCGCTCTGGCTGAGGCGCAGCAGCTGCAGGCCGGGGATGGCGGTGGCGTGCACGCCGTCGGCGGGCGCGAACTCGCGCACCAGCGCGATCAGTTCGGCCGGTGCGGCGGCGGGGGCTTCGGTATGCGGCATCGGCGCGATTCTGGCGCGAGGCCAGCCGGCCGCGCGGGCACGCCCCCTGCCCTCCGCAGGATCGGGCAAGCATCGCCGAGGATCGTGCTCACACGAGGCCCGGCGCGGACGCACACTGCAACACCCCCTCCTCTTTCGCAGCTTCGGAGTTTTTTGCATGAACACCCCCTACCCCCGCCGCACCCTCGGCAACAGCGGCCCGCAGGTCTCGGCCATCGGCCTGGGCTGCATGGGCATGTCGGATTTCTACGGCCCGGCCGACGACGCGCAGTCGCTCGCGGTGCTGAACCACGCGCTGGACATCGGCATCGACTTCCTCGACACCGCCGACATGTACGGCACCGGCGCCAACGAGCGCCTGCTCGCGAAAGTGCTGAAGACGCGCCGCAGCGAAGTGGTGCTGGCCACCAAGTTCGGCAACGTGCGCGCGCCGGACGGCGCCCTCCTCGGCATCGACGGCCGGCCCGAGTACGTGCGCGCCGCCTGCGATGCCAGCCTGCGGCGCCTGGGCGTCGATCACATCGACCTGTACTACCAGCACCGCGTCGACCGCAAGGTGCCGATCGAGGACACCGTCGGCGCGATGGCCGAGCTGGTGCGCGCCGGCAAGGTGCGCCACCTCGGACTCTCGGAAGCCGGGCCGCGGACCATCCGCCGCGCCGCCGCGGTGCACACGATCGCGGCCTTGCAGACCGAGTACTCGCTGTGGTCGCGCGAGGTCGAGGCCGAGCTGCTGCCGCTGTGCCGCGAGCTGGGCATCGCGCTGGTGCCCTACAGCCCGCTCGGGCGCGGCTTTCTCACCGGCACGATCCGCAGCGCCGAGCAGTTGGCCGGCAACGACTGGCGCCGCAACAATCCGCGCTTCCAGGGCGAGAACCTCGCGCACAACCTCGCGCTGGCCGACGGCGTGAAGGCGCTGGCCGAGGCACGCGGCTGCACCAGCGCGCAGCTGGCGCTGGCCTGGCTGCTGTCGCGCGGGCCGGACGTGGTGCCGATTCCCGGCACGCGCAGCATCGCGCGGCTGGACGAAAACGCCGCGGCGGCGCACCTGGTGCTGAGCGCCGACGAGCTGAAGCAGATCGACGCGCTGCTGGCCGCCGTGCCGGTGGCCGGCACGCGCTATCCGGAAGCGGCGATGGGGGCGCTGAACGCCTGAAGTCTCAGGCGCGCTTTTTCATCACCGCCGCCATGCCGTTGGCCATCTCCAGCGGCAGCGCGCGCGTCACGTGGCGCTCGAACCACTGGATGAAGGCGCGCGCGCCGGGGTCCTGCCAGAAGGCGTCGACGGCCTTGCGGTAGGCGGCGTGGCCTTCGGCGCCGAGCACCGCGGCGAACACCGCGTTCTGGCGGAAGAAGCCCAGCGGCGCCACGTCGACCAGCTCGAGCCCGGCGCTGTCGGCGGCGAGCTGCAGTTCGTCCACCGTCGCGGCGGCGTAGAAGCCGTTGGCGTCGCCGCCGCGCACGCGCGGGTCGTAGCCGAAGGCGGTGTGGTCGAGCACCGCCTCGCGCGCGGCCAGCGCGTAGTTGGCGCGGCTGGTGTGGTCGATCACCAGCGTGCCGCCGGGGCGCAGCACGCGCGCCGCCTCGCGCACGATGCCCGGCCAGTCGCGGAAGTGCGGGATCACCCAGCGCGTGATCACGCCGTCGAAGCTCGCGTCCGCGAACGGCAGCGCGAACACGTTGCCCTGGCGCAGCGTGATGCGGCCCGGGCCGGTGCCGGTATCGATCTGGTCGAGCATCGCCTGGCTGATGTCGACGCCGGTGACGTCGTGGCCGAGCATCGCCAGCGCCTTGGTCAGCACGCCGGTGCCGCAGCCGAGGTCGAGCACGGCGCTGCCCGGCGCGATGCGCTGCTGCAGCGCGCCGATGAACTCGGTGGTGAGGAAATGCGTGAGGTCGCTGGTCGAGTTGGTGTTGCGGTCGTAGACCTGCGCGCGCTCGGCGCTGGTCCAGGCGGTGCTCTTGAAGTGCTTGACGGCGTCCAGGCCGGTGTTCGGGGTCATGCGTCTCGTCTCCTCAGGCGGCCAGCGCGGCCTTGCGCTGCAGCTCGCCGCACAGCGTGGGAATGCGCTCGAGCTGCGGGTACTTCTCCAGCAGCGTGCGCGCGCTGGCGTGGAAAGCCTCGGGCAGCGCCCAGGCGGTGCTCGAGTTGTGGAACAGCGGCGTTTCGAGAACGCAGGCCTGGCCCTGCGCTTGCGAGTGCGCCTGCAGGCACAGGTCGGTCCCCCACAGGTGCCAGCCGAGCGCCGGGTCGATGCTCACCGCCGCGTCGCGGTGCAGCGCCACGGCGAATTCGTCGATCGACAGCGCGCCCTCGCAGCCGGGGTGCGCGAACAGCGTGGTGCGGTCGATCACCAGGCCGGCGTGGCGCACGCGGCCGTCGCCCTGGCCCGAGGGTGCGACGCCGGCGAAGCCAACCGGAGCGCGCGTGCGCCCGGCCGCCTCGAGCGCGCCGAGCTGGCGCGCCAGCGCGAAGCCGCTGCCGGTGGGGAAATACACGTCCTGGTGCGCCAGCAGGTGCCAGCCGTGGCGCGCGCGCTGCGCGCCCCAGGCGTAGGCAGCGGCGGCGCTGTCGGCGCCCTGCACCGGGATGATCTCGGCGCCCACTTCCTTCAGCCCCGGCGAGCGGGCGATGTTCAGCTCGTACTGCCAGGGCCGGTTCACCGGCACGATCACGCTGAAGGGCGCGCTCGGCCCGGAACCACGCAGCGCCTGCATCGCCCACTTGCGGCAGACGATGATCATCTGGTAGCAGCCGAGGTTGTGCGCCGCCGTCTCGGCCGGCACGCCGAGCAGTTGCGCCGCCTCCACCACCTTGGCCGCGAAATGCGTCTGCGGCAGCTCGACGCGGTACTGGTCGGCCAGGTGCGGCAGCCAGCCGGCGTCGAGGAAGGTCTTGAAGGCCGAGGCCGGCGAGTAGAAGCGCACGTGGGTCGCGTCGAGCAGGCCCATCGTGTCGTAGCTGATGTCGCCGGCGATCATCCGCTCGATCACCGACAGGTGCGCCATGTTGGGCAGGCAGCAGACGATCTGCGCGTGCGGCGCGGCCAGGTCGTAGAGCGATTCGAGCAGGCGGCCGGGCTCGCGCACGTGTTCGAGCAGGTCGCCGATCACGATGGCGTCGAAGCCGCCTTCGAGTTGTTGGCTCAGCTCGGCGTGGTCGAGATCGAGCTGGATCACGCGGTCGAGATGCTGCGCGGCGGTGGCGGCGGCATCGGCCATCAGCTCGACGCCGCTCCAGTGCACGCCGGGGTGCAGCTCCTTGAAGCGCCGGCCCAGGCGGCCGTTGGCGCAGCCCAGTTCGAGCACGCGCTTCGCGTCGGCGGGAATCGCCGCCAGCAGCTTGAGGTTCAGGCCGTCGTAGTAGTTGCTCATGAATGCTGTCTCTTGGGTTCCGTTCGGGCTGAGCCTGTCGAAGCCCCGCCGCGCCACTGCGCCGGCCCTTCGACAAGCTCAGGGCGAACGGGGTGTGTGCGTATCAGCCGTTCACCGCCAGCGCCTCGCGCAGCGAGTGCACGTTGGACGGCGGCACCGCCAGCTCGAACTCGTCGTCGGGCAGCCGCACTTCCGGCTGCATCGCCTGCGCGTGCATGCGCTCGGCCGGCGTGGTGGCTATCTTGCGCAGCGTCACACGCATGAAGGCGGCCTGCGGCTGCTCGCAGGGCTGCACGCGCTCGTCGAGGTAGCTGCTGTCGGCGATCTCGAAGCGGTGTTCGTACCAGCCGAGGTACCAGAACCAGTCGGTGTAGTAGGTCCAGCTGTTCTCGTTGAGCGCGCGCACGTGCGTCGGGTCCTGCCAGGCCGAGCGCGCGTGTTCGTAGGGCACCTCGATGCGGAACTCGCCGCCGGGCGCGAGCAGCTTCAGGCAGTTGCCCATCAGCGTGACGAGATCGGGCACGTGCTCCAGCACGTTGTTGGCGTTGATCAGCTCGACGCTGCCTTCTTCCAGCAGCAGCTCGCCCTGCGTGGCGGTGTGGGCGCGCAGCGGCAGTTCGAGCGGCTCGGCCAGGTTCAGCAGCAAGTCGGGCTGGGTGCGCTCGACGATGTCGAGGTTCAGCCAGCCGGCCTGGTAGTCCTTGCCCGAGCCGAGGTTGATCAGCGTCGGCCGCCACGGCGCGGCGTCGATCTGCCTGCCGCGCTCGGCCGCGAAACCGCGCGCGAAGCCGAGCATGTCGGCGTAGTCGGCGATCGGGTCGTGGGCGCGGAAGCGCTCCAGCGCGGCGTACATCGCCTCGTAGTAGGCCGGCGTGCCGAAGTCCTCCGTGAAGAACTGCTCCAGCTCCCCGCCTTGCAGCCACAGCACGCTGTCTTCGAAAGCAGCGTGCGGGTTCGTCAGCGGCGTGCGCTCGGAGATCACCGGCGTACCCAGCGACAGGCAGTGCGCCACGCGCGCCTGCTCGAAGCGGCAGCTCTCGTAGTAGTGCGCGTTGACCACCGCCTTGGCCTGCACGATGTACGCATCGCGCTCGGCGCCGTACAGCGCGCCGTCGAACATCGCCACAGTCAGGCCGCAGGCTTCGATGCGCTCGATCCAGGCCTTGCGGCGCTCGTTCATGCTGCCGATGAAGAGCAGGTCGATCGGGCGCTCTTCGAGCGGGATCGGATTGGCCGGCTGCAGATACGGCGCGTGCAGGATCGGCGCCACCGGCACGTCGGCAATGTCGGCCGCGTAGGCGGCGAGGTTGCCGGCGTCGTAGTCGACCACCGCCGAGCGGCGCAGCAGCTCGATGTAGCTCGGGTGCACCTGGCGCCCGCCTTCGCCGAGCTGTTCGAGGTTGACGAACACGCAGGCGTGGCGCGCCGCGGCCGCCGGGCTGAAGCCGTCGTGCGCGCCGAACACGAAGTTGATCGCGCCGTGGCGCAGCCGGTTCTTCGCCAGCGTGACGTTCGCGCCCAGGCGCCGGAACATCCAGCGGTAGTAGCGCGCCTGGTCGAGCAGGCCGAGCCAGTGCGGCGAGCCCAGCGGCTGGCAGATGCTCAGGTGAACGTCGATCGGGTTCATGCGCGTGGGCCTTTCTGGTGTGCCCGGCGAGCTTAGGTTCCGCCCGGGCCGAGAAAGCGCCGATGTGCGGGCGGAAAGCGGCTCAATTGGCGCCGGCGGGGGCAGCGCAGGCGCGCGCCCAGAGATCCTGGTAGAGCGCTTCGATGTCGCGGGCGAAGCGCTCGCCGTCGAAGAGCGGGCTGGCGCTGCGCGCGCGTTCCAGCCGATCGCGCAAGGCAGCGCGGCGAGAGGGATCTTCGGCCAGCGCGACGATCGTGCCGGCGTAGGCTTCTTCGCTCGTGCACACCAGCTCGTCCAGGCCGACCTGGTGCAGCAGGCTCGCGCCGACACGCTGCGCGAAGGTCTCGCCCAGGATCGTCACCACCGGCACGCCCATCCACAGCGCCTCGCCGGCGGTGGTGTGGGCGTTGCACGGCCAGGCGTCGAGAAAGATGTCGGCGCAGGCCAGGCGCGCCAGATGCTCTTCGAGCGGCAGCAGCGGCGCGAAGACGAAGCGCTCGGCGGCCACGCCGTGTTCGGCCGCGGCCGCCAGCAGCGATTCGCGCACGTTGGCGTTCCACTCCAGCAGCCACAGCACCGCGCCCGGAATGCGCTTCAGCAATTCGCACCAGCGCGCGAACACTTCGCGCGAGATCTTGAACGACTGGTGGAAGCCGCACAGCACGAAGGCGCCTTCCGGCAGCCCGGCTTCGGCGCGCGGCAGCGCGGCCGGCCGCGCGCGCTGCGCGTCGTTGGGCTGGTAGCAGTTCGGCAGCTGCGCGATCTTCTCGCTGAAGTGCGCGGCGTTCGAAAGCGGCGTCACGATCGGGTCGCCGATCACGTAGTCGATGAAGTCCGCGCCGCTGGTGCCGGGAAACGCCAGCCAGTTCAGCTGCAGCGGCGCCGGACGCGCGGCCAGCACCGGCAGCAGCGTGCCGTCGGTGGCGCCTTTCACGTCGACGAGGATGTCGATGCCCAGCGCGCGGATGCGCCGCGCCATCGCCTCGTGCGTGGCGCCGTGCAGGTCCTCGAAACGGTGGCAGGCGCGCTTGAGCCGCCGGCGCATCGCCGAGCCGTCGTCGGCGCCGGCCGAGAGCAGCGTCACCTCGAAGCGCGCGCGGTCGTGCGCTTCGAGCATCTGCACCATCAGCTGCGCGGTGGCGTGCTGCTGAAAGTCGGCCGAGAGGTAGGCGATGCGCAGCGGCCCGGCGTGCGCCTTCGCGCGCACCGGCGGCAAGGGCTTGGCGACGCGCTGGATGAAGCGCGCATAGTGCTCGGCGACACGCCGGATGCGCAGCGGGTCGCTGCTGAGCACCGCGTGCACGAAGGGATTGATCTGCAGCGCCGCGCCTTCGGGCTGCGCATCGAGCGCGGCTTCGAGCGCGCGCCACTCCGCCTCGGCGCTCGCCCAGCGGCAGCCCTCGCGCTCCATGTAGGCGAGCAGGCCACGCGCGAACAGCTCGTCCGGCAGTTTCAGCGCCAGCGCGGTGCGGAAGCACTCGGCCGCCTCCAGCTTCATGCCGCAGTCGCGGAAGCTGACGCCCAGGCGGAAGTGCGTGAAGGCATCGTCGATCTTCAGCGCCAGCGACTGCATGAAACATTGCAGCGCCTGCGGGTGCCGTCCCTGGCCTTGCAGGGCGACACCCTGGCGCGTCAGCGTGGCGGCGTCCATCAGTCGTCTTGCGCGGGCAGGTGCTCGGGCGGCAAGCCGGCGACGGCGCGCGCCCACATGCGTTCATAGAGCGCTTCGATGTCGCGCGCGAAGCGCTCGCCGTCGAAGAGCCGGCCCCGGCGCTGCGCGATCAGGTGCGAGCGCAAGGCGGCACGGCGCGGCGCGTCCTGCGCCAGCGCGATCGCCTCGGCTTCGTAGTCGGCCACGTTCGCGCGCACCAGTTCGTTCAGGCCCACCGCGTTCAGCAGACTCGGCGCAACCCGCTGCGCGAAGGTCTCGCCCCTCCAGCTCACCACCGGCACGCCGGCCCACAGCGCCTCGCCGGCGGTGGTGTGGGCGTTGCAGGGCCAGGCGTCCAGATAAAGATCGGCGCAGGCCAGGCGCGAGAGATGCTGTTCGAGCGGCAGCATGGGCACGAACACCAGCCGCGCCGGATCGACGCCGCGCTCGCGCGCGGCCGCCTGCAGCGCCGCCTGCACGTTGGTGTTCCAGCGCAGCAGCCACAGCTGCGCGTCGGGCACGGCATGCAGGATGCGGCACCAGCTGTCGAACACCTCGGCAGAAATCTTGTACGACTGGTGGAAGGCGGCCAGCAGCGGGCCGCGCTCGGGCGCGCCCCAGTCGGCGCGCGTGCTGATCGCCGGCAGCGCGCGCCGCGCGTCGTTGGGCTGGTAGCACAGCGGCATCTGCGCCAGCTTCTCGCTGAAGTGCGCGGCATGTTCCAGCGGCGTCGTCACCGGGTCGCCGATGAAGTAGTCGACGTAGTCGGCACCGCTGGTGCCCGGAAAGCCCAGCCAGCTCACCTGCAGCGGCGCAGCGCGCTGCGCGGTCACCGGCATCAGCGTGCCGTAGGTGGCGCCCTTGGCGTCGACCAGGATGTCGATGCCCCGTTCGCGGATGCGCTGCGCCATCGCCGCGTGCGTCAGGCCGCGCAGCTCGACGAAGTGCTCGCTGGCCGCTTGCAGCCGCGCCCGCATCGTGCTGCCGTCGTCGGGGCCGGCGGAAAGAAGCGTCACTTCGAAGCGCGCGCGGTCGTGCGCCTCGAGCATCTGGATCATCAGCTGCGCGGTGGCGTGCTGGTGGAAATCGGCCGACAGGTAGGCTATGCGCAGCCGCCCGCCGTGGGCCTTCGCAACGCGGCGCGGCAGCGGCTGCACGCGGCCGGCCACGTGCAGCGCGTAGAGCCGCGCCACTTTCAGCTGCTCGACGGGATCGTCGACGAACACCGCGTGCGGGAACGGCATGGTCTCGGCCGCGCGGTGCGCCGGCGCATCGGCGATGGCCCGGCGCAGCGCGGCGAGTTCCGGCGCGGCCGCCGCCCAGCGGCAGGCTTCGCGCTCGAGGAACACCAGCTGCGCGCGCGCTGCCAGCTCGCTGCCGTCCAGCCCCAGGGCCAGCGCGGTGCGCACGCATTCGGCGGCCTCGGCCTTCATGCCCTTGTCCTTGAAGCACATGCCGAGGCGGAAGTGCACCGTCGAGTCGTCGATCTTCAGCGCCAGCGACTGCATGTAGGCGGCGATCGCGTCGTCGATGCGCTGGCAGCGCTGCAGCGCGGCGCCCAGCGACACCCACCAGTGGGCGTCGCGCGGCGCGTCGTCCGGCAGCGCGAGCAGGCACTGCACCGCCGCTTCGTTCGCGCCGCGCTCCATCAGCGCATGCGATTCGAGCGTGTAGGCGAGCGTGAGGCGGCCGTCGCGCGCGCGCAGCGCCTGCGTGCGGCGCAAGGCCAGGTCGCTGCGGCCGGCCTTGATCAGCGCATGCGCCGCCGCCAGGCCGTAGGCCTCCGATTCGTGCGCGGCGTAGGCCTGCTCGAAGCCGAGCGCGGCCTCGCCCCACTGCTCGCGCTGCGCGCTGGTCTGGGCGGACTGCCATTGGCGCCAGGCGCGCTGCTGCGCGCTCGAAGCGGATTGCGGCGGATGGGGCTGGGGCAGGACGAGGGCCATGAGGCGAGCGTAGGCGCTCGCCCTTTCACCCCATGCGCGGAAAAGCCGCGCCAATCGGGGCGCTATTCGGCGCTATTCGCTTCGGCCCGCCAGCGCCGCGCGCGTTCGCGCCATTGCGCCGCCGGCTCGGCCTGGCCCAGGCTCTCGTGGAAGGCGGCGAGGTTGTGCGCGGCGAGGAAGCTGCCGCGCCCGCGCACGCTGTCGGGCAGTTCGGGCCGCTCGCCGATCGCCACCGCGCGCCGCCAGCTGGCTTCGATCTGCGGCAGCAGCTCCGCGCCGCGCGCCGGCTCGGCCAGCGCCCAGTCGAGCAGCAGGTCGCCGAGCGTGAAGAAGAAGTCGGGCGAATCGCGCCAGCGCTCCAGCTCGCGGCTGGCCAGCTCGACGGCGCTGTCGAAGCGCCGGGTCTTCTTCAGCGTGAAGAGCAGCCGCACGATCAGGTCGTGCCGCCAGGCGGCGGCCGCTTCGCAGCCGCGCAGTGCCTGCAGGTAGTGCGGCAGCGCGTCGTCGAAGCGCGAGCGCACTTCCAGGTCCTTGCCGAGCTGGTAGTGAAGATAGGCATCGTCGGGGCATTCGCCCAGCGCGATGCGCAGCAGCCGCTCGTTGCGCCCGGCCTTGGCCTCGCGCTGGCTGGCCAGATAACCGTCGTGCCCGATCACCAGCGGCAGCCGCTCGCGCGGCAGCGTGCTCACGGGTTGCTCGTGGATGCGGCCTTCGTAGCGCACGCCGGCCGGCAGCAGGCGCGGTATCCAGCTCGGCGCGTGCTGCACCTCGCCGCACTCGCCCTCGACCGCGCTGTCCACGCGCGCGAGGCCGACGAAGCCCGGCGCGCGCGCGCGGATCTCGGCCAGGCAGCGCATGCCGGCATGCAGCCACTCGTCGGCATCGAGCACCAGCCGCCACGGTGCATCGGTGTGCGAGAGCGCGAGGTTGCGCGCGGCGCTGAAGTCGTCGGGCCAGGCGGCCGATATCACGCGGGCGCCGCCGCTCGCGGCGATCTCGCGCGTGGCGTCGGTGCTGCCGGTGTCGAGCACGAGCATCTGGTCGACGTGCGCGCGCGCGCTGTCCAGGCAGCGTGCGATGCAGCGCTCCTCGTTGCGGGCGATCAGCACCAGCGCGATGGCGTGGGAAGGCATGGCGCGGGATTGTCGATGGCGCAGCCTGCAACCGCTTGCAACGGATGCACGGATCAACGGGGGCTTGGCCGTGCTATTTCCACGATCGGGCCCTTGACGAAACGCGAAGGGCTTCAAACAGCCTCTCAAGTTTTTCGGGACCGGGCCCGATAACCCTCGCAACGGTTCCGGCAACGGGGCCGTGTCCGGTTAGCCGGCCAACGGTTGAGCAGCACGACACTGCAAGACACAGCGGACGACTGGAGTCTTAACCAACTGACAGGAGTCTTCATCATGCCCATGACCATCAATACCAACGTGTCGTCGCTGAATGCGCAACGCAACTCGACGACCTCGTCGGCCTCGCTGGCGACCTCGCTGCAGCGCCTGTCCTCGGGCCTGCGCGTCAACTCGGCGAAGGACGACGCCGCCGGCCTGGCGATCGCCGACCGCATGAATGCCCAGATCAAGGGCATCAACGTCGCGGTGCGCAACGCCAACGACGGCATCTCGCTGGCGCAGACCGCGGAAGGCGCGCTGGCCACCGTCACCGACGTGCTGCAGCGCATGCGCGAACTGGCGGTGCAGTCGCAGAACGGCACCAACGGCACCAGCGACCGCGCCAACCTCGACACCGAATTCCAGCAGCTGTCGTCGGAAATCACCCGCATCGCCCAGCAGACCAAGTTCAACGGCACGGCCATCGTCGGCTCGGGCGCCGGTGCGCAGGTCTTCCAGGTCGGCGCGAACAACGGCGACACGCTGACGATCACGACCTCGGCCGTGACGACCGTCGGCGGCAGCCTGACGACCGCCGCCAACGCCTCGACCGCGGTGGCCGCGATCGACAGCGCGCTGGACACGATCACGACCAGCCGCTCGGTGTACGGCGCCGCGATGAGCCGCTTCGAGTTCGCGATCAGCAACCTGCAGATCTCCGGCGAGAACCAGCAGGCCGCCCGCGGCCGCATCATGGACGCCGACTTCGCGCAGGAAACCTCCAACCTGTCGCGCGCCCAGATCCTGCAGCAGGCCGGCACGGCGATGGTGGCGCAAGCCAACCAGCTGCCGCAGAACGTGCTGTCGCTGCTGCGCTGAGCACGCCTCGCGTCGACACGGAAAGCCGCCCTTCGGGGCGGCTTTTTCATTTGCGGGGCAATTCCATCGCTATTCGCCCGACTCTGCCGCGCCCGCCTGCCGAAGAATCCGTCTGACAGGCCATCCCTTGGAAAGGGCCTGAAGTCGCCGGCCCCACGAACCGGCAACCGAACGGATCCTTCAGGAGTGCTTTCATGCCGCAGACCATCAACACCAACGTTTCGTCGCTGAACGCGCAGCGGAACCTCACCACGTCGCAAAGCTCGCTGTCCACCTCGATGCAGCGCCTGTCCTCGGGCCTGCGCGTGAACTCGGCGAAGGACGACGCCGCCGGCCTGGCGATCGCCGACCGCATGAATTCGCAGATCCGCGGCATCAACGTCGCGATCCGCAACGCCAACGACGGCATCTCGCTGGCGCAGACCGCCGAAGGCGCGCTGGCCACCGTGACCGACGTGCTGCAGCGCATGCGCGAGCTGGCCATCCAGGCGCAGAACGGCAGCAACGGCACCGGCGACCGCAGCAACCTCGACACCGAATTCCAGCAGCTGTCGGCGGAAATCACCCGCATCGCGCAGCAGACCAAGTTCAACGGCACCGCCATCGTCGGCTCGGGCGCCGGCGCGCAGACCTTCCAGGTCGGCGCCAACAACGGCGACACGATGACCATCACCACCTCGACGGTGACCACGGTGACGGGCGACATCCTCACCTCCGCCACCGCCTCGACCGCGGTGGCCGCCATCGACACCCAGCTCGACGCGATCACCACCAGCCGCGCCACCTACGGCGCCGCGATGAGCCGCTTCGAGTTCGCGATCAGCAACCTGCAGATCACCGGCGAGAACCAGAGCGCCGCGCGCGGCCGCATCATGGATGCCGACTTCGCGGCCGAAACCGCCAACCTGTCGCGCGCGCAGATCCTGCAGCAGGCCGGCACCGCGATGGTGGCGCAGGCCAACCAGCTGCCGCAGCAGGTGCTGCAGCTGCTCAAGGGCTGAACGTTTCGTCACGCGGCGCGGCTCAAGTCCGCGCCGGCATCGCCGAGAACAAGGCGTCGAGCGCCCCGCGAGGATCGAGCGCCGGCGCCTTCGTCATTTCTTGAAAGGGCAGCCTCATGGCCACCATCAGTTCGCTTGGCGTCGGCAGCGGCCTGGACGTCAACTCGATCATCACGCAGCTGATGGCCATCGAGAAGCAGCCGCTGACCAACCTGCAGACCGCCGGCACCAAGATCCAGTCGCAGATCTCCGAGGTCGGCAAGATCAAGAGCGCGCTGTCCACCTTCCGCGACGTGGCGGCCAAGCTCGCCTCGGCGGATTTCTGGAAGACCACCACCGGCTCGTCGTCCTCCAGCGCGGTGAGCATCACCACCAGCAGCAGCGCCAGCGCGGCGAAGTACAGCGTCGACGTGACCTCCCTGGCCGCGGCGCAGACCATCGCCGCGCCGGCGGTGGCGTCGAGCGCGGCCACGCTGGGCGCGGGCACGCTGACGATCCAGCGCGCCGCCGGCGGCGCCGCGCCGATGGAAGTGACGATCGAAGCGACCGACACGCTGGCGGGCATCCGCGACAAGATCAACGCCGCGGGCGCGGGCGTCACCGCCAGCATCCTCAACGACGGAACCGGCGCGCGCCTGGTGATGCGCTCCAACGACACCGGCACCGACAACGCCTTCACCACCACGGTCAGCGGCACCGGGCTCGACGGCCTGGCCTTCGACGCCGGCACCGGCACCGGCGGCGCCACGCTCTCGCAGGCCGCCGCCAACGCCGCCGCGACCATCAACAACCTGCCGGTCACTTCGCAGAGCAACACGCTGGCCGACGTGCTCGACGGCGTGACGCTGACGCTCAACGCGGCGACCGGCGGCGTGCCGGTGAACGTCGCCGTCGCGGCCGACACCGAGACGCTGAAGAAGAAGCTGAACGAATTCGCCACCGCCTATTCGTCGCTCGCCGCGCTGATCAAGACCGACACCAAGTACGACTCGTCGACCAAGAAGGCCGGCGTGCTGCAGGGCGATTCGTCGATCGTCGGCATCCAGAACCAGCTGCGCTCGATGCTCGCCTCGACCAGCGGCGCGTCGAGCGCCTACGCGCGGCTGTCGGACGCCGGCTTCGAGATCCAGCAGGACGGCAGCCTGAGCGTCAACAGCACCAAGCTCGACAAGGCGCTGGCCAACCTGCCCGAGCTGACCAAGCTGTTCTCCAACTCCAGCCTCACCGACGCGACGCAGGACGGCTTCGGCAAGCGCTTTCGCGTGCTGGCCGGCGGCATGCTCGGCATCGACGGCGTGATGACGTCTCGCTCGGACGCGCTGAGCGCCAAGCTCGACCGCAACGCCGACGCGCAGGAGCGCATGCAGACGCGCCTGGAGCAGACGCAGACGCGCCTGGAGAAGCAGTACTCGGCGCTGGACACGCAGATGGCCAAGCTGAACAGCCTGAACAGCTACGTGACGCAGCAGGTGGCGCTGTGGAGCAAGAGCAGCTGAAGAGCCGCTGAACAGGGCCTCGCAAGCGGCGCAATGCGGGTGATCGGGCGCCTCAAGTCACCTCCTGCAACACCGATATAGAGCACAAGACAACACGCCCCGAGGCTCCCGATGTTCGCAGCCACCTTCTCCCCGCCGCGCGCCATGCACTCCCTGGCCAACGCCTACCAGCAGATCGGCCTGGAGACGGCCACCGCGAACGCCACGCCGCACAAGCTGATCGAGCTGCTGTTCGACGGCTTCTCCGGCGCCGTCGCGCGCGCCCGCGGCGCGCTGCTGGCGCGCCAGGTCGAGGCCAAGGGCCGCGCCATCGGGCACGCCGCGCGCATCGTCGAGGAGGGCCTGAAGGCCGGGCTGAACCTGAAGGACGGCGGGCGCATCGCCGCCGACCTGAACGAGCTGTACGCCTACATCGGCGCGCGGCTGACCTACGCCAACCTGCACAACGACATCGACGCGCTCGACGAATGCGCGCGCCTGATGGAGCCGGTGCGCAGCGCCTGGGCCGAGATCGGGCCGCGCGTGGCCGCCCGCGCGCAATGAACGGCACGACGACAGCGATGAACCCGACCGGACCGAACGCCATGCCGTCGCAACTGCTCAGCTACTACGAAGCCATCGAGCGCGCCAGCCAGGACATGCTGGAGGCCGCGCGCAGCGGCAACTGGGACCAGGTGGTCAAGCTCGAAGGCGCCTGCGCGCTGCTGATCTCCCAGCTCAAGCACGCCGCCACGCAGAGCAACCTCGCCAGCGAGGAAGCGCAGCTCAAGTCGCGCATCATGCAGCGCATCCTCGTCAACGACGCCGAGATCCGCCATCTCGCCGAACCCTGGCTCGAGCAGCTCGACGAGCTGCTCGCCGGCCGCACCCGCACCGTCCACTGACCTCTCGCCGCCATCGACATGGAAACCCTGCCGATGCCGCTGGAGTCGCTGTCCGCCAGCAATGGCGGGCTGGACGAGTTCCGCATCAGCGCGCCGCGCGAGATCGTCGCGCTGCTCAAGCAGTTCCAGGACGGCAACCTGCTGCTCAACCTGAACGGCAGCAACGGCGCGATGCTGTCCACCACGCTGTGGGCGCTCGACCCGACGCGCGGCCAGCTCAGCTTTTCCGCCGACGCGCACGCGCCGGTGACGCAGCGCCTGGTCGAATGCGACGAGGCCACCGCGGTGGGCTACCTCGACAGCATCAAGGTGCAGTTCGACGTGCAGGGCCTCGTACTCGTCCGCGGCGTCGGCGGCAGCGCGATCAGCGCGCGCATGCCGCGCGAGCTGTTCCGCTTCCAGCGCCGCAACGCCTTCCGCGTGCGCCCGCTGCTGCGCAGCTCGCCGGTGGCGCGCGTGCGGCACCCGGCGATCGCCGAGATGCAGCTCGCGCTGCGCGTGATCGACGTGTCGATCGGCGGCTGCGCGCTCTTCCTGCCCGACGACGTGCCGCCCATCCAGCCCGGCAGCGTGATGAACCAGGTGCAGCTCGACCTCGACGCCGACACCCGCGTGCTGGCCGACCTGCGGCTGCAGCACGCCACCGTGCTGAGCCCGGAGGCCCGGGGCGCGCGCATGGGCTGCGAGTTCGTGCGCCTGGGCAGCGAGGGCGAACGCGCCCTGCAGCGCTTCATCGACCAGACGCAGAAGCGCCGGCGGCTGATGTCGCTGGATTAGGGTGAACAGGCCCTAGCGGCACTCGTTCACGCGCCGTTACAACCGCGGCGTTTTCACCCTCAAGTCCGGCGATCGAATGCCGAATCTCCTGTCACAGGGGATTTCGCCCGATATGGAGCGCAACATGAGCGTGAACCACGTCGCTGGCGTCGGCCGCGTCGCGCTGCCGACGACCTCCAGCAGAACGGCCGACCAGGCCGGCACGTCGTCTTCTTCCGCCTCCGCCGAGGCGGCCGAGCGCAGCGCCGAGGTGTCGCTGGTCGAGATCGACGAGAACACCAATCTGCCGAAAGCGCCGCGCTTTCCGTGGCTGAGCCGGCTCGCACGCGAGCTGGAGCCGGCCTCGAAGCAGCCTTCGCCTTACGGCAGCGTGCCGCTGCTGGGAGAAAAACTGGACAGGCAGGCCTAGACCTGCATGTTCATGATCTCGCTGTAGGCGGACACGAGGCGGTTTCGCACCGTCAGCGTGGCCTGGAAGCCGATCTGCGCCTTCTGCATGGCCACCATCGTCTCTTCGAGGCCGACCTCGGGGTTGCCGAGCTGCACCTCGCGCTGCAAGGCCGTCGCTTGGTTCTGCGCGTTGCTCACCGAGCCCAGCGCCTGCGTCAGCGCCGCCTGGAAGCCGCCGCCTTCGACCTTGGCCGTCGATTTGAGCGGCTGGCCGTTGGTGGCCAGGCCGGCGCGCACGGCGGCCTGGGCGAAATCGAAGGGTTTGAGCGTGACGTTCATGGCGGACTCCGAGGGAGTGCGGTGATCGTAGTCACGCCCGGCAGCGGCGGAGGCCCGAACTGGCCGCGATTGGCCGGGCTGTTCGCGGCATCCGCGCATTCAAGTTCCCGAACAATCGGTTTCGCTTGCGGGCCCTTCTGCGCCCGCCGACCGAACCGATCCGATCCGCCGAACTGACATGGACAACGCCGTCGTTCCCACCCGAGCCAATGCCGCCGCCGCTGCCCTGCCGATGGTCGAGCCCGCCGGTTTCGGCGCGCGCATCGCGGCGATACCGGGCAAGACCAAGCTGATGTTCGGCCTCGGCGTCGCGGGCCTGGCCGCACTCGTGATCGCGATGACGATGTGGAGCAACCAGGGCGACTACAAGGTGCTGTACGCCAACCTGTCCGACAAGGACGGCGGCGCGATCATCGCCCAGCTCTCGCAGATGAACGTGCCGTACCGCCATGCCGACGGCGGCGCGGCCATCCTGGTGCCCGCCGCCAAGGTGCACGACGCGCGCCTGAAGCTCGCCGCTGCCGGGCTGCCCAAGGGCTCGGTGGTCGGCTACGAACTGATGGACGGCGCGCGCTTCGGCCAGACGCAGTTCCAGGAACGCCTGACCTTCCAGCGCGGCCTGGAAGGCGAGCTGACGCGCTCGATCACCGCGCTGGCCGCGGTGCAGAACGCGCGTGTGCACCTGGCGCTGCCGAACCAGAACGGCTTCTTCCGCGAGCAGCAGAAGCCCACCGCCTCGGTGATGCTGACGCTCTACCCCGGCCGCACGCTCGATCGCGCGCAGATCGCCGGCATCGTGCACCTGGTGTCCTCCAGCGTGCCGGAGATGAACCCGAAAGCGGTCAGCGTGCTCGACCAGACCGGCGCGCTGCTCACCGGCGACCAGGCCAATGCGCAGGCCGGGCTGGACGCGCAGCAGCTGCAGTACGTGGCGCAGGTCGAGGCCGGCTACCAGAAGCGCATCTTCGAGCTGCTCGAGCCGCTGGTGGGCCGCGACAACCTGCGCGCCACCGTCACCGCCGACATCGACTTCTCGCAGAGCGAGGCCACCTCGGAGGAGTTCTCGCCCAACCAGGGCAAGGACGCCGCGGCGGCGATCCGCAGCCAGCAGGTCAGCGAGAGCAGCGGCAGCAACGGCGGCGCGCCCTCGGGCGTACCCGGCGCGGCGAGCAACCAGCCGCCGGTGCCCGCCACGGCGCCCGTCACCGGCGCGGCGCAGCCGCTGCAGGCCGCGCAATCGGGCGGCAACAGCAACAGCCGCCGCGACGCGGTGACCAACTACGAGGTCGACAAGACCGTGCGCGTGACGCGCAACGCCACCGGCGCGGTCAAGCGCCTGAACGCCGCGGTGGTGGTGAACCACCGCAGCAGCACCGACGCCAAGGGCAAGACCACCACCACGCCGCTGACCAGCGACGAGATCGGCAAGCTCACCGCGCTGGTGCAGGAGAGCATCGGCTTCAAGCAGGAGCGCGGCGACTCGGTCAAGGTGATCAACGCGCCCTTCAAGGTCGAGAAGATCGAGAAGGTCGACATCCCGCTGTGGAAGCAGCCCGAGATCATCGACATGCTGCGCGCCGCCGCGGTGCCGGCGGGGCTGGCGCTGCTCGGCCTGGTCGTCTTCTTCGGGATGATCCGCCCGGCGATGAAGGCCGCGCTCGCGCCGCCCCCGCCGCCGGCGCCCGGCCAGCAGTTGAGCGCGGTGGTCGACGACGACAACGCCCTGCCCGGCGCCCCGGGCGGCGCGGTGGCGGCGCTGCCCGCGCCCCGCAGCAACGAGCACCTCGACGCCGCACGCGCCCTGGCCAAGGAGAACCCGGCGGCGGTGGCGAACATCGTGCGCGGCTGGGTGAGCGGCGAGGCCGCGTGAGCGCCTGACGGAAGAGAACGGACATGGACGACGAAGGCATCGAGAACGCGGCGATCCTGCTGATGTCGCTCGGCGAGGAAGAAGCCGCCGAGGTCTTCAAGCACCTCGCGCCCAAGGAAGTGCAGCGCCTGGGCGAGACCATCGCGAAGATGAAGTCCATCCCGCGCGAGCGCGTCGACGGCGTGCTGGAGAAGTTCAACTCGGTGGCCGGCGGGCAGAGCATGCTGGTCACCGACACCGACGAGTACGTCAAGAGCGTGCTGCGCAAGGCGCTCGGCGAGGACAAGGCCAACCTGCTGATCGACCGCATCCTGCAGGGCGCCGACGTCACCGGCATCGAGAGCCTGAAGTGGATGGATGCCGGCTCGGTCGGCGAGCTGCTGCGCAACGAACACCCGCAGATCGTCGCGGCGATCCTG
Organism: Pseudomonadota bacterium; assembly: GCA_029779845.1. Classification (GTDB taxonomy): domain Bacteria; phylum Pseudomonadota; class Gammaproteobacteria; order Burkholderiales; family Burkholderiaceae_C; genus Piscinibacter. The sequence goes on along the minus strand of JAKOZT010000037.1, from coordinate 106,505 downwards.
GTGCACCTGGACTTCGACCAGGCCGGCTCGGTGCTCAAGACCTTCCCCGAGCGCCAGCGCAACGAGGTGATGGTGCGCATCGCCACGCTCGACGGCATCCAACCCTCGGCGCTGAAGGATCTCAACGAGGTGATGAGCAAGGTGCTGGCCGGCGGCGACCGGCTGAAGAAGGCGTCGCTCGGCGGCGTCAAGACGGCCGCCGAGATGATCAACCTGATGGGCTCGAGCGTCGAGACCGCGGTGCTCGACTACATCCGCGAGGTCGACAACGACCTGGCGCAGAAGATCATGGACAACATGTTCACCTTCGACGACCTGGAGAAGATCGACGACAAGGGCATCCAGTCGCTGCTCAAGGAAGTGCAGAGCGAGTCGCTGGTCATCGCGCTGAAGGGCGCAACGCCCGAGATGCGCGAGAAGGTGTTCAAGAACATGTCCACGCGCGCCGCCGAGACGCTGCGCGAGGACCTGGAAGCGCGCGGCCCGGTGCGCGTCTCCGAAGTCGAGGCCGAGCAGAAGGAGATGCTCAAGATCGTGCGCCGCCTCGCCGACGAAGGCCAGATCGTGCTCGGCGGCGGCGGCGACGACGAGTTCCTGTGATGAGCAAAGAGAAGATCCGGCAAGTTCCCCCGCCGCCCGGCGGCGGCAGGGGCGCCAACGCCTACGCCCGCTTCATTCCGCGCGAGGAGCTGTCGTCGTTCGCGGCCTGGATGCCGGGCTCGCTGGGCGGCGAGGAAGAAGCCGCCGCGGCGGCGGCCGAGCCGCAGATGAGCGCGGAAGAGCAGCAGATCGAAGCGCTGCGCGCCGCGCGCCAGGGCGGCTACCACGACGGCTACCGCGACGGCCTGGCCGCGCTGGAGAGCTTCAAGCAGAGCTTCGCGCAGCAGGCCACCGCGCAGATGGGCGCGCTGCTGCACAGCTACGGCGAGCAGATGGACGCGCTGCAGCAGAGCATGGCCGGCGCGCTGGCCGACGCCGCGGTGTCGCTGGCGCGCCAGGTGGTGCGCGGCGAGCTGCAGGCGAACCCCGCTCAGGTGGCCGCGGTGGCGCGCGAGGCGATCGAGGCGCTGCTGCTGTCGGCGCGCCACGTGACGCTGCGCGTGCACCCCGACGACCAGCCGCTGGTGGCGCAAGGCGCCGCCGAGATCATCGAGGCGCGCGGCGCGCGCCTCGTCGCCGACGCGGCGCTGACGCGCGGCGGCTGCGTGGTCGAATCCGACATCGGCATCATCGACGCGAGCATCGAATCGCGCTGGCGGCGCGCCGCCGCGGCGCTGGGTTCGGAAGCGGCGTGGAACGGGGAGTCGTCCGAATGATGACCTCGCCGCTCGAAGCGCGTGCGCTCGCCACCACGGCGAACTGGGGCCGCTTCCTCGCCGACGTGAAGAACTTCGCCGCCGAGCCGGTGCCGCTGGAAACCGTCGGCCGCCTGGTGCGCGTGGCCGGCCTGGTGCTGGAAGCCTCGGGCATCCGGCTGCCGGTGGGCTCGGTGTGCGAGGTGCGCATGGACGGCAGCCCGCCGGTCACCGCCGAGGTGGTGGGCTTCAACGGCGACCGCGCGTACCTCATGCCCACCGGCGACGTGCACGGCCTGGCCAGCGGCGCGCGCGTGGTGCCGCGGCCGACGCCGGTGGTGCCGCTCAAGCTCGGCGCGCTGCGCCACCCCTGGCGGCGCGGCGAAGACCGCACGCTGCACCTGCCGGTGGGCGACGGGCTGCTCGGCCGCGTGGTCGATTCGCACGGCCATCCGATGGACCGCAAGGGGCCCATCGAGCAGGTGCACAACGAGCCGCTGATCCGCCGCCCGATCAACGCGATGGACCGCGACCCGGTGCGCCAGCCGCTGGACACCGGCGTGCGCGCGATCAACGCGATGCTGACCGTCGGGCGCGGCCAGCGCATCGGCCTGTTCGCCGGCACCGGCGTCGGCAAGTCGGTGCTGCTGGGCATGATGGCGCGCTACACGCAGGCCGACGTGATCGTCGTCGGGCTGATCGGCGAGCGCGGCCGCGAGGTCAAGGAATTCATCGAGGACATCCTCGGCGAGGAAGGGCTGAAGCGCTCGGTGGTGGTCGCCGCGCCGGCCGACGCGCCGCCGCTGGTGCGCATGCAGGGCGCCAACTACGCCACCGCGATCGCCGAGCACTTCCGCGACCGCGGCATGGACGTGCTGCTGCTGATGGATTCGCTGACGCGCTACGCGATGGCGCAGCGCGAGATCGCGCTGGCGATCGGCGAGCCGCCCGCCACCAAGGGCTACCCGCCGAGCTGCTTCGCCAAGCTGCCGCAGCTGGTGGAGCGCAGCGGCAACGGCGTGGCCGGCGGCGGCTCGATCACCGCCTTCTACACCGTGCTGAGCGAAGGCGACGACACCAACGACCCGATCGCCGACGCGGCGCGCGGCATCCTCGACGGCCACATCGTGCTGACGCGCGAGCTGGCCGAGGCCGGCCACTACCCGGCCATCGACGTGGAGAAATCGGTCTCGCGCGTGATGGCCAACGTGGCCGCGCAGCCGCACTTGGAATCGGCGCGACGCCTGCGCCAACTGCTGTCGCGCCTGAACAAGGCGCGCGACCTGATCCAGCTCGGCGCCTACGCGCCCGGGCACGACGCCGAGCTGGACACCGCCGTGCGCCTCGGCCCCGCGATGCGCGCGCTGCTGCAGCAGGACATGCGCGAGAACGCGCCGCTGGAGGCCAGCGTGCAGCAGCTGCGCGCGGTGGTGGGCAACGGCTGACCCTGACGAACCCGACGAGAAGAACAAACGATGAACGACACGCTGCAACCGCTGTCCGCCCTGCTCTCGCACGCCGAGCGCGAACGCGACGAGGCGCTCGCGCACCGCCAGCACATGCGGCAGGCGCTGGACGCGGCGCATGCGCAGGCCGAGCAATTGCTCGGCTACCGGCGCGACTACGAGCAGCGCTGGGCGCAGCGCTTCACCGAACCCGGCCAGGTGCAGTTGCTGCACAGCTATCACGGCTTCGGCGCGCGGCTGACGCAGGCGATCGAGCACCAGGCGCGCGTGGTCGCGCAGGCCGAGCGGCAACTGGCGCGCGCCGTGGAGGACTTGCAGCAGCAGGAGCTGCGCGTGGCCTCGGTGCTCAAGCTGATCGAGCGGCGCGTCGCCGAGATCCAGAAACTCGGCGCGCAGCGCGAGCAGCGCGCGCTCGACGAACTGGCCTCGCGCGCGGCCTGGAACCGCCTGGCCGCGGCCACCACCCGTTTCTGACGACCATGGGCATCGCACGAGTCAACCCAGGCACGCCCAACCCGCCGCCGGCGCGCAGCGACGCCGCTGCGGGCGGCGAAGGCGATTTCGCGCAGTTGATGGCCTTGCAAGCGCCGGCCGACACGGCGCCGGCCGGCGCGGCGCAGGCGCGCAGCGACGAAGCGCGCCAGATGCGCGTGCGGCAGGCCGCGAAGACGGCGCCGCGCGACGAGAAGAAGGCCTCGGCCGAAGCCGCCGGGACGGCGGAGCACGCCGGCGGCGAGCCCGCCGAGACCGAGGCGGCCGACAAAACCGCCGACCCGACCCTCGCGCAATGGCTGGCGCAATGGCATCGCCCCCCGCCGGCCGAAGAAGCCGCGCCGGCCGACGCCGGCAACGCGGCGAAGAAGAAGGCCTTGCCCGAGGCCGCCGGCATCGAAGCCGGCGAGAAGCCCGCGGCGCACCCCGACAAGCTGCCGCGCGGCAACGACAAATCCGCGCGCGAACAAGGCCGCCCGGCGATCGAGGCCGAGACGCCCGCCGCCGCGCGCGACGAAGTCGCAGCCACCGCGAACACCACGCCGCGCGACACCCCGTCCACCGCCGTTGCCGGCGCCTTCACGCTGCCGGCCGGCTTCGAACCGGTGGCCTCCAGCGCCGCGCCGGCCGCGCCCGCGCCGGCCGCCGCCGACGCCAGCGTGCTGGGCGTGCCGGTGCCGCTGGATTCGCCCGAGTTCGCCGCCGCCTTCGGCGTCGAGATCAGCCTGCTCGCCAAGGATGGCGTGCAGCAGGCCGAGCTGCACCTCAACCCGGCCGAGATGGGCCCCGTGTCGGTGCAGATCGCGCTCGACGGCGAGAAGGCGCGCATCGACTTCGGCGCGCAGGCCGCCGCCACGCGCGCCGCCATCGAGGCCAGCCTGCCCGAACTCGCCGCCGCGCTGCGCGATGCCGGCCTGACGCTGGCCGGCGGCGGCGTGACGCAGCACACCGGCCAGCGCTCCGGCCAGCGCGACGAGCAGCGCCGCGATGCGCCGGGGGAGCGGCGCATCGACGGCAGCGCCGGCGCTTCCGCCGCCGCCGCGCGCCCCGCCTGGCGCGGCCGCGTCAGCGCCTCGGGCGTCGACTTGTACGCATAGCGCCGGCGGGGCTCCGGACTGACCGGATTTCCCGCCCTTTTCGCCGCATCGCCGCGGCCCCCGATCTACAGAATTCCCTTCATCGGCCGACTGCAAGGTCGTGCCCGCTCATGAAGGAGAGCCGATGTCCGCCGCTGCCGCTCCCGGCGCTGAAACCGCCGCCGCCGCGCCGCCCGCCAAGGGCAAGAAGAAGCTGATCATCATCATCGCCGCCGCGCTGCTGGTCGTGGCCGGCGGGGGGGGCGGTGCGGTCTTCTACATGAAGAAGAAGGCCGCCGACGCCGCGGCCGCCGCCGAGGCGGCCGAGGGCGACGACGGCGCGCCGGCCAGGCACAAGAAGGACGCCAGGCACGACGCCTCGCACCCGCCGACCTTCCTGCCGCTGGACCCGTTCATCGTCAACCTGGCCGACAAGGAAGTCGACCGCTACGCGCAGATCGGCGTGACGCTCGAACTCGACGACGCCAAGACCGCCGACCAGCTCAAGGCCTACATGCCCGCGATCCGCAACGGCATCCTGATGGTGCTGGCGCACAAGACCTCGGCCGAGCTGCTGGAGCGCAAGGGCAAGGAGGCGCTGGCCGCAGAGATCATGCGCGAGGTGGTCAAGCCGCTGGGCATCGAGGTCGAGGAGCCCGAGGCGCACGACGAGGACGCCGACGACGCGAAGCCGAAGAAGAAAAAGAAGAAGGCCGCCGAGCCCGAGCTGCCGGTGAAACACGTGCATTTCTCCAACTTCATCATCCAGTGAGCACGATGCAATCCTTGTCGAAGCCGGCGGGCCGAGCGCCGGGCCGCTCCCAAGCCGGCCCGCATCCCCTCGGGGGATCGGCCGGCGTACCCGCCGGACGAGGGGCACCATGAACCAGCAGATCCTGTCGCAGGACGAGGTCGATGCGCTGCTGCAGGGCATCACCGGCGAGAGCCAGAAGCTCGAGCAGGAGGAGGCGCCCGCCGGCGGCGTGCGCAGCTACGACCTGTCGAGCCAGGAGCGCATCGTGCGTGGGCGCATGCCCACGATGGAGATCATCAACGAGCGCTTCGCGCGCAACGTGCGCATCGGGCTGTTCAACTTCATCCGCAAGAGCCCGGAGATCGCGATCGGCGGCATCAAGGTGCAGAAGTACAGCGCCTTCCTGCGCGAGATCGTGGTGCCGACCAACTTCAACATCGTCAGCGTCAAGCCGCTGCGCGGCTCGGGGCTGATCGTCTGCGACCCGACGCTGGTGTTCGCGGTGATCGACGCCCTCTTCGGCGGCGCCGGCAAGTTCCACACCCGCATCGAGGGGCGCGACTTCTCGCCCACCGAGCAGCGCATCATCACGCGGCTGGTCGAGGTGATCGTCACCGAGTACGCCAAGGCCTGGCACGGCATCTACCCGCTGGAGCTGGACTACCAGCGCTCGGAGATGCAGCCGCAGTTCGCCAACATCGCCACGCCGAGCGAGATCGTCGTCGCCACCTCGTTCACGCTGGAGATCGGCGACACCAGCGGCACCATCCACTTCTGCATCCCGTACTCGACGCTGGAGCCGATCCGCGACGTGCTGTACTCGACGATGCAGGGCGACTCCAACGAACCCGACCGCCGCTGGGTGAACCTGCTGAAGAACCAGATCCAGGCCGCCGAGGTGGAGCTGGTGGCCGAGCTGGCGCATGCCGACGCCACCGTCGAGCAGTTGCTCGCCTTCAAGCCGGGCGACTTCATCGAGCTGGACCTGGAGAAGAGCATCCACGCCAAGGTCGTCGGCGTGCCGGTGTTCGATTGCCAGTACGGCACCAGCGCCGGCAAGTACGCCTTGAAAGTCGAACGCCTGTTGACCGGGTCGAACATGACCTGGCTGGGAGAGAACCATGTCAGCTGAGAACAGCAACGCCGAGCAGGACGCGATGGCCGCCGAGTGGGCCGCGGCGCTGGCCGAATCCAAGCCGGGCGGCGCGGTCGAGACCGCCAGCGAGGTGCAGCCCGAGCAAGTGGCGCCGGCCTCGTTCGCCAACTTCTCGCCGACGACCACGGCGGGCGCGGGCAACGACATCAACATGATCCTGGACATCCCGGTGCAGCTCACCGTGGAGCTGGGCCGCACGCGCATCCCGATCAAGCACATCCTGCAGCTCGCCCAGGGCTCGGTGGTGGAACTCGACGCGCTGGCCGGCGAGCCGATGGACGTGCTGGTCAACGGCTACCTGATCGCGCAGGGCGAAGTCGTCGTCGTCAACGACAAGTTCGGCATCCGCCTGACCGACATCGTGACGCCGAGCGAGCGCATGCGGCGCCTGTCGAAGGGTTGATCACGTGAACGGTTCTTCCCTCGTGACTTCGCTGCTGTGGTTCGTCGCGATCCTCGCGCTGATCCCGGCGGCGCTGTGGCTGCTCAAGCGCACGCCGGCCGGCGGCGCGGGTGCCAACGCCCTGATGAAAAACGTCGCGGTGCTGCCGCTGTCGGCGAGCCAGCGCATCGTCACCGTCGAAGTGGGCACGGGCGATGCGCGCCAGTGGCTGGTGCTGGGCGTCACGCCGACGAGCATCAACACGCTGCACGTGATGGCGCCCCGGGAGAACGGCGATGCGCACTAATCGCTGGCTTCTTCTCGCCGTGACGGCAGTATCGGCGCTGCCTGCAGCGGCTTTAGCGCAAAGCACGGGCCCCAACCTGCCGCTGCTGGTGGGCCAGGGCGCGGGCGGCACGAGCTACTCGGTGCCGGTGCAGACGCTGCTGTTCTTCACCGCGCTCAGCTTCCTGCCGGCGCTGCTGCTGATGATGACCTCGTTCACGCGCATCGTCATCGTGCTGGGCCTGCTGCGCCAGGCGCTGGGCACGCAGGCGGCGCCGCCGAACCAGGTGGTGATCGGCCTGAGCCTGTTCCTGACCTTCTTCGTGATGGGCCCGACGCTCGACAAGGTCTACGCCGAGGCCTACCAGCCCTACGCCGAGAACAAGATCAGCTTCGACCAGGCGCTCGCGCGCGGCGAGAAGCCGCTGCGCGAGTTCATGCTCAAGCAGACGCGCCAGTCCGACGTGATGCTGTTCGCGCGCCTGGCGAAGATCGACCCGGCCACGCCGGCCGCCGAGGTGCCCTTCAAGGTGCTGGTGCCCTCCTTCGTCACCAGCGAGCTGAAGAGCGCGTTCCAGATCGGCTTCCTGATCTTCATCCCCTTCCTGATCATCGACATGGTGGTCGCCAGCGTGCTGATGAGCCTGGGCATGATGATGTTGAGCCCGGTGCTGGTGGCGCTGCCCTTCAAGCTGATGCTGTTCGTGCTGGCGGACGGCTGGAATTTGCTGATCGGTTCGCTGGCGGCGAGCTTCGTCACCTAGAGGCGCTTCGATGAATCCCCAAATCGTCTTCACCTTCGGCCAGGAAGGCCTGTACACGCTGCTGATGGTGGCCGCGCCGATGCTGCTGACCGTGCTGGCCGTGGGCCTGCTGGTGAGCATCTTCCAGGCCGCCACGCAGATCAACGAGGCCACGCTGAGCTTCGTGCCCAAGGTGGTGGCCGCCGTCGCGGTGCTGGCGATCGCCGGGCCGTGGATGCTGAGCACGCTGGTGGAGTACCTGCAGCGTACCTTGCAGGCGATCCCCACCGTCGTGGGCTGAGCATGTTCACCTTCACCGAGGCGCAGATCCTCGCCTGGGTCACGCCGCTGCTGTGGGCGTTCCTGCGCGTGCTGGCGCTGCTGGGCACGCTGCCGGTGATCGGCCAGCGCGGCGTGCCGATGCGCTTGCGCGTCGCGCTCGCCTTCTTCATCGCGCTGTGCGCGCAGGCCAGCATGCCGCCGGTGGCGCCGATTCCGCTCGATTCGGCGCTGACGCTGCTGGTGGTTCTTCAGCAGATCGTCATCGGCGCGTCGCTCGGCTTCGCGGTGCGCATCGTGTTCGCCGCGGTGGAGTTCGCCGGCGAGCTGGTCGGGCTGCAGATGGGCCTGAACTTCGCCGGCTTCTTCGACCCCGCCACCGGCTCGCAGGCCACCGCGCTGAGCCGCTTCTTCGGCGTCACGGTGAGCTGGGTGTTCATCGTCACCGGCGGGCATCTGCTGGTGATCGCCGGCGTGGTGCAGAGCCTGCACAGCTTTCCGGTCGGGCCGGAGCCCTTCGCCTTCCTGAAGACCGCGCAGCCGCAGCGCTGGGGCGCCGAGGTGTTCGCCACCGGGCTGTGGATCGCGCTGCCGATGGTGGCGATGCTGCTGTTCGTCAACCTGGTGATGGGCATCGCGGCGCGCGTGGCGCAGCAGCTCAACCTGTTCTCGGTCGGCTTTCCGATCACGCTGTCGGTGGGCCTGGTCGGCGTGCTGCTGACGCTGCCGATGATGCAGGCGCCCTTCACGATGGCGCTGGAGCGCATGCTCCAGCACTTCCAGTAGCGCGGCTCAGTCGGCCGCTTCGAGCGGCGGCACGGTGTCCTCGAAGCCCGAGGAGTGGAAGTTGGTGCCCGGCCCCTGGCCGTGCCAGGTGGACGGGCCTTCGTGATGGCGCTCGCGCCACCAGCTCAGGCCGCGGTCGGCCAGCAGCCAGGCGGCGATGCCTCCGGCGACGACGATGAGGGCGGTGAGCATGACGCGGTGGTCTTCCCTGCGGTTCGTGACAATGTACGCAGCCGGCGCGGCCGCATCAATCGGCCACCCCCTTGGATGAGGGCGTGCGCGGCGGTTGTCGCATCGGCAGCAGCTGCTCCCGGGCCGCCGCCGCGACGGCTTCGCCGAGCGTCTTCAGCACCTCGGCTTCCAGACTCCAGCGCTGCCAGTACAGCGCCACGTCGAGCACCCGACCGGGCGCGAGTTCGACGAGGTCGCCGCTGGCCAGCAGCGGCGCCACCAGCGCCTGCGGGTTCATGCCCCAGCCCAGGCCGTGCAGCGCGGCGTGCACGAAGCCGTGCGTGCTGGGCACGCGGTGCTGCGGCGGGTTCAGGCGCGCCCGGCCGACGAGGCGCAGGAAGCGCGCCTGCAGCTGGTCCTTCTGGTTGAAGACGCAGCAGGGCGCGCTGCCCAGCGCCGCGTCGTTCAAGCCGTTCGGAAAGTGGCGCCGCACGAACGCCGGGCTCGCCACCGCGAGGTAGCGCATGCGCCCGAGCGGGCTGACGCGGCAGCCCTGCACGGGCGCCGGTTCGGCGCTCACCGCGGCGAGCACGCGGCCCTGGCGCAGCAGCTCGCTGGAATGGTCCTGGTCTTCGACGTGCAGGTCCAGGCTCACCGCGTGGCGCTCGCGCAGCGCGGCCAGCGCCGGCACGAACCAGGTGGCGAGCGAATCGGCGTTGACCGCGATGCTCAAGGGCAGCGCCTCGGCGCCGCTCGTTCCGTCCGCGGCAAACGGCGCCAACGCCTGCGCCTCGAGCAACTGCAGCTGCTGCGCATGGCGCTGCAGCGACTGCCCGGCCTCGGTGGCCGTGCAGGGGCTGGCGCGGCGGATCAGCACGCGGCCCAGGCGCTCTTCCAGCGCCTTGATGCGCTGGCTCACCGCCGAGGGCGTGACGTGCAGCGCGCGCGCCGCCGCATCGAAGCTGCCCTCGCGCAGCACGGCGGCGAAGGCGGCGAGCTGGCGCGAATCGAGCTGCATCGGATGACATCAATTCGGCTAATGGAAGTTCAGAAAGTTTAGCTGGATCTTTGGCAACCGCGCCGGCAGCATCGCGGCCGATGAACACGACGAGCTTCCTCGCCGGCTTCGCCACCTCGGCGGCGCTGATCGTCGCGATCGGCGCGCAGAACGCCTTCGTGCTGCGCCAGGGGCTGGCGCGCGCGCATGTGCTGCCGGTGGTGCTGGTGTGCGCGCTGTCGGATGCGCTGCTGATCACGCTGGGCATCGCGGGCCTGGGACGCTGGGTGCAGGAGCACCCGGCGCTGCTGGCCGTCACGCGCTGGGGCGGCGCGGCCTTCCTGCTCGCCTACGGCGCGCTGGCGGCACGGCGTGCGCTGTCGCCGCACGCGCTGTCACTGCAAGGCGGCGCGGTGACGGACCTGCGCGCCGCGCTCGCCGCCTGCCTCGCCTTCACCTACCTGAACCCGCACTGCTGGCTCGACACCGTGGTGCTGGTCGGCTCGATCGCCGCGCAGCAGCCCGAGGGCCAGCGCTTCGCCTTCGGCGCCGGCGCGGCGGCCGGCAGCGCGGCGTGGTTCTTCTCGCTCGGCTACGGCGCGCGGCTGCTCGCGCCTCTCTTCGCCCGGCCGGCCGCGTGGCGCGTGCTCGATGCGGCGATCGCGCTGGTGATGACGGCGATCGCCGCCGGACTCATTTACCCACTGTGACCCACTGCAGCTCGAGCCAGTTGTCGGGCCGGTGCACCGCGCTGACGTTGCTGCGCGCCGCCCACGGAATCACCTGGCGGTGCAGCGGGATCACGTGCACCTGCTCCTTGTATTCGCGCAGCGCCGCCTTCACCAGCGCCTCGCGCTTCTTCGCGTCGGGCTCGACGCTGGACTGGGCCGCCAGCGCGTCGAACTTGTCGTTCTTCACGCCGCCGAAGTTCCAGTAGCCCTGGCCTTTGTCGCCGCGGTTGCGCAGCACCGGCGTGAAGGTGGTCTCGGCATCGGTGATCGCGCCGCCCCAGCCGAGCATATACACGCTGGTGTCCTGCTTCTCGAGCTTGGGGAAGTAGGTGGCGCGCGGCTGCGCGTTGACCTTCACCTTGATCTTCAGCTGCGCCCACATGCCGGCCAGCGCGATGCAGATCTCCTCGTCGTTGATGTAGCGGTTGTTCGGGCAGTCGAGCGTCACCTCGAAGCCGTCGGCGTAGCCCGCCTCCGCCATCAGCTTGCGCGCGCCGGGCAGGTCGTAGGGCAGCCGGCTCTCGATCTCGGCGTCGTTGTACGCGCCCAACGGCGAAGGCGTGAGCCCGCCGGTGGGCACGCTCAGGCCGTTCATCAGCTTGGTCTTGATCGTCTCGATGTCCACCGCCTGGTACATCGCGCGGCGCACGCGCAGGTCCTTGAACGGGTTTCGGTCGCCCGGCACGCTGCCGTACAGCAGCTTGTCGCGGAACTGGTCCATGCCGATGAAGACGATGCGGTTCTCCGGCCCGTCGATGATCTTCACGCCGGCGGTGTTGCGCAGCCGCGCCACGTCGCGCGGGGCCGGGTCGAGCACGAAGTCGATCTCGCCGGACACCAGCGCGGCCAGCCGCGTCGCGTCGTTGGCGATCGGCGTGTAGACCACCTCCTGCACGTTGCCCTCGAACCTGCCCCACCAGTTCGGGTTGCGCTTGTAGACCGTCTTGATGCCCGGCGCGCGGCTCACCAGCATGTAGGGGCCGGTGCCGTTGGCGTTCAGCCCGGCGTAGCTTTCTTCCTTGTTCTTGAAGTCCAGCGGCCGGGTGACCTTGTTCTTCTCGCTCCAGGCCTTGCTCATGATGAACAAGGTCTCCATGTGCTGCAGGAAGATCGGGTCCGGCGCGGCGAGCTGGAACTCCACCGTCAGCTCGTCGACCTTGCGCGGCGTGCCGACCGCGATGGCGTACTGGCTGATGTTGGAGGTCTTCTCGGCCGCGCGGGCGATCGAGAAGACCACGTCGTCGGCGGTGAACGGCGTGCCGTCGTGGAACCTGACGTTCGGCCGCAGCTTGAAGCGCCACAGCGTCGGCGAGAGCTGCTGCCACTCGGTGGCCAGCGCCGGCGCGATGCCCAGCCGCTTGTCGCGGTTGACGAGCTTCTCGTAGACCTGCGCATTCATCATGTTGGTCAGCGACTCGTTCTGCGAGTGCGGATCCATCGTCTGCGCATCGCCCTGGGTCGCCCAGCGCAGCGTCTGCGCATGGGCGAGCGAGGCGGCGGCGGCGAGCGCGACGGCTGCGATGAGTCGAAGCATGCGGTCCACTCCTTCGATCGGAAAGAGGCCGCAGTGTAGGCGCGCGGCGCGCCGGTGCGGATCAGCGCGCCGGGTAGCCCTCTTCGGCCAGCGCCTGCCTGACGGCCTCGGGCGTCTGCGTGGTCTCGATGCGCACCGTGTGGGTGGCGAGATCGCACTGCACCTGCGCGTTCGCGTCGAGCTTTTGCACCGTGCCGGTGACGCTCTTGACGCAGTGGCCGCAGGTCATGTCGGGAAGGGTCAGCTCGATCATCGCGGGCTCCATGGGTTGGTTGGACGGCGTGATGATGGACCCTGACACCGTGGCAAGGTCAAGCGCGGCCGTCAAAACCCGTCGCGCTTGACCCTGACATCATGGCAAGGTGCAGACTGCAGCCATGAACACCGACACCGCCGCCCTGCCCCCGCCCGTCGATCTGAGCATCGAGGGCATGACCTGCGCCAGCTGCGTGGCCCGCGTCGAGCGCGCGCTCAAGGCCGTGCCCGGCGTGCGCAGCGCCACGGTGAACCTCGCCACCGAGCAGGCCCACGTGGAAAGCAGCGCCGGCGCCGCCGCGCTGCTGGCCGCGGTGCACAAGGCCGGCTACGAGGCGAAGCTGCTGCTGCCCGATGCGCCGCCGCCCGCCGCGGCCGCCTCGCACGACGGCTGGAAGGTCGCGCTCGCCGCCGCGTTCTCGCTGCCGCTGGTGCTGCCGATGCTCGGCGAGCTGCTCGGGCGGCACTGGATGCTCTCGCCCTTCATGCAGTGGCTGCTCGCGACGCCGGTGCAGTTCTGGCTCGGCGCGCGCTTCTACCGCGCCGGCTGGAAAGCGCTGATCGCGGGCAGCGGCAACATGGACCTGCTGGTGGCGCTGGGCACCAGCGCCGCCTACGGCCTGAGCCTGTGGCTGTGGTGGCGTGATGCCAGCGGCATGCCGCACCTGTACTTCGAATCGGCCGCGGTGGTGATCACGCTGGTGCTGCTGGGCAAGTGGCTGGAGGCGCGCGCCAAGCGCCAGACCACCGACGCGATCCGCGCGCTGCACGCGCTGCGCCCCGAGACCGCGCGCGTGCGCCGCGACGGCGTCGACCTCGACGTGCCGGTGGCCGCGCTGGCGGTGGGCGACCTCGTGGTCGTGCGCCCCGGCGAACGCTTCCCGGCCGACGGCGTCGTCGAGGAAGGCCGCAGCCATGCCGACGAATCGCTGCTCACCGGCGAGAGCCTGCCGGTGGCCAAGCAGCCCGGCGAGCGCATCACCGGCGGCGCGCTCAATGCCGAGGGGCTGCTGCTGGTGCGCACGCAGGCGGTAGGCGCCGAGTCGACGCTGGCGCGCATCGTGCGGCTGGTGGAGTCGGCGCAGGCCGGCAAGGCGCCGATCCAGCGCCTGGTCGACCAGATCAGCGCGGTGTTCGTGCCGGTGGTGGTGGGCATCGCGCTGCTCACGCTGCTCGCCTGGGGGTTCGCCACGGGCGACTGGGCGCGCGGCGTGCTCAACGCCGTGGCGGTGCTGGTGATCGCCTGCCCCTGCGCGCTCGGCCTGGCGACGCCGGCGGCGATCATGGTCGGCACCGGCGCGGCGGCGCGGCGCGGCATCCTGATCAAGGACGCGCAGGCGCTCGAACTGGCGCACGCGCTGCGCGTGGTCGCCTTCGACAAGACCGGCACGCTGACCGAAGGACGGCCGCGCCTGGCGGCGGCGGAAGCCACGCCGGAGGCGGGCCTGGATCGCGACGGCCTCGTCGCGCTGGCCGCGGCGCTGCAATCCGGCAGCGAACACCCGCTCGCCGCCGCGGTGCTGGCCGAAGCGAAGGCGCCCGTTGCGCCGGCGAGCGCGCTGCGCGCCCTGCCCGGCCGCGGCATCGCCGGCACGGTGGACGGGCACGAGCTGCAGCTCGGCAGCACGCGGTTGATGGACGAGCTGGGCATCGCACGCGGCGCGCTCGCCGAACGCGCGCAGGAGCTGCAAAGCGAGGGGCGCACCGTCTCTTGGCTGGCCGGCCGCGACGCGAACGGCGCGTGGCAGCTGCTGGGCCTGCTCGCCTTCGGCGACACGCTCAAGCCCGGCGCCGCCGAGGCGATCGCCACGTTGAAGACCCTCGGCATCCGCACGCTGCTGATCAGCGGCGACAACGCCGGCAGCGCCAACGCGGTGGGCCGCGCGCTCGGCATCGACGACGTGCGCGCCGAGGTGCTGCCCGGCGACAAGGCCGCCGTGGTGGCCGCGCTGCGCGACGAAGCCGCGAGCCGCGGCAAGGTGGCGATGGTGGGCGACGGCATCAACGACGCGCCGGCGCTGGCCGCCGCCGACGTCGGCATGGCGATGGCCGGCGCGCAAGGCGGCACCGACGCCGCGATGCAGGCCGCCGGCATCACGCTGATGCGCGGCGACCCGGCGCTGGTGGCACAGGCGATTTCCATCTCGCGCCGCACCACCGCGAAGATCCGCCAGAACCTGTTCTGGGCCTTCTTCTACAACGTGATCGGCATTCCGCTGGCGGCGCTCGGCCTGCTCAGCCCGGTGGTGGCCGGCGCGGCGATGGCGATGTCCAGCGTCAGCGTGCTGACCAATGCGCTGCTGCTCAAGCGCTGGAACCCCGACAAGCCATGAACATCGGCGAAGCGGCAAAACGATCGGCGGTGTCGGCCAAGATGATCCGCCACTACGAATCGCTCGGCCTGCTGCCGGCGGTGCCGCGCAGCGAGGCCGGCTACCGGCAGTACGACGAGGCGACGGTGCACACGCTGCGCTTCATCCGCCGCGCGCGCGACCTCGGCTTCGGCCTGAACGAGATCGAGACCCTGCTCGGCCTGTGGCGCAACCGCCGGCGCAGCAGCAAGGACGTCAAGCGCATCGCGCTGTCGCACGCCGAGGATCTGCAGCGCCGCATCGACGAGATGCGCGCGATGCAGCGCACGCTGCAGGAACTGGCGCGCTGCTGCCACGGCGACGAGCGGCCGGAGTGTCCGATCCTGGATGATCTGGCGGGTGGGCGCTCGCCCTGAGCGGGCTACTTGCCGAGCTTGCGCAGCACCTCCGGCCCCGCCCACAACTCGTCGAGGCGCGGAAACTTCCACTGCGCATTGCTCTCGCGCGCGGTGATCGCGTCGGCGCAACCCGGCGAGGACAGATCGACCAGTTCCACCGGGATCGGCATGTTCGAGCGCGTCGAGAAGAACAGCTTCACCTTCGGCGCCACCAGCGAGCTTTCGTTCTGCTCGACCACCACGCAGAGCTTGCCCGAGCGCATGCGCACCAGCGAGCCGATCGGGTAGATGCCCAGGCTCTTGACGAAGGCCTGGAAGACCTCGTTGTCGAACTGGCCGGCCCACGAGGCCATCTTGGCGATCGACTCGGCCGGATCCCAGCCGGCCTTGTAGGGGCGATTCGAGGTGATCGCGTCGTAGACGTCGCACACCGCGCCCATGCGCGCCACGCGCGTCAGCGCGTCGCCGGCCAGGCCGTGCGGGTAGCCGCGCCCATCGGGGCGCTCGTGGTGGTGCAGCGTCACGTCGAGCGCGATCTCGCCGACGCCCTTGCCTTCCTGCAGCAGCTCCCAGCCGTGCTGCGGGTGCGTCTTCATGATCTCGTACTCGGCGTCGGTCAGCTTGCCGGGCTTGTTGAGCACTTCGAGCGGCATCATCGCCTTGCCCATGTCGTGCAGCATGCCGGCCAGGCCGACCTCGCGCGCGGCCGCTTCGTCCAGGCCGAGCTGGCGGCCCAGAGAGACCATCAGCGCGCACACCGCCATCGAGTGCATGTAGGTGTAGTCGTCGTGCGTCTTCAGGCGCGCCAGGCTGACGATGGCGCCCGGGTTGCGCCACACCGAGTTGGCGATCTCGTCGACCAGCGGCAGGCACTTCTCGGTGTCGAGCGCGCGGCCCATGCGCGCCTCGGCGAACAGCGAGGACACCGCCTCGCGCGACTGGTTGACCAGCGCGGAGGCGCGCTGCAGCTCGGCGCCGAGGTCGGCGCTGGCGGGCGTCTCGCGCGGCGGCGGCTCGGCGCCGGCCGGCGACGCGGAACGCGCCGGGCGCGCCGCCGCCGCGCCGCGCCGCGCCGCGGCGCCACGCCGGTGTTCGCGGCCTCCACGTCGGCGCCCTTGGCCACGTCGATCCACACCTCCTTGACGCTGCTGGCGCGCAGCTTGTCGAGGTCGGCCGGGTCGGTGACGATGAACCTGGTGCGCCAGAACGGATGGTCGAGCCAGGCTCCGCACATCGCATGCAGGTGCATGCCCAGGCGCAGTTCGTCGACGGGGATCTTCTTCAGCATGTGCAGTGGTTCCGTCACGGGGTGACGGCTGCTTCGAGTATCGGCCCCGCCGGGGCTGACTTGAGCGGTCACAGAAGCGAAAAAGCCGCTGGAAACCAGCGGCTTTTCACGTCGGCGTTGGCAACGCTCAGCGGAAGCGGGACTCCGGCACGGTCTTCAGGTCGCCCGGCAGCGAGGCGAGGTAGCCGGCCAGCAGCTTCAGCTCGGCGTGGCTGAAGGGCTTGGCCATGCCGGCCATGATCGCGTTGCCGCGCCCCACCTGGGCGTTGTTGTCGGTCTGGTAGGCCTTCAGCGCCACGTAGAGGTAGTCGGCGTACTGGCCCGAGAGCTTGGGGTAGCTCGGATCGATCGGCTTGTTGAGGTTCTCGCCGTGGCACGACGCGCAGTTGCCCTTGGTCAGCAGCTCGGCCACCTGGGCGGGCGGCGTGGGCGCCGCGGCGGCGGCGTTGGCGGCCGGGCCGCCGTTGGCTTCGTAGAAGGCGCCGAGGTCGGCCATGTCCTGATCGCTCAGCGAGGCGGCGATGGCGCGCATCGTCGGGTGCTTGCGCTCGCCCTTCTTGTAGGCCGTCAGCGCCGAGACGATGTACTTGGCGCCCTGGCCGGAGATCATCGGCACCTTGTGGATCTCGGGGAAGCTCGCCTGGTAGCCGGGGATGCCGTGGCAGCCGATGCACATCGCGGCCTTCTTCTCGCCGGCCTTGGCGTCCTGCGCCGATGCGCCGCCCGCGACACCGGCAGCAGCCAACACGAAGATCATCGAAAGTGCTTTGTTCATCGTCAACCCAGGCCCAGTTATTCGTCTCCGCGGGCGATTATAGGGGCCTCGATATACTGGCCCGACCGCACTTTCCCGCCCCCAAGCGCCCGCGCTCATGAAGTTCCAAGGCTCAGAGAACTACGTCGCCACCCAGGACCTGATGCTCGCCGTCAACGCGGCCATCACGCTGAAGCGGCCGCTGCTGGTCAAGGGCGAGCCCGGCACCGGCAAGACGATGCTGGCCGAGGAAGTGGCCGGCGCGCTGAAGATGCCGCTGCTGCAGTGGCACGTGAAAAGCACCACCAAGGCGCAGCAGGGCCTGTACGAATACGACGCGGTGAGCCGGCTGCGCGATTCGCAGCTCGGCGACGCGCGCGTCAAGGACATCCACAACTACATCGTCAAGGGCGTGCTGTGGCAGGCCTTCAGCGCCGAGCATCCGGTGGCGCTGCTGATCGACGAGATCGACAAGGCCGACATCGAATTCCCCAACGACCTGCTGCGCGAGCTGGATCGCATGGAGTTCTACGTCTACGAGACGCACGAGATGGTGCGCGCCAAGCACCGCCCGCTGGTGTTCATCACCTCGAACAACGAGAAGGAGCTGCCCGACGCCTTCCTGCGCCGCTGCTTCTTCCACTACATCAAGTTCCCCGACGCCGACACGATGAAGACCATCGTCGACGTGCACTTCCCCGATCTGAAGAAGGAACTGCTCGCCGCCGCGCTGAAGAACTTCTACGAGGTGCGCAACCTGCCGGGGCTGAAGAAGAAGCCCAGCACCTCGGAGCTGCTCGACTGGCTCAAGCTGCTGGTGGCCGAGGACATTCCGCTCGAGGCGCTGCAGAGCAAGGACGAAAAAGTCAGCGTGCCGCCGCTGGTGGGCGCGCTGCTGAAGAACGAGCAGGACGTGTCGCTGTTCGAGAAGCTGGTCTTCATGCAGCGTCACAACCGATGAAGCGCGTCGAGCCGGTCACGCTCGAGCGGGCGCCGCTGCGGCTGGTGCCGCTCGGCTTCGAGCACGAAGAGGGCCTGAAGCGCGCCGCCGCCGACGGCGAGCTGTGGAACCTGCGCGTCACCTCGGTGCCCGAGCCGGAAGCCACGCGCGCCTACATCGAAGCCGCGCTGCAAGGCCGCGAGCAAGGCCACCGCTTTGCCTTCGCGGTGCTCGACAGCGCCAGCGGCGAGGTGATCGGCTCCAGCAGCTACCACGACATCGTGCCGCCGGTCGACCGGCTGGAGATCGGCTACACCTGGTACGCCGCCAGCCGCCAGCGCAGCGCGGTGAACACCACCGCCAAGCTGCTGCTGATGCAGCATGCCTTCGAGACGCTGGGCGCGCAGCTGGTCGGCTGGCGCACCGACAACTACAACTTCGCGAGTCAGCGCGCCATCGAGCGCCTGGGCGCGCGCAAGGACGGCGTGCTGCGCCACCACGCGCTGCGCCGCGACGGCACGGTGCGCGACACCGTGATGTACAGCCTGGCCGCCGGCGAGTGGCCGGAGGTCAAGGCGCAGCTGCTGTGGCATCTCACGCGGCCGCGCTGAACGATTGACGGTCCGCGCAGGGAGGCGGCGATGGCGCGAACAAGCGGCAGGAAGGCGATCAGCGTCGACGATCTGTGGAAGTTCGAGCGCCTGGGCGCGCCCGCGCTCTCGCCCGACGGCACGCAGGCGGTGTGCACGCTGCAGAGCTGGTCGATGGACGAGAACCGCGGCCAGACCTCGCTGTGGCTGCTGTCCACCTTCGGCGGCGGCCCGCGCCGGCTGACCAGCTGCGGCGAGAAGGACGGCCAGCCCGCCTGGTCGCCCAGCGGCGAGCGCATCGCCTTCGTCGCGCGGCGCGAGCAGCAGGGCAGCAAGGACGACGGCGCGCAGCTCTACGCGATCGCGCCCGACGGCGGCGAGGCGCGCCGCATCAGCCACTTCGCACCCGGCATCGAGGCCTTCAAGTGGTTGCCCGACGGCCAGCGCATCGCCTTCGTCGCCTGGGTCTGGCCCGAGCTGCGCGGCAGCGCGGCGCAGGCCAGGCGCTACAAGGAATTCAAGGAGCGCAAGGAAAGCGGCTACGCCACCAGCGAGGCGCAGTACCGCTACTGGGACCACCACGTGCCGATGGGCCGCGTGGCGCACCTGCACCTGCTCGACGTGGCGACGGGGCGCGTGGTCGACCTGTTCGAAGGCACGCCCTACGAACTCTCGCGCGCCGAGCCCGACGTGAACTGCTTCGACGTCTCGCCCGACGGCCGGCGCATCGTCTTCGCCTTCGACCCGGGCGAAGAAAAGCGCATGGACAACTGCCGCGCGCTGGCCGAGATCGAATTGCGCACGCGCCGCGTGACGGTGATCGCGCAGGACAAGGCCTGGGACATGGAGGCGCCGCGCTACAGCCCCGACGGGCGGCGCATCGCCTTCCTCGCCGCGCACCAGGGCCGCAAGCACACGATGCCGGCGCAGCTCGCCCTGCTGGAACGCGGCGAACGCTGGAAGGTGGTCAGCGCCGCCTGGGACCATGCGCTGCACGCCCCGCTGCGCTGGGACGACGACGGGCAGAGCGTCTGCTTCGCCGCCGAGCACGAGGCGCGCAACCACCTGTGGCGCTTCGACCTGCGCTCGCGCGGCGCGACGCGCATCTTCCCCGGCGGCTGGGTGCAGGGCTTCGACGCCGCCGGCGGCGTGGTCGCCGTGGCGGCCGATGCGATGGACCACCCGGTGCGATTGCACGCGCTGCGCGACGGCGAGCCGCCGCGCCGGCTCGAGCGCTTCAACGACGAGCTGCTCGCCACGCTCAGGCTCGGCACGCACGAGGACGTGCGCTTCCAGGGTGCGCAAGGCGACGAGGTGCAGATGTGGCTGGTGTATCCGCCCGGCTTCGATGCGCGCCGCAAGTACCCCGTGCTGCACAACATCCACGGCGGCCCGCACGCGGCCAGCGGCGACACCTTCCACTACCGCTGGAACAACCATGCGCTGGCGGCGCAGGGCTACGTGGTCGCCTGCGTCAACTACCACGGCTCGAGCGGCTTCGGCTACGCCTTCCTCGACAGCATCACGCACCGCTGGGGCGAGCTGGAATTGCAGGACATCGAGGCCGCGACGAACTGGCTGCTGAAGAAACCCTGGTCCGACCGCCGGCGCGTGTTCGCCAGCGGCGGCAGCTACGGCGGCTACCTGGTCGCGTGGATGAACGGGCACGTCAAGCCGGGGCGCTACCAGGCCTATGTGTGCCACGCCGGCTGCTTCGACTGGGTCAGCATGTTCGCCGAGGACGCCTACACCTGGTTCCCGCGCGAGCTGGGCGCGCCCTACTGGGACGACATGGCGCGCGTGCATGCGCAGAGCCCGCACGCCTTCGCCGCCGCGATGAAGACGCCGACGCTGGTGATCCACGGCGCGCTCGACTACCGCGTGCCCGACGGCCAGGGCCTGGCCTACTACAACACGCTGAAGGCGCGCGGCGTCGATGCGCGGCTGCTGTGGTTCCCCGACGAGAACCACTGGGTTCTGAAGCCGCGCAATTCGAAGCTCTGGTATGCCGAGTTCTTCGAGTGGCTGAAGCGGCACGACCGCCACGCCGCGCCGGCCGGACGTGTATCCTCGTCCGCCAAACGGTGAGCCGATGCTGATCAACTTCTTCTACGCGCTGCGCGCGGCCAAGCTGAAGGTGTCCGTCAAGGAATACCTGACGCTGCTCGAAGGCCTGAAGGAAGGCGTGATCGACAACTCGGTCGACCAGTTCTACTACTTCGCGCGCACCGCCCTCGTGAAGGACGAAGCGCAGTTCGACAAGTTCGACCGCGCCTTCGCCGCCTACTTCAAGGGCGTGGAGCTGCTCACCGACTTCACGCAGGACGTGCCGCTCGACTGGCTGCGCAAGCACCTCGAACTCGAACTGACGCCCGAGGAGAAGGCCGCCATCGAGAAGATGGGCTGGGACGAGCTGATGGAGACGCTGAAGAAGCGCTTCGAGGAGCAGAAGGAGCGCCACGAGGGCGGCAACCGCATGATCGGCACCGGCGGCACCAGCCCCTTCGGCGCCTACGGCTACAACCCGCAGGGCATCCGCATCGGGCAGGACAAGGGCCGCAACCGCAGCGCGGTGAAGGTGTGGGACCAGCGCCAGTACAAGGACTACGACGACACGCTGGAGCTCGGCACGCGCAACATCAAGGTGGCGCTGCGCCGGCTGCGGCGCTTCGCGCGCGAGGGCGCGCAGGAAGAACTGGACCTCGACGACACCATCCGCAGCACCGCGGCGAATGCCGGCTGGCTGGACATCAAGATGGTGCCCGAGCGCCACAACAAGGTGAAGGTGCTGCTGCTGATGGACGTGGGCGGCACGATGGACGAGCACATCCACCGCGTCGAGGAGCTGTTCAGCGCCGCCAAGAGCGAGTTCAAGCACCTGGAGTTCTATTACTTCCACAACTGCGTCTACGACTTCATGTGGAAGAACAACCGGCGCCGCTACAGCGAGAAGTTCCCCACCTGGGACGTGATCCGCAAGTACAACAAGGACTACAAGCTGGTGTTCGTGGGCGACGCGACGATGAGCCCCTACGAGATCCTGCAGCCCGGCGGCAGCGTCGAATACAACAACGAGGAGCCGGGCGCCGAGTGGCTGCAGCGGCTGACGCAGGCCTTCCCGAAATTCGCCTGGATCAACCCCGAGCCGCAGGGCGTGTGGGGCTACCGCCAGAGCATCGCGATCGTGCAGCAGCTGATGAACCAGCGCATGTTCCCGCTCACGCTGCAGGGGCTGGAGTCGGCGATGCGCATGCTGAGCAAATGATCCGCGCCGCGGCGGCGCTCGCCCTGGCGCTGCTGCTGGGCGGCTGCGCGGCGCTGAACGGCGCGCGCGACGAGCAGGCGAAGGACGCGGCGGCTGCGGGTCCGACGCGCGCGCCCTACCGCCTCGAGGTGATCGCGCCCGACGCGCTGAAGACGCTGCTGGCCGACTACCTCGACCTGGCGCGCTTTCGCAACGCGCCCGACACCGAAGCGATCGACGCCAGCGAACTGACGCGCCTGACCGCCGCCGCGCCGGCGCAGGCGCGCTCGCTGCTGGAGACCGAGGGCTACTTCGCCGCGCAGGTGCAGGCCACGCGGCGCGTGGCCGACGACGGCGTGCCGGTGGTGGAGATCCGCGTCGAGCCCGGGCCGCGCAGCGTGGTCGAGCACGTCGACTTCGTCGTCGAGGGCGAGCTGAAGACGCTGGCCGGGCAGCCCGGCAGCGAGGCCGCCGCGCTGCTCGCTTCGCTGCGCAGCGGCTGGCCCTTGCAGCCGGGGCAGGCGTTCCGCCAGCCGGCGTGGTCGGCGGCCAAGACCGGCACGCTGGCGCGCGCACGCGCCGAGGGCTACCCGGCCGCGGCCTGGGCGAGCACCGAGGCGCGCGTCGACGCCGAGCAGCACCGCGTCGCGATCGCGGTGACGCTGGACAGCGGCGTGCTGTACCGCCTCGGGGCGATCCGCATCGAGGGGCTGGAGCGCTACGACGAAAACGCGGTGCGGCGGCTGTCCACCTTCTCCGCCGGCCAGCCCTACAGCGAGAAGCTGCTGCTCGACTACCAGGAGCGCATCGTCAAGCTCGGGCTGTTCGACAGTGCCACCGTCGAGCTCGACCCCGACCCCGCCACCGCGTCGGCCGCGCCGGTGCGCGTGCGCGTGCACGAGCTGACGCAGCAGCAGTCGACCGTGGGCGTGGGCATCAGCGCCAACACCGGCCCGCGCGTGACGCTCGAACACCGCAACCGCCGGCCCTTCGGGCTGCACTGGGTGTCGACCAACAAGTTCGAGATCGGGCAGGCGCGCAAGGCCTGGAGCGGCGAGCTGATCTCGCACCCGCTCGACAACCTGTACCGCAACCTCGTGGCCGGCACCGCCGAGCGCCTGAGTACCGGCGACGAGGTCCGCACCGCGTGGACGGCGCGCCTGGGCCGCATACAGGATGCGCAGCGCATCGAGCGCACCTACTACCTGGAGCTGACGCACGCGCGCGTCGACAACCCGGCCGGGCCCACGCGCGCCGAGGCGGTGACGGTCAACTACAACTGGATCTACCGCGATCTGGACAGCATCCTGCTGCCCACCGAGGGCTACACGCTGTCGCTGCAATCGGCGCTGGGGCGCTCGCGCAACACCACGCTGGAAGGCGGCCCGTTCGGGCGCGGCTACGGCCGCGTCACGCTGTACCAGCCGCTCGGCCGCGCGTGGTATGCGAGCCTGCGCGTCGAGGCCGGGCAGATCTTCGCGGCCGATTCGGTCGGCGTGCCCGACACGCTGATGTTCCGCGCCGGCGGCGACGATTCGGTGCGCGGCTACGCCTACCGCACGCTCGGGCCGCTGACCGGCGGCGAGGTCAGCTCGGGCCGCATGCTCTTCACCGGCAGCGCCGAGATCGCGCGGCCGATCTCGGCGCGCATGCCCTCGCTGTGGTGGGCCGCCTTCGTCGACGCCGGCAACGCCGCGAATCGCTGGAAGGATCTGTCGCCCGCCTGGGGCTACGGCCTGGGCCTGCGCTGGCGCAGCCCGGTGGGGCCGCTGCGCATCGACCTCGCCTACGGCGAGGAGGTGCACCGGGTGCGCCTGCACCTGAGCGTCGGCATCGCTTTCTAGCGTCATGGAGACGACGACGCCCCCGCACAAGCGCTCCCGGGCTCGCTGGCTCGCGTGGGGCCTGGTGCCGGCCGCCGCTCTCGCGGCGCTGCTGGCGGCGGCGCTGTGGATGCTGCACACCGAAGCCGGCAGCGCCTGGGCGCTGGCGCGCGTGCCGGGGCTGCAGGCCGAGGGCGTGGCGGGCACGCTGCTCGGCGATCTGCGCACGCAGCGGCTCGTGATCACGCTGCCGCGCGGCGGCTCGGTGGTGGCCGAAGGGGCAGGCTGGAAGGGGCTGCAGCTCGACCTGGCCTGGGGCGAGCGGCCGCGCCTGCGCATGGCGCGGCTCGCGGCCGAGCGCATCGTCGTGACGCCCGGCGCGCCGGCGCCCTCGCCTTCGCCTTCGTCCGCGCCGACCTCGCTCGCGCTGCCCTTCGCGTTCGACATCGAAGCCATCGAAGTCGGCACGCTGGCCGCCAAGCCCCTGGGCGAGACGCCGCTGACGCAGTTGCGCGCCGCGCTGCACCTGGGCGAAGACGGCGGCGCACGGCATCGTGTGGATGGCCTGTCTGCCACCTACGGCCGGCTGCGCGCCGAAGGAAACCTCACGCTCGGCAGCGCCGCGCCCTTGCCGCTGGCCGCCATGCTTGCGCTCACGCAGGAAGGCGCGCTCGCCAACGCGCAATGGTCGGCCCGCGCCACGCTGGCCGGCGCGCTGGCGCAGCCGCGCCTGCAGGCCACGCTGCGCGCCGAGCCGGCGCGCGCGCCGGGCGCGCCGCTGCTGCCGGCGCAGACGCTGGACCTGGACGCCACGCTGCGCCCCTTCGAACCCTGGCCGCTGGGCGACCTGCAGGCACGCGCCAAGGGGCTGGACCTCTCGGCCTTCCACGCCGCCGCGCCGGCCACCGCGCTGAGCGGCGAGGCGATCGTGCGCACGCGCGCCGCCGACCAGCCGGCCGAGCTGAGCGCGAGCTTCGACAACGCCACGCCGGGCTTGTGGAACGAAGGCCGGTTGCCGCTGCGCCGCCTGGCGCTCGAAGCCCGCGCGCGCCCCGACGACCCCGGCACGCTGGAGCTGCGCACGCTGGCCGCCGAACTCGGCAGCGCGAAACAACCCGCCGGCCGCCTGCAAGGCAGCGGCCGCTGGGCGAAAGACGGCTGGACGCTCGCCGCCACGCTGGCCGCGCTGCAGGCCGACCGGCTCGACGCGCGCGCCCCGGCGATGCGGCTCGACGGACCGCTCACCTTGACGGGTAGCGCCCCGGCCGCCGCCGTGCAGCGCATCGCCGCGCGCGCCGAGCTGGCCGGCACGGTGCGCGAGCGCGGCGCCGACCGCCCCGCCAAGGCGCAGTTCGATGCCGAGTGGAGCAGCGACCAAGGCGCCGAGCGCATCGAGCTGCGCCGCGCCGAAGCGAGCAGCGGCGGCGCGCGCGCCAGCCTCGCCGGGCACGCCGCTCGGGGGGCGCCCGATGCCGCGTGGCAGGCGCAGGGCCGCGCCACGCTGGCCGAGTTCGACCCGGCGCTGTGGTGGCGCGGCCGCGAGGATTCGCCGTGGCGGCGCGGGCCGCACCAGCTCAACGGCAGCGGCGAGTTCGACCTGACGCTGCCGCGCGCCGGCGGCGCGGAGGCACCGCTCGACCGCCTCGCCGCGCTGCGCGGCCGCGCCAAGTTCGACATCGCCGACAGCCGCCTCGCCGGCGTGCCGCTGCGCGGCCGCGTCGAACTGCAAGGCGACGGCAGCGCGCTGCGCAGCACGGCCCAGGCCGAGCTCGACGGCAACACCCTCGACGCGCAAGGCCAGCTCGGCAGCGCACGCAACGGCAGCGGCGACCGCTGGACACTGACGCTGGCCGCCCCCGCGCTGGCGCGCCTGGCACCGCTGGCGAAGCTGGCCGGCGTGGGCGAGGACAAAGGCACCGAACTCGCCGGCACGCTGAACGCCCGCATCGAAGCCAGCGGCCGCTGGCCCGCGCTGACGACCCGCGGCGACGCAAGCGCCGCCGCGCTGCGAGCCGGCACGCTGCAGCTGCGCAGCGCCACGGCGCGCTGGCAGGCCGGCACGGCGCTCGATGCGCCGGTCGATGCCGAGGCCGAACTGGCCGGCCTCGCGCTCGGCCCGGCGCGCATCGAATCGGCCAGACTGCGCGCGCAAGGCAGCGGCCGCGAGCACCGGCTCGAACTGACCGCCGCCACCAGCGCACGCCCGCCCGCCTGGGCCGATGCCTTGCAGCCCGGCGCCGTGCCGGGCGACGGCAAGACGACTACGCAGGCGCGCCTGACCGCGCAAGGCGGCTTCGTCGCCGGTGCAGCCAACGCCATCGCCGGCTGGCGCGGCAGCCTGCAGCAGATCGACGCGCGCCCGGCCGGCGCGGACGCCGCCTGGCTGGCCGCGCGCGACGTGACGCTCGAAGTGCTGGGCCTGGACACGGGCCCCGCGCAATTCGTGCTGCAGCCCGGCCGCGCCGAGGTATTCGGCGCCCGGCTGAACTGGAGCCGCGTCGCCTGGGCCGCTGCGGGCTCCGGCACGCCGGCGCGCATCGATGCCCAGGCCGAGCTGGAGCCGCTCGCGGTGGCGCCGCTGCTGCAGCGCCTGCAACCCGACTTCGGCTGGGGCGGCGACCTGCGCGTGCGCGGCCATCTCGCGCTGCGCAGCGCGCCGAGCTTCAGCGCCGACATCGTGGTCGAGCGCGAGCGCGGCGACCTGACGGTGACCGACGAGACCGGCACGCAGTCGCTCGGCCTGACCGACCTGCGCCTCGGCCTGGCGGTGGCCGACGGCACCTGGAACTTCACGCAGGGCCTGGCCGGCTCGACGCTGGGCGTGGCGGCGGGCGCCTTCGTCGCGCGCACCACGCCCGAGGCCACCTGGCCGGCGCCGGACACGCCGGTGTCGGGCGTGCTGGAGCTGCAGGTGGCCAACCTCGGCACCTGGGGCACCTGGGTGCCGGCCGGCTGGCGCCTGGGCGGCGCGCTGCGCGTGTCGGCCGGCATCGGCGGGCGCTTCGGCGCGCCCGAATACACCGGCGCGGTGCAGGGCCGCGAGCTGTCGGTGCGCAACTTCCTGCAGGGCGTGAACGTGCGCGACGGCGAGGTGGCGATCGCGCTGCAGGGCGACCGCGCGCGCATCGAGCGCTTCACGGCGCGCGCCGGCGACGGCACGCTCACGCTCGCCGGCGACGCCGTGCTCGGCGCGGCGCCGCAGGCGCGGCTGCAGCTCGAAGCGCAGCGCTTCCAGCTGCTCGGCCGCGTCGACCGGCGCATCGTCGCCAGCGGCAATGCCACGCTGCAACTGGAGCGCGAGCGGCTCGCGCTGGACGGCCGCTTCGCCGTCGATGAAGGGCTGATCGACTTCTCCAAGAGCGACGCGCCGACGCTCTCCGACGACGTGGTGGTGGTGCGCCGCACCAGCGCGGACCCGAAGGCCGAAGCCAGGCTCGCCGCCGCGCCGCCGTCGCGCCTGCCCAGCCTGCAGATGGACCTACGCGTCGACCTCGGCCGCAAGCTGCGCGTGCGCGGCCGCGGGCTGGAGACGGGGCTGGAAGGCGAGCTGAAGCTCGCGTCGCCGGGCGGCAGGCTGGCCGTCGACGGCACGGTGCGCGCGGTCGACGGCACCTACGCGGCCTACGGCCAGAAGCTCGAGATCGACCGCGGCAACCTGGTCTTCAACGGCCCGGCCGAGAACCCGCGCCTGGACATCGAGGCGACGCGGCCGAACCTCGACGTGCGCGTCGGCGTGCAGGTCAGCGGCACCGCGGTGAACCCGCGCGTGCGCCTCTTTTCCGAGCCGGAGATGAGCGACATCGACAAGCTCTCGTGGCTGGTGCTGGGCCGCGCCAGCGACGGCCTGGGCCGCGCCGACACCGCGCTGCTGCAGCGCGCCGCGCTGGCGCTGCTGGCCGGCGAGAACCCCGGCCCGACCGACGAGCTGCTCAAGGCGATCGGCCTGGACGAGCTCTCGGTGCGCCAGAACGACGGCGAGGTGCGCGAGACGGTGGTGTCGCTGGGCAAGCAGCTGTCGCGGCGCTGGTACGTCGGCTACGAGCGCAGCCTGAACGCCACCGCCGGCACCTGGCAGCTGATCTACCGCATCGCCCAGCGCTTCACGCTGCGCGCGCAGTCGGGCGAGGACAGCTCGCTGGACGTGATCTGGACGTGGCGGTGGAACTGAGCCGCCGCGCTGCGCGCCGGGGCGATGCGAGAATCGCGCTCTCCCGCCGTAGTTCAATGGATAGAACGGCCGCCTCCTAAGCGGCAGATGCAGGTTCGATTCCTGCCGGGGGGGCCAGGCTCCCGCTGCGCACCCGCACGCGCCCGAAGCCCAACGCTTCCGATCGGCGCCGCGGGCGCTGAGCGGCGCGGCGCCGCGGCGCCGCGCGGCCCCGTCACTGCGTGCGGTTCGCGAAGGCCTTCAGCGCCGGCGTGTCGTCGACCAGCTTCAGGTACTGGCCGGTGATGTAGCCCTTCGGGTCCGGCACCTCGGCGATCGTGCCCACGCTCTTCAGGTAGCCGGACAGCGCCTCGAAGGCGCCGTCGACCGTGGACGGGCCCGCGGCGCGGGACATCATCTTCAGCTGCTCGTCGAGCGGGAAGATCGGGCGCGCCATCTCGGCCTTCAGGTGGGTGTCCTTCAGCTTGATGCCGTTGGCCTCGAAGAACTTGCGCAGCGACGCCATGAACTCGGCCGGGTTGTTCTTCTGGAAGTTGACCGCCCGCAGATAGACCGCCAGGAACTTGGCCACCGCCTCGGGGTTCTGCTGCGCGAACTCCTTGCGCGCGATCAGCGCGCCGAGCACCAGCGCGCCCGCGTCCTTGCCGCTGCACACGGTCTCGGTGCCCACCTGGTCGCTCAGCGTGTAGGTGTTGGGCGCCCAGGTGCCGGCCAGCAGGCCGTTGCCGCCGGTGTAGGCGGAGACGAGCTGCGCCGGCGCCAGCGGCACGATGCCGACGTCGCTGCGCTTGAGCCCCCACTTCTGCAGGCAGGCCATGGTGGCGTACTCGCCGGTGGAGTTGGGGCTGAGCAGGATCTGCTGGCCCTTGAGCTCGCGCGCCGGGTTCGCGCGGATGGCCGCGAGCTTGTCGGGACGCGCGACCAGCGCGTTGGTGGCCGACTCGTCGTTCGTCAGGCCGATCGTGACGATGTCGTAGCGCTGCGCGCCCAGCACCGCCGGCGGCGAGCCCGTGCCGCCGACATCCCACGAGCGGCTCGGCGCGCCGGCGATCTGCTGCGCGCCGGCGGGGTAGGCGACGAGCTCGGGCTTGAGCCCGACCTCGGCCCACCAGTTCTTCTCGGTGGCGACGTAGATCGGCAGCGCCCAGTAGGCGACCTGATAGCTGACCTTGATCGGCGTGAGCGCGGGCTGCTGCGCCTGCGCCGGCGCCAGGGGCGCGGACAGTGCGGCAACGGTGAGCGCCAGCGTGGTCGCGGCGCGGCGGAAGCGGTGATGTGGCATGGGTTTATCTCCTGGTCGACGCGCGTGAGGGTTGGCCGTTTTTGCGAAATTCTGAAAGCGCGTTCAACAAATGCTGATACCTTCACCGCCGACTGTCAAACCTTCTTTCCCTAGTGTCAGGCCAATTAAGAGTTTCCCCTAGTGTCGACGAGCCGCGAGCAATGCTGCAATCCACTCGAAGATCCTGAATGCGCTTTCACACGTGCCCACCCCACCCCAAGCACCCCCTTCGCCGACCTGCACGCTGAAGGACCTCGCGGTCCGCAGCGGCATCTCCGCGGCCACGCTCTCGCGGGTGCTGAACCATCCGCAGATCGTCCGCCCCGACCTGCGCGCCAAGGCCGAGGTGGTGCTGGCCGAGGCCGGCTACGTGCCGCACGGGGCCGCGCGCTCGCTGGCGTCGCGGCGCACGCGCACGATCGGCGCCGTGGTGCCGACGCTGGACAGCGCGCTGTTCGCGAAGATCGTCGAGGGCCTGCAGCACCGCGTGCACGCGGCCGGCTACCAGCTGCTGGTGGCTAGCAGCGGCTACTCGCCGGCGCGCGAAGGAGCGCAGGTGCGCTCGCTGATCGAGCGCGGCGTCGACGGCGTGATGCTGGTCGGCGCAGTGCACGCCGACGCGACGATCCGCATGCTGCAGACGCGCGGCATCCCCTTCGTCTCGACCTGCCACTACGACCCGCGCGCCGCGTGGCCGACGGTCGGCTGGGACAACGTGGCCTCGGCCGAGCGCGTGGCCGACTACCTGATGGACATCGGCCACCGGCGCTTCGCGGTGATCGCCGGCCTCACGACCGACAACGACCGCGCCGCCGACCGCGTGAACGGCTTTCGCCGCGCGATCGAGCGCCGCGGCGGCGCCCTGGCGGCGGCCGACGTGCTGCAGCGGCCCTACACCGTCGTCGAGGGCCGCAGCGCGATGGCCTCGCTGCTGCGCCGGCCCAAGCCGCCGACCGCGGTGCTGTGCGGCAACGACATCCTCGCCTTCGGCGCGCTGCAGGAATGCCTCTGGCAGGAGCTGGACGTGCCGGGGCAGATCTCGATCACCGGCTTCGACGACATCGAGATGGCCGCCCACTGCCGCCCCGGCATCACGACGCTGCACGTGCCGGCCACCGAGATCGGCGAGCGCGCCGCTGCCGTCCTGCTCACGGCCATCGCCGGCGAGGCCGCCGGCGGCGCCGACGACCACGTGAACCTGGAGCTGGAGCTGATCCTGCGCGGCACCACGGCGCCGCCGGCGGGTGCGCGGCCGGTCGCGCGCAGCGCGGCCGCGCCGCGGCGGCGCGCGGCGGCTTCGATGGAGAAAACATGACCCGCGTCGCCTTCCTCGGCCTCGGCGTGATGGGTGGCGCGATGCTGCGCAACCTGGCGCGCGCGGGCTTCGACGTCGCCGGCTACGACGTGTCGCCGGCCGCCCGCCAGCGCCTGGCCGACGTGCCCTGCCGGATGGCCGGCTCGCCGGCCGATGCCGCCGCCGGCGCGCAGGTGCTGATCACGATGCTGCCGACCTCGCAGCACGTGCGCGAGGCGCTGTTCGGCGCGCAGGGCGCGGCCGCCGCGCTGCCGCCCGGCGCGGTGGTGGTCGAGATGAGCACCGGCGACGCCGTCGAGACCGACCGCATCGCCGAGGAACTCGCCGCGCGCGGCCTGCGCTGCATCGACGCGCCGGTGGGCCGCACGCCGCGCGAGGCGGCCGAGGGCAAGGCGCTGATCATGGCCGGCGCCGACGCCGACGACCTGGCGCGCGTGCGCCCGCTGTTCGAGGCGATGGCCGACACCATCGTGCATGTCGGCCCGCGCGGCAGCGGCATCCGGCTCAAGCTCGTCAACAACTACATGTCGATGGTCGGCATGGTGCTGACCGCCGAGGCGCTGATGTTCGCCGCCAAGCTCGGCCTGGAGCGCGAGACCGCGGTGCGCGTGCTGTCGGGCACCACCGCCGGGCGCGGCCAGCTGCTGACCAACTTCCCGCGCAAGGTGCTGGCCGGCGACGTGACGCCGGACTTCCCGCTGCGCATGGGCTTCAAGGACATCCACCTCGCGATGAACCTCGCCGCCTCGGTGGGCGCGCCGCTGGGCCTGGGCGGCTATGCGCGCGAGATGTTCGCGCTGGCGCGCTCCTGGGGCCGCGAGGAGCAGGACTGCACCGCGATGCTGCTGCTGCTGGAAGACGTGGCGCATCTGCGGCGCGACGAGGAGCACGGGACATGAGACACCCTGTGTCGACCCACGCGGGCGGGCCGAGCGCCGGGCCGCTCCCAAGCCGGCCCGCCATCCCCTCGGGGGATCGGCCGACGTACCCGTCGGACGAGGGGCAGACATGAGCGCCATGGCCCCCCCGCGCGCGGCAGTGGAGATGCGCCCGCCGGCCGCGCCGCGCCGCCGGCGGCCGAACAGCCGGCGGCTGATCGTCGGCACGGCGGCCTTCGCGATCGCGATCCTCGCCTGGTTCGTGCTCGCCCGCCTGGGCATCGTCAGCGGCGGCCGCTTCCCGACGCCGCTCGACGTCTGGCGCAGCGCGCTGCAGATCGCGGTCGAGCCGGGCTACGGCGGCGGCACGCTGTGGCAGCACGTGCTGCAGAGCACCCGCCTCGTGCTGATGGGCTTCGCGGTCGCGGCGGGCACCGGCGTGCCGCTGGGCCTGCTGATGGGCACCAGCCGGCGCGCCGACCTGGTGATCGGCCCGGTGTTCTCGATGCTGCGGCCGATCCCGCCGCTGGCGTGGATACCGCTGGCCATCCTGTGGCTGGGCCTGGGCGACGGCGCGAAGATCTTCCTGATCTGGGTCTCGGCCTTCACGCCTGCGCTGATCAACACCTACGCCGGCGTGCGCAGCGTCGACCCGACGCTGATCGAGGCGGCGCGCGTGCACGGCGCGGGCTTCGGCCGCCTGGTGCGCGACGCGCTGGTGCCCGGCTCGCTGCCGATGATCTTCACCGGGCTGCGGCTGTCGCTGCAGACGGCGTGGATGACGCTGGTGGCCGCCGAGCTGGTCGGCGCCTTCACCGGCCTGGGCAAGGTGCTCGCCACCGCCTCGCTGGACATCAACCCCGGGATGATCCTGTTCGCGATGGCCTGGGTCGGCGTGCTCGGCGCGATCTCGACCAAGGTGCTGGAGCGGATCGAGAACAAGGTGCTGCCATGGCTGTCGCACTGAACGCGCCGAACGCCGCGCCCGGCAGCGCCGATGCCCGCGCCCGCCGGCAGGCACGCGAGGCCTGGCTGCTGCCCTGCCTGGGCGTGCTCGGCTTCTTCGCGATCTGGCAGGCCATCGCGATGAGCGGCTGGGTGTCCGAGCGCTACCTGCCCGGTCCGCTCGCCGTGGCGAAGGAGATCGTCCAGCTGACGGCGCAGCCCTACTCGGGCGCGACGCTGTGGGGGCATCTCTCGTCCAGCCTCATGCGCTTCGGCGCCGGCTTCGCGCTGGCCGCGGCCATCGGCGTGCCGCTGGGCCTGCTGATGGGCTGGTACCGCTGGCTCGACGACGTGGTCAGCCCCTTCTTCGAAGCGCTGCGCTTCGTCGCGCCGATCGCCTGGGTGCCCTTCGCCGGCCTGTGGTTCGGCACCGGCATCGGCGGGCCGACGCTGGTGATCTTCTCCGGCGCCTTCCCGCCCTGCCTGATCAACGCCTACCGCGGCGCGAAGTACGTCGACAAGCGGCTCGTCGAGGCGGCGCGCACGCTCGGCGCGAGCGGTCCGCGCATCGTCGCCGAGGTGCTGCTGCCGGCCTCGCTGCCGGCCATCGTCGCGGGGCTGCGCGTGAGCGCCGGCATCGGCTGGCAGTCGCTGATCGGCGCCGAGCTGATCGTCGTGGCCAGCGGCGTGGGCTACATGATGGTGCAGGGTCAGCTGAACGTGCTCACCCCGGTCGTGATGGCCGGCATGGTCGCGATCGGCGTGGTGGGCGTCGTGATCGACGTCGTCCTGCGCTGGTTCGAGAACCGCATCCGCAAAGGTTGGGGACGCTGATGGGCTGCATCCGATTCGAAAACGTGCACCGCGACTTCACGCGCGGCGGCGAGACCTTCCAGGCGCTGGTGGACGTGAACCTCGAGGTGCGCGACCGCGAGTTCGTCGCCATCGTCGGCCCCTCGGGCTGCGGCAAGACGACGCTGATGCGCATGGTGGCGGGGCTGGAGTTCCCGAGCGCCGGCCGCGTCACGGTGGACGGCCGCGAGATCACCGACCCCGGGCCCGACCGCGCCGTCGTGTTCCAGGCCTTCGCGCTGTTCCCGTGGAAGACGGTGGCCGAGAACATCGGCTTCGGCCTGAAGTGCAAGGGCATGCCCGAGGCCGAGCGCGCGCGCGTCGTCGCGCGCTACATCGAGCTGATGGGCCTGGGCGGCTACGAAAAAGCCTTCCCGCACCAGCTCTCCGGCGGCATGCAGCAGCGCGTAGCGATCGCGCGCAGCTACGCGCTCGACCCGGGCGTGCTGCTGATGGACGAGCCCTTCGGCGCGCTGGATGCGCAGACCCGCGTCGTGATGCAGGAGGAGCTGATCCGGCTGGCGCGCCAGAACCCGCGCACGGTGCTGTTCATCACCCACGCGGTCGAGGAGGCGGTGTACCTCGCCGACCGCGTCGTCGTGATGAGCCGCCGGCCGGGGCGCATCAAGGAGATCGTCGACGTCGGCAGCGTGCGCCGCGCCGAGGGCTGGGACCGCCTCGAGCACATCGAGGAGGTGATGGACACCGCCTCCTTCGTGCACCTGCGCACCCACATCTGGCGCCTGCTGCGCGAGCAGCAGGCAACGGCGCTGGCCGCCTGACCCGCCTGACCGCAACCCGAGAGGACCCCCATGGGCGTGACCTACCTGAAGAAGGCGAGCAAGACGCCGCAGACCGAAACCGCCACCGCGCAGAAGGTGGTCGATGACATGCTGGCCGAGATCGGCGCGAACGGCGAGGCCGCGGTGCGCGCCTATGCGAAGAAGCTCGACGGCTGGGACGGCGAGGTGATCGTCGACCGTGCCGAGATCGACCGCCGCGCCGCCGAGGTGCCGGCCCAGGTGCGCCGCGACATCGATTTCGCGATCGAGCAGGTCAGCGCCTTCGCGCACGCGCAGCGGCGCTCGCTGCACGAGTTCGAGGTCGGGCTGCACCCGGGCGTCACGGCCGGCCAGCGCGTGCTGCCGGTCAACGTGGCGGGCTGCTATGCGCCGGCCGGGCGCTATGCGCACATCGCCTCGGCGTACATGGGCGTGGCCACCGCCAAGGCGGCCGGCGTGGACACCGTGATCGCCTGCTCGGGCCCGTTCCGCGGCGGGCCGATGCATCCGTACCTGCTCTACGCCTTCGACCGCGCCGGCGCCGACGTGATCATGACGCTGGGCGGCGTGCAGGCGATCGCGACGATGGCCTACGGCCTGTTCACCGGCCGGCGCGCCGACGTGATCGTCGGCCCCGGCAACAAGTTCGTCGCCGAGGCCAAGCGCACGCTGTTCGGCCAGGTCGGCATCGACGTCTTCGCCGGCCCGTCGGAGGTGGCGGTGATCGCCGACGACAGCGCCGACGCGGCCATCGTCGCGAGCGACCTGGTCGGCCAGGCCGAGCACGGCCACGAATCCCCCGCCTGGCTGTTCACCACCTCGCGCGCGCTGGCCGAGGAGGTGATGCGGCGCGTGCCGGCGCTGATCGAGGCCTTGCCGCCGACCGCGCGCGACGCCGCCGGCGCCGCCTGGCGCGACTACGGCGAGGTGATCGTGTGCGACACGCGCGAGGAGGTAGCCGAGGTCTCCGACCGCTACGCCTCCGAGCACCTCGAGGTGCATGCGCGCGAGCTCGACTGGTGGCTGCGGCGGCTGACCTGCTACGGCTCGCTGTTCCTCGGCGAAGAGACCACGGTGGCCTACGGCGACAAGGCCAGCGGCCCGAACCACGTGCTGCCGACCAAGGGCGCGGCGCGCTACTCCGGCGGCCTGTCGGTGCACAAGTTCATGAAGACGCTGACCTGGCAGCGCATGACGCGCGAGGCGGCGCGCGACATCGGCGAGGTGACGGCGCGCATCTCGCGGCTGGAAGGCATGGAGGCGCACGCGCGCACCGCCGACGACCGGCTCGCCAAGTACTTCCCCGCGCAGCGCTTCGAGCGCGGCGCGCCGGTCGAGGTGTGAGCGGCGCATGAGGCTCGCCCCGCTGTTCGACCTCTCGGAGCGCCGCGCGATGGTGACCGGCGGCAACGACGGCATCGGCCTGGCGATGGCGCGCGCGCTCGGCCTGGCCGGCGCGCGCGTGCTGCTGGTGGCGCGGCGCGAGGCGGCGCTGGCCGACGCGGCGGGCGCGCTGCGCGCCGAGGGCATCGAGGCCGACTGGCTGGCCGCCGACCTCGCCGACACGCCGGCGCTGCCGTCCGTGGCGCGCCGCGCGCAGGAAGCCGGCCCGGTCGACATCCTCGTCAACGCCGCCGGCGTCAACCTGCGCCAGCCCTTCGACGAGGTCACGCCCGAGGGCTGGCAGGCGCAGCTCGCGCTGCATCTGGCCGCGCCGTTCTTCCTGACGCAGGCGCTGGCGCCGGCGATGCGCTCGCGCGGCTGGGGCCGCATCGTCAACCTCGCGTCGCTGCAGAGCCACCGCGCGTTCGACCACGGCGCGCCCTACGGCGCGGCCAAGGGCGGCGTGCTGCAGCTCACGCGCGCGATCGCGCAGGCCTGGTCGCGCCACGGCATCACCTGCAACGCGATCGGCCCCGGCTTCTTCCCCACCGCGCTGACGGCGCCGGTGTTCGGCGACCCGGCGCTGTCCGCCGCGCACGCCGAGCGCACCTGCATCGGCCGCAACGGCACGCTGGACGATCTGACCGGCGTCACCGTCTTCCTGGCCAGCGACGCCAGCGCCTACATCACCGGCCAGACGCTGATGGTCGACGGCGGCTACACGGCGCGCTGATTCCCGAGCAAGGACGTCCGATGAAAGCCCTCGTCTACACCGCCCCCGGCCGGGTCGAACTGCAGGACCGGCCCGACCCCGAAGCAGCGCCCGGCGAGGTGGTGCTGCGCATCGAGGCCGTCGGCATCTGCGGCTCGGACATGCACGCCTGGCACGGCCATGACCCGCGGCGCCGGCCCGGCCTGGTGCTCGGCCACGAGTTCGTCGGCACGATCGAGCGCTCGGCCGCGCCGGGCTTCGAGCCCGGCGTGCGCTTCACCGGCAACCCGCTGATCACCTGCGGCCGCTGCGACTACTGCGTGCAGGGCCGCAACAACCTGTGCGAGAACCGCGCGATGGTCGGCATGACGCGGCCCGGCGCCTTCGCCGAACGCATGAGCCTGCCCGCCGCCTCGCTGATCGAGATGCCGCAGGACCTGTCGACGCGCGCCGCGGCGCTGACCGAGCCGGCCGCGACCGCCTGGCACGCGATCGAGCTGTCGATGCGCGTGCTCGCGCGGCCGCTGCACGAATGCCGCGTGCTGGTGATCGGCGGCGGCGCGATCGGCCTGCTCGCGGCGCTGCTGCTGCGCCATCTCGGCGCGGCGGCGCTGACGGTGTCGGAAGCCAACCCGCTGCGCCGCGACGCGGTGGCCCGGCACGTCGGCTGCGCGACGCTGGACCCGCGCGCGGCGCCGCCGGCCGAGTCGGCCTACGACTACGTGCTCGACGCCGTCGGCGCCGCGGCGACGCGCCATCAGGCGCTGGCCGCCGTGCGCCCCGGCGGCGTGGTGATGCACGTGGGCCTGCAGGACTGGGCCAGCGAGATCGACATGCGCCGCCTCACGCTCGCGGAGATCACGCTGCTGGGCACCTACACCTACACGACGGCCGACCTGCGCGCGACCGTCGCCGCGCTGGCGCGCGGCGCCTTCGGCGACCTGTCGTGGGTCGAGGAGCGGCCGCTGCCTCAGGGCCAGCAGGCCTTCCTCGACCTGGACGCCGGACGCTGCGCGTCGGCCAAGGTCGTGCTCGTTCCCTGAACCTTCCTCCTGAACTTTTCCAAAGCATCCATGAAGACCGTCGATCTGAGGCCCGAAGTGTCCTGGTCCCGCGCCGTCGAGACCGAGGCCGACTGGAAGGCCGTGCCGGCCGCCGAACTGCGGCGCATCTACGAGCAGATCCTGCTCGTGCGCCGCTTCGAGGAGAACCTGCTCGCGCTGAGCACCGAGGGCCTGCTGCACGGCCCGGCGCACGCCAGCATCGGGCAGGAGGGCGCGGCGGTCGGCTGCATGTCGGTGCTGCACTCGCAGGACAAGATCAACGGCACGCACCGCATGCACCACCAGTTCCTCGCCAAGGCGCTGAACCATGCGACGCCGGCCGGCTACGACCCGCACGGCGACGCCTTCGCGCCGGCGATGCAGGACGTGGTGTACCGCACGCTGGCCGAGATCCTCGGCCTGACGCCCGGCTACGGCGGCGGGCGCGGCGGCTCGATGCACCTGAAGTGGGACGCCTGCGGCGTGCTCGGCTCCAACGCCATCGTCGGCGGCAACATCCCGCACGCGGCGGGCTACGCGCTGGCCGAGAAGATGCGCGCCAGCGGCCGCGTGGCGGTGGCCTTCTTCGGCGACGGCGCGATGCAGAACGGCGCCGCCTACGAGGCGATGAACCTCGCGGCGCTGTACCGGCTGCCGGTGATCTTCTTCTGCGAGAACAACCTCTACGCCGTCTCGACCCACGTGCGCGAGCAGACGGCCGAGCCGCGCCTGTCCGGCCGCGGCATCGCGCTGGGCATCCCCGGCCTGTCGGTGGACGGCATGAACCCGGTGCTGGTGCGCGCCGCGGTGGCGCATGCGAAGCAGGCCATCGCCGAGGACCCGCGGCCGTGGCTGATCGAGGCCGAGACCTACCGCTTCCTGCACCAGTCGGGGCCGCTGCCCGGCAGCGCCTTCGGCTACCGCGACAAGGAAGAGGAAGCGGCGTGGCGCGCGCGCGACCCGGTGACGCAGATGTGGGCGCAGCTGGTCGAGCGCCGCATCGTCGCCGATGCCGACCGGCCGCGCTACGACGAGCGCGTTGCCGCGGCGGTCGATGCCGCGACCGCCCGCCTCGTCGAGGCCGCGCCGGGCGGCGGCCGCCGCCTCGTGCCCTCGCTGTGGCCCGATCCGGCCACGGTGGAACACGGCATCCGCGGCGACCTGTCGGAGCTGGCCGGCGCGACGGCGCGCGAGCAGGCCGGCGCCGGCGCGCCGGCGGCCAAGGCGATGAAGTTCGTCGACGCGATCTCGCTGGCCGCGCGCGAGGCGATGAAGCGCGACGAGCGCATCGTGATCCTCGGCGAGGACGTGCACCACCTGCGCGGCGGCACGGCCGGCGCCACCAAGGGCGTCGCCGAGCTGTTCCCCGAGCGGCTGCTGGGCACGCCGATCTGCGAGAACGGCTTCACCGGCCTGGCGCTGGGCGCGGCGCTCAACGGCCTGCGGCCGATCGTCGAGATCATGTACCCCGACTTCGCGCTCGGCGCCGCCGACCAGCTGTTCAACCAGGCGGGCAAGGTGCGCCACATGTTCGGCGGCGCGGCCACCGTGCCGCTGGTGGTGCGCAGCCGCGTCTCGGCCGGCAGCGGCTACGGCTCGCAGCATTCGATGGACGCGAGCGGCCTGTTCGCGATGTACCCGGGCTGGCGCATCGTCGTGCCGACGACGCCGCACGACTACATCGGCCTGTTCAACGCCGCGGTGCGCTGCGACGACCCGGTGCTGATCGTCGAGCACCAGTCGCTGTTCCAGACCTCCGGCCCGGTGACGGCCGACGACCTCGACTACATCGTGCCCTTCGGCCGCGCCCGCATCGCGCGCGCCGGCACGGCCTGCACGGTGCTGACCTACGGCGGCGGCGTGCTCGAGGCGCAGGCCGCGGCCGAGGCCACCGGCATCGACGCCGAGATCATCGACCTGCGCACGATCGATCCGACGGGCCTCGACTGGGACTGCGTCGGCCGCAGCCTCGCGCGGACGCACCGGCTGCTGATCGCCGAGGAGACGACGCGTGGCACCGCGCTCGGCGCGCACCTGATCCGGCGCGCGCAGGAGCTGTTCTTCGACGAGCTCGACCACGAGATCGTGCACACCAGCGGCACGCACTCCT
The DNA here is from genome assembly GCA_029779845.1 of Pseudomonadota bacterium. Lineage (GTDB taxonomy): Bacteria > Pseudomonadota > Gammaproteobacteria > Burkholderiales > Burkholderiaceae_C > Piscinibacter. The sequence continues at coordinate 67,284 of JAKOZT010000037.1, read as the reverse complement.
CGCCGGTGGTCTCCAAGGTGCTGGAGCGCGCCGCGCTGGCACGCCGCGAGGAATTCGCCGCCGGCCTGCGCGCCGTGATGGCTTGAGGGGGCCGCGATGGCAACGCCCGCTTCCCCGCTGCTCGACGGCCTGGTGCTGCGCCCGCATCACACCGCGCTGTGCGTCGACGACTTCGACGCGGCGCGCGCCTTCTTCACCGACCTGATCGGCATGCGCGTCGAAGGCGAGATGGACCAGCGCGACGAGCCGGCGCTCGGCGTCGTCGTCGGCCTGCCCGGCGCGGTGATCCGCTGGGCGATGCTGGAGCTGCAGGGCTACCGCATCGAGCTGTTCAAGTACTACCGGCCCGACGACGGTCGCCGCGCCGGCCTGCGCCAGTGCGACCGCGGGCTGACCCACATCGCCTTCCAGGTCAGCGACGCCGACGCGGCCTATGCGCGGCTGCGCGCCGCCGGCTGCGAGACCTTCTCCGCGCCGCAGGACCTGCGCGGCGGCCGCACCCGGCCGTTCTACGCCGTCGGACCCGAAGGCATCGCGGTGGAGTTCATCCAGCTGCGCGATCCGGGTGCCGCGCCCTCCCCCTGACCTTCCGCGACATCGCATGTACAAGACCGTCATCAAGCTGCCCCGCCTCGGCGGCAACGAAGCCGAGGCCAAGATCCTGGCCTGGAAGAAGGCGCCCGGAGAGTCCTTCGCAGCCGACGAAACGCTGCTCGAGGTCGAGACCGACAAGGCCGTCGTCGAGGTGCCGGCGCCGGCCGCCGGCGTGATGGGGCGGCCGCTGAAAGCGGTGGACGAGCTCGCGGATTTCGACGAGGCGCTGGCCGAGGTCGAGCTCGAAGGCGAGGCGCCGGCACGCGTCGAGGCCGATCCGGCCCACGCCGCGGTACCGGCCGCTGCGCCCGCGGCCGCACCGGCCGCCGCGCGCGATGCCGGCCCGGCAGGCGCCGGCGGCGGACGGGCCGTCGCCTCGCCCGCGGCGCGGCGCGCGGCCCGCCATGCCGGGCTCGACCTGGCCGGCCTGCACGGCAGCGGCCCCGGCGGCCGCATCGTGCTGCGCGACCTGCCGTCCGCAGGCGCGGCGGCCGCCTCGGACGGGGCGCCGTTCCGCGGCGCCTTCGGCGAATGGCACGTGAGGCGCTGGAACGCCGACGCCGGCGCGGCGCAGCCGACGATCGTGCTGATCCACGGCCTGTACGGCGACCTCGACACCTGGGCCGGTCTCGCCAAGGGGCTGGCCGATGCCGGCCGGCCGGTGCTGGCGCTGGACCTGCCGCTGCACGGCCGCAGCCGGGCGAGCGCGGCCTCGCTCGACGAGATGGTCGCCGGCGCGCGCGAACTGCTCGACGCGCTGGCGCCGGGCCGGCGGCTGCTGGTCGGCCACTCGCTCGGCGGCGCCGTGGCGCTGAAGCTCGCGCAGGCCGGCGGCGGACGCGGCTTGGCGGCGCTCGGCCTGATCGCCCCGGCCGGTCTCGGCACCGAGATCGACCAGGGCTTTCTCGACGGCATGCTGCACGCCCGCGAGCCGGCCCTGCTGCGGCGCGAGCTGGAAAAGCTCACGCGCCGCCCGCAGCCGCTCGGCGAGGCCTGGCTGGCCGAGCTGCACGTCCGGCTGCGCGAGCGCGCGGCGGCGCTGGAGACGCTGGTGGGCGGCTTCGCCGTACGCGGCACGCAGCAGATCGACCTGCGCTCGGCGCTGGAGACGCTGGCGGCGCAGGGCCTGCCGATCGCGGTGCTGTGGGGTCGTCTGGACCGCGTGCTGCCCTGGCACCAGGCGCTGGACCTGCCGCCGCAGGTGGCGTTGCACCTGTTCGCCGACGCCGGACACATGCCGCAGGCCGAGCAGACCGGGGCGGTGACGCAGGTCTTGCTGCGATTGGCGCGCGCCGAGCCGACTTCAGACTAGGGGTTTGCCGGCTCGTGCCTGCCCTGCGCGGCTACCATGGCCGGGCGGTCATCGCCTCCCGCGACATCGGCCGCCAAGGAGCAGTACCCCATGGCGCGATTCACGGCGAACAAGCAGCAGCCGGCCAAGCTGGTGTGGCGCATCAGCGCGAACGCGCCGATGGGCGAATACGTCGACCCCAAGCAGCTGGCCGCCGCGCCGCCCCAGCCGGCGCCCAAGACCAAGGTCGATCCGCGCGAGAACGGCTGGCTCGCGTCGTCCCTCGAACTGCTCGGCGGCGTGCGTGTCAGCGAAGCGCCGCTCGACACCCTGCCCGGCGAACTGATCGAAGAGTTCATGAACTCGAAGCGCTGAACGCGCCGCGCGGCTCGGCGCGCAGCGAGCGCGAGAGCAGCAGCACCGGGATCAGCCCCACCATCACGATCGCCAGCGAGGGCAGGGCCGCCTCGCCGAGACGCTCGTCGCGCGCCAGCTGGTAGGCCACGACGGCCAGCGTGTCGCTGTTGAAGGGGCGCAGCACCAGCGTGGCGGGCAGCTCCTTCATCACGTCGACGAACACCAGCAGCAGCGCCGCCATGGCGGCGCGGCGCAGCAGCGGCGCGTGCAGCTCGGCGAACAGACGGCCGCGCGAGGCGCCGAGCAAACGCGCCGTCTCGTCGATGGAAAGCGGCAGGCGCGCATAACCGGCCTCGACCGATTGCAACGCCACCGCCGAGAAGCGCACCAGGTAGGCGTACATCAGGCCGAAGAGCGTGCCGGTCACCAGCGCCGTCGTGCCGCCCTGCGGGAAGCGCTCCTGCAGCCAGCCCACCGGCAGCAGGATGCCCACCGCGATCACCGCGCCGGGCACCGCGTAGCCGAGCGAGACCACGCGCGCCGCGGTGCGCAGCGCGCGGCTGCCGCGCAGGCGCAGCGCGAAGCCGAGCACGAGCGCGACGGCGGTGGCCAGCAGCGCCGCCAGGGCGGCGAGCTTGAAGCTGGTCCACGACCATTGCGCGAAGCGCGCCAGCGGCAGGCCGAATTCGCTGGTGCCGGCTTCGATCCACACCAGCCGCAGCAGCACCGCCACCGGCAGCACGAAGCCGAGCAGCACCGGCAGCGCGCAGACCGCCGTGGCCAGCACCGCGAACGCGCCGCGCAGCTCGATCGGGCGCGCCTCGGCCGCGTGCAGCGCGCCGCTGCGCGTGGCGGAAAAGCGCAGCCGCTTCTGCGCGCGCTGCTCCACCCACAGCAGCAGCGCCACCAGCACCAGCAGCAGCGAGGCGAGCTGCGCCGCGGCGTCGCGGTCGAACATCACCAGCCAGGCCTTGTAGATGCCGGTGGTGAAGGTCTGCAATCCGAAGTACGAGCCGACGCCGTAGTCGGCCAGCGTCTCCATCAGCGCCAGCGCGACGCCGGCGGCCAGCGCCGGCCGCGCCAGCGGCAGCGCCACCTCGCGCACGCGGCGCAGCGTGCCGGCGCCGAGCAGGCGCGCCGCCTCCATCAGCGGCACGGCGCGCTCGCCGAGCGCGGCGCGCGCCAGCAGGTAGACGTAGGGGTACAGGCACAGGATGAACATCGCCGCCGCGCCCCACAGGCTGCGCACGTCGGGCCACAACGCGCCCTGCGCGCCGGTGGCCTCGCGCAGGGCGCGCTGCAGCGGGCCGCTGTACTGCAGGAAGTCGGTGGCGGCGTAGGCCAGCACGTAGGCCGGCATCGCTAGCGGCAGCAGCAGCGCCCATTCGAAGACGCGCCGCAGCGGGAACTCGAACAGCGCCACCAGCGCGGCGGTCGCGCCGCCGACGAGCGCGACGCCCAGCGCCACCGCCAGCGCCAGCAGCAGCGAATTCAGCGCGTACTCGGGCAGCACGGTGTCGAGCTGGTGGCGCAGCACCGCGAGGCTGGCGGCATCGAGCGCCAGCCACGAGCCCAGCACCCCGATCACGGGCACGGCGAGCAGCAGGCAGGCGAGGGTCAGCAGGCGCGACATGAAGGGGCCACCTGCAAACGATTCGCGTTTTGGGGGCCCGATATCATAGGGTCATGTTCCTCGAGGTCGAACACGCTTCGGTTGTCTACCCCGGAGGCGGCACCCGGCCCGCGGTGCACGACGTTTCGCTGGCGTTGCCGCGCGGCAGCCTGGGGGTGCTGATCGGTCCTTCGGGCTGCGGCAAGACCTCGCTGCTGCGCGCGGTGGCCGGGCTGGAGCGGCTGCACGGCGGCCGCATCGTCATCGACGGCGAGGTGCTGGCCGACGCCGCGGCCGGCGTGCACGTCGCGCCCGAGGCGCGCCGCATCGGCATGGTGTTCCAGGACTACGCGCTGTTCCCGCACCTGAGCGTGGCGGCGAACGTCGACTTCGGCATCCGCCACCTGGGCGTCGCCGAGCGCCGCGCACGCACGCTGGAGGTGCTCGAACTGGTCGGCCTCGCGCACGCCGCGAAGCGCGCGCCGCACCAGCTCTCGGGCGGGCAGCAGCAGCGCATCGCGCTGGCGCGCGCGCTGGCGCCGCGGCCGCGGCTGCTGCTGCTCGACGAGCCCTTCTCCAGCCTCGACATCGACCTGCGCGAGCGCCTCGCGCAGGAACTGCGCGCGATCCTGAAGCAATCGGGCACGACCGCCCTCCTCGTCACGCACGACCAGATGGAGGCCTTCGCGGTCGGCGAGCGGGTCGGCGTGATGCAGCGCGGCCGGCTCGAGCAGTGGGACGCCCCCCACGCGCTGCACCACCGCCCGGCGACGCCCTTCGTCACCGACTTCATCCGCGTCGGGCAGAGGCTCGGCATGCGCGCCGAGGTCGAGCGCGCGCTGGCCTTGCCGAGCGCAACCGACTGAACGGCCGCGTTGCAAGTGGTTGCCCAAAGCCCGCCGCCACGTGCAACTTTCCCGGGCATGCCGGACTCGAAGGCGGACCCGCGTCCTATACTGGCCGCACATGCGTGCGCAAGAGGCACCAGCGGGGCGCGAAAGGGTCGTTGATGGGTAGCAAATTGAAGGTCGCCGGGTGGTTGGCTGTGGGCGCTGTCGCCGGCGCATTGACCACGATGCAGTTCCAGGCGATCGCGCGCAGTTCGGTGTCGGCGCTGCCGCTGGAGGAACTGCAGCAGCTCGCCGCCGTGTTCGGCATGGTCAAGAGCGACTACGTCGAACCGGTCGACGAGAAGAAGCTGATCAACGACGCGATCTCGGGCATGGTCTCCGGGCTCGACCCGCATTCGCAGTTCTTCGACAAGAAGAGCTTCAAGGAATTCCGCGAGGGCACCACCGGCCGCTTCGTCGGCGTCGGCATCGAGATCGGCATGGAAGACGGCCTCGTCAAGGTGGTCTCGCCGATCGAAGGCTCGCCGGCGTTCCGCGCCGGGCTGAAGAGCGGCGACCTGATCACCAAGATCGACGACACCGTGGTCAAGGGCCTGACGATGGACCAGGCCGTCAAGAAGATGCGCGGCGAGCCCAACACCAAGGTGGTGCTCACGGTGTTCCGCAAGAGCGAGAGCCGCAGCTTCCCGGTGACCATCGTGCGCGAGGAGATCCGCGTGCAGAGCGTGCGCGCGAAGATGGTCGAGCCCGGCTACGGCTGGCTGCGCGTCAGCCAGTTCCAGGACCGCACCGTCGACGATTTCGCGAAGAAGCTCGAAGACCTCTACAAGCAGGATCCCAACCTGAAGGGCCTGGTGCTCGACCTGCGCAACGACCCGGGCGGCCTGCTCGAAGGCGCGGTGGCGATCTCGTCGGCCTTCCTGCCGGCCGACGTGGTGGTGGTCAGCACCAACGGCCAGATCGCCGACTCCAAGGCCACCTTCAAGGCGGCGCCCGAGTACTACCTGCGCCGCGGCGGCAGCGACCCGCTCAAGCGCCTGCCCGAGGCGGTGAAGAAGGTGCCGATGGTGGTGCTGGTCAACGAAGGCTCGGCCTCGGCCAGCGAGATCGTCGCCGGCGCGCTGCAGGACCACAAGCGCGCGACGATCATGGGCGCGCAGACCTTCGGCAAGGGCTCGGTGCAGACGGTGCGCCAGCTCGGCCCCGACACCGCGCTGAAGATCACCACCGCGCGCTACTACACGCCCAGCGGCGCGTCGATCCAGGCCAAGGGCATCGTGCCCGACGTGATGCTCGACGAAACCGCCGAGGGCAACCTGTTCGCCGCGCTGCGCCTGCGCGAGGCCGACCTGGAGAAGCACATCGCCAGCGGCCAGGGCGCCGAGCAGAAGGACGCCGCGCGCGAGAAGGCGCGCGAGGAAGCGCGCAAGAAGCTGGAAGAGGAAGCGGCCAAGAAGGCCGAGGTCAAGCCGCTGCCCGAGTTCGGCAGCGCCGAGGACTTCCAGCTCGCGCAGGCGCTCAACCGCCTGAAGGGCAAGCCGGTGCTGGTGAGCAAGACCGCCGTCGAGCGCAAGGCCGAGGCGCAGACCAACTGAATCCGGCCGTGTGAGCCCGGCCGATCTCAGCGACGCGCAGCTGCTGCGCTACTCGCGCCACATCCTGCTCGACGAGATCGGCGTCGAGGGCCAGGCGCGTTTTCTCTCTTCCCACGCGCTGGTGATCGGCGCCGGCGGGCTCGGCTCGCCGGTGGCGCTGTACCTCGCCACGGCCGGCGTCGGCACGATCACGCTGGTCGACGACGATGCGGTCGACCTGACCAACCTGCAACGCCAGATCGCGCACGCCACGGCGCGCGTCGGCATGCCCAAGGTCGACTCGGCGGCGCAGGCCGTGGCGGCGATCAACCCCGAGGTGCGTGTGGTCACGCTGCGCGAGCGCGCCGACGCGGCGCGGCTCGACGCGCTGGTCGCCCGCGCCGACGTGGTGCTCGATTGCAGCGACAACTTCGCCACCCGCCAGGCCGTCAACGCCGCCTGCGTGGCGCAGGCCCGGCCGCTGGTGTCGGGCGCGGCGATCGGCTTCGACGCCCAGATCTCGGTGTACGACGTGCGCGATGCGGCCAACCCCTGCTACGCCTGTCTGTTCCCGCCCGACGCGCCCTTCGAGGAGGCGCGCTGCGCGACCATGGGCGTGTTCGCGCCGCTGGTGGGCATCGTCGGCACGGTGCAGGCGGCCGAGGCGCTCAAGCTGCTGGCCGGCGTGGGCCGCTCGCTGGCCGGGCGCCTGCAGATGCTCGACGCGCGCACGATGGAGTGGAGCGAGATCCGCGTGCAACGCGCGCCGGACTGCCCGGTATGCTCCGCGCCATGGACAAAAAGACGGACCTGACCGCGCGCAACTTCCCGACCGCGGAAGAGGATGCGGAAGCGGCGGTCGAGCCCTCGCGCTACGCCGGTCCGGAGAGCGCCTACCGGCTCGCCTTCACCGACACCGAGTTCCTGCTGCGCGAGGAGCTGCGCCCGGTGCGCATGCAGCTCGAGCTGCTCAAGCCCGAGATGATCCAGAGCGAGCACGGCATCCGCTCGACCATCGTGATCTTCGGCAGCGCGCGCATCGTCGCGCCCGACGCCGCCTGCGCGCGCCTCGAGGCCGCGCGCGCCGCCGGCGACGCGCAGACGATCCGGCGCGCCGAGATGACGGTGACGATGTCGCGCTTCTACGACGAGGCGCAGCGCTTCGCGGCGATCGTCACGCGCAAGTCGCGCGAGATGGCCACGCCGGTGTACGTGGTCACCGGCGGCGGCCCCGGCATCATGGAAGCGGGCAACCGCGGGGCGCACGAGGTCGGCGGCAAGAGCATCGGGCTGAACATCGTGCTGCCGCACGAGCAGGCGCCCAATCCGTACATCACGCCGGAGCTGTGCTTCCAGTTCCACTACTTCGCGCTGCGCAAGATGCACTTCGTGATGCGCAGCATCGCGCTGGTGTGCTTCCCCGGCGGCTTCGGCACGCTCGACGAGCTGTTCGAGACGATGACGCTGACGCAGACCGGCAAGTCGCGCAAGCGCCCGATCCTGCTGTTCGGCCGCGAGTTCTGGACGCGCCTGATCGACTTCGACTGGCTGATCGAGACCGGCATGATCAGCCCGGGCGACACCGGGCTGTTCCGCTTCGTCGAAACCGCCGAGGAGGCCTGGAGCGTGCTCGCCGAGCACTACGGCTTCGACCTGCCCGAGACCACCACGGGCGAGTTCGCCGACGACACCTGAGGAGCCCGACGATGAAGCAGGTCAGCCTGATCGGCGCGCCCACCGACATCGGCGCCGGCAGCCGCGGCGCGAGCATGGGGCCGGAGGCGCTGCGCGTCGCGCAGATCGTGCCGGTGCTCGAATCGCACGGGCTCGAGGTGACCGACCGCGGCAACCTCGCCGGGCCGGCCAACCCCTGGCTGCCGGCCGCCGCCGGCTACCGCCACCTCGACGAGGTGGTGGCCTGGAACCGCGCGGTGCACGAGGCGGTGCACGCCGAGCTGGCGCTCGCGCGCCTGCCCATCCTGCTCGGCGGCGACCATTGCCTGGCGATCGGCTCGATCAGCGCGGTGGCGCGCCACTGCCGCGAGGCCGGCAAGCGGCTGCGCGTGCTGTGGCTGGACGCGCACGCCGACTTCAACACCAGCGCGCTGACGCCCTCGGGCAACATCCACGGCATGCCGGTGGCCTGCCTGTGCGGGCACGGGCCGAGGGAGCTGGTCGAGATCGGCGGCGCGGTGCCGGCGATCAACCCGAAGTGGCTGCGCCAGATCGGCATCCGCAGCGTCGACCCGGGCGAGAAGCGCTTCGTGCACCAGGTGGGCCTGGAGGTCTTCGACATGCGCTACATCGACGAGATGGGCATGCGCCACACGATGGAGCTGGCACTGGCGACGCTGGACGCCAACACGCACCTGCACGTGAGCTTCGACGTCGACTTCCTCGACCCCGAGATCGCGCCGGGCGTGGGCACCACGATTCCCGGCGGGCCGACCTACCGCGAGGCGCAGCTGTGCATGGAGATGATCGCCGACACCGGCCGGCTCGCCAGCCTCGACGTGATGGAGCTGAACCCGGCGCTGGACGTGCGCAACAAGACCGCGCTGCTGGCGGTCGACCTGATCGAGAGTCTGTTCGGCAAGAGCACGCTGATGCGTGAACGGGAGGCATGACGATGAGGATCCGGCTGATCGCGCTGGCCAGCGCCGCGCTGCTGTCCGCCTGCGGCGGCGGCGGCGACTCGGGCAACAGCGGCTTCACTCCGCCGACCGACGACTTCGCGGTGCTGGCGGGCTGGCAGAACCTGCTGGGCACGGGCGGCCGCTGGACGGTCAGCGGCCGCGCCTCCGACGGCGGCAACTGGGAAGCGACGCTGCAGCTCACGCCGCAGCCCGCAGCGGCCTACCCGCCCACCGGCGCAAGCCATGCGCGCATGCAGATCGTCTCGACCGCTGCGCTCAACGGCGGCGCGCCGGCCACCGGCACCGTGGAGTACTTCCGCGATGCCGACGACCGCATCCAGGGAATACGCAACACCGGCACCGTGGTGGTGTGCGCGACGGCGACCACGACGGCGCTGCCGCCGGCCGCCGCCAAGGCCGGGGTCGGCGCGGGCGGCCCGCTGGCCACGCTGAACAACCACGACAGCTGCGCGCCCGGTCAGCCCGCCGCCGGCACGTCGACCGTGTCGTGGTCGCTGGAATTCGAGCGCGGCATCGTGCTGTTGTGCATCGACAGCGAGTCGCGCAATGCCGCCAACCAGTCGATCGGCAGCGAGAAGGATTGCTTCGAGATCCAGCCCAGCGGCCAGCTCGGCACGCGCGCGCGCGTGACGACGGTGGTGCCGGGCGTCGTCAGCCTGACGATGAAGAATTTCTGAGCGGCGGCGCCTCGCACGGCCCGTGCGCCTTGCGGAACACCCAGGGCTCGATGGCCGCCGCATCGGCGAACAGCCCGGCGCGGCGCTCGCGCGCCGCCCGCTCCTGCGCCGCGTAAGGCCCCGGCTGCCGGTGCCAGCGCGCGCTCCAGGCGTGGCCGTTGGCCACCATCCACGCGGCCACGTCGCTGCCGTCGTCGAGGAAGAGGCCGCCGAGCACGCGGCCATGCGCGTCGACGCCGCGCGTGGGCACGCTCACGTGGCGCTTCAGCACGTAGGCCTTCAGCGCCGCGGTGGCTTCGGCGCCGCCCGGCTGACAGCGCTCGGGCGCATCGATGCCCACCACGCGCAGCTTGAGCGGCTTGCGCTGCGGCGCATCGTCGGGGCGCAGCCAGATCGTGTCGCCGTCGCTGACGTGCGTGACGATGCCGGTCAGCGCGTGGGCCGGCAAGGCCAGCAGCGCCAGCGCCGCGAATGCGGCCCTCAGGCCGCCGCGAACGTGCGCCACAGCCACCAGACGAACAAGCCGAGCAGCACGGCCCACACCGCCACGATCAGCAGCGCGCCCCACCACAAGCGCGGCAGCTTCTCCGCCGAAGCCTCGGCCTCGCGCAGCCGCGCTTCCCACAGCGGGCGCGGCGTGAGCTTCATCGCCAGCGCCACGCCCAGCGGCAGCAGGATCAGCTCGTCGAGCTGGCCCAGCACCGGGATGAAGTCGGGGATCAGGTCGATCGGGCTGGCGGCATAGGCGATCACGGCGATCGCCACCCACTTGGCGGCGCGCGGCGTCTCGGGATGCTTGAACAGCTTCCACAGCGCGATCAGGTAGGTGGCCAGCCGCACGCCGCGCGCGGCGCTCATCCATCGTTGCCATCGCATGGGCGGAGATTGTGACGGATGCCCGCATCACCCCGGAGTCCGGGGGAGACGCGCGGGCGCGCTTGCGCCACCCTCCACAATCCCCTGCGCTGCAGAACGAACCAGAACACCGGAACACGCTTCCCCCGGCGGAATGACATTGAACGACGACATCCAGGTCGAGCTGACGGCCGCGCCCGCGGCCGCCGAGCTGGCCCCGCAGTGGACCGAGCTCGAAGCGCGCGCCGGTGCGGGCTTCTTCCTGTCCTGGCGCTGGATCGGCGCCTGGCTGCACACGCTGCCCGCCGGGCTGAAGCCGCAGCTGCTGCGCGCGCGGCGGCAGGGTCGCACCGTCGGCCTCGCGCTGCTGGTGTCGGCGCCCGACCGCACGCTGCCCCTCTTCGGCGGCCAGGGGCTGTGGCTGCACGCCACCGGCCGCGACGAGCTGGACCAGATCGCCATCGAGCACAACGGCCTGCTGGTCGACGCGGGCGAGCCGCGCGCGGAAGCGGCGATGCTCGCGCACCTGTGCGCCCACATGCGGCCGTGGCGCCGCCTCACCTTGCCGCACCTGGGCCCCGGCGGCGTGGCGCTGCCGAGCCGGCTGCCGGCGCGCACCATGGGGCGCAGCGTGGAGGCTGCCAGCTGGGTGGTCGACCTCGCCGCGGTGCGCGGCGAGCCGTCCGGCTACCTCGGCCTGCTGCACGCCAAGACGCGCTACACGATCCGGCGCAGCCGCGCCGCCGCCGAGGCGCTCGGCCCCATCGAGATCACGGTGGCCGCCACGCTCGCCGATGCGCAACGCGCGATGAAGGATCTGCTGCGCCTGCACGCGCTGCGCTGGCGCGCACGCAGCGGCGGCTCGTCCTTCCTCGCGCCCTTCACGCAGCGCTTTCACGCCGAGCTGCTGCCGGCGGCCTTCGAGCGCGGCGAGATCCAGTTGCTGAGCGTGACGGTCGGCGGCCGGCCGCTCGGGCATCTCTACAGCTTCGTGCAGCGCGGCCGCATCAGCTTCTACCAGTCGGGCATCGACTACGAGATGCTCGGGCCGAAGATGTCGCCCGGCCTGCTGGTGCTGGCGCTGGCGATCGAGCACAACGCCGCGCTCGGCCACGCCAGCTTCGACCTGCTCGGCGGCGCCGGCCACTACAAGAAGGACCTGGCCACGCACGCCGAGACGCTGCGCACGCTGGTGATCGAGCGCAGCGGCGCGCGCCAGTCGCTCGAAGCGCTGCTGCGCGCGCGCGTGGTGCCGCTGCTGCAGCGCGCCAGCGGCGACCCGCGGCACTGGCGCGCCTGGCTGCGCAAGTGGGTGGCGCGCACCGCGCTGGTGTTGTCGCTGCCGGTGCTCGTGCTGGCGGTCGACGGCTGCAGCGAGAGCTTCTGCGACCCGGTGATCGAGAGCGTGAACGCGGCCTTCGGTCGCTAACCGGCCACGCGCTCGGCCTCGCGCACGATGCGCGCCAGCCGGTCGGCCAGCTTCTCGTTGGAGAGCTTCTCGCGGAAGCGCTCGACCATCAGCGGCAGCGCGAACGGGCTGACCGCCTTCAGCTCGACGAATTCGAGCCGGCGCGCGCGCAGCCGCGCCAGCGTGCCGGCGAGGCGCTCGATGTCGAGTTCCTGGCTCAGCACCTCGGCGCGCGCCTGCGCGAGCAGCAGGTTGCCGGCGTCGTGCTTGCGGAACACCTCGTAGAAGAGTCCGCTGGAGGCCTGCAGCTGGCGCATGCTCTTGGGCGCACCGGGGTAGCCGCCGAACACCAGGCCCGAGACGCGCGCGATCTCGCGGAAGCGCCGCTGCGCCAGCTCGCCGGAGTTCAGGCTCGCGAGCACGTCGTCGAGCAGCCGTTCTTCGGCGAACAGGCGCTGGTCGAACAGCGCATCCAGCGCCACCGGCTCGGCGCCGAGCAGCTCGAAACCGTGGTCGTTGACGCTCAGGCTGAAGGTATTGGGCGCATCGCGCGCGAGCCGCCACGCGAGCAGGCTCGCCAGCCCGAGGTGCACGTAGCGCCCGGCGAAGGGGTAGACGAACAGGTGCCAGCCTTCGCGCGAGCGGTACTGCTCGACCAGCAGCGTCTGCGGCGTGGGCAGGCGCGACAGGCGCGCCTGCGTGGCCAGCATAGTCGCGGCGGCGCGCATCTCGGGCTCGTCCGCGCCGCTCGCATCGGCGAGCAGTTCCACCACCGCATCGGCCAGCTCGGTGGACAGCGGCATGCGCCCGCCCGCCCAGGCCGGCACGATGCCCTTGTTCGTCGTGGCCTTGCGCACGTAGGCCGCCATCTCGCGCGTGCGCACGAACTCCAGCACGCGGCCGGCGAAGACGAAGCTGTCGCCCGGGCGCAGCCGTGCGATGAAACCTTCCTCGATGGTGCCGATGGTGCCGCCGCTCAGGTACTTCACCTGCATCGTCGCGTCGCCGACGATGGTGCCCACCTGCAGGCGGTGCCGCTTGGCGATGGCCGGCTCGCTCACGCGGTACAGGCCGTCGATCTGCTGCACGCGGTGGTATTCGGGGTAGACCGCGAGGCTCGTGCCGCCTTTCTCGACGAAGTCCAGCGCCCACTGGAACTCGGCGCGCGTCAGCGTGCGGAACGAATGCGTCGTGCGCAATTCGTCGAACATCGCCTCGGCCTCGAAGCCGCCGCCCAGCGCCACGGTGACGAGGTGCTGCACCAGCACGTCCAGCGGCTTGTCGGGCACGCTGCGGCGCTCGATGCGGCCGGCGCGCGCGGCGCGGCGTGCGGCGGCGGCTTCCACGAGTTCGAGCGTGTTGGTCGGCACGATGGTCACGCGGCTCGGGCGCCCCAGCGCGTGGCCGCTGCGGCCCGCGCGCTGCAGCAACCGTGCGATGCCCTTGGGCGAGCCGATCTGCAAGACGCGCTCGACCGGCAGGAAATCGACGCCGAGGTCCAGCGACGAGGTCGCCACCACCGCCTTCAGCCGCCCTTCCTTCAAACCGGCTTCGACCCACTCGCGCACGCTGCGGTCCAGCGAGCCGTGGTGCAGCGCCACCACGCCGGCCCACTCGGGCCGCTCGCGCAGCAGCAGCTGGTACCAGATCTCGGCCTGCGAGCGCACGTTGGTGAAGACGAGGGTCGTGCCGCTGCGCTCGATCTCCTCGACCACCGGCAGGTGCATCTGCGCGCCGAGGTGGCCGGCCCAGGAGAAGCGGCCCGGGTTGGCGGGCAGCAGCGTGTCGATCACCAGCGTCTTGTCGATGCGGCCCTGCACCAGCGTCGCCTCGCGCGTGCCCACCAGCACGCGCATCGCCTCGTCGAGGTTGCCGAGCGTGGCCGACAGGCCCCACACCGCCAGCGCCGGGTTCCAGCGCGCCAGCCGCGCCAGCGCCAGCTGCACCTGCACGCCGCGCTTGTTGCCCATCAGCTCGTGCCATTCGTCGACCACCACGGTGTGCACCGCGCCCAGCGCCTGCGCGGCGTTGTCGCGCGTCAGCAGCAGGCTGAGCGATTCGGGCGTGGTGACCAGCACGGTCGGCAGGCGGCGGTCCTGCCGCGCGCGTTCGGCGGCGGGCGTGTCGCCGCTGCGCTGGCCGATGCTCCAGGTGGGCGCGAGATCGGGCAGCGTCTCGGCGAGCGCGCGGGTGGTGTCGGCCGCGAGCGCGCGCATCGGCGTGATCCACAGCACCTGCAGGGGCGGCGCGCCGCGCGCCGGGGCCTGCAACGCGAGGCCGCGCGCCAGCGCCCCCATCCACACCGCGTAGGTCTTGCCGGCGCCGGTGGTGGCGTGCAGCAGGCCGCTGCGCCCGGCCGCCATCGCGGCCCAGACCTCGCGCTGGAAGTCGAACGGAGCCCAGCCTCGTTCGGCAAACCATGACTCGGCGGCGCGCATCGGCGCGAGTGTGCCGCAGGCGCCGGCTTGCGGCACACTCGGGAGGCGATGAGCACCTTTCCCCGTCATCCGACATCGCTCGTGCAACTGCTGCGCGAAGCCCAGGCCGAACGCGGCTGGCTGCCGCGAGCGCTGCTCGCGAGCCTGGCGGCCGAGCTGGGGCTGACGCTGGCGCACGTCGAAGGCGTGGCGAGCTTCTACCGCTTCTTCCACCTGCAGCCGGCGGGCCGCACGCGCATCCTCTTCAGCGACAACGTCACCGACCGCATGCTCGGCAGCGTCGAGCTGATGCACGAGCTGTGCAAGCGCCTGGGCGTGCGGCCGGGCGAGGTGCGCGGCGACGGGCGCGTCAGCGTCGCCGCCACCTCGTGCACCGGCCTGTGCGACCAGGGCCCGGCGCTGCTGGTGAATCACCACCGGGTGGTGACGCGGCTCGACGCCGAGCGCATCGCGCGCATCGCCGAGCTGGTCGAGGCCGACGTGCCGAGCGCACACTGGCCGGCCGAGTGGTCGCGCGTCGACGACAACGTGCGCCGCGCCGATGTATTGCTCGGCGAGCCCTTCTCGCCCGGCGCCGCGCTGGCCGCCGCCTTGGCGCGCGGCGCGCAAGGCACGCTCGCCGAAGTGCAGCGCGCCAATCTGCGCGGCCGCGGCGGCGCCGGCTTTTCCACCGGCACCAAGTGGGCGCTGTGCCGCGACGTGCCCGGCGTGAATGACGCAGGCCGCGTGATCGTCTGCAACGCCGACGAAGGCGAGCCCGGCACCTTCAAGGACCGCGTGCTGCTGACGCGCCACGCCGACGAAGTGATCGAAGGCATGACCATCGCCGCGCTGGCGGTCGGCGCGACGCAGGGCTTCGTCTACCTGCGCGGCGAGTACCGCTACCTGCTCGAACAGCTCGAAGCGGTGCTGCAACGCCGCCGCGACGCGAAGCTGCTCGGCGCCGCCATCCTCGGGCAGGCCGGCTTCGACTTCGACATCGCGATCCACCTCGGCGCCGGCGCCTACGTCTGCGGCGAGGAATCGGCGCTGATCGAGTCGCTGGAAGGAAAGCGCGGCGCGCCGCGCATCCGCCCGCCCTTCCCGGTCGAACACGGCTACCTCGGGCGGCCGACGGCGGTGAACAACGTCGAGACCTTCTGCGCCGCGGCGCACATCGCGCTGCGCGGCGGCGACTGGTGGGCCGCGATCGGCACGCCGCAATCCACCGGCACCAAGATCCATTCGATCTCGGGCGACTGCGAGCGGCCCGGGCTCTACGAGTACCCCTTCGGCACCACGGTCGCGACCCTGCTCGCCGACTGCGGCGCACGCGACGCGCAGGCGGTGCAGGTGGGCGGTCCCTCGGGCACCTGCCTCGCGGCCGGCGAGTTCAACCGCCGCATCGCCTTCGAAGACGTGCCCACCGCCGGCGCGCTGATGGTGTTCGACGCCTCGCGCGACCTGTTCGAGGTGGCGCGCAGCTTCGCGCACTTCTTCGCCCACGAGAGCTGCGGCTTCTGCACGCCCTGCCGTGTCGGCACCGAGCTGGTGGCGCGGCGCATGGACAAGCTCGCGGTCGGCCACGGCTCGCGCCACGACTTCGACGTGCTGCTCGAACTCGACGCGCTGCTGCACGGCGCCACCCACTGCGGCCTGGGCGCGGCAGCCTGCAACCCGCTGCGCGACACGGTGCTGAAGTTCCGCCCGGCCTACGAGCGGCGCCTGAAGTCGCTGCAGTTCGTGCCCGGCTTCGACCTCGACGCGGAATTGTCCGAAGCGCGCGCGGCCACCGGCCGCGACGACCCGGCCGCGCATCTGGAGACCACGCATGGCTGAGGTCTTCACGCTCGACGGCGAAGACCTGCCCTTCGAGCCCGGCGACACCCTCCTGCAGGCGGCGCGCCGCGCCGGCCGCTACATACCGCACCTGTGCTGGCATCCGGACTTCGCGGCGCACGGCTCGTGCCGCATCTGCGTGGTGAAGGCGGGTGGCCGCATGGGCGCGGCCTGCAGCGTGCGCGCCGCGCCGGGCCTGCAGGTGGAGAGCGACACCGCCGAGCTGAACGCGCAGCGCAAGACGCTGCTGCAGATGCTCTTCATCGAAGGCAACCACTTCTGCCCCTCGTGCGAGAAGAGCGGCAACTGCCTGCTGCAGGCCACCGCCTACCAGATGGGCATGGAAGGGCCGCACTTCGAGGAGTTCTATCCGGCGCGCCCGGTGGACGCGAGCCACGACGACATCCTGCTCGACCTGAACCGCTGCATCCTGTGCGAGCTGTGCGTGCGCGCCAGCCGCGAGGTCGACGGCAAGAACGTCTTCGCGATCGCCGGCCACGGCATCCATGCGCACCTCGTCGTCAACAGCGAGAGCGGCAAGCTCGCCGACACCGACATGGCGCTGGCCGACCGCGCCGCCAGCATCTGCCCGGTGGGCGTGATCCTGCCCAAGCGCCAGGGCTTCGTGATCGCTATCGGCCAGCGCCGCTACGACGAAGGCACGGCGGCGGATGCGGACCGGCAGGAGGCGTCGTGACGAAGAAGCTGAAAGTGGCGACCGTCTCGCTGGCCGGCTGCTTCGGCTGCCACATGTCCTTCCTCGACATCGACGAGCGCCTGCTCGAGCTGATCGAGCACATCGAGTTCGACCGCTCGCCGCTCACCGACATCAAGACCGTGGGCGAATGCGATCTCGGGCTGATCGAAGGCGGGCTGTGCAACGCCGAGAACGTCGAGGTGCTGCGCGCCTTCCGCGCCGCCTGCAAGACGCTGGTGGCGGTGGGCGCCTGCGCGATCAACGGCGGCCTGCCGGCGCAGCGCAACCACCTGCCGCTGCGCCCGCTGCTCGAAGCGGTGTACCCCGGCGGCGTGCCGAACGACCCCGAGCTGCCGCTGCTGCTGAACCAGGTGCATCCGATCCACGAGGTGGTGCAGGTCGACTACTCGCTGCCCGGCTGCCCGCCCTCGGCCGATGCGTTCTGGCAGTTCCTCACCGACCTGATGGCCGGGCGCACGCCGCGCCTCGTGCCCAGGCAGATGCACTATGACTGACTCGCTCGTGAATTCACTCGAGAGGGCAACGAATCCGCAGGGCCTGCGCCGCGTCGCGATCGACCCGGTGTCGCGTGTCGAGGGCCACGGCAAGGTGACGATCCTGCTCGACGACGCCAACCGCGTACAGCAGGTGCGGCTGCACATCGTCGAATTCCGCGGCTTCGAAAAATTCATCGAGGGCCGGCCCTACTGGGAAGTGCCGGTGATGGTGCAGCGGCTGTGCGGCATCTGCCCGGTGTCGCACCACCTCGCGGCGAGCAAGGCGATGGACCGCGCGATCGGCGCCCACCCGGTGCCGGCCAGCGCGGAGGCGATCCGCCGGCTGATGCACTACGGCCAGGTGCTGCAGTCGCATGCGCTGCACTTCTTCCATCTCAGCTCGCCGGACCTGCTGCTGGGTTTCGACTCCGAGGTGCACCAGCGCAACATCGTCGGCGTGATCGAAGCCCACCCCGACATCGCGAGGAAGGGCGTGATGCTGCGCAAGTTCGGCCAGGAGGTGATCCGCGTCACCGCCGGCAAGCGCGTGCACGGCACCGGCTCGATTCCCGGCGGCATGAACCGGCACGTCAGCGCGGAAGACCGCGAGCTGCTGAAGCGCGACGTCGCGCAGATCATCGCGTGGAGCGAAGACGCGGTGGCGATCGCGCAGCAGCTGCACGCCGCGAACCGCGCGCTGTACGACGGCTTCGGCAGCTTCCCCGCCAAGATGCTCTCGCTGGTGCGGCGCGACGGCGCGATGGAGCTGTACGACGGCGTGCTGCGCGCAAGAGACGAACACGGCGCGATCCTGCTCGACGGCGCCGACGACCAGGGCTACCGCGGGCTGATAGACGAAGAGGTCAAGCCGTGGACCTACATGAAGTTCCCGTACCTGCGTTCGCTCGGGCGTGACGCGGGCTGGTACCGCGTCGGGCCGCTGGCGCGGGTGCAGAACTGCGACTTCATCGCCACGCCGCGCGCGGAAGCCGCTCGCCGCGAGTTCGTGGCCTGGGGCAGCGGCGCGCCGCTGCATGCGACGCTGGCCTACCATTGGGCGCGCATGATCGAGGCGCTGCATTGCGCCGAGGTGATCGCGCAGCTGCTCGACGATCCGGCGATCCTCTCCGGCGACCTCGTTTCGAGCGGCACGCGCACCGGCGGAAACGACAGACATGGCGTCGGCATCATCGAAGCGCCGCGCGGCACGCTGATCCACGACTACGAGATCGGCGACGACGACCTCGTGACGCGCTGCAACCTGATCGTCTCGACCACGCACAACAACCAGGCGATGAACGAGGCGGTGCGCGCGGTGGCGCGCCAGTACCTCGACGGGCGCGAACTCACCGAGGGGCTGCTGAACCGCATCGAGGTGGCGATCCGCGCCTACGACCCCTGCCTGTCGTGCGCGACGCATGCGCTGGGGCGCATGCCGCTGGACGTGGCGCTGGTGAATGCACAAGGCGCGGTGATCGACCAGGTGCTGAAGTCGGCGGACGGCTCGCTGCACCGATGAGGAACCTGAATTCCGTTGCCCCTCACCCCGTTCGGGCTGAGCCCTTCGACAAGCTCAGGGTGAACGGCGGAGGTTCACCGATCCTCGTGTTCGGCTGGGGCAACGCCAGCCGCGGCGACGATGCGCTCGGGCCCTTGTTCATCGAGCAACTGCGCGCGCTGGCCCTGCCCGGCGTCGAGTGCCTGGACGACTACCAGCTGCAACCCGAGCACGCGCTCGACCTGCTCGGCCGCGCGCGTGTGCTGTTCGTCGATGCGAGCCTGTCCTGCACGCCGCCCTTCGAAGCGACGGCCGTGCAGCCGCGCCGCGATGCCAGCTTCAGCAGCCACGCGATGTCACCCGCCGCGCTGCTGCAGGCCTTCGTCGACGTGCAGGGCCGCGCGCCGCCGCCGGCCACGCTGCTGGCGATCCGCGGCGAGCGTTTCGCTCTGGGCGAGGCGATCAGCGAAGCCGCGCGCCTCAACCTCGCCGCGGCGCTGGCCTGGGCGCAGGCGAACTGGCTGCGCTGACGATCCAGCCTTCCAGCGGGTCGACATCGCGCGGCAGGCCATGCCCCGGCTCGCGCGCCGCCCAGGCGGCCTGCACCAGGCACAGCACCGCATCGAGTTCGTCGCCCGACGGGTCGGCGGCCAGCGCATCGCGCTGCGCATGCGTCATCCGCAGGCGCAGGCCCAGGCGCGTGCGGCCCTGCTCCAGCGCATCGATCAGGTCCTTGCGCGCGATCAGTCGCTCGGGTGTCTGCTTGGCGCGCTCGTCGCTCTTGTAGGAACGCAGGCCGATCAGCTCGCGCGCCAACAAGCCCGGGTAGGCTTCGAGCGCGATGCGCGACGCATCACCCACGTGCAACCCGGGCAGGTCGACGCCCGCCTCCAGCAGCAGCGGCACGCCGGCATGCAGCATGTAGGCGACCGGCGGGTTGACCCATTTCATCGAAGGCGACGAACCGGCCGGCCCGTCGCAGGCGCGGTGCGCGAACTTGGCGCCCACCGGCCGCGCGGCGCAGAAGGCGGCGAAGGTGGCGCGTATCTCTTCGCGCGACAGCGACGCATAGTGGCGCATCAGCGCCCGCCACTCGCGCGGCCAGCCCAGCGTCTCGACCAGCTCGCGCGGCAGGCCGAACGGAAAGTCGAACCCGCCCAGCCACGGCCCCGGCGTTCGCAGCCACTGCGCGAAGGACTCGAAGCTCGCGTGCCGATCGAGCCGCGCCAGGCGCACGCTCGCGCCATCGCTCGCACCGAGCGCCACCGTGATCGGCTTGCGCCGGGTCGGCCGGCTGGTGAAGTCGATGCCGGCGAGCAGCGGAGACAGCGCGGCCTTCACGCCGCCAGCGCCACCACGCCCACCGCGATCAGCCCCGCGCCGGCGATGCGCCAGCCGCGGTCGCGCTCGCCGAGCAGGCGGCCGCCGAGCAGCGCGGCGAACAGCATCGAGAGTTCGCGCGCCGGCGCCACGTGCGACACCGGCGCGAGCCGCATCGCGTAGAGCACCAGCACGTAGGCCATCGGGCTGAACACCGCCACCACCAGCGCGTAGCGCCATTGCGAGCGCCAGATCTCGCGCATCGCCGCCGGGTCGCGCAGCGCGCCGGGCAGCAGCATCGGCACGCGCACCACGTTGCCGAGCCAGTCGACCAGGATGGGGGAGATCGCCAGCACCGTCACCGCGTAGCCGTCGATCAGCGTGTAGGCGGCGATGGTCGCGCCGGTCAGCGCGCCGTAGGCTATGCCGGCGCGCACGCGCTCGCGCTGCACCGCGTCGTGGGCGCGCGCCCACAGGCCCGGCCCGCCGGCGATCAGGAACACACCGCCGACCACCAGCACCACGCCGGCCAGGCCGAAGAGCGTGAGCCGCTCGCCGAGCAGCAGCACCGCGCCGCCGGCGCTCAGCAGCGGACCGGTGCCGCGCGCGATGGGGTAGACCACGGTGAGGTCGGCGAGCCGGTAGCCGCGCAGCAGCGCGGTGAAGTACAGCACGTGCACCAGCGCGCTGGCGAAGATCGCCGCCCACTCGCGCCAGCCCCAGCCCGGCACCACGCTCCACGCCACCCACAGCCCGAGCGGCGCCCACAGCAGGCTCAGCTGCACCGAGACGACCAGCGCGAAGCGCGAGTCGCCGCCGGCGCGCTTGGCGACGATGTTCCACAACGCATGCAGCAGCGCGGCGGCGAGCACCAGCGCGAGGGCGGTCAAGGGCATGGGGCTGGATTCTGCGCGATGACGCAGCGCTAAGCTGCGCGCCATGCCCAAGCGCTCCTTCCCCCTCGCCAAAGTCTCCACGCTGATCGAGCCCGGCCCGGTGCTGCTGATCAGCACCGCGCACCGCGGCGAGCGCGACGTGATGACGCAGTCCTGGCACGCGATGCTGGAGTTCGAGCCGCCGCTGATCGGCTGCGTGATCAGCGACCGCAACCACTCCTTCGCGCTGCTGAAGGCCTCGCGCGAATGCGTGATCAACATCCCGACGCTGGAGCTCGCCGACAGCGTGGCGCGCTGCGGCAACAGCAGCGGCACGGCGGTCGACAAGTTCACCAGCTACGGCCTGACGCCGCGGCCTGCGAAGCACGTGGGCGCGCCGCTGATCGCCGAGTGCTACGCCAGCCTCGAATGCCGCGTGCTGGACACGCGCCTGGTGCCGAGCTACGGCTTCTTCGTGCTCGAAGTCGTGCAGGCCTGGGTCGACACCAGCGTGACGGAGCCGCGCACGCTGCACCACCGCGGGCGCGGCCGCTTCATGGTGGCGGGCGAGACGATACGGCTGCGTTCGAAGGTGCGCTAGCTGCCCGTGCCCGTCAAGTCCAGCGCCAGAGCACCGTACTCCGCGTTGTAGGCGTCGCGCACCAGCAGCGGCGTCGGCACCGAGATGCCGCTGGCCGTGGGCGCGAAGCTCACGCTGACGTTGCAGCTCGCGCCCACGGCCAGCGTGTCGGGGCAGTCTTCGCTGAAGCTCCAGCCGCTGCCGCTCGGGCCGGTGATCGTGATCGCGTCGTCGGCGTTGCCGATGTTGCGAACGACGTAAATGAGCGTCTTCGAGTTGCCGCGCGAGACCGTGCCGAAGTTGCCGGCGGCGCTGCCGCTGAAGGCCACCACGCCGGCGGCCGGGCTGAGCGCGCCGACCGCGCTGCCGCTCAGCGCGCGCGCCACCGCGCCGGCGTTGCTGCTGCTCACGCGCAGCTCGCCGGCCAGCGTGCCGGCGGCGGCGGGCTGGTAGTGGACGGAGAGGAAACACTCCTCGCCTTCGTCGAGCCGCGCCGGGCAGGTGTGGCTGAAGGTGAGGCCCGCGCCGCTGATCGCCGGCACGATGCCCTCCAGCGGCTTCACGCGCGCCAGGCCGGCGTCGCTGTTGCGCAGCCGGAAGTCGAGGCGCTTGCGCGTGTCCAGCAGCGTGCTGCCGAAGTCGGTGCCGGGCGTGCTGACCGCGTCCAGGCGCGGCTTGGGCTCGCTCTCCTCGATCTCGCCGCAGCCGGCCAGCGCGGCCGTCGCGAGCGTCAGGACGAGCAGCAGGCGGGGTGTCGTCGTCATGCCTGAGATGCTACGCCCAGCAGCGCCTCCAGCGTCTGCAGGGTGTCGGCCTCATGCAGCGGCTTGTCGTGGCGGATGCGCAGCATGCGCGGGAAGCGCACCGCGATGCCGCTCTTGTGGCGCGGGCTGCACGCGATGCCCTCGAAGCCCAGCTCGAAAACCAGCGAAGGCTTGACGCTGCGCACCGGGCCGAACTTCTCGATCGTGGTGCGGCGGATCACGCGGTCGACCTCGGCGAACTCGGCATCGCTCAGGCCCGAATACGCCTTCGCGAAGGTGACGAGCTGCAAGGCGCCGGGCTGCGCGGGCTCGCGCCGCTCGATGGCGTCGAGCACGGCACGCGCCTCGGCGGCGTCGCGCGGCGCGCGGTTCCACACCGCGAAGCTGTAGTCGGTGTAGACGCTGGCGCGGCGGCCGTGGCCGGCCTGCGCGTAGACCAGCACCGCGTCGACCGCGAGCGGCGCGATCTTCCACTTCCACCACGCGCCGTCGCTGCGGGTGCGGCCGCTGCCGTAGCGCGCCTCGCGCTGCTTGAGCATCAGGCCCTCGACGCGCCGCTCGCGCGAGCCTTCGCGTGCGGCGGCGAGCGCTGCCCACGAGTCGCCTTCCACCCGCGGCGAGAGCTGCAGGCGCGTACCCTGCACCGCGGCTTCGAGCATCGCGCGGCGCTGGTGCTGCGGCCGGGCACGCACATCCTCGCCGTCGGCTTCCAGCAGGTCGTAGGCGATGAAGGCCACCGGCGCGTCGGCGAGGATCTTCTTCGTCAGCGTCTTGCGCGCGATGCGCTGCTGCAGCAGCTGGAAGGGCGCGAGCGCCCCGTCCTTCCAGGCGACGAGTTCGCCGTCGAGCACCGTGCCGTCGGCCAGGCCCTGCGCGGCCGCGACGACTTCGGGGAAGCGCTCGGTCACCAGTTCCTCGCCGCGCGACCAGATCCAGCACTGCCCTTCGCGCCGCACGATCTGCGCGCGGATGCCGTCGTACTTCCATTCGGCCAGCCAGTCGGACACGGGGCCGAGCTTCGCCTCGAACTCGGCCGGCGCGATGTCGAGCGCATGCGCGAGGAAGAACGGGTAGGGCTGGCCGGGCGCGGCGCGGCCTTCGCCGGGCGGCGCGATCAGCGCCGCGAAGCTCGCAGCATCGGGCCGCGCGAGCGCATCGGTGAAGCCCATCATGCGTTGCGCCACCAGCTTGGCGTCGAGCCCGCCGTGCGCCGCCAGCGCGCGCTGCACCAGCAGCCTGCTGACGCCGACGCGAAAGCCGCCGCCGATCAGCTTGACGAGCAGGAAGCGGCCCGGCGTGTCCAGCTCGCTCCACCACATCGCCAGGCGTTCGGCCTGCTCGGCGGGCGTGGCGCCGCGCAGCGGCAGCAGGCGCTCCTGGACCCACTGCGCGAGGCCGAGATCGCTTTCCTGCGCGGGCGGCGGCAGCACCAGCGCGATGGTCTCGGCGAGGTCGCCGACGGCCTGGTAGCACTCTTCGAACAGCCAGTCGGAAAGGCCCGCCCGCTGCGCGGCGAGCGTGCGCAGCAGCGCGGTCGGCGCCGCCTGGCGCGGCTTGCCGCCGGCGAGGAAGTAGGTGGCCCAGGCCGCGTCGGCCGGCGCGGCCTCGGCGTAGTAGCGCTGCAAGGCGTCGAGCTTCGCGCTCGTCGCGGTGCTCGCGTCCAGCTCGGCGTACAGGCGCGCGAAGCGCTTCACGCCGCTTCCTCCGCGCCGTACTCGGTGCTGAACGACCCGGCCTGCAAGCCCTGCTCGGCGAGCCAGCGCACCATCACCGCCTCGTAGCCGTGCGTGACGATCACGCGGCTCGCGCCGGTCGCTGCGATCGCCGCCTGCAGGCCCGGCCAGTCGGCGTGGTCGGAGAGCACGAAGCCGCGGTCCACGCCCTGCCTTCGGCGCGCGCCGCGCAGCTGCATCCAGCCGCTGGCGAAGGCATCGGCGGCGTGGCCGAAGCGCTTCATCCACGCCGAGCCGGCCGCCGAGGGCGGCGCGACGATCAGCGCGCGCGACAGCACGCTCTTGTCGCCGACCTCGGTGGCGAGCTGCGTCGCCGGCAGCGCGACGCCGGCAGCGCGATAAGCCTCGTTGACCGTTTCCACCGCGCCGTGCACGAGGATCGGCGCGATCGTCGCGTCGACGCCGGCCAGGACGCGCTGCGCCTTGCCGAAGCTGTAGCCGAACAGCACGCTGGCGCGGCCGGCCTCGGCGTTGGCGCGCCACCAGGCGTCGATCTGCGCGAACACCTCGGCCTGCGGCCGCCAGCGGTAGATCGGCAGGCCGAAGGTCGATTCGGTGATGAAGCAGTCGCAGCGCAGCGGCTCGAAGGGCGCGCAGGTCGGGTTGTGGTCGCCCGCGCCGCTGGCGAAGTAGTCGCCCGAGGCCACCCAGACCTCGCCGCGGTGTTCGATGCGCACCTGCGCCGAGCCGAGCACGTGGCCGGCGGGGTGCAGGCTGACGCGCACGCCGCGTTGCGCTACCGCCTCGCCGTAGGCGAGCGCCTGCAGGCTGATGTCGCCCAGCCGGGCGCGCAGCACGCCGGCGCCCGGCGCGGCGGCGAGGTAGTGCGCGTGGCCGGGGCGGGCGTGGTCGGCATGCGCATGCGTGATCACCGCGCGCTCGACCGGGCGCCACGGGTCGATGAAGAAGTCGCCCGGCGGGCAGTACAGCCCTTCGGGCCGCTGCACGATCAGGTCCATCTCAGTTGCTCCACCGCGCGATGCGCGACCCACGACGCATGAAACCTCCACCCGTTCGCCCTGAGCAGGGGACTGAGCCCGAACGGAGGTGTGAGGCAGTTGCCGCGTTTCATTTCAGTGGCGCCCGGCCGCCCGAAGCCACTGAGCGCCCCCTCGGGGGGCCGCGAGCGACAGCGAGCTTGGGGGCTCCATCAATACTTTTTGCCGGCCACCATGATCATCAGCCGCATGCCGGCGTAGGCGATCCAGTTCGCCGCGCGCGTCCACACCGAGCGCCGCGCGTGCGCGTCCGGCGCGACGCGCCGGCCCTGCTGGCCGATGGCGTGGCGCAGGTGGCCCATCAGCTCGGCGGCGAAGCCGTCATCGCGCACGAACACGTTGGCCTCGCGCGCCAGCAGCAGGCTGAAGGGGTCGAGGTTGGACGAGCCCACCGTCGCCAGCGCGCCGTTGGGCGTGTCCATCACCGCCACCTTGGCGTGCAGGAAGCTGGTTTCGTACTCGATGATCTCGATGCCCGCCGCCAGCATCGGCCCGTAGGCGGCGCGGCTGGCGTGGAACTGCATGAAGTACTCGTAGCGCCCCTGCAGCAGCAGCGTGATCTTCACGCCGCGCCGCGCCGCGCGGATCAGCGCGCGCTGCAGCGTCACGCCCGGCACGAAGTAGGCGTTGGCGATGACGATCTCGCGGCGCGACTGCGCGATCGCCAGGCGATACACGCTCTCGATGCGGCGGCGGAAGCGGAAGTTGTCGCGCAGCACCAGCGAGGCGCGCACGCCCGGGCCCATGCGGCGGCTGTGCGTGTGCTCCTCGACGCCGGCGTCGGCGGCGGCGCGCACCGCCGCCAGCGCGCCCTCGGGGTCGGCCTGGCGCAGCTTGCGCGCGGTCTGCAGGCGCCACCACAGGCGCGTCATCGTGTCGTGCACGTCGTCGACCAGCGGGCCGCGCACGCGCACCGCGAAGTCCAGGCGCGGCTGTTCGAGTGCGCCGTGGTTGGGGTCGTGGAAGTCGTCGAGCAGGTTGATGCCGCCGCAGAAGGCGACGTCGCCGTCGATCACGCACAGCTTGCGGTGCAGGCGCCGCCAGCCGCGCGGCATCAGCAGCCGCCAGCCGTGCACCGGGTTGAAGACGCGCCAGCGCACGCCGGCGGCGGCCCAGCGCTGCGTCCATTCGGGCGGGATCTCGCCGGTGCCCACGCCGTCGACCACCACGCGCACCGCGACGCCGCGCCGCGCGGCACCCTCGAGCGCCTCGGCCACCGTCAGCGGCGAGCGCGTGAAGTCGAAGATGTAGGTCTCGAGCATCACCTCGCTGCGCGCGGCGGCGATCTCCTCGACCAGCGCGGGGAACAGCTCGACGCCGCCCTTGAGCAGCGTCAACTCGTGCTCGCCGCGGGACGTGTCGCCCTTCATGGCGCCCCTCATGCCGCGACGAACTCCGCCACCAGCGGCAGATGGTCGGACATGCGCGCCCACGCATTGCCGCGCGGCACGCTGGTGGAAACGCAGCGCAGCCCGCGCGTGTAGATGCGGTCGAGCGAGAACACCGGCACGCGCGACGGGAAGGTGTTCAACCGCGCGGCGGCCGCGCCCTCCACCACCGCGCGCGAGAGGCCGGCCTCGCGCATCGGCGCGTCGAGCTTCTCGCCCCAGTCGTTGAAGTCGCCGGCCACCACCAGCGTCTCGCGCGGCGGCACGTGCGCCTGGATGAAGGCGGCGAGTCGCTCGACCTGGCGCACGCGGCTGGCGTGCATCAGCCCGAGGTGCGCCACCACCGCGTGCACGGTGAGTCCGTTCCACGTCACCGGCACGTGCAGCAGGCCGCGCTGCTCGAAGCGGTGATCGCTGACGTCGTGGTGGCCGATGTCGCCGATCGGCCAGCGCGACAGCAGCGCGTTGCCGTGCTCGCCGTGGCGCGTGGTGGCATTGGTGCGGTAGGCCACCTCGTAGCCCTCGGGCGCGAGGAACTCGGCCTGCCCCTCGCGCGGCCAGCCGAACCAGGTGCGCTCGAACTGGCGCGCATCGCGGTGGTGGAAGCTGCGCACCTCCTGCAGGAACACCAGGTCGGCGTCGAGCGCCTCGATGCCCAGGCCGAGGTTGTGGATCTCCAGGCGCTTGCGCGGCCCGACGCCGCGCACGCCCTTGTGGATGTTGTAGGTGGCCACGCGCAGGCCGCCGGCCAGGCCGGTGGTGTCGGGCAGCGACGGATGACGCTTCATGCGGGCAAGCATAGCGTCGGCCGCCGCGACGCTGCGGCGGCGTGGGCATCGCGGCGCGTCACATGAAGCGCGGCAGGTGCAGGATCGCCTCGGCGTTGCTGAACGAGAAGCAGGCGTCCGCCGCCTCGCGCCACGGCAGCCAGCGCCAGGCGAGGTGCTCGCGCGGCGCCAGCACCACCGGCGTGTCGCGCGGCACCACGAGGCCGAACACATGCTCGGTGTTGTGCGTCACGCCCGGCGCGTAGCGGTGCCGCCAGGCCGGGTAGATCTCGTAGACGTTGCGCAGCTTCCAGTCGCGCAGGGCCGCGCGCGGCACGGCCGGCGAGCCGACGACGATGCCGGTTTCCTCGGCGACTTCGCGGATCGCGGTGTGCTCGAAGGATTCGTTTTCGTCGTCCTTCGAGCCGGTGACGCTCTGCCAGGTGCCCGGCGCGTCGGCGCGCTCGATCAGCAGCACCTCGCGCTCGCAGGTGTGGATCACGACGAGCACCGATTGCGGAATCTTGTAGCGCGGCTTCATCGCGCGCCTCAGCGCAGCGCCAGCACCGCACCGAAGGCGGCGGCGAGCAGCAGGCCGTGCAGCAGCGCCGCAGCCAGCGTCAGCACGATGGCCGGGCGCAGCCGCTGCGGCGCGCGCGCATCGCGCGCCAGCAGCAGCGCGGCGGCCAGCGACAGCGGCGCGCTCGCCAGCGCCCACCAGGCATTCGTCGGCAGCCAGCCGAGCCACCACCACGCGCCCACCCAGCCGTGCGCCAGCGCGGCGATCGCGGCGTAGAGCAGCGCCGCGCGCTCGGGGCCGAGCCGCACCACCAGCGTGCGCTTGCCCACCGCCGCGTCGGCGGCACGGTCGGGGAACTCGTTGACCAGCAGCAGCGCCGCCACCAGCAGCGCGTAGCTCGCGCCGGCGATCGCCGCCATGTCGTGCAGGCTCTGGCGCTGCACGTAGTCGGCGCCCAGCACCACCAGCCACCAGGCCGCGGCCACCGCCAGTTCGCCGATACCGCGCGACATCAGGGCGACGCGCGGGCTCGAATAGGCCCAGCCGAGCGCCGCGCCGGCCAGCCCGATCGCGAGCAGGCCCGGCCCGCTCAGCGCGGCCAGCACGATGCCGCCGCCCGTGGCCACGATCGCCAGCGCGGCGGCCCAGTCGCGCATCTGCGCGGCGGCGAGCCGGCCATCCTGGATCAGGCGCGAGCCGCCGGAGAACGGCGCGATGCGCCCGCTGTTGAGCGCGTCGGCGCCGTTGCGGTCGTCGGCCCAGTCGTTGTAGACGTTGGCCGCCGCGTGCGCGAGCAGCGCCAGCAGCACGCTGGCCGCGCCGTGCCAGGGCCGCGCGCCGCAGCCGCAGGCGAGCGCGACCACGATGCCCAGCACGCAGGCCACCGCGGTGACGGCGAGAAAGCCCGGCCGCGTGGCCTGCAGCAGCGAGCGCGGCGTCGCGCGGCGCACGGGCGCGCCCCCGCCCGCGCTCAGGCCGCCGGCGTCGGGTTGCGCAGCCGGATGTGCAGCTCGCGCAGCTGCTTCTCGTCGACCGCGCTCGGCGCGTTGGTCAAGAGGCACTGCGCGCGCTGCGTCTTCGGGAAGGCGATCACGTCGCGCAGGCTCTCGGCGCCGGTCATCAGCATCACGAAGCGGTCCAGGCCGATCGCGATGCCGCCGTGCGGCGGCGCGCCGTACTTCAGCGCGTCGAGCAGGAAGCCGAACTTCAGCTGTGCCTCCTCGGCGTCGATCTTCAGCGCGCGGAACACCTTGCTCTGCACTTCCTCGCGGTGGATACGCACCGAGCCGCCGCCGAGCTCGATGCCGTTGAGCACCACGTCGTAGGCCTTGGCGATGCAGGCGCCGGGGTTGGTCTCGAGCCAGTCCTCGTGGCCGTCCTTCGGGCTGGTGAAGGGGTGGTGCACCGCGTTCCAGCGCTGCGCCTCGTCGTCGTGCTCGAACATCGGGAAGTCGACCACCCACAGCGGCTCCCACTGCCCTTGCAGCAGCCCGCGCGCACGGCCGAATTCGCTGTGGCCGACCTTGATGCGCAGCGCGCCGATCGCGTCGTTGACGACCTTGGCCTTGTCGGCGCCGAAGAAGATCAGGTCGCCGCTGGCCGCGCCGGTGCGCGCCAGGATGTCGGCGATCGCCTTGTCGTGCAGGTTCTTGACGATCGGCGACTGCAGGCCCTCGCGGCCCTTGGCCGTGTCGTTGACCTTGATCCACGCCAGGCCCTTGGCGCCGTAGATCTTCACGAACTCGGTGTAGGCGTCGATCTCGCCGCGGCTCATCTCGCCGCCGCCGGGCACGCGCAGCGCGACGACGCGGCCGTCGGCGGCGTTGGCCGGGCCGGAGAAGACCTTGAAGTCGACATCCTTCATCACGTCGGTCAGCTCGGTGAACTCGAGCTTGACGCGCAGGTCGGGCTTGTCCGAGCCGTACAGGCGCATCGCGTCGGCGTACTTCATCACCGGGAAGGCCGGCAGCTCGACGCCGATGGCGTGCTTGAAGGTGCTGCGGATCATGCCCTCGAACATCGTGCGGATCTCCTCCTCGGTCAGGAAGGAGGTCTCGATGTCGATCTGCGTGAACTCGGGCTGGCGGTCGGCGCGCAGGTCCTCGTCGCGGAAGCACTTGACGATCTGGTAGTAGCGGTCGAAGCCGGCCACCATCAGCAGTTGCTTGAAGAGCTGCGGGCTCTGCGGCAGCGCGAAGAACATGCCGTCGTGCACGCGGCTGGGCACGAGGTAGTCGCGCGCGCCTTCCGGCGTCGACTTCGTCAGCATCGGCGTCTCGATGTCGATGAAGCCGTTGGCGTCGAGGAACTTGCGCACCTCCATCGCGACGCGGTAGCGCAGCATCAGGTTGCGCTGCATCGGCGGGCGGCGCAGGTCGAGCACGCGGTGCGTCAGCCGCGTGGTCTCGCTGAGGTTGTCCTCGTCGAGCTGGAACGGCGGCGTCACCGAGGCGTTGAGCACCTCGATCTCGTGGCACAGCACCTCGACCTTGCCGCTGGTGATGTTGGCGTTGGTGGTGCCGGCCGGGCGCTCGCGCACCTTGCCGGTGATCTTCAGGCAGAACTCGTTGCGGATGTCCTCGGCGACCTTGAACATCTCGGCGCGGTCCGGGTCGCAGACCACCTGCACGATGCCTTCGCGGTCGCGCAGGTCGACGAAGATCACGCCGCCGTGGTCGCGGCGGCGGTGCGCCCAGCCCATCAGCGTGACGGTCTGGCCGAGCAGGGCCTCGCTGACGAGGCCGCAATACGTTGTTCTCATGCTGTTCTCCGGAATTCTGGTGCGGGCGTGTGCGGTGGGCATGGGGCGCTGCGGCCGGCGCGCGGCGCCGGGCAGCACCCCCTCAATTTCGGAGCGCGCCCGCCGGCAGCGGCGGCGCCACCACGCCCATCGAGATGACGTACTTGAGCGCCTCGTCGACGCTCATCGCGAGCTCGATCACGTCGCGCCGCGGCACCATCAGGAAGAAGCCCGAGGTCGGGTTGGGCGTGGTCGGCACGTAGACGCTGAGGTAGTCGCCGGCGAGGTGCTGCGCCGCCTCGCCACCGGGCCGGCCGGTGACGAAGGCGATGGTCCACGCGCCCTCACGCGGGTACTGCACCAGCACGGCTTCGCGGAAGGCGTTGCCGCTGCTGGAGAACAGCGTGTCTGACACCTGCTTGGTGGAGTTGTAGATCGACTTGACGATCGGGATGCGGTTGAGCAGCCGGCTGCCCTGGCGCAGCCACCACTGGCCGACGATGTTGGTGGCGAAGATGCCGGTCAGCAGCAGCGAGACGATGGTCACCACCAGGCCGAGGCCGGGAATGCGGCGCAGCATCTCCAGCGGCTCGGTGGCCGAGGCGGGCAGCACCGCCTGCCCGGCGCTGAGGAACCAGCCGAAGATGCCGTCGAGCACGCCCAGCGCCGAAGTCACCACCCAGATGGTGAGCGCGAGCGGCAGCCAGACCAGCAGGCCGGCGATCAGGTATTTCTTCAAGGTGTTCAGGACAGGAGGCTCAATGGCAGGCGCACGAGCCGCCGCAGCCGCCGGCGGCCGGCGCGGCGCTGGCCGTGCTGCTGCCGCTGTCGGCGGCCGGCGCGGGCGCGGGCGCGGCCGCATCGCTCTTCGCTTCGGCCGGCTTGGCGGCGGCCGCGCCGCCCTTGAAGTCGGTGGCGTACCAGCCCGAGCCCTTGAGCTGGAAGCCCGCCGCGGTGAGCTGCTTCTCGAAGTGCTCGGCGCCGCAGGCCGGGCAGGTGGTCAGCACCGGATCGGCAATCTTCTGCAGCACGTCTTTCGCGTGGCCGCAGGCGGTGCAGCGATAGGCGTAGATCGGCATGGCTAAACCCTTGATTCGGCAAGGAAAACCGCAAATTATACGGCGCCGCCCGGCGTGCATGCCGCCCGCACTTCTAGAATCCGCGCGTCCACCGCCGGCCGCGGGCCGGCGTTTTGCTTCCACCCATCCATCGCACGCATCGAGAAGGAGTCCGCTGTGATCGACAGCCCGTTCAAGAGCCTCGTCGCCGCCTGCAGCGCCGTGATCGCGCTGGCCGGCCTCGTTCCGGCCGCGGCCGCGGCCGAGCCGGAGGCCAAGGTCTTGAACATCTACAACTGGTCGGACTACATCGCCGACGACACGATCCGGAATTTCGAGAAGGAAACCGGCATCAAGGTCAACTACGACAACTACGACGCCAACGAGGTGCTGCACGCCAAGCTGGTGGCGGGCAAGAGCGGCTACGACATCGTCGTGCCGGGCGCCCACTTCGCGAAGCAGCAGATCGAGGCCGGCCTGTTCCAGAAGCTCGACCGCGCGCAGCTGAGCAACTGGGGCAACCTCGACCCGGCGATCCTCGCGCAGATGGCCAAGGTCGACCCGGGCAACCAGTACCTGGTCGACTGGCTGTGGGGCTACGTGACGGTGGGCATCAACGTCGCGCAGGTGAAGAAGGCGCTCGGCGCGCTGCCGATGCCGGAGAACCCCTGGTCGCTGCTGTTCGACCCGCAGTACGCGGCCAAGCTGAAGTCCTGCGGCGTGAACTTCCTCGACTCCGCCTCGGAAGTGCTGCCGGTGGCGCTGCTGTATGCCGGCAAGCCGGGCTACAGCCGCAGCACCGCCGACTACCCCGCCGCCGCCGAGCTGCTGAAGAAGGTGCGCCCCTACGTCACGCGCTTCTCGTCGTCGGGCTACATCAACGACCTGGCCGGCGGCTCGCTGTGCGCGGTGATGGGCTACTCGGGCGACATCAACATCGCCCGCGCGCGCGCCCGCGACGCGAAGAAGGGCATCGAGATCGAGGCGCTGGTGCCCAAGACCGGTGCGACGCTGTTCTTCGATTCGATGGCCATCCCGGCCGACGCGCCGCACCCGAAGAACGCGCACCTGTTCATCAACTACATCATGCGCCCGCAGGTGCATGCCTCGCTGACGAACAAGGTGTTCTACGCAAACCCCAACAAGGCCTCGCTGAAGTTCATCGCCAAGGACGTGGCCGAGAACAAGACCATCTTCCTGAGCGCGCAGGACCTGGCCAGCATGGTCTCGCCGGACAGCCTGCCGCAGGACATCCGGCGCGTGCAGACGCGCACGTTCACCAACTTCAAGGCCGGGCGCTGAGCCGCGCGGCGGCCGGCGCTCAGTACAGCAGCACCAGCATCAGCAGCGCGCCGGCCGCGAACCCGCCCAGGGTCGCGACCAGCGCACGCAGCAGCCGCGTGGTGCGGCGCTGCTCGGCCAGCAGCGCCTCGAACAGCGGCCGCTCGGCGGCAGCGGCGTCGCGCTGCAGCGCCTGGTGCACCAGGCGCGGCAGCTCGGGCAGCAGCTGCGCGTAGCGCGGCGCTTCGTTCTTCAGCCGCTCGAGCAGGCCCTGCCAGCCGATCTGCTCGTGCATCCAGCGTTCGAGGAAGGGCTTGGCGGTGGTCCACAAGTCCAGTTCGGGGTCGAGCTGGCGGCCCAGGCCTTCGACGTTGAGCAGCGTCTTCTGCAGCAGCACCAGCTGCGGCTGGATCTCGACGTTGAAGCGCCGCGAGGCCTGGAACAGGCGCAGCAGCACCTGGCCGAGCGAGATGTCCTTCAGCGGGCGGTCGAAGTGCGGCTCGCACACCGCGCGGATCGCGCCTTCGAGCGCATCGACGCGCGTCTCCTTGGGCACCCAGCCGCTCTCGACGTGCAGCTCGGCGACGCGCTTGTAGTCGCGCCGGAAGAAGGCGATGAAGTTCTGCGCCAGGTATTCCTTGTCGACCTCGGTGAGCGTGCCCACGATGCCGAAGTCCAGCGCGATGTAGCGCCCGAAGGTGGCCGCATCGACGCTGACCTGGATGTTGCCCGGGTGCATGTCGGCGTGGAAGAAGCCGTCGCGGAACACCTGGGTGAAGAAGATCGTCACGCCGTCGCGCGCGAGCTTGCGGATGTCGACGCCGGCCTCGCGCAGCCGCTGCACCTGGCTGATCGGCACGCC
This sequence comes from Pseudomonadota bacterium, assembly GCA_029779845.1. Lineage (GTDB taxonomy): Bacteria > Pseudomonadota > Gammaproteobacteria > Burkholderiales > Burkholderiaceae_C > Piscinibacter. Next base: position 33,574 of record JAKOZT010000037.1, on the reverse strand, counting down.
CTTCATGCGCTCCATCACGATGACGTTCTGGGTGCACAGATCCCAGATCATCTCGGGCACCATCACCAGGCGCAGGCCTTCCATGTTGCGGCGCAGCTGCGCGGCGTTGGCGGCTTCGCGCACCAGGTCCAGTTCGTCGTGCAGGTAGGTGTCGAACTCGGCCACCACCTCGCGCGGCTTCAGGCGCTTGCCGTCGGCCGAGAAGCGCTCGACCCAGCCGGCGAGCGTGCGCATCAGCGCCAGGTCGCCGTCGATCGCGCCGAGCATGCCGGGGCGCAGCACCTTCACCGCGACCTCGCGGCCGTCCTTCAGCGTCGCGAAGTGCACCTGCGCGATCGAGGCGCTGGCCACAGGCTCGGCGTCGAAGCTGGCGAAGATCTCTTCGATGGGCCGGCGGAACGCCGCTTCGACCAGCGCGCGCGACTGCGCCGCCGGGAACGGCGGCACGCGGTCCTGCAGCTTGGCGAGTTCGTCGGCGTAGTCGGGCGGCAGCAGGTCGCGGCGCGTCGACAGCACTTGGCCGAACTTGACGAAGATCGGCCCGAGCCGCTCCAGCCCCTGGCGCAGCCGCACGCCGCGCGGCGCATCGCGGTCGCGCCCGATCGTCAGGATGCGCACCAGCGCGCGCAGCCAGCGCTGGCGGAAGCTGCCGAGCGCCAGCTCGTCCAGCCCGTAGCGCAGAACCGTGACGCAGATGAAGACGAGGCGGCCGATGTGCCTCATCGCGGCGGCGCGCCGTTGTCGCCCGCGCCGCCGGCACCGCGCAGGCGCGAGGCCAGCGAGCCGATGCCGCGCACCGCCTCGCGCAGCGCCGCCGCGACGCTGCCGCCGAACTTCGCCAGCTCGCGCGCCGGCGCGTCGCCGACCAGGCGCGCCAGGTCGTCTTCCAGATCCCAGCGCAGGTTGTCGAACAGCCAGTTGACGTCGGCGGCGAACTGCGCGTCGCCGGCCACCTCGATGCGCGGCTTGTCGCCGGCCAGCGCCTGCACGAAGGCCAGCGCTGGGTTGGAGGCGTCGACCGAGACGCGCAGATCGGGCGCCTCGGGCACGGCCTCGCCGCAGTTCTCCAGCAGCCCGGCCGGCGTGACGCGGATCGCCAGCGGCGGCATCGCGGGCAGCAGCCTGGGCCAGCCCTCGAGCGTGAGCAGCAGGCAGCGGCCGGCGTGCGTCTGCAGGCGCTGCAGCGCCACCGGCTCACCGGCGATGACGTGGTTGGCGAGGAGGATGGCGCGCTCGATCACCGCCGCGGAGGCGAGCGCTTGCAGGCTGTGCAGCATTCACGGATTGTAGGCAAGCCCGCAACGCGCCCCCCAGGTCGAGGGCGCGAGGCGGGCGCCGCGCGGGAAAGAATCGCGCGGTACCCTTCACCGCTGCCATGACCACCCGCCGCCCCACCGTCCTGCTCACCGGCGCCGCCGGCTACATCGCCTCGCACACCTGGCTGGCCTTGCAGGCCGCCGGCCTGCGCGTGCTCGGCATCGACGATTTCTCGAACAGCTCGCCCGAGGTGCTGGCGCGGCTCGAGAAGCTCTGCGGCGAGCGCCCCGAATTCGAGCGCGCCGACGTCTGCGACGCAAACGCGCTCGATCGCCTGTTCGCCGCCGAGCGCATTGACGCGGTGGTGCATTTCGCCGCCTTCAAGGCGGTGGGCGAGAGCAGCGCCAAGCCGCTGGAGTACTACCGCAACAACATCGGCGGGCTGGTGACGCTGGCGCGCACGATGCAGCGCCACGGCTGCCGGCGCCTGGTGTTCAGCTCCAGCGCCACCGTCTACGGCCAGCCCGAGAAGCTGCCGATCACCGAGGACGCGCCGCTGTCCACCACCAACCCCTACGGCGCCACCAAGCTGATGGGCGAGAACATCCTGCGCGACCTGGAGCGCTCCGAGCCGGGCTGGGCGATCGCGCTGCTGCGCTACTTCAACCCGGTGGGCGCGCACGAGAGCGGCCTGATCGGCGAGGCGCCGCAGGGCACGCCGAACAACCTGATGCCCTACGTGACGCAGGTGGCGGTGGGCCAGCGCGACAAGCTGCGCGTGTTCGGCAACGACTACGACACGCCCGACGGCACCGGCGTGCGCGACTACATCCACGTGCTCGACCTCGCCGACGGCCACGTCGCAGCGGTGAAGCGCCTGCTCGACGGCAACGACTCGTTCACCGTCAACCTCGGCACCGGGCGCGGCTACAGCGTGCTGGAAGTGATCCGCGCCTTCGAGCGCGCCAGCGGCCGGGCCGTGCCCTACGAAGTGGTGCCGCGCCGCCCCGGCGACATCGCCGCCTGCTACGCCGACCCGGCGCTGGCGCAGCGGCTGCTCGGCTGGCGCGCGCAGCGCGACCTGGCGGCGATGTGCGCCGACAGCTGGCGCTGGCAGGAGATGAACCCGAACGGCTTCGACGCGGCCGGCTGAGGCCGCTACATCAAGGCCTGCTGGCGCGCCAGCAGCCAGCCTTCGCCGGCCGCGCCGCCGGGGCTGCGCGCCAGCATCCACAGCTCGCGGAACGGCGCCGGCGCGCCGCGCGCCGATTCGCGCACCACGCCGCTGAACTCGATGCTCGCCAGCTCGATCGCGCCGACGCGGTCGAGCGCGATCAGGTGCGCCTCCAGCGCCAGCACCTCGGTGCGGTTGGGCTCGCGGCCGCGCGCCGGCAGCTCGGCGGCGATCTGCTCGAACATGTCCTCGGTGGTCAGGCGGCGCAGCGCGTCGAGATCAGCGGCGTCCCAGGCCGATTGCAGGCGCAGAAACTGCTTGCGCGCCGCGCCCAGCAGCGGCGCATGCTCGGCGCGGGCGGACGCGGCGCGCGCCAGCAGCGGACGCGGCGGCCTGACGGGCAGCGCGCGGCGCAGGCGCGGCATCGGCAGGCGGCGCGCGCCGGCCAGCACCAGCAGCGTGGCGACCGACACGCCCAGCGCGGCCGCCGACGCGGCCAGCGGCAGCGCCGCGAGCGCGCCCAGCAGCACCGCCGGCGCGGCGGCTTTCAGCACTTGATCCCCACGTGCAGCGCCACCACGCCGGCGCTGAGGTTGTGCACGTCGACGTGGCCGAAGCCGGCGCCCTTCATCATCGCCTTCAGCTCGGCCTGGCCGGGGTGCATGCGGATCGATTCGGCGAGGTAGCGGTAGCTGGCCGCGTCGCCCGCGACGAGCTGGCCGATGCGCGGCAGCACGTTGAACGAATACCAGTCGTAGGCCTTGGCCAAGGGCGGCGCCACCTTGGAGAATTCCAGCACCAGGAGCCGCCCGCCCGGGCGCAGCACGCGGTTCATCTCGGCCAGCGCGCGCTCCTTGTGCGTCATGTTGCGCAGCCCGAAGGCGACGCTGACGAGATCGAAGCTGCCGCTGGCGAACGGCAGCACCTCGGCGTCGCAGATCACCGTGGGCAGCACCAGGCCTTCGTCGAGCAGGCGGTCGCGGCCGCGCCGCAGCATCGCCTCGTTGATGTCGGTGTGCACCACGGTGCCCTTGTCGCCCACCTTGCGCGCGAAGGCACGCGCCAGGTCGCCGGTGCCGCCGGCGAGGTCGAGCACGCGGTCGCCCTCGCGCAAGTTGGCCACCGCCACGGTGTAGGCCTTCCAGGCGCGGTGCAGGCCGAGCGACATCAGGTCGTTCATCACGTCGTACTTCGACGCGACCGAATCGAACACGCCGCGCACGCGCGCGGCCTTCTGCGTCTCGTCGACGCGCTCGAAGCCGAAATGGGTCTGGCTCATCGTGGGGAAATCAGTGGTGGTGGCCGCAGGACGACGCGGCGGACGCCGGCATGGCCGCGTCGCGCTCGACGCCGGCCGCGCGCAGGCGTTCCTCGTAGCGCCGCCACAGCTCGTCCTGCTGCGCGCCGAGGTGGTAGAGATAGTCCCAGGAGTAGATGCCCGACTCGTGGCCGTCGCTGAAGCACGGCTGCACCGCGTAGTTGCCGACCGGCACGAGCGCGGTGATCTGCACCTCGCGCTTGCCGGTCTGCAGCACCTCCTGCCCCGGGCCGTGGCCCTGCACCTCGGCCGAGGGCGAGTACACGCGCATCAGCTCGAAGGGGATGCGGAAGGTCTGCCCGTCGGCGAAGACGACTTCGAGCACGCGCGAGCGTTCGTGCACGGTGATCGCCGTGGGTTGGGGTGTTTCGGGGCGGAGGCCGGCCATGGATGCGGTGGGTGTCGGAAGCAGCGGCCGCAGTGTAGCCAAGCGTCTTCGCGCGCTGCGATCAGGGATTTGACGCCGCTGCGCCGCGCGCGCGCAGCGCCTCGACGACGCACGCGTCGAGTTCGGCCAGCGGCAGGGCCAGGCGCGCGGCCGCGCCGCCGGCCGGCTCGCGCTGGCGCGCGCCCCACACCGGCTGCGGGAAGTGGCTGTCCCACTCGAAGCGCGCGATCACGTGCCAGTGCAGGTGCGGCACCATGTTGCCGAGCGCGGCGAGGTTGATCTTGGTCGGCTGCAGCTGCTCGATCAGCACGCGCTCGACGGCGCACACCAGCTCCATGCAGCGTGCGCGCTCGGGCGCCAGCAGCGCGGAGAACTCGCTCACGTGGTGGCGCGCGATCACGCGGTAGAAGGCCGGGAAGTCGGCCTCCTCGGCGCGGATCACGCGCCAGGCGCCGTCCTGCCACAGGGGCACGCCCGCGGCCTCGTTGCACAGCGCGCAGCCGGCGCGTGCATCGGGCAGGGGCTGGAACGCAATCACGCCGCGACCCCGGGCGACACGGGCTGGCGCGCGGCCTCGCCGGCTTCGCCCGCATCCCGCGCCGCCGCCGCACTGCGTCGCGAGCGCGCGCAGCGCAGCCGGTCGCGCCCCTCGGCCTTGGCGCGCAGCAGCTGGCGCTCGGCCTCCTCGACCAGCGCCTCGACGCTCTCGAAGGCATCGCCCAGCGCGGCCGCACCCATCGACAGCGTGATGCCGTGCGGCGAGGGCAGCCCGGCGATCGGCCGCGCGGCCAGGCGCGCGCGCAGCCGCTCGAACACCTCGGGGATCTCGTCGATCGCGGTGCCGGGCATCACCAGCAGCCACTCGTCGCCGCCCAGGCGGCCGATGCGCTCCTGGCCGCGCAGCGCCTCGCCGGCGGTCTGCGCCACGGCGCGCAGCACGCGGTCGCCAACGCTCTGGCCGAGGCGGTCGTTGAGCTGGCGGAAGTGGTCGAGGTCGAGCACGGCCACGCTCAGCTCGATACCCAGGCGGCGGCACAGCCCGAACTGCTCCTGCGCGAAGGCGAGCACGGCGCGCCGGTCGGGCAGGCCGGTCAGCTCGTCGCGCAGCACCAGGTCGGCGCGCCGGCGGCGGCGCTGCAGCGCGCGCGCGCCGAACCAGCCGGCCGCCACCAGCAGCCCCGACAGCGCCGCCAGCGCCGCCCACAGCGCACGCTGCTGCGCCTCGCGCGCCTGCAAGGCGAGGCGGTCGGCCTCGGCGCGGTGGCGCAGGTCGGCCAGCTCGGCCTCGCGGCGCGCGATCTCGTAGCGCGCCTGCAGGCGCAGCAACTGCGTGTCGCGCACCGACTGCTGGCCGAGCAGCGTGGCTTCGTTGGCGCGGCGCAGTTCGGCGTAGGCCTGCGCATGCTGGCCCTGCGAGGCATAGCCCTCGGCCATGCGCTGCAGCAGCCGCGCGCGGTCGGGTGCCGGCAGCACGGTGCGCTCGAGGAAGCGCGCCTTGTCGATCTCGGCCAGCACCTCGGGCCGCTTCAGGCGCGCCAGCGACTCGATGATCAGGCCGTGCGCGCTGGCCAGGCGCACCGGCGCCTCCATGTCCTGTAGCGCCGGCAGCGCCCCGCGCACCAGCTCGATGACGCGCTGCGGGTCGTTCTGCGTCAGGCGCAGCGCGGCGAGGTCGAGCATCGCGATGGCCGTTCCGGTGGGCTCGTCGATCGCGCGGCTCAGCGCGATCGAGTTCTCGTAGGCGTGCGCGGCGCGCTCGGGCTGGCCCAGCCGCGCCAGCGTGTTGCCCAGCTCCCACTCGATCCAGGCGCGCTGGAAACGCGCCGGCTGCGCGCCCAGCACCTCGAGCGCGCGCTCGAAGTAGCGCTCGGCCGGCGCCTTGCCCGACAGCGAGCTGGCCATGCTGCCCAGCGCGATCAGCGCCGAGGTCTCGATGTGCAGCTGGCCGAGCTTGCGGCCGCAGCGCTCGGCCTCCTCGGCGACGCGCCAGGCCTCGTCGAGCGCATAGGTCTCGCGCAGCAGGAACAGGTCGCCCACCGCGATCTCGCACAGCAGGTACTCGTCGCCGATCGGCAGCGCGGCGCGGCGCAGCTCGACGCTGCGCGCGATCAGCGCCGCCGAGTCCTCGCTGCGGAACAGCGAGCCGATCGCGTAGGCCTCCAGCCAGAGGTGGTGGCGCGGGGTCGCGGTCGGGATGCGGCCGAGGCGCGCACGCGCCTCGTCGGCGGCGCGCTGTGCATCGCTGGCGCGGTCGAGCAGCGTGTACAGCGCGGTCTTGCCGAGCAGGCGCCAGAAGCGCGATTCCGAATCGAGCGCGTCGAGCGCCGCGTCGTCCACCAGCGCGAGGGCGGCGCGCGGGTTGTCGAGCGAGCCTTCGAGCACCGGGCGCAGCGCCTCGGGCAGCGCGGGCGAGGCCGTTGGCGTCGACGTCGGCGCGGCGGCGGCCGCCGCTGTTGCCGCACCGGCGCCGAGCGCGCACAGCGCGAGCGTCAGCGCAAAGCCGGCGCGGCGCGCCAGCGCGGGCAGCGGAAAGCGGACGGAACGGCGTGGCATGGGCGAACCCGTATTGTCGCCTCAAGAGGTGGCCCCGAAGATCGCTGCTCCGCCACGCTACCTCGTTCTTCCATGATCCAAGCCAAGTCCCGTCGCGCCGCACTGGCGTTCGCCGCCGCCGCCCTGCTCCCCTTGGGCGCCCAGGCCCAGGCCTGGCCCGCCAAGCCGATCCGCTGGGTGGTGGCCTACCCGGCCGGCGGCGGCTCGGACTTCCTCGCGCGCCAGCTCGCGCCGCAGCTCGGCAAGCAGCTCGGCCAGAACATCGTGATCGACAACCGCCCCGGCGCGGCCGGCATCATCGGCACCGACAACGCCGCCAAGTCGCCGCCGGACGGCTACACCATCCTGACCGGCGACAACGGCGCGATGGTGTTCCACGAGGCGATGTACAAGAAGATCCCGTACTCGCCGGTGGCCGACTTCACGCCGGTCGGCTTCATGGCGCGCTTCCCGCTGATCGTCGCGGTCAATCCGTCGGCCGGCTTCACGGATGCGAAGCAGTGGCTGGCCGCGCTGAAGCAGAACCCCGGCAAGTACACCTACGCCTCGCCCGGCATCGGCAGCCCGCACCACCTGGCGATGGAGCTGCTGAAGAGCCGCACGCAGACCTTCGTGGTGCACGTGCCCTACCGCGGCACCGCGCTGGCGGTGCAGGACGTGATCGCCGGCCAGGTGCCGATGATGGTGCTGGACACCGCCGCCGGCCTGCCGCAGATCCGCTCGGGCAAGGTCAAGGCGCTGGCGGTGATGTCGAAGAAGCGCATCGCCGCGCTGCCCGACGTGCCGACGCTCGACGAACTGGGCGTCAAGGACTTCGAGGTCACCGCGTGGCAGGGCCTGTTCGTGCCCAAGGGCACGCCGGCCGACATCGTGTCGCGCCTGACCGCCGAGATGAACAAGGCGATCGCGGTGCCCGAGGTGCACGCCAGGCTGGAAGACTTCGGCCTCGAGGTGCTGCCCAGCGACGGGCCGGCGCTGGCTTCGTTCATCCAGAAGGAGACGGCGTTCTGGCACGCGCTGATCAAGGAGCGGAAGCTCTCGGCGGAGCAGTAGCCCCGGTCGCGCGCCCGGCCTCGCCGGCGAAGCGCGCCCGGTAGCGGCCGGGCGATTCGCCGAACCAGCGCTTGCAGGCGCGAAACAGGTTGCTCTGATCCTCGAAGCCGAGCAGCTCGGCAACACGCTGCAGCGAAGTGCGCGGCTTGCGCAAGTAGTGCTGGGCCAGCTCGCGGCGCGTGTCGTCGAGCAGTTGCTGGAACGAACTGCCCTCGGCCTGCAGGCGCCGCTGCAAGGTGCGCTCGCTCATCCCCAGCGCCGCGGCCACCTCGTCGCGGCGCGGCTCGGCGCCCGGCAGGCGGCTCGCCAGCAGGCGCAGGACGCGCTGGCTGGTCGGCGCCGCTTCGAGGCGTTCGAGCTCGTCCTCGACCAGCCTGCCGTGCAGCGCGGCGATGCCCGCGTCGCGCGCCGACAGCGGCAGCGCGAGATCGGCATGGCGCAGCAGCGCGCGGTTGGCAACCTGTCCGAACCGCACCGGGCAGCCGAACACCTGCTCGTGCACGCTCGCGTCGCCGGGGTGCGGATCGGTGAACTCGACCGCCACCGCGCTCAGCTCGCGGCCGGCGATCCAGCTGCAAAAGCACAGCATCGTCAGCACGCCGAATTCGCTGCGCTGGCGCGGCACCGGCCGCTCGCCGCCGGCGTGGCCGAACTCGAACCAGCAGCCCTCGGGCGCCTCGCGCAGCTCGAAGGTCGCCGCGCTGCTGATCACCTTCAGGTAGCAGCGCAGCCGTTCGAGCGCGGCCCGCAGCGTCGGGCACGCCATCATCGCGTAGCCGACGACGCCGAGCTTGCCGTAGGCGGCAGCCAGCTCGCGGTTCAGCCCCAGCGTCGACTTGCCGGAGCGCGCCACCGCCCGCTCCCACAGCAGGCTGACCTCGTCGATCGAGAAGCGCCGCGCCGGATCGTCGAGCGCGGCGCGCGCGATGCCGGCGTCGTGCAGCAGCGCGGCGGTGTCCACACCTTCGGCGGCGAACATCTCGACGACGCCGCGAACCCAGACGGAAGAACTGCTGCGTTCGATCACGGGTCGGTTCTCTCCTGATCTCTCCTGACTCGCATCCGACTGGCGCTGCAAGGCCAGCAATCTGGCGCGCTTCGGTCAGTGCGCGGCCGCGGCGCGATTCCTAGAATTTTCCGCAGCAGCCGCCCCCACTGACAAGGAGACAAACCATGGCACTCGACATCGGCACGAGCCGGCGCTTCGCGCCCACGCTGCTGCTCGCCGCGGCGCTGGCCGGCTGCGGCGGCGGCAACGACGACCACGACCCCACCGTCCGCAGCACCAGCTTCGGCCGCGTGCAGGGCAGCAACGACGCGGCCACCACGGGCACGCTCGCCTGGAAGGGCATCCCGTTCGCGAAGGCGCCGACCGGCGCGCTGCGCTGGAAGGCGCCGGTCGACCCCGACACCTGGAGCGGCACGCGGCCCGCCCGGCAGTTCGCCAACGCCTGCGTGCAGTACGGGCGCATCTACGGCCCGGGCGCGAACAACAGCTACGACGCGACGATCGCGACCACGCTGAACCAGGCCGTCGGCAGCGAGGACTGCCTGTACCTGAACATCTGGCGCCCGGCCGGCGAGGCAAAGAACCTGCCCGTGATCGTCTTCATCCACGGCGGCAGCAACGTCTCGGGCTACACGGCCGATCCGGTCTACGACGGCGCGGCGCTCGCCAAGGCGGCCAACGCGGTGGTCGTGACGCCCAATTACCGGCTCGGCATCTTCGGCTGGTTCAACCTACCGCAGCTGAAGGAAGGCAGCAACGCAGCCGACGACTCGGGCAACTTCGGCACGCTCGACAACATCAAGGCGCTGGAGTTCGTCAACAAGAACATCGCGAACTTCGGCGGCGATGCCGGCAACGTGACGGTGATGGGCCAGTCGGCCGGAGCGATCGACGTGTACGCGCTGCTGACCTCGCCGCTCGTGGCCGGCGCGAACCCGAAGCTGATGCACCGCGCGATGCCGATGAGCGGCGGCATCTCGCTGGCGAGCAACCTGCCGGCCGGCAGCATCGCCACGCTGAGCCCGGCCTCGGCCTCGCTGGCGCAGGGCAACGCGCTGCTGCAAGAGCTGGTGATCGCCGACGGCCTGGCGGCCGACGGCGCCGGCGCGCAGGCTTACGTCGCCACGCAGACGCCGGCGCAGATCGCCGCCTACCTGCGCGGCAAGACGTCGGCCACGCTGCTGGCGACGCTGCTGACCCGACTGGCGGCGCTGGGCCTGGCCGGCTCGGGGCCGATCCCCGAGGGCACGGTGCTGCCGGCGGACCCGATCGCCGCGATCAACGCCGGCAACTACCTGAAGGTGCCGGTGCTCGCGAGCACCACGCGCGACGAAGCCAAGCTGTTCCCGACCTTCCTCGCGCTGTCGCCGTCACTGGGCGGCGCGAGCGGCCGGCTGGTCAGCGATGCGACGCTGTTCAACACGCAGTTCAACTACAACCCGGACGCAGCGCCCACCGTCACGATCAACCAGTGGATCCCGGCGCAATACCTGCCGGTGGACACGCCGGTCACCGGCTTCAACGCCCGCACCGACCTGCTCAACGCGATCTTCTTCGGCGCCAGCCGCGACAACGTGCTGAACGCGCTGAAGGCGCAGCAGCCCGCGGTCTGGTACTACCGCTTCGACTGGGACGAGGAGCCGGCGCCGTGGAACGACATCTACGGCGCGGCGCACGCCTTCGACCTGCCCTTCGTGTTCGGCAACTTCGGCCCCTCGCTGTTCGCCAACGTGGCGAACAGCAGCGCCAACCGCGCCGGCCGGCTCGACCTGTCGGACGCGATGATGAAGACGGTGGCGGCCTTCGCGCGCAGCGGCGACCCGAACCACGCGGCGCTCGGCATCAGCTGGCCGGCCTGGCCGAGCCAGCTGTGGTTCGACGCGACGACTGCGGCGAAAAGCATCTCGGTGCATTGAGGGGTGCGGCGTGGCGTGGCGCGGCGCGGCAGGCGCGGCCCCGTGGGGGCTCATGCGGTGGCGGTCGGCGCTGCGCGCCGACTCCGTTGCGATGCTCGGTGCCGGGGTCGCGTCGCCGAACTCGCTACGCGGCTGCGCCGCTGCGCTCAGACACCGGCGACGAGCATGAAGACGAAGCGCGCGAATACGCGCGCCGACCCCGGCACCTGCGCTTCTCACCGCCCCCAAATCGCCCCCACGGGGCCGCGCCTGCCGCGCTGGACCAGCGGCGGTATGCAAAGGAAGTTGGGGGCATGCAACCACTGGTTCAGCAAAGGGCCGTGGGGGCCGTTCGCGGTGCGCCTATGAGACGCTGAGCAGCGCAGGGCTCGCGGCCCGCGCGCGTATTCGCGCGCTTCGTCTTCATGCTTGCCGCGGGTGATTGAACGCAGCGAACGCCAGTGAGCGAAGTGAGTTCCGCGGCAGGGCCGCGAGACCGAGCAGCGCAAGGGAGTCGGCCCGCAGGGCCGACCGTCTCATCGAAGCACCGCGGGCGGCCCCCACGGCCCTTTGCCGCTTCAGCCGCTGCGAACGTCCCTCACACCAGAACCCGCTCGATCCCCCCGTCGTTCGCGCGCTTCACGTAGTCGGGCAGCCAGTCCGCGCCGAGGATCTTGCTGGCCATCTCGACGACGATGTAGTCGGCTTCGAGCAGGCCGTTGTCGAGGTCGCCGACGTAGCGGTTCAGCCCTTGCAGGCAGCTCGGGCAGGAGGTCAGGATCTTCACCGGCCCCTTCGCCGGCACGCTGCCCGTCGCGCGCAGCGCCGCTTCGTCGCGCTTGAGTTCCTCGGTCTTGCGGAAGCGCACCTGCGTCGAGATGTCGGGCCGCGTCACGCCCAGCGTGCCGCTCTCGCCGCAGCAACGCTCGCTCTTGCGCACGTTCTCGCCCACCAGCGCCTTGACCGTCTTCATCGGGTCGCGCTGCTTCATCGGCGTGTGGCAGGGGTCGTGGTACAGGTAGCCGCCCGGGCCGCCGAGCGTGATGCCCTTCTCGAGCAGGTACTCGTGGATGTCGACGATGCGGCAGCCGGGGAAGATGTCCTCGAATTTGTAGCCCTGCAGCTGGTCGTAGCAGGTGCCGCAGCTGACCACCACGGTCTTGATGTCGAGGTAGTTCAGCGTGTTGGCCACGCGGTGGAAGAGCACCCGGTTGTCGGTGATCATCTTCTCGGCCTTGTCGAACTGCCCGCTGCCGCGCTGCGGGTAGCCGCAGCACAGGTAGCCCGGCGGCAGCACCGTCTGCACACCGGCGTGCCACAGCATCGCCTGCGTGGCCAGGCCCACCTGCGAGAAGAGGCGCTCCGAGCCGCAGCCGGGGAAGTAGAACACCGCCTCGGTGTCGGCGCTGGTGGTCTTCGGGTCGCGGATGATCGGCACGTAGGCCTTGTCCTCGATGTCCAGCAGCGCGCGCGCGGTGCGCTTGGGCAGCTTGCCGGGCATCTTCTTGTTGATGAAGTGGATCACCTGCTCCTTCACCGGCGCCGGGCCCACGGTCGCCGGCGGCGCGGCAGCCTGGCGGTTCGCCAGGCCGCGCAGCAGGTCGTTGGCCAGGCGCTGCGCCTTGAAGCCGACGCCGACCATCGCCGCGCGCATCAGCTTGATGGTCTCGGGCCGCGTGGCGTTGAGGAAGAACATCGCCGCCGCGTTGCCGGGACGCCAGGTCTTCTGGCCCATCTTGCGCAGCAGGTTGCGCATGTTCATCGACACGTCGCCGAAGTCGATCTTCACCGGGCACGGCGCGAGGCACTTGTGGCACACGGTGCAGTGGTCGGCCACGTCCTCGAATTCCTGCCAGTGCTTGATGCTGACGCCGCGGCGCGTCTGCTCCTCGTAGAGGAAGGCCTCCACCAGCAGCGAGGTGGCGAGGATCTTGTTGCGCGGGCTGTACAGCAGGTTGGCGCGCGGCACGTGCGTCGCGCACACCGGCTTGCACTTGCCGCAGCGCAGGCAGTCCTTGACCGAATCGGCGATCTGGCCGATGTCGCTCTGCTGCATGATCAGCGACTCGTGCCCCATCAGCCCGAAGCTGGGCGTGTAGGCGTTGGTCAGGTCGGCGCGGATCGCCGGGTCGCGCAGCAGCTTGCCCTTGTTGAAGCGGCCCTCGGGGTCGACGCGGCGCTTGTAGTCGGCGAAGCTGGCGAGTTCGTCGTCGGAGAGGAACTCCAGCTTGGTGATGCCGATGCCGTGCTCGCCCGAGATCACGCCGCCCAGGCGCCGCGCCAGCGCCATGATGCGGCCCACCGCCTCGTGCGCGGTCTGCAGCATCTCGTAGTTGTCGCTGTTGACCGGGATGTTGGTGTGCACGTTGCCGTCGCCGGCGTGCATGTGCAGCGCCACCCAGACGCGGCCTTTGAGCACGCGGTCGTGGATGCGCTGGCATTCGGCGACGATGGGCTCGAGCGCCGCGCCGGCGAAGATCTGCTGCAGGGGCGCGCGGATCTGCGCCTTCCAGGTGGCGCGCAGCGTGCGGTCCTGCAGGTCGGCGAAGATCGTGCGGCCCCTGCCTCCCGATTCCGCGGGCTGCGCCACGTCGAGGTTCGCCATCCAGTGCTGCCACAGGCCGCGCACCTCGCGCAGCAGGCCCAGCGCCTGCTGCACGCGGTCTTCCAGCAATTCGGCCGAGGCGATCTCGCCGGCGTCGTCGCTCTTGCCCAGCGGCAGGCTTCCTTCGAGGAAGAAGCCCTCCAGCGCGTCGATGGTCGCGAGCTTGTTGCGCAGGCTGAGCTCGATGTTGATGCGCTCGATGCCGTCGGTGTACTCCGCCATGCGCGGCAGCGGGATCACCACGTCCTCGTTGATCTTGAAGGCGTTGGTGTGGCGGCTGATCGCGGCGGTGCGCTTGCGATCCAGCCAGAACTTCTTGCGCGCCTCGCCGCTGACCGCGACGAAGCCCTCGCCGGCGCGGCTGTTGGCGATGCGCACCACCTCGCTGGCGGCGTGCGCCACGGCGTCGGCGTCGTCGCCCGCGATGTCGCCGATCAGCACCATCTTCGGCAGGCCGCCGCGCTTGGATTTGGTCGCGTAGCCCACCGCCTTCAGGTAGCGGTCGTCGAGGTGCTCCAGGCCGGCGAGCAGGACGGGGGAGCGGCCGCGTCCTTCCATCTCCACGCCGCCCGCCTTCGCTTGAGCGAACATGAAGTCCTTGATCTCGACGATCGACGGCACCGCGTCGCGCGCGTGGCCGAAGAACTCCAGGCACACCGTGCGCGTGTGCGCCGGCATGCGGTGCACGATCCAGCGCGCCGAGGTGATCAGGCCGTCGCAGCCCTCCTTCTGCACGCCCGGCAGGCCGGCGAGGAACTTGTCGGTGACATCCTTGCCCAGGCCTTCCTTGCGGAACACGCGCCCCGGGATGTCGAGCCGCTGCGTATCGAGCAGCGTCCTGCCGTCGGCCGCGAACGTGCGCAGCTCGAAGCTCGCCAGCTCCACGTCGTGGATCTTGCCGAGGTTGTGGTTCAGCCGCACCACTTCCAGCCACTGCGCCTGCGGCGTCACCATGCGCCAGGAGGCGAGGTTGTCCAGCGCCGTGCCCCACAGCACCGCCTTCTTGCCGCCGGCGTTCATCGCGATGTTGCCGCCGATGCACGAGGCCTCGGCCGAGGTCGGGTCGACCGCGAAGACGTGGCCGGCGCGCTCGGCCGCATCGGCGACGCGCTGCGTGACCACGCCGGCTTCGGTCCACACCGTCGCCACCGGACGATCGACGCCGGGCAGCGAGGCCATCTCGACCTCGCTCATCGCCTCGAGCTTCTCGGTGTTGATGACGGCGCTGTTCCAGGCCAGCGGCACCGCGCCGCCGGTGTAGCCGGTGCCGCCGCCGCGCGGGATGATCGTCAGCCCGAGTTCGATGCAGCCCTTCACCAGCGCGGCCATCTCGGCCTCGGTGTCGGGCGTCAGCACGACGAAGGGGTACTCGACGCGCCAGTCGGTGGCGTCGGTCACGTGCGCCACGCGCGACAGGCCGTCGAACTTGACGTTGTCCTTGGCGGTGACGCGGCCCAGCACCTTGGTCACGCGCCGCCGCAGCTCGGCCATCTGGTCGAACTGGCGCTCGAAGCGCTCCACCGCCGAGCGCGCCGCGACGAGCAGTTCGCCGACCGCGGCGTCGCGCTCGCCGTCGTCGGCCGGCGAGCGGCGCGCCTCGATCGCGCGCAGCCGGTGGTGCAGCGCCTCGATCAGCGCGGCGCGGCGCTTCGGGTTGTCGAGCAGGTCGTCCTGCAGGTAGGGGTTGCGCTGCACCACCCAGATGTCGCCCAGCACCTCGTAGAGCATGCGCGCCGAGCGGCCGGTGCGGCGCTCCTCGCGCAGCCGGTTCAGCACCTCCCAGGCGCGCGCGCCGAGCAGGCGGATGACGATCTCGCGGTCGGAGAACGAGGTGTAGTTGTAGGGAATCTCGCGCAGGCGCGCGGCGGCCCCGTCGGCCGCTGCGGCGGCGGCCATGTGGGTCAGGGAAGCGGGTGCGTTCATGAAGGACGGGGGCTCGCGCCGCCCCCGTGTTGGCGCTCGGAGGGCGATTATCGCAGCGCCGCATTTCCCCGGGATTCACCGGGGCTGGCGCGCCCCGCGTCCCGGCGTAGCATGCGGCGCCTCAATACGGCTGTCACGAAGCCCCGGGACACTGCCCCGCTGGCCCCGCGAGGCCGTCATCAAACCCACACGGAGATGTCATGAGGATCGTCCGAATCGCTCTGTCCGCCGCCGCGCTCGCCGCGGCCACGCTGCCCGCCCACGCCCAGACCGAGATCCAGTGGTGGCACTCGATGACGGCCGTCAACAATGAATGGGTGAACGACCTGGCCAAGGAGTTCAACGCCAGCCAGACGCAGTACAAGGTCACGCCGATCTACAAGGGCAGCTACCCCGAGTCGATGACCGCGGCGATCGCCGCCTACCGCGCCGGCAACGCGCCGCACATCCTGCAGGTGTTCGAGGTCGGCACCGCGACGATGATGGCCAGCAAGGGCGCCGTCGTGCCGGTCGGCCAGGTGATGAAGGACGCCGGCTACAAGTTCGACCCGGCCGCCTACATTCCGGCCGTCGCGGGCTACTACACCGCGCCGAACGGGCAGATGCTGAGCTTCCCGTTCAACAGCTCGACGACGGTCTTCTACATCAACAAGGACGCCTTCAAGGCCGCCGGCCTGAACCCCGACCAGCCGCCCAGGACCTGGCCCGAGGTGACGCTGGCCGCCGCCAAGCTGAAGGCCTCCGGCCACAAGTGCCCGTTCACCACCGCGTGGCAGGGCTGGACGCAGATGGAAAGCTTCTCGACCTGGCACAACGTCGAGCTGGCCACCAGGCGCAACGGCCTGGGGGGCCTGGACGCGCGGCTGGTGGCGAACTCGCCGCTGCACGTGCGTCACATCGAGAACCTCGCCAACATGGCCAAGCAGGGCCTGTTCGTCTACAAGGGCCGCGGCAACGTGCCCGAGGCGACCTTCGTCTCCGGCGAGTGCGCGATGATCACCACCTCCTCGGGCTTCTACGGCAACGTGCGCAAGAACGCCAAGTTCGCCTTCGGCCTGGCCACGCTGCCCTACTACCCCGACGTACCCGGCGCGCCGCAGAACACCGTGATCGGCGGCGCCAGCCTGTGGGTGCTGGCGGGCAAAAAGCCGGCCGAGTACAAGGGCGTGGCGGCGTTCTTCGACTTCATCTCCCGGCCCGAGGTGCAATCGGCCAGCCACAAGCGCACCGGCTACCTGCCGGTGACGCTGGCCTCCTTCGAGCTGACCGAGAAGTCGGGCTTCTACAAGGAGAACCCCGGCACCGACACCGCGGTGAACCAGATGATCCGCAAGACCACCGACAAGTCGCGCGGCATCCGGCTGGGCAACTACGTGCAGATCCGCGACATCGAGGACGAGGAACTCGAGCAGGTGTGGGCCGGCAAGAAGAGCGCCAAGGAAGCGCTCGACGCGGTGGTCAAGCGCGGCAACCAGCTGCTCGAGCGCTTCGAGAAGGCGAACAAGTCCTGACGCCCTGACGCCGCGACGATCTTGGCTGCCGAAAAGCGCGTCGTCTTCCGCTCCGCCTGGCTGCCCTGGCTGCTGCTGGCGCCGCAGGGCATCGTCATCACGGTGTTCTTCTTCTGGCCGGCAGGCCAGGCGCTGCTGCAGTCGCTGCAGCAGTCGGACGCCTTCGGCACCTCGGTCGAGTGGGTCGGGCTGGAGAACTTCGCGCGTCTGTGGAACGACGAGGGCTACCTCGCGTCGTTCCGCACCACGGCGGTGTTCTCGGCGCTGGTGGCGCTGCTGGGCATCTCGCTGTCGCTGCTGCTGGCGGTGTTCGCCGACCGCGTCGTCAAGGGCGCGCTGGTCTACCGCACGCTGCTGATCTGGCCCTACGCGGTGGCCCCGGCGGTGGCCGGCGTGCTGTGGCTGTTCATGTTCTCGCCGAGCATCGGCGTGCTGGCCTGGGCGCTGCACCGGCTCGGCTTCGAGTGGGACTCGCTGCTCAACAGCAAGCACGCGATGGCGCTGATCGTGATGGCCGCGGTGTGGAAGCAGATCTCCTACAACTTCCTGTTCTTCCTCGCCGGGCTGCAAAGCATTCCGAAGAGCCTGATCGAGGCGGCGGCGATCGACGGCGCGCGGCCGTGGCGGCGCTTCTGGACCATCCAGTTCCCGCTGCTGTCGCCCACCACCTTCTTCCTGCTGGTGATGAACATCGTCTACGCCTTCTTCGACACCTTCGCGATCGTCGACGCGGCCACGCAGGGCGGCCCCGGCAAGGACACCGCGATCCTGGTCTACAAGGTCTACTTCGACGGCTTCAAGGCGCTCGACCTGGGCGGTTCGGCGGCGCAGTCGGTGGTGCTGATGGCGATCGTCATCGCGCTGACCGTCGTGCAGTTCCGCTTCGTCGAGAAGAAGGTCACCTACTGAGCCACGCCTCATGGTCGAACGCCGCCCCACCCTCGGCCTGCTCGCGCACCTGGTGCTGATCCTGGGCGTGGCGGCGGTCGTCTTCCCGGTCTACATCACCTTCGTCGCCTCGACGCACACCGCCGCCGACGTGGTGCAGGCGCCGATGCCGCTGCTGCCGGGCGACAAGCTGATCGAGAACTACGCCGCCGCCTGGCACGGCGGCGGCAGCGGCGCGGGCTCGACCGCGGCGGTGGGCCGCATGATGACGGTCAGCCTGGTCAGCGCGCTGATCATCGCGCTGGGCAAGATCGCGATCTCGCTGCTGTCGGCCTTCGCGATCGTCTACTTCCGCTTTCCGCTGCGCCATTTCTTCTTCTGGGCCATCTTCGTCACGCTGATGCTGCCGGTGGAGGTGCGCATCGGCCCGACCTACAAGGTGGTGGCCGATCTCGGCATGCTCAACAGCTTCGCCGGGCTGACGGTGCCGCTGATCGCCTCGGCCACCGCCACCTTCCTGTTCCGCCAGTTCTTCCTGACCGTGCCCGACGAGCTGGTGGAAGCCGCGCGCATCGACGGCGCCGGGCCGCTGCGCTTCTTCAAGGACGTGCTGCTGCCGCTGTCGGCCACCTCGATGGCGGCGCTGTTCGTCATCCAGTTCATCTACGGCTGGAACCAGTACCTGTGGCCGCTGCTGGTGACCACCGACGAGGCCATGTACCCGGTGGTCATCGGCATCAAGCGCATGATCGCCGGCGGCGACGCGCAGAACGAGTGGAACATCGTGATGGCCACCGCGATGATGGCGATGGTCCCGCCCGCGCTGGTGGTGCTGCTGATGCAGAAGTGGTTCGTCAAGGGCCTGGTCGACACCGAGAAGTAGAAGAAGGCAAGCATGGGCGCGATCAGCATCCGCAACGTCGTCAAGCGCTACGGCACCGGCGCCAAGGCGAACCCGGTGATCCACGGCGTCGACGCCGAGATCGCCGACGGCGAGTTCATCGTCATCGTCGGGCCCTAGGGCTGCGGCAAGAGCACGCTGCTGCGCATGGTGGCGGGGCTGGAGGAGATCAGCGGCGGCGAGATCGCGATCGCCGGCCGCATCGTCAACGACGTCGAGCCGAGCGAGCGCGACATCGCGATGGTGTTCCAGAACTACGCGCTCTACCCGCACATGACGGTGTTCGAGAACATGGCCTACGGGCTGAAGATCGCCAAGCTGCCGCGCGCGCAGATCGAGGCGCGCGTGGCCAAGGCGGCCGGCATCCTGCAGCTCGAGCCCTACCTGAAGCGCAAGCCGCGCGAGCTCTCCGGCGGGCAGCGCCAGCGCGTCGCGATGGGGCGCGCGATCGTGCGCGAGCCCGAGGTGTTTTTGTTCGACGAGCCGCTGTCCAACCTCGACGCCAAGCTGCGCGCGCAGACGCGGCTGGAGATCCAGAAGCTGCATGCGGAGCTGGGCGTCACCTCCCTCTTCGTCACGCACGACCAGGTGGAGGCGATGACGCTGGCGCAGCGCATGATCGTGATGAACGCCGGGCGCATGGAGCAGATCGGCACGCCGGCCGAGGTGTACGCGACGCCGGCCACCACCTTCGTCGCCGGCTTCATCGGCTCGCCGCCGATGAACCTGCTGCAAGGCACCGCCGAGGGCGCGCGCTTCACGGTCGACGGCGAGCCGCTCGCGCTGCCGGTCAGCGCCCCGCGCGACGGCGCGCTGATCGCCGGCCTGCGGCCCGAGCACGCGCGGCTGGCCACCGCCGGCGCGCCGGGCTGGCCCTTCAAGGTGGAGACCAGCGAGATGCTCGGCGCCGAGCGGCTGGTGCACGGGCTGGTGGGCCGGCAGGCGTTCACGGTGCGCGTCGACGCCGCGCTGAGCGCGCCGCGCAACGGCCAGACGCTGGCGCTGCAGGCGCCGGCCGCCCAGCTGCACTGGTTCGACGCCGCGACGCAGCGGCGCATCGGCTGAGACCATGACGAACTGGCCCTACCCGTTGTGGATCGCGCACCGCGGCGCCGGCAAGCTGGCGCCGGAGAACACGCTGGCGGCGTTCCGCGTCGGCGCCTCGCATGGCTACCGCGCCTTCGAGTGCGACGTGAAGCTCAGCGCCGACGGCGTGCCCTTCCTGCTGCACGACGACACGCTGCAGCGCACGACGCCGGAGCGCGGCACGGCCGGCGATCGAAGCTGGAGCGAACTGTCGCGCATCGACGCCGGCGGCTGGCACAGCCGCGCCTTCGCCGGCGAGCCGATTCCGAGTCTCGACGCGATCGCCGCCTACGTGCTGCGCAACGGCTTCGCGCTGAACATCGAGGTCAAGCCGACACCGGGCCAGGAAGCCGAGACCGGCCGCGTCGTCGCGCGCGAAGCCGCGCGGCTGTGGGCCGAAAGCCGCGTTGCGCCGGTGGCGCCGCCCTTGCTCAGCTCGTTCCGCCCCGAGGCGCTGCAAGGTGCGCTCGAAACCGCGCCCGGGCTGCCGCGCGCGCTGCTGCTCGACAGCTTGTGGAGCGGCTGGTTCGACATCGCCCGCGCGCTCGGCGTGGCGGCCTGCGTGACCCACTACAACCTGATGGATCAAGCGCTGATCGCGCAGCTGCACGGCGCGGGCATGCGCGCGCTGGTCTACACCGTCAACGACCCGGCCGAGGCGCTGCGCCTGCAGGCGCTCGGCATCGACGGAATCATCACCGACGCCGTCGACCGTTTCTCGCCCGGCGAGTCGGTGCGCGACTGATTCTTCAGACCGTCGTCTGCCGCGCGATGCCGCCCGCCTCGCCCGCCCCGCGCTCGTCATGATGGCCGGGCGCCGGCAACTCGCGCAGGTCGCGGATCACCGCCACGCGCGAGGCCAGCAGCGCAAGCAGCAGCGCGCTCGCGCCGGCAAAACCCAACGAGGCACGCAACCCGACGTGCTCGCCCAGCCAGCCGCCGAGCAACGCGCCCGGCCCGGCCGGGATCAGGATCAGCCAGCGCATCGTGCTGGTCATGCGGCCCAGCAGCGGCTCGGGCGTCACGGCCTGGCGCAGCGCGAGGAAGTTGATGAACACCAGCACCGCGCCGGCGCCGAACATCAGCAGCATCGCCGCGAACGCAACCACGCCGAAGCGGTTCGCCGGCGCCAGCGCCAGCAGGCCCCAGCCCGCGCCGCACACCGCGAAGCCCAGCGTCAGGCAACGCCCCGGGCCGATGCGCCGGCTGATGCGGTCGCCCCACAGGCTGCCCAGCACCGTGCCCACGCCCATGCCGGTGTAGCTCAGGCCGATGGCCTGCTCGGACAGGCCCAGCGTGCGCGTCGCGAAGAGGATCTGCACCACCAGCGCCGCGTGATGGCACATCTGCCACACGCCCACCGCGCAGGCCAGCGCCACCAGCAGGCGCTGGCTGCGCACGAAGCGCACGCCGGCGCGCAGGTCGCGCCAGAAGTGCGCGTCGGCGCGCGGCTCGCGGCGCTCGGCGACCACGATGCCGCGCAGGATGGCCGCCGAGCCGAGCAGCATCGCCGCATCGACCAGCAGCGCCAGCGGCGCACCGACGAGGCGGATCAGCACGCCCGCGAAGCCCGGCCCGGCGACCTCGGCGCCCGAGCTGGCCAGGGCGTTCTTCGCATGCGCCTCCACCAGCCGCTCGCGCGGCACCACCTGCGTCAGCACGATCTGCGCCGCCGAGCCGGCGGTGGTGTAGACCGTGCCGATCACGAAGCCGACCGCGTACAGCCACGGCATCGTCAGCCAGCCCCGCCACCACGCCAGCGGCACGCTGGCGACCACCAGCGCCAGCGTGCTCTCGCCGATCACGTAGACGGGCAGCTTGCGCACGCGGTCCAGCCACACGCCGCAGGGCAGCGAGAACAGCACGAAGGGCACGATCTCCATCGCGGTGAGCAGGCCCATCTGCGTCGGCGAGGCGTGCAGCAGCAGCGCGGCCGTCAGCGGCAGGGCGAGCAAGGTCACCTGGCCGCCGAAGGAGCTGATCAGGATCGAGGTCCACAGCCGCCGGTAGGTGGCCTGGCGCAGCAGATCGCCGCGCGGCAGCAGCGCGGCCAGCCGTGCCTTGAACCTGGGCAGCCATTGCGTCATGAGTGACGAGGATGCTAGCAGCGACGCTGTGCGGCGCAACGCGGCAAACGCGGAGCGTGGCGGTGGCGCGGCGCGATACCGCGCGGCGCGCCGGCTCGGCCGCTGCCGCAGGGTGCTTGCTGGCGCGCTGCGCGCCGCGGAGCATGCGCCGCATGACGCTCATCCTGCCCCTGCTCGCTGCGCTGCTGGCGCTCGCTCTCGCGCTGTACGGCGCCATCCCGCAATGGGATGCCTATCACCACTTCGCCGATCAGCGCGCCTGGCGCGCGATTCCGCACGCCGCCGACGTGCTCAGCAACGCGCCTTTCGCGCTGATCGGCGCCTGGGCGCTGTGGTCGGGCCGCGCGCTGCCGCGCAGCGAGTCCACGCTCGCCTGGCGCGCGTTCGCATGGGCGCTGATCGCCACCGCGGCGGGCTCGGCGCTGTACCACTGGGCGCCCGACAACGCCTCGCTGGCTTTCGATCGTTTACCGATCGCCTGGGCGTGCGCGGCGCTGCTGTGCGCCTTCTTCGCCGAGCGGCTCGATGCGCGCTGGGGCTCGCCGGCGGTGCTGGCTGCGGCGCTGATCGCGGCCAGCGCCTCGGTGGCGCTGTGGTGGTTCAGCGAACGCCTCGGCCGCAGCGACCTGCGCCCCTACCTCTTCGTGCAGTTCCTGCCGATGCTGCTGGTGCCGGCGGCGCTGCTGCTGCGGCTGCCGAAGCGCTTCGCGACGGCCGCGCCGGACGCGGCCTGGTGGGGCGTGCTGCTCGGCTACGCGCTCGCCAAAGGCCTCGAGCTGGCCGACCACGCGGTGTTCGCGCAACTCGCCTTCGTCAGCGGCCACACGCTCAAGCACCTCGCGGCCGCGCTCGCGGCGGCGTGGCTGCTCGCCGTCCGCATCAACTGCGGTAGTCGGCGTTGATCTTCACGTAGTCGTAGCTCAGGTCGCAGGTCCAGACGGTGGCCTGCGCGCTGCCGCGATTCAGGTTCACGCGCACCGTGATCTCGGGCTGCTTCATCACGCGCGCGCCGTCTTCCTCGCGGTATTCGCTGCGGCGCCCGCCGCGATGCACCACGTGCACGTCGTCGAGGTGCAGGTCGATCAGCGACTGGTCGAGATCGGCGATGCCCGCGTAGCCCACCGCTGCGAGGATGCGGCCGAGGTTCGGGTCGCTGGCAAAGAACGCGGTCTTCACCAGCGGCGAATGCGCGATCGCGTAGGCGGCCTGGCGGCACTCGTCTTCGCTGCGGCCGCCCTCGATGCGCACGGTGATGAACTTGGTGGCGCCCTCGCCGTCGCGCACGATCGCCTGCGCGAGCTGCTGCGACACCGCGATCAGCGCCTCGCGCAAGGCCTTGCCTTCCGCTGAATCGAGCTGCGTGATCGTCGCATGGCCGGCGCGCTGCGTCGCGATCAGCACGAAGGAATCGTTGGTCGAGGTGTCGCCGTCGATCGTGATGCGGTTGAACGAGGCGTCGGCCGCTTCCTTCACCAGCGGCTGCAGCAGTCGCGGCGCGATCGCCGCATCGGTGGCGACGAAGCCGAGCATGGTCGCCATGTTGGGCCGGATCATGCCGGCGCCCTTGCTGATGCCGGTGATCGTCACGGTCTTGCCGCCGATGACCAGCTGGCGCGACGCCGCCTTGGGCAGCGTGTCGGTGGTCATGATCGCCTCGGCGGCCAGCGCCCAGTGGGCGGGCTTCGCATCGGCGAGTGCTGCGGGCAGCGCCGCTTCGATGCGCTCGCTGGGTAGCGTCTCCATGATCACGCCGGTGGAAAACGGCAGCACCTGCTCGGGCTTCACGCCGACCAGCGTCGCCAGCGCCGCGCAGGTGGAGCGCGCGCGCGCCAGACCGTCGGCGCCGGTGCCGGCGTTGGCATTGCCGGTGTTGACCACGATCGCGCGGATGCCGACTCCGGCCGCGAGGTGCTCGCGGCACACCTGCACCGGCGCGGCGCAGAAGCGGTTCTGCGTGAACACGCCCGCCACCGCCGCGCCTTCGACGAGCTTGACGACCAGCACGTCGCGGCGATTGGCCTTGCGCACACCGGCCATCGTGATGCCCAGTTCGACGCCGGGCACGGGGTGCAGGTCGGCCGGGTTCGGCGCGCTCAGGTTGACGGGCATGCCAGCCTCCGTGTGATCAGGCCAGCCGGCCGTGGCACTGCTTGTACTTCTTGCCGCTGCCGCAGGGGCAGGGGTCGTTGCGGCCCACCTTGGGCACCTGCGCCACCAGCGTCGCCGGGTCGGCCTCCTCGGAGACCGAGCCGTCCTCGTTGGGGTGCGTGTAGGTCACGTTGCTGATGCGCTCGGAGCGCTCCTCGATCGCCTCGGCGGCCTGCGCGGCCTCTTCCTGGCTCTGGATGCGCACCGTCATCATCACGCGCGTGACTTCCATCTTCACCAGGTCGAGCAGCTGCGAGAACAGCTCGAAGGCCTCGCGCTTGTATTCCTGCTTGGGGTTCTTCTGCGCGTAGCCGCGCAGGTGGATGCCCTGGCGCAGGTAGTCGAGCGCGGCGAGGTGCTCGCGCCAGTGCGTGTCGATGGCCTGCAGCAGCACCATGCGCATGAAGGGCGTGAACTGCTCGGCGCCGACGCGCTCGAGCTTGTCGTCGAAGTGCGCGTCGGCAGCCTTGACCACCTTCTCGACGACGTCGTCGTCGGTGATGCTGTCGCTCTTGTCGACCTCGGCGGCCAGCGCCACGTCGAGCTGCCATTCCTCGCGCAGCGTCTTCTCCAGCGTGGGCAGGTCCCACTGCTCCTCGACGCTGCCCGCGGGCACCCAGGTGCGCACCACCTCGGTCATCGTGGCGCGGCGCAGGTTGGCGATCTGCTCGGTCAGGCTCTCGGCCTCGAGGATCTCGTTGCGCTGCTGGTAGATCACCTTGCGCTGGTCGTTGGCGACGTCGTCGTATTCGAGCAGCTGCTTGCGGATGTCGAAGTTGCGCGCCTCGACCTTGCGCTGCGCGCTCTCGATGCTGCGCGTGACGATGCCGGCCTCGATCGCCTCGCCGTCGGGCATCTTCAGCCGGTCCATGATCGCGCGCACGCGGTCGCCGGCGAAGATGCGCATCAGTGGATCGTCCAGGCTCAGGTAGAAGCGCGACGAGCCCGGGTCGCCCTGGCGGCCGGAGCGGCCGCGCAGCTGGTTGTCGATGCGGCGCGACTCGTGGCGCTCGGTGGCGATGATGCGCAGGCCGCCCTGCGCCTTCACCGCTTCGTGCAGGCCCTGCCATTCGTCCTGCAGCTTCTTCGCGCGCGCGGCCTTCTCCTCGTCCGGCACGCTCTCGTCGGCGGCGAGGAACTTGATCTGGTTCTCGACGTTGCCACCCAGCACGATGTCGGTGCCGCGCCCGGCCATGTTGGTGGCGATCGTGATCACGCCGGGGCGCCCCGCCTGCGCGACGATCATCGCCTCGCGCTCGTGCTGCTTGGCATTGAGCACCTGGTGCTCGAGCTTCTCCTTGGTCAGCAGCGCCGACACCTTCTCGGAGTTCTCGATCGAGGTGGTGCCGACGAGCACCGGCTGGCCGCGCTGGTGGCAGTCGCGGATGTCGGCCACCACGGCGTCGTACTTCTCGCGCTCGGTCTTGTAGACGAGGTCGAGCTCGTCCTTGCGGATGGTCGGCTTGTTGGGCGGGATCACCACGGTCTCCAGGCCGTAGATCTCCTGGAATTCGTAGGCCTCGGTGTCGGCCGTGCCGGTCATGCCGGCGAGCTTGCCGTACATGCGGAAGTAGTTCTGGAAGGTGATCGAGGCGAGCGTCTGGTTCTCGCTCTGGATCTGCACGCCTTCCTTGGCCTCGACGGCCTGGTGCAGGCCGTCGCTCCAGCGCCGGCCGGTCATCAGGCGGCCGGTGAACTCGTCGACGATGATCACCTCGCCGCCCTGCACCACGTAGTGCTGGTCGCGGTGGTACAGGTGCTTGGCCCGCAGCGCCGCATAGACGTGGTGCATCAGCGTGATGTTGGCCGGGTCGTACAGGCTCGCGCCTTCGGCGAGCAGGCCGGCCTCGGCGAGGATGGTCTCGGCGTTCTCGTGGCCGGCTTCGGTGAGGAACACCTGGTGCGTCTTCTCGTCGACCGTGAAGTCGCCCGGCTCGATCACGCCCTCGCCGGTGCGCGGGTCGGCCTCGCCGATCTGCTTCTTCAGCTTCGGCACGACGGCGTTGATGCGCACGTACAGCTCGGTGTGGTCCTCGGCCTGGCCGCTGATGATCAGCGGCGTGCGCGCCTCGTCGATCAGGATCGAATCGACCTCGTCGACGATCGCGAAGTTGAGCCCGCGCGCGACGCGGTCGGCGGTCTCCTGCACCATGTTGTCGCGCAGGTAGTCGAAGCCGAATTCGTTGTTGGTGCCGTAGGTCACGTCGGCGGCGAACGCCGCCTGCTTGTCCTCGCGCGACATCTGCGGCGTGTTCACACCCACCGTCAGGCCGAGGAAGGTGTACAGGCGCCCCATCCACTCGGCGTCGCGGCGCGCCAGGTAGTCGTTGACCGTCACCACGTGCACGCCCTGGCCGGAGATCGCGTTCAGGTACACCGGCAGCGTGGCCATCAGCGTCTTGCCTTCGCCGGTGCGCATCTCGGCGATCTTGCCGTTGTGCAGCGTCATGCCGCCGAGCAGCTGCACGTCGAAGTGGCGCATCTTCAGCGTGCGCTTGCTGCCTTCGCGCACCACCGCGAAGGCTTCGGGAAGCAGCGCGTCGAGCGTCTCGCCCTTGGCGTGGCGCGCGCGGAACTCGTCGGTCTTGGCGCGCAGCTGCTCGTCGGACAACGCTTCGAGGCCGGCCTCCAGCGCGTTGATCTGGACGACGACGCGGCGGTACTGCTTCAGCAGGCGCTCGTTGCGGCTGCCGAAAATGGAGGTGAGGAGCTTGGGTAGCATGCGGCGGCGTGATTGACGCGCCCGACGCGCCCGCACGAGGCGGAAAAGGGCGTCGGACGCCGGAAGCCTGGAGGTGAGGCCGCCGCTTCGCCTTGCAAGGCGGGCGGCGCCGGTCGAACCTGCGAGTTTACCTTCAGCGCCTGCCGCGGCCGGCCTTCTCGGCCGCTTTGTCCGCAGCGGCCAGCGCGGCCTCGCCGCCGGCCAGGAACTTGGCCGGATCCTGCGGCACGCCGTCGACCAGCACCTCGAAGTGCAGGTGCGGGCCGGTCGAGCGCCCGGTGGTGCCCACCTGCGCGACCAGTTGGCCGCGCTTGACGATGTCGCCCACGCGCGCCAGCAGCTTGGAGGCGTGCGCGTAGCGCGTCACCAGCCCGTTGCCGTGGTCGATCTCGACCATCTGGCCGTAGGCGGGATGCAGCTCGGCGGTCTGCACCACGCCGCCGGCCGCGGCCAGGATGGGGGTGCCGACGTCGGAGGGGAAGTCCAGCCCGGTGTGCAGCGCCGAGCGTCCGGTGAAGGGGTCGGAGCGGAAGCCGAAGCCCGAACCCACCGGCCCGTGCACCGGCGCGCTGTTGGGGATCATCAGCGAGCGCAGGCGCGATTCGAGCAGGCGCGATTCCACCAGTGTGAACACGTCGGCGTTTTCGTCGGCCGACTGGTCGAGCGAGTCGACGATGCTGCGCAGCTGTTCGAGCGTGACCGCCTGCGCCGGCACGTAGGGGCCGCCCTGCGCGCCCGGGGCGCCGGGCGTGGTGCCGCGCGAGCGCGGCGTCGTGCGCAGTTCCTCGCTCTTGACGCCGGCCATGCCGGAGACGCGGTCGCCCATCGCTTCGAGCTTGACCAGCTTGGCCTGCATCTCGCCGACCTTCTGCGCCATCGCGTCGAGGTTCTCGCGCATGAAGCGGTCGCGCTGGGCGAACTCGTCGCGCACCACCAGGCGCACGATCTGGCTGACCACCGGCCAGCCCTCGCGCGCGGCCTTCAGGAACACGAAGTGGTAGACCGTGCCGGACAGCAGCGTCAGCACCGCGACCAGGCCCACCAGCGCCGCGCCGAGCTGCCAGCGGTTGAAGTGCAGGACGCGCGTGCGGGCCAGCGTGCCGTGCGTGATCAGGATCTGCATCGCTACACTCCTCGTGTGAGCCTCAAACCGCCCCCGCTCGTGCCGGACTCGATGACCGTGTCCGAGGCCCTGCGGCGCAGCGCGCCGCTCGCCTTGCTGCGCGCGCGGCTGCAGGACTCGGCCGATCGCTTCGAGGCCATCCGCGCCGCACTGCCCGGCGCGCTGGCCCGGCACGTGCGGCCGGGGCCGGTGGACGAGGAAGGCTGGTCGCTGCTGGCGGACAACGCCGCGGTGGCCGCCAAGCTGCGCCAGGTCAAGCCCCGCCTGGAGAGCCTGCTTCGAGAGCAGGGCTGGCAGGTTAGCTCAATCAGGATACGGGTTCAATCGAACTGACAGAGCGTTGCATCGTTTGCCGCGCAGTCTGCGGCATTCGTGATGCAGATCACCCCATGACGAACACCGCAGCTCCGCACCCCGACCCCGAGGCCCTGCCGGCCGCGGCCTACACCGTGCTCTCGCCGCGCGCGGTGCGCGCCAGCGCCTTGACGCGCGGCCCCTGGGATCCCCAGCACCAGCACGCCGGCCCGCCGATCGCGATGGTGTGCCGCGCGATCGAGGCGGTGGCGGCCGAGCACGGCCTGACCCACATCGGCCGGCTCACCGCCAATCTGCTGCGGCCGGTGCCGATCGGCGAGCTCGAGATCGAGGTGACGACCGACTACGCCGGTCGCAACGCGGCGCACTACGCCGCGCGCCTGTGGGCCGGCGACAAGGAAGTCGCGCGCTTCACCGCGCTGGCGCAGCGCGAGAGCGAGATCGCGCTGCCGAGCACGCTCGACGGCCACCCACTGCCGCAGGCGCCAAAACCGCCGCACGAGTGCGAGACGCAGCGCATGCCGTTCAGCCGCAGCCGGGTGGGTTATGCCGATCTGATGGAGAACCGCGTGGCCGGCGGCCGCATGTTCCAGGGGCGCTGCGCCGCCTGGTTCCGGCTGCGACACCCGCTGGTCGAGGGCGAGGCGCCCAGCGGCTACCAGCGCGCGGCGGTGGCGGCCGATTCGGGCAACGGCATCTCGGCGCTGCTCGACATCGCGCACTACAGCTTCGTCAATTCCGACCTCACCATCAACCTGCTGCGCCGGCCGGTCGGCGAGTGGATCTGCCTGGACGCGCGCACGCTGCTCGCGCCCAACGGCTGCGGGCTGGCCGAATCGCAGCTGTTCGACGAGCAGGGGCTGATCGGGCGCGCGACGCAGAGCCTGGCGGTGCGCTCGCGAGGGTGAGCGCCCGGGATGGTGCCGGCTTTCGGAATCGAACCGAAGACCTTCCGCTTACAAGGCGGGTGCTCTACCAACTGAGCTAAGCCGGCCGGGCCTCGCGTGGAGGGCGGCCAGTATAGGCCGCGCTACTTGATGCGCTTGAGCGAGGGCCGGCCGCCGGCGTGCGGTTCGGGCGGCTCCGGCGGCTCGCCGGGACCGTCGCCGCCCTCGCTCGCGCCGGATTCGGTCAGCGCCAGGTGCGGGCCGCGCGGCGCGGCGGTTTCGGTCGGCGCGTCGGCGTTGCCGCCGCCTTCGCTCGGCACCGGGAAGGCCATGCCCTGCCCGTTCTCGCGCGCGTAGATCGCGATCACGTGGTCGACCGGCACGACGATCTCGCGCGCCGCGCCGCCGAAGCGCGCCTTGAACTCGATGAACTCGTTGCCGAGCTTCAGCCCGCTGGTGGCCTCGAAGCCGACGTTGAGCACGATCTCGTTGTTCTTCACGTACTCCACCGGCACCTGCACCGAGCCGTCGACGAACACCGCGACATAGGGCGTGAAGCCGTTGTCGGTGCACCAGTCGTGCAGCGCCCGGATCAGGTAGGGGCGCGTCGACGATCCGGTCGGCGCGGGGGCGGCGGGCGTGGTCATCGTCACGCCACGCCTACTTGCGCATCACCTTCTCGGACGGCGTCAGCGCCTCGATGTAGGCCGGGCGCGAGAAGATGCGCTCGGCGTACTTCAGCAGCGGCACGGCGTTCTTCGACATGTCGATGCCGTAGTAGTCCAGGCGCCACAGCAGCGGCGCGATCGCGACGTCGAGCATCGAGAAGTCGTCGCCGAGCATGTACTTGTTCTTCAGGAAGATCGGCGCGAGCATGGTCAGCCGGTCGCGGATCTGCGCGCGCGCCTTCTCGAGCTGCTTGTCGGTCGGCTTGATGCCGCGCGACTCGAGGATGTTCACGTTCGAGAACAGCTCCTTCTCGAAGTTGAACAGGAACAGCCGCACGCGCGCGCGCGCCACCGGGTCGCCCGGCATCAGCTGCGGGTGCGGGAAGCGCTCGTCGATGTACTCGTTGATGATGTGCGACTCGTACAGGATCAGGTCGCGCTCGACGAGGATGGGCACCTCGTTGTACGGGTTCATCAGCGCGATGTCTTCCGGCTTCGCGAACAGGTCGACATCGCGGATCTCGAAGTCCATGCCCTTCTCGAAGAGCACGAAGCGGCAGCGGTGCGAGTACGGGCAGGTGGTTCCGGAATAAAGCACCATCATGGCGGTGTGCTCCTAGAGGCTTCGAAAAACGCGAGCGCAGTGGGCGCCGGGATCGGGCTGCACCACTGCGCTCGGGCCCGCCGCCCGGGTCGTGGCGGCGGACGCGCGGACGGTCACTTCACGTCTTTCCAGTACGCGGCGTTCAGGCGCCACGCGATCAGCGTGAACACGCTGAGGAAGATCAGCACCCACACGCCGATGCGCACGCGCTGGCTGCGCGCCGGCTCGCCCATCCACTGCAGGTAGGCGACCAGGTCGCCCACGGCGCTGTCGTAGTCGGCCGCCGAGAGCTTGCCGGGCGTGAGCTGCTCGAAGCCCTCGAAGCGGTGCACGGTCTTGGACGGATCGTGGTGGTCCTTCTCCTCGACGTACTTGGCGGCGCGCTGGCCCTGCAGCTCCCACAGCACGTGCGGCATGCCGACGCCGGGGAAGACGAGGTTGTTCCAGCCGGTGGCCTTGGTGTCGTCGCGGTAGTAGCTGCGCAGGTAGGTGTAGAGGTAGTCGGCGCCCGAGCCGCCCGCGCCGGCGCGCGAGCGCGCGATCACGCTGAGGTCGGGCGGCGTGCCGCCGAACCATTCCTTGCCCTGCTTGGCCGTGATGGCCGCCTGCATCGTGTCGCCCACCTTCTCGGAGGCGAACATCAGGTTGTCCTTGATCTGCTGCTCGGTCAGGCCGATGTCGCGCAGGCGGTTGTAGCGCACGTACGCGGCCGAGTGGCAGTTCAGGCAGTAGTTGACGAACAGCTTGGCGCCGTTCTGCAGCGCGGCCAGGTCGTTGGCCTTCTCCTGCGGGAAGCTGTCCAGCGCGATGCCGCCTTCGGAGGCCGTCGCGCCGGCCGCGAAGCCGAGCGCCATGAGCAGGCTGAGGATGATCTTCTTCATGATGTGTCTCAGTGGGCGGCGAAGGTCACGCGATCGGGCACCGGCTTGAATTCGCCGAGGCGGCTCCACCACGGCATCAGCATGAAGAAGCCGAAGTAGAACAGCGTGCCCACCTGCGACACCCGCTCGCCGATCAGCGACGGCGGCTGCACGCCGAGGTAGCCGAGGATCAGGAAGTTGACGACGAAGACGGCGTACACGTACTTGTGCCAGCCCGGGCGGTAGCGGATCGACTTGACCGGGCTGTAATCGAGCCAGGGCAGGAAGAACAGGATGATCACCGCGCCGCCCATCACGACGACGCCCCAGAACTTGGCGTCGATGACCAGCATCAGCGCCGCCACCACCAGCGCGCCGCCGAGGATCGCGAGCTTCCAGATGCCGGCCGCGCGCAGCTTGAGCACGCCCAGCAGCGCGCCCAGCGCCACGCAGGCGATCAGCGCGTACATCATCTGGCTGGTGATCGCGCGCAGCATCGAGTAGTACGGCGTGAAGTACCACACCGGGGCGATGTGCGCCGGCGTCTTCAGCGGATCGGCCGGGATGAAGTTGTTGTACTCGAGGAAGTAGCCGCCGAACTCGGGCGCGAAGAACAGGATCGCGCTGAAGGCGATCAGGAATACCGCGACGCCGAGGATGTCGTGCACCGTGTAGTACGGGTGGAAGGGGATGCCGTCGAGCGGGATGCCGCGCGCATCCTTCTTCGCCTTGATCTCGACGCCGTCGGGGTTGTTGGAGCCGACGTCGTGCAGCGCGAACAGGTGCGCCACGACCAGGCCCAGCAGCACCAGCGGCACCGCGATCACGTGGAAGCTGAAGAAGCGGTTCAGCGTCGCGTCGCTGACGACGTAGTCGCCGCGGATCAGCAGCGCGAGGTCGGGGCCGACGAAGGGGATCGCGGCGAACAGGTTGACGATCACCTGCGCGCCCCAGTAGCTCATCTGGCCCCAGGGCAGCAGGTAGCCCATGAAGGCCTCGGCCATCAGGCACAGGAAGATCGCGCAGCCGAAGATCCACACCAGTTCCCGCGGCTTGCGGTAGCTGCCGTAGATCATGCCCCGCCACATGTGCAGGTACACGACGATGAAGAATGCGCTCGCACCCGTCGAGTGCATGTAGCGGATGATCCAGCCGCCGGGCACGTCGCGCATGATGTACTCGACCGACGCGAACGCCTGCGCAGCGTCGGGCTTGTAGTGCATCACGAGGAAGATGCCGGTGACGATCTGGATCACCAGCACCAGCATCGCCAGCGAACCGAAGAAGTACCAGAAGTTGAAGTTCTTCGGCGCGTAGTACTCCGACATGTGCACGCGGTAGGCCGCGAATGCCGTCGGGAAGCGGTTCTCGAACCAGGTCGTCACCTTCTGGGCGACCGGCGCGTCGGCGGGAACTTCCTTGAAATCAGCCATGGTCGTCTCGTTCCTGTCCTGGGTTAGGCCTTCTTGTCGTCACCGATCAGCAGTCGGGTGTCGGACAGGTACATGTGCGGCGGCACCTCGAGGTTGTCGGGCGCGGGCTTGTTCTTGAACACGCGGCCGGCCAGGTCGAAGGTCGAGCCGTGGCAGGGGCAGAGGAAGCCGCCTTGCCAGTCGTCCGGCAGCGAGGGCTGCGGGCCGGCCTGGAACTTGTCGGACGGCGAGCAACCGAGGTGCGAGCAGATGCCCACCACCACCAGGACGTCCGGCTTGATCGAGCGGCCTTCGTTGCGCGCGTATTCCGGCGTCAGCTCGCTGGGCTTGCGCTGCGACTTCGGGTCGGCCAGCTGCGCGTCGAGCTTGGGCAGCGTGGCCAGTTGCTCGGGCGTGCGCTTGATGATCCACACCGGCTTGCCGCGCCATTCGACGGTGAGCTTCTCGCCGGGTTTCAGGCCGCCGATGTCGACTTCGACGGCCGCGCCGGCGGCACGGGCGCGCTCGGAGGGCTGGAACGAACTGACGAAGGGTACGGCGGTGAAGCCGACACCCACCGCGCCGGCACACCCGGAGGCGATGAGCCAGGTGCGCTTGCCGTTGTCGACGGTACTGTCACTCATGGGGATCCTCTGGCGAGACTTCTTAATCAGGGTCAACCCGGCATTCTAACGGACGCGTCAAGAGGGGCCGTGGCGGCCGGCGCCGGACAGCGGCGTGACGGGCTTCTCGTCGTCAAGGCGTCGTCGCCACGGCGGCGATCACCCGGTCACGAGGCTCGGTCGCGCGCCTTGACTTCCCCTCGGGGGCGGGAATACTCCACGGCGCCGCACACAAATGACGGCCGTCTCAACACAACGAAACAGAGGAGTGTCCCCATGGGATTCGCTACCGAGTTCAAGGAATTCGCGATGAAGGGCAATGTCGTCGACCTCGCGGTCGGCGTCATCATCGGGGCAGCTTTCGGCAAGATCGTCGACTCGATCGTGAAGGACCTGATCATGCCGATCGTCGGGCGCGTGCTCGGCGGCCTGGACTTCTCGAACTACTTCGTCAAGCTCGCCGACCCGCCGGCCGGCTACAACGGCCCGATGACGTACGAGGCGCTCAGCAAGGCCGGCGTGCCGCTGTTCGCCTACGGCAACTTCATCACCGTGGCAATCAAC
>JAKOZT010000033.1 GCA_029779845.1 Pseudomonadota bacterium | reverse complement strand
AACCGTCGAAGTGCTTGAGGTCCATCACCATCACGTCGTCCCACAGACCGAGCTTCTTGAGGTCGCGCACCAGGTACTCGTTGACCACGGTGAACTCGCCCGACAGATTCGACTTCACCGACAAGTTGCCGAACGAAGGCTCGATCGACGCGCTCACACCGACGATGTTGGAGATCGTCGCCGTCGGTGCGATCGCCACGCAGTTGGAATTGCGCATGCCATGTTCGGCGATGCGGCCACGCAGCGCCTCCCAGTCCATCGACATGCTTCGGTCCACCTCGACGTAGCCGCCACGTTGCTCCTCGAGCAGGCGCAGCGAGTCCAGCGGCAGGACGCCTCGATCCCACAGCGAGCCGCGGTAGCTCGAGTAGCGGCCACGCTCCCGCGCCAGCTCGGTCGAGGCCCAGTACGCGTGGTAGCACACCGCCTCCATGGAGCGGTCCGCGAACGCCACCGCCGCATCCGAGGCATAGGGCACCCGCAGTTCGTGCAGCGCATCCTGGAAGCCCATGATGCCCAGACCGACCGGACGGTGCTTCAGGTTCGAGTCGCGCGCTTTCTTGACGGCGTAGTAATTGATGTCGATGACGTTGTCGAGCATGCGCATCGCCGTCGACACCGTCTTCTTCAGCTTGACCTGATCGATCTCTCCGTCCTTCAGGTGATGCGACAGGTTCACCGACCCCAGGTTGCACACGGCGATCTCGCTGCCGCTGGTGTTCAGCGTGATCTCGGTGCAGAGGTTGCTTGAATGCACCACGCCCGCGTGCTGCTGCGGCGAGCGCACGTTGCAGGCATCCTTGAAGGTGATCCACGGATGGCCGGTCTCGAAGAGCATCGTCAGCATCTTGCGCCACAGATCCTTGGCCGGCACCTTTTTGAACAGCCTGATCTCGCCGGTCTGCGTCTTCGCCTCGTAGCGGACGTAAGCCTCCTCGAAGTCCTTGCCGAAGCGGTCGTGCAGATCCGGGCAGCTCGACGGCGAGAACAGCGTCCAGTCCCCACCCTCCATCACGCGCTTCATGAACAGGTCGGGAACCCAGTTCGCCGTGTTCATGTCGTGCGTACGGCGGCGGTCGTCGCCGGTGTTCTTGCGCAGTTCGAGGAATTCCTCCAGATCCAGGTGCCAGCTCTCCAGGTATGCGCACACCGCCCCCTTGCGCTTGCCGCCCTGGTTCACGGCCACGGCCGTGTCGTTGACCACCTTGAGGAAGGGCACCACGCCCTGGCTCTTGCCGTTGGTACCCTTGATGTGGCTGCCCAGCGCGCGAACGTTGGTCCAGTCGTTGCCGAGACCGCCGGCGAACTTGGACAGCAGCGCGTTCTCCTTGAGCGCCTCGTAGATGCCGTCGAGGTCGTCGGAGACGGTAGTCAGGTAGCAGCTCGACAGCTGCGAGCGGCGCGTGCCGGAGTTGAACAGCGTCGGCGTCGAGCTCATGAAGTCGAAGCTCGACAGCACCTCGTAGAACTCGATGGCGCGCGCCTCGCGGTCGATCTCGCCCAGCGCCAGGCCCATCGCCACGCGCATGTAGAAGGCCTGCGGCAGCTCGATGCGGCGCTCGTCGACGTGCAGGAAGTAGCGGTCGAACAGCGTCTGCAGGCCGAGGTAGTCGAACTGCAGGTCGCGGTCGGCCTTCAGCGCGGCGCCGAGGCGGGCAAGGTCGAACTGCAGCAGCTTCTCGTCGAGCAGTTCGGCGTCGACGCCCTTCTTGATGAACTGCGGGAAGTACTCGGCGTAGCGCGCGTGCATCTGCTCGTGCAGCACTTCCTCGCCGAGGATCTCGCGGCGGATGGTGTGCAGCAGCAGCCGCGCGGTGGCGCGCGTGTAGCCGGGGTCTTTTTCGATCAGCGTGCGCGCGGCCAGGATCGCGGCCTTGTGCACTTCGCCGATCGGCACGCCGTCGTACAGGTTGCGCTTGGTCTCGGCCAGCACCGGCTCGGCCTTGACGTCGGCGCCCAGGCCGGCGCAGGCCGACTCGATCAGCGCCTGCAGGCGCGCGAAGTCCAGCGGCACGCGCTGGCCGTTGTCGGTGACGTGCAGCGCAGGCTCGGCCGGCGCCGCCTTCTGAACCTGGCGCGCGCGCTCCTGCGCGCGGCGCTCGCGGTACAGCACGTAGGCGCGCGCCACCTCGTGGTGGCCGCCGCGCATCAGGCCGAGTTCGACCTGGTCCTGCACGTCCTCGATGTGGAAGGTGCCGCCGCCCGGACGCGAACGCAGCAGCGCGCGCACCACCGCCTCGGTCAGGCCGTCGACCGTCTCGCGCACGCTCGCCGAGGCCGCGCCCTGCGTGCCGTGCACCGCGAGGAAGGCTTTCATCAGCGCGACGGCGATCTTGTTCGGCTCGAACACCACCACCGCCCCGTTGCGGCGGATGATCTGGTAGCCCTGGTAGGCCGACGCGGCGACCGGAGTCGAAGCGGCACGCACGCCGGCGGGCGGCGTGGACGACGGAACGTGGATGGCTTGCATGGCTTCCCCTGGGGTGGTCGGTGTCAGCGTGTCGGTGGTCATGGCGAAGGCGACGAGAAGGCCGGCCGCTGCTCAGCAGCGGCCGCTAAAAAGGTGCGGATTCGGGTGGTACGCGCGCACGCCCGAAGCGGGCGCGGCGCTGGTGAGGAAGAACGAGAATAGCACAGCGGGACACTATATCTGGGGCCTCCGACACCTTCAAGCACTACCGCTAGCGTGCCAGCGCCGATGCGCGCATCCCCCTAATTCGCCCGGAAGCGCGCCGTTGCTGGCTGCGCGCGGCGCGGCGCCACGCTAGCGCCGCGCGCTCCGGTTGCGTCGTGTTGCACTGTCGGGAAAGTCCCAGGCCGCGAGGCCGGCGACGTCGAGACGCGCGCGCAGCAGCGCCCAGTCGAAACCGGCGCCGGGATCGTGCTTGCGCCCCGGCGCGATGTGCTCGTGGCCGGCCACCGCGGCGATCGGGTAGCGGCGTGCGAGACCTTTCGCAAGCGCGGCGAGCGTGTCGTACTGCGCCGCTTCGAAGGGCTCGCCTTCCAGGCCTTCGAGCTCGACGCCGATCGAGTAGTCGTTGCAGTTCTCGCGGCCGCGCCACGCCGAGCGGCCGGCATGCCAGGCACGCCGGTCGCCGGAGACGAACTGGATCAGCTCGCCGCCGCGCCGCACGACGAAGTGCGCCGAGACCCGCAGGCCGCGGATCGTCTCGAAGTACGGATGCGCGCTCCAGTCGAGGCGGTTGGTGAACAGCGCCTCGATCGCGTCGCCGCCGTATTCGCCCGGCGGCAAGCTGATCGAATGCACGACCAGCAGCGACACCGCCGTGCCCTCGGGTCGCTCATTGAAGTTCGGCGAATCGCAGCGCCGCGCGCCCGACCACCAGCCGCCGAACCAGCGTGGCTTCACTCTCGCTCGGCGCCGATGCCGTCGCTGCCGACGTTCACCCCGAGGCGCGCCATGCGGTAGCGCATCTGCCGCAGCGACAGACCCAGGCTCGCACCCGCCGCGG
Source organism: Pseudomonadota bacterium (assembly GCA_029779845.1). Classification (GTDB taxonomy): domain Bacteria; phylum Pseudomonadota; class Gammaproteobacteria; order Burkholderiales; family Burkholderiaceae_C; genus Piscinibacter. The sequence goes on along the minus strand of JAKOZT010000033.1, from coordinate 63,091 downwards.
TGCGGTTGTAGCGATGGCGTTCGAGCGCGCGCACGAGGATGTCGCGCTCGACCTCGTCGAGGTATTCCGCGAGGTCGCTGGGCAGCGGCTCTTCGAGCGGCAGACTGCCGGCCGGCGGCGGCGGCGGGAAGCGCGCCGGCGGCTCGTCGGCACGCGCCATCGCCTCGAACGGATCGCTGTCGGCCACGAGCGGGTCGACCAGCTCCGCTTCCGGCAGGCCGAGGTCGGCCATGTCGATCAGCTCGCCGCCGGACAGCGCCACCGCGCGGTGCAGCAGGTTCTCCAGCTCGCGCACGTTGCCGGGGAAGGCGTAGCGCGCCAGCACCTGCAAGGCCTCGCGCGTCAGCCGCGGCGCGGGCGACACGCCGGCGTCGTGCGCGATGCGTTCGAGCACGCGCTCGGCGATCTCGGCCAGGTCGTCGAGCCGCTCGCGCAGCGGCGGCACGCGGATCTGGATGACGTTCAGGCGGTAGTACAGATCCTGGCGGAAGCGCCCGGCCTGCACCTCGGCGCCCAGATCCTTGTGCGTGGCGCTGAGCAGGCGCACGTTGACCGGCTGCTCGCTGACCGCGCCGACCGGCCGCACCGAGCGCTCCTGGATCGAACGCAGCAGCTTGCTCTGCATCGACAGCGGCAGATCGCCGATCTCGTCGAGGAACAGCGTGCCGCCGTTGGCGGCCTGGAAGAAGCCTTCGCGGTCTTCAGCCGCGCCGGTGAAGGCGCCCTTGCGATAGCCGAAGAACTCGGCTTCGAGCAGCTGCTCGGGGATCGCGCCGCAGTTGACCGCGATGAAGGGCTGCGCGGCGCGCGCGCTGACTTCGTGGATGGCGCGCGCGACGAGTTCCTTGCCGGTGCCCGATTCGCCATTGACCAGCACCGGCGCCATGCTGCGCGCCACCTTCTCGACCAGCGCGCGCACCTGCTGCATGGCCGCCGAGTGGCCGGCCATGCGGCGCAGCGCGGGGCTGGCCGGCACTGCCGGCGCGGCGGCCGCAGCCGCGGGCCGCGCCGCGCGCGGCATCTGCGGCGGCGCGCCACTCTCCGAGGGCAGCGTGGCCGGGTCCATCGTCGGCACCGCCGGCCCGCCGCGGCCCAGAGCCGACGCCACCACGGCGCGGAACTGCTTCAGGTCGACCGGCTTGGTGAGGTAGTCGTAGGCGCCCGCCTTGAGCGCCTCGACCGCGTTCTCCGCCGAACCGTAGGCGGTGATCACGATGGTCTTCTCGCGCCGGCCGGCTTCTTCGAGGCGCTGCAGCAGCTCCAGCCCGGTGCCGTCGGGCAGGCGCATGTCGGTGATCACCGCGCTGTAGGTGCGGTCCTTCAGGTGCATCCAGGCCTCTTCCACCGAGCCCGCGGTCTCGATGTCGTAGCCCTCGCGCAGCAGCGTCAGCTCGTAGAGCGTGCGCAGGTCGGGCTCGTCGTCGACGACCAGCAGGCTGAAGTGCGATGGGGAGGTGGTCATGACTGCCCCTCGTCCGACGAGTGCGTCGGCCGGTCCCCGGATGGGACGCGGGCCGGCTTGGGAGCGGCCCGGCGCTCGGCCCGCAACCAGAATGACGAAGGATGTCTCATGAAGTCAGATGCAGTCGCGCTTCGGTGTCGGCCAGCGGCATGCGACGCATCACCATGAAGAACTCGTTCGGGTGCGGGTCGCCGCCCGGGCGGGCGCGGTAGTCGATGCTGGCGCCGTAGCGTTCGCACAGCTCGCGGCAAATATACAGGCCGAGGCCGGTGCCTCGGCTGCGCGTCGAGAAGAAGGGCTCGAACAGGTACGGCTCGACGTCGGCGGCGATCGGCGCGCCGTCGCTGGCGACGCTGAGGAAGACACGCTCGTCGTCGCGCGCGTCCAGGCGCAGCACCACGCTGCCGCTCGCGCCGCTGGCGTGGCGGTGCGCGTTGTCGAGCAGGTTGACGAGCACGCGCCGCAGGTGCTCGGCGTCGAAGGCCACGCCCAGCGGCTGCGGCGGCAGCTCGACGCGCAGCACGCTCTGCTCGCCCAGCCTGACGCCGGCCGAGCGTGCCCAGTCGCTGCAGATCGCCGCCACCAGCGCCGTCGCGTCGATCGCGGTCGCTTCCTGCAGCTGGCCCGGCGCCACCTCCATCACGTCGTCGACGATGCGCTTCAAGCGGTCGACGTTGTCGGCCACCATGCGCGTCAACCGCACCTGCCCCGGCTCGGTGGCGTCCTCGGCCATCAGCGCGTTGGCCTGCGCGATCGCCGCCAGCGGGTTGCGGATCTCGTGCGCGATGCCGGCCGACACGCGCCCCATCGCGGCGAGCTTCTCCTGGCGGCTGCGCGCCTGCATGTTGCGCACGTCCTCGAGGAACAGCACGCAGAAGTCCTCGCTCGCCTGCGCCGCCTTGTGGCGCGTGAAGCGCACGCGCACGCGCAGCGTGCGGCTCGAGCCGGGCTCGAACTCGAGCGTCACGTCGCGCCCCGCCTCCGGCCAGCTCGATTCGACGAAGGCCTGCTCGACGGTGCGCACCAGCCCGGCCCAGGCCTCGATGCCGCGCAGCTGGAACGGCGCCGGCCGGCTCATGCCCTGCGGTGCGAGCAGGCGCCGCGCCGCCGGGTTGGCGGCGCGCACGCGGCCGCGCCGGTCGACGACGAGGATGCCGTCCTGCATCTCCTCGATCACGAGGCGGTTCAGCGCCGCCTGCTGGCGCGCCATCTCCATGTTGCCGCGTGCGCTCAGCTCCTCGCGCGCCAGGCGCCCGGCCAGCTCGCCGGCCAGCACGGTGATGACGAAGAAGCCGCTGCCGGCCAGCGCCGCCTGCGTCAGCAGCTGCGTCAGGCTGCTGCCGCGCAGGCCGTCGACCCAGGCGGTGGCCAGCAGCATCAGCGCCACCGCCGCCGCGGTGGCCAGCGCCAGCGGGCGCGGCGTCAGCACGCCGGCCATCAGCACCGGCAGCACCAGCAGCGCCACGTAGTTCAGGCTCGAACCCGAGGCCAGCACGTGCAGCGCGCTGAAGGCGAGCAGATCGACGCCGATCGTCACCAGCCAGGGCGTGCCGAACACGCGCGCCAGCGCCTGCGGCGCCACCGGCGTCTTGCGCGGCAGCAGCCACAGCACCAGCGCCAGCGTGCCGTAGGTGACGCTGATCAGCGTCGCTTCCAGCGAGGGCCGCGAGCCGAACAGGCCGGTGATCGCCTGCGCGAGCACCAGCGCGACGCCGAGCGCGGCGCGCGCGCCGATGAAGGTGCGGTAGATCCGGTCGAAGGCCGTCTGGCCGGCGCTGACGATGCGCTCGGCCTGGCGCGAGAACAGGCGCGAGTCGAGCGATGGCGACGCGCTGCCGCGCGACGACGGGTCGCCTTCGCCCCTGTCGTTCGCACCGGCCATGTCACCGGCATCGCCCGCGTCGTACTGGCTGCCGAGCTGCGTGTCCTCCACCGAGCCGAAGGCGCCGAACCACGATTCGTCGGCGGTCGGCCCGCGCCGTGCGTGGCGCCGCTCGCCGGCGCGCCGGCCTTCAGCTCGCGCGGTGCTGCTGCTCGTACTCGGCACGATGGGCTTCTCCGCAGAACACGCCGCCGCGGCCGGGCAGCGCCTCATGCTTCGGCAGGTGCACGCCGCACAGCTGGCAGGCGACCATCGGCTCGGCATCGCCGCGCTGTTCGCGCCCCGGCGCCGGCGGCGCCTCGTCGCGCCGGCGCGCGCCGCGCAGCAGCCACACCAGCACGAGCACCGCGACGATCAGCAAGACGAACTTCATGAGCTCAGCCCGCGACCGGACGCTGCAGCAGGATCTCCAGCACGAAGCGCGAGCCCACGTAGGCCAGCAGCAGCAGCGCCGCGCCGCCGTACAGCCAGCGCGTGGCCAGCGGGCCGCGCCAGCCGAAGGCGCGCCGGCCCGCCAGCAGCCCCGCGAACACCAGCCAGCCGAGCACCGAGAACACCGTCTTATGATCCCAGCGCCACGGCTGCGCGAACCACGCGCCCAGCAGCAGCGCGGCCGACAGCACAACGAAGCCGGCGCCGACGAAGCGGAAGGTCAGCCGCTCGAGCCGCAGCAGCGGCATGCCCGGCGGCGCCGCGGCGTGCTGGCGCATCTGCTGCTCGGCGCGGTTGAGCATCGCGCCGTGCAGCACCGCCGCGCCGAACAGGCCGTAGGACGCGATGCCCAGCACCCAGTGCAGCGGCGCCCAGCGCGACAGCGCATGCGGGCGCAGCTCGCCGGGGAACAGCAGCGCCAGCAGCACGGTGGCCGCGCCGAGCAGCGCGAGCGTGCGCCGCACGCCGGGCAGCGGCAGGAAGCGGCTCTCGACCGCGTAGACCGCGAGCACCAGCCACATCGTCGCCGACAGCGCCGGCGCGAAGCCGAAGCGCGCGCCGGCGGTGGGCGCGCCGATGCCGGCGATGTCGATCACGATGGCCAGCCCGTGCGCGATCCAGCCGGCCATCAGCGCGCCGCGCAGCGCCGCCTCGCGCTCGGTGCGCGCCAGCGCCGCGGCGAGGTAGGCCAGCAGCGCCGCCAGCGCGGGCACGGCCAGCGCCCAGCCGGCGTTGCCCTCGGATGCGGACGATAAAATCATCCTCACAGTGTACTTTCGCGCTCCGGGTTCTCCGGCCGCGCCGCGCCATGGCCTCCACCCTCACCGACCGCCTGAGTCGCGTCGTCAAGACAATGCGCGGCCAGGCCCGCATCACCGAGAGCAACGTGCAGGAGATGCTGCGCGAGGTGCGCATGGCGCTGCTCGAAGCCGACGTGGCGCTGCCGGTGGTGCGCGACTTCATCGCGCGTGTCAAGGACAAGGCGCTCGGCGCCGAGGTCGCGGGCTCGCTGACGCCGGGCCAGGCGCTGGTGGGCATCGTCAACCGCGAGCTGGCGGCGACGATGGGCGACGGCGTGGCGGACATCAACCTCGCCGCGCAGCCGCCGGCGGTGATCCTGATGGCCGGCCTGCAGGGCGCGGGCAAGACCACCACCACCGCCAAGCTGGCGCGCCATCTGATCGACAAGCGCAAGAAGAAGGTGCTGACCGTCTCGGCCGACGTCTACCGCCCCGCCGCGATCGAGCAGCTGAAGACGGTCACCAAGCAGGCCGGCGCCGAGTGGTTCCCCTCGACCGCCACCGACCAACCGCTGGACATCGTCCGGGCCGCGCTCGACCACGCGAAGCGCCACTACTTCGACGTGCTGCTGGTCGACACGGCCGGCCGCCTGGCGATCGACGAAGCGCTGATGAAGGAGATCGCCGAGCTGCACGCAGCGCTGAACCCGGTCGAGACGCTCTTCGTCGTCGACGCGATGCAGGGCCAGGACGCGATCAACACCGCGAAGGCCTTCAAGGAAGCGCTGCCGCTGACCGGCATCGTGCTGACCAAGATGGACGGCGATTCGCGCGGCGGCGCGGCGCTGTCGGTGCGGCAGGTGACCGGCGCGCCGATCAAGTTCGCCGGCACCAGCGAGAAGATCGACGGGCTGGAGGTCTTCGACGCGCAGCGCCACGCCGGGCGCGTGCTCGGCATGGGCGACATCGTCGCGCTGGTCGAGGAGGTGCAGAAGGGCGTCGACATCGCCGCGGCGCAGAAGCTCGCCGACAAGGTCAAGTCGGGCGACGGCTTCGACCTCAACGACTTCCTGATGCAGATCTCGCAGATGAAGAAGATGGGCGGGCTGTCGGGGCTGATCGACAAGCTGCCCACGCAGCTGACCGGCGGCAAGACGCCCAACGTCGGCCCCGCCGACATGGACCGCGCCGAGCGCGACGTGCGCCGCATGGAAGGCATCATCTGCTCGATGACGCCGCTGGAGCGCCGCAAGCCCGAGCTGATCAAGGCCACGCGCAAGCGCCGCATCGCCGCCGGCGCCGGCGTGCAGGTGCAGGAAGTCAACCGCCTGCTCAACCAGTTCGAGCAGATGCAGGGCATGATGAAGAAGATGAAGGGCGGCGGCCTGATGAAGATGATGAAGCGCATGGGCGGCATGAAGCTGCCCGGCGGGCCGCGCTGAGCCTCGAGGGGAACGCCTGATGCCGACGACCTGGCTGCTCGTGCTGATCGCGGCGATCGTCGTGATCGCGCTGGCCGCCTGGCTGCTGCGCCGCAAGCCGGCCGCGCCCGGCGACGGCGAGCGGCGCCTGGACACCGTGGTCGCCTGGCCGCCCTCCGCCACACGCATCCTGAGCAGCGCCGAGCGCCAGGCCTACGCCACGCTGGAACGCGCGCTGCCCGGCTACATGATCCTCGCGCAGGTGCCGCTGGCGCGCTTCCTCAAGGTGCCGACGCGCTATTCGTATTCGGAGTGGCTGCGCCGCCTCGGCACGCAATGCGCCGACCTGGTGGTGTGCGACATGGCCTCGGAAGTGCTGGCCGTGATCGACGTGCAGCCGCCGGCCGGCGCCGAGAGCGAGCGAGCGCGCAAGCGCCTGAACCGCATGGCGCGCGTGCTGAAGGCCGCCGGCATCCCGATGCACGTGTGGACCGACGACGCGCTGCCTTCGGTGGAAGCGGCGCGCGAGATGATCATGCCGCAAGCGGCCGCCGCAGCGCCGGTGCCGGCAGCCCCGCCGCCCGCCGCGCCCGACGCACCGCCGGCCGAGCCTGTCGAACTGCGCGAACCGCCGCCGTCGACCTGGTTCGACGAGTTCAACTCGGGGCCGACGCCGCTGGCGCCGAACGAACGGCGCGGCGACGATCCGCGCGGCGGCTGAACTCTCCGGCCCTTTCAGCCCAGCAAGGCCTGCGCGAACTCGCGCGCGTCGAAGGTCTGCAGGTCTTCGAGCTTCTCGCCCACGCCGATGAAGTAGACCGGCAGCGGCTGGCCGCGCGCGCGGCCCCACAGCGCCAGCGCGGCGAGCACGCCGCCCTTGGCGGTGCCGTCGAGCTTGGTGATGACCACGCCGGTCAGCTGCAGCGCCGCGTCGAAGGCCTGCACCTGCGCGAGCGCGTTCTGGCCGGTGTTGCCGTCGACCACCAGCAGCACCTCGTGCGGCGCGCCCTCCTGCGCCTTGGCAATGGTGCGGCGGATCTTCTTCAGCTCTTCCATCAGGTGCGCCTGCGTGGTCAGGCGGCCGGCGGTGTCGGCGATCACCACGTCGCAGCCGCGCGCCTTGCCGGCCACCACCGCGTCGTAAGTCACCGCGGCCGGATCGCCGCCTTCCTGGCTGACGATCTCGACGCGGTTGCGGTCGGCCCACACCAGCAACTGCTCGCGCGCCGCGGCGCGGAAGGTGTCGGCGGCGGCCAGCAGCACCTTCTGCCCGGCATCGGCCAGATGGCGCGTCAGCTTGCCGATGCTGGTGGTCTTGCCCGCGCCGTTGACGCCCACCACCATGATCACCGTCGGCTGCGCGTGCCCGACGCGCAGCGGCTGCTGCAGCGGCGCGAGCAGCTCGGTGATGGCATCGGCCAAGAGCGTCTTCACCGCCGCCGGCTCGGTGGCCTTGGCGTCCTTGACGCGGCGCTTCAGGTCGTCGAGCAGGAACTGCGTGGCCTGCACGCCGGCATCGGCCATCAGCAGCGCTGATTCGAGTTCCTCGTAGAGCGCGTCGTCGATGCGCGTGCCGGTGAACACCTGCGCGATGCCGCTGCCGGTGCGGCGCAGGCCCTGGCGCAGCTTGTCCATCCAGCCTCGGCGCTCGGGCTCGGGCGGCGCGGCAACGGCGGTGGAAGGCTGCTCGGGCGTGGGTTCAGGTGCGCCCCCTTCGGGCGGCGGCGCGGCCTTTTTCTTGAAGAAGCTGAACATCGGGGAGTGCCGGAGCCGGTGCCGCGCGGGCGGGAGTCGGAGCCGCGTTATACTCGCGGGCTCAGGCGCTTTAGCTCAGTCGGTTAGAGCGACGGAATCATAATCCGCAGGTCCGGGGTTCGAGTCCCTGAAGCGCCACCAGACATCCTCCGAACGGCTCCTCGTCTGCCCCAGACCGGGAGCCGTTCTGGTTTTGAAGCCTTTCTCGACAGCCACTGGATCCACACCATGTACCGCTGTTTCCTCGCCTTCATCGCCGCGCTGCTCGTCACCGGCAGCGCCGCCGCGCAGAGCCTGCGCAACTTCCCGCCCGACGCGCTGCGCGGCACGATCCAGGTGCTGCAGTCGCCCGAGGTGGCACTCAACGGCAAGCCGGCGCGGCTGGGCGCGGGCACGCGCATCTTCGGCGTCGACAACCTGATCAAGGTGCCGGCCTCGCTCGCCGGCACGAAGTACGTCGTCAACTACACGCTGGACAACCAAGGCTTCGTGCACAAGGTGTGGATCCTCTCCGCCACCGAGGCGGCGAAGAAGCCCTGGCCCACGACGACCGCCGAGGCGCAGGCGTGGCGCTTCGACGTCGTCGCCCAGGTCTGGGCCAAGCCCTGAAGGGGCCGCGATGGCGCTCACGCAGGGCAAGAAGGTCTTCATCAAGACCTTCGGCTGCCAGATGAACGAGTACGACTCCGACAAGATGGTCGACGTGCTCCAGGCCGCCGAGGGCTACGAGACGACGACGAACGTCGACGAGGCCGACCTGATCCTCTTCAACACCTGCTCGGTGCGCGAGAAGGCGCAGGAAAAGGTGTTCAGCGACCTCGGCCGCGTCAAGCACCTGAAGGCCAAGGGCGTGCTGATCGGCGTCGGCGGCTGCGTCGCCAGCCAGGAGGGCGCGGCGATCATCGAGCGCGCGCCCTACGTCGACGTGGTGTTCGGCCCGCAGACGCTGCACCGCCTGCCCGAGATGCTGGCGCGGCGCAGCGAGCAGCGCCGCGCGCAGGTGGACATCAGCTTCCCCGAGATCGAGAAGTTCGACCACCTGCCGCCGCCGCGCACCGAGGGCGCGAGCGCCTTCGTCTCAATCATGGAAGGCTGCTCGAAGTACTGCAGCTACTGCGTGGTGCCCTACACGCGCGGCGAGGAGGTTTCGCGCCCGTTCGACGACGTGCTGACCGAAGTCGCCGGGCTGGCCGACCAGGGCGTCAAGGAAGTCACGCTGCTCGGCCAGAACGTCAACGCCTACCGCGGCGCGATGGGCGAGAGCGGCGACATCGCCGACTTCGCGCTGCTGCTCGAATACGTGGCCGAGATCCCCGGCATCGCGCGCATCCGCTACACCACCAGCCACCCGAACGAGTTCACGCAGCGGCTGATCGACGCCTATGCGCGCGTGCCGCAGCTGGTGAGCCATCTGCACCTGCCGGTGCAGCACGGCAGCGACCGCATCCTCTCGGCGATGAAGCGCGGCTACACCGCGATGGAATACAAGAGCACGATCCGCAAGCTGCGCGCGGTGCGCCCGGGCATCAGCCTGTCGAGCGACTTCATCGTCGGCTTTCCCGGCGAGACGGCCGACGACCACGCGCGCACGATGAAGCTGATCGAGGACATCGGTTTCGACGCGAGCTTCAGCTTCGTCTACAGCGCGCGCCCCGGCACGCCGGCGGCCAACCTCGCCGACGACACGCCGCAGGAGGTGAAGCTGGCGCGCCTGCAGGAATTGCAGGCGGCGATCGAGGCCAACGCGCGGCGCATCGGCGAATCGCGCGTCGGCACGGTGCAGCGCATCCTGGTCGAAGGCCCGTCGCGCCGCGATGCGGCCGAGCTGATGGGGCGCACCGAGTGCAACCGCATCGTCAATTTCGCGGGTGATCCCCGGCTGATCGGCCGGATGATCGACGTGCGCATCACCCAGGCCTACCCTCACTCGCTGCGCGGCGAGGCCCACCACAGCGCGAGCGTGCCGCCGGCGAGCATCAGCGCGTAGCCGGCCATCTTGCCGTCGCGCTCGAAGACGATCAGCGCCGCCACCAGCCCGAGCGCGCAGCCGCCGCAGGCCCAGCCCGCCAGCCGCATGAAGCGCACCGCACGCAGCTCGCGGCGCCACAGCAGCCGCGCCAGCGCGGCCGTGATCAGGCCGACGCCGAGCGCGGGTGCGAAGAAATTCAGCAGGTGCCAGAGGGCGTCGAGCGGGCCCATGTGCCGCAGCGGAAGGAAGGTGGGAACATGCGCCGGAGCTTGACTGTCATCAATCCCCCGGCGCCGGCGCCTGGGAAGATACGGCTCCGGCAGAGCCCGAATTTTATAATCCGCGCATGAGCGTCTTCGCCCTCGGGCTGAACCACACCACCGCGCCGGTCGACCTGCGCGGCCGGTTCGCGTTCGCGCCCGAGCAGATCGCGCCGACGCTGCGCGCCTTCCGCGACAAGCTCTTGCAGTCCAGCGAGGTGGCGATCGTCTCCACCTGCAACCGCACCGAGCTGTACGTCGGCGCCAATCCGGCGCTGCTGACGCCGGCGGTCGACTGGCTGGCGCAGTTCGGCGGCGTCAGCGGGACGACGCTGCGCCAGCACTCCTACGTGTTCGAAGGCAGCCAGGCGGCGCGCCACGCCTTCCGCGTCGCCAGCGGGCTGGATTCGATGGTGCTGGGCGAGCCGCAGATCCTCGGCCAGATGAAGCAGGCGGTGCGCGAGGCCGATTCGGCCGGCACGCTGGGCACCACGCTGCACCAGATGTTCCAGCGCAGCTTCGCGGTGGCCAAGGAGGTGCGCACCTCCACCGAGATCGGCGCGCATTCGATCAGCATGGCGGCGGCGGCGGTGCGGCTGGCCTCGCAGCTGTTCGAGGACTTGCGCGAGACCAAGGTGCTGTTCGTCGGCGCCGGCGAGATGATCGAGCTGGTCGCCACGCACTTCGCGGCGCGCACGCCCAAGTCGCTGGCGGTGGCCAACCGCACGCTGGAGCGCGGCGAAAAGCTCGCCGGGCGCTTCGGCGCCGAGGCGATGCGCCTGTCCGACCTGCCCAGCCGGCTCGGCGAGTTCGACATCGTCGTCTCCTGCACCGCGAGCACGCTGCCGATCATCGGCCTGGGCGCGGTGGAACGGGCGATCAAGGCGCGCAAGCGCCGCCCGATGTTCATGGTCGACCTGGCCGTGCCGCGCGACATCGAGCCCGAGGTGGCGCGGCTGGCCGACGTGTACCTCTACACCGTCGACGATCTGTCCGCGCTGGTGCAGACCGCCGGCGAGAAGCGCCAGGCCGCCGTCGAGCAGGCCGAGGCGATCATCGAGACCGGCGTGCAGGGCTTCGAGCACTGGCTGGGCCAGCGCGAGGCGGTGCCGCTGATCAAGGCGCTGCACCAGCAGGCCGACGACTGGCGCCACGCCGAGATCGCGCGCGCGCGCAAGATGCTCGCGCGCGGCGAAGACGTCGACAAGGTGCTGGAGGCGCTCAGCCACGGCCTGACGCAGAAGATGCTGCACGGCACGATGGCCGAGCTGCACGCGGCCGACCCGGCGCAGCGCAGCCAGCTGGCGCACACGGTGTCCAAGCTGTTCCTGCGCCAGAACCCGCGCGATCCGGCCGACGAGCGCGGTTAGCGGCGCGTTCCAGACGCCGCCGGTGCGCTCCCCGCGCGCCGTTTCCTTTCCGCCTCCGCGCGTGTGCGCCACCCCGATGAAAGACTCCCTCCGCCAGCAGTTCGAGCGCCTCGCCTTGCGCCTGGCCGAACTCGACGCGACGCTGGCCGACCCGCGCGTCGCCGCCGACATGAAGCGCTTCCGCGAGCTGACGCGCGAGCATGCCGAGGCCGCCTCGCTGGTCGAGCGCTTTCGCCGCTACGAGCAGCGCGAGCGCGATCTGGCCGCCGCCAACGAGATGCTGGCCGACCCCGAGATGGCCGAGATGGCGCAGCAGGAAGTCGCCGAGGCGAGCGCCGACATGCAGCGACTGCACGCCGAACTGCAGACCGCGCTGCTGCCGCGCGACCCCGACGACGCGCGCAACGCCTTCGTCGAGATCCGCGCCGGCACCGGCGGCGACGAATCGGCGCTGTTCGCCGGCGACCTGGCGCGCATGTACCTGCGCTACGCCGAGCGCCAGGGCTGGCGCAGCGAAGTGATGTCGGAGAGCGCCAGCGAGCTGGGCGGCTACAAGGAAGTGGTGATCCGCATCGAGGGCGAGGCCGTCTACGGCCGGCTCAGGTTCGAATCCGGCGGCCATCGCGTGCAGCGCGTGCCGGCCACCGAGGCGCAGGGCCGCATCCACACCAGCGCCTGCACGGTGGCGGTGCTGCCCGAGCCCGATGAAGCCGAGGAGATCACGCTGAACCCGGCCGAGCTGCGCATCGACACCTTCCGCGCCAGCGGCGCGGGCGGCCAGCACGTCAACAAGACCGACAGCGCGATCCGCATCACCCACCTGCCCACCGGGCTGGTGGCCGAATGCCAGGACGACCGCTCGCAGCACCGCAACAAGGCCAAGGCGATGGCGGTGCTGCAGGCGCGGCTGCGCGACAAGGAGCGCAGCGAGCGCGCCGCCAGGGAAGCCGCCACGCGCAAGGGCCTGATCGGCAGCGGCGACCGCAGCGACCGCATCCGCACCTACAACTTCCCGCAGGGCCGGCTCACCGACCACCGCATCAACCTGACGCTGTACCGCTTGCAGGCGATCGTCGACGGCGATCTCGACGAGGTGATCGCGGCGCTCCAGGCGGCACGCGCGGCCGAGCAGTTGGCCGCGCTGGAAAGCGGGGCATGACGATACTGGACGCGGCGCTCGCCGCCGCGCGGACCAGCGGGGTCGAGCGGCTCGATGCGCAATTGCTGCTCGGGCATGTGCTGGGGCGGCCGCGCGCCTGGCTGCTGGCGCATGGCGAGGCGGAGCTGTCCGATGCCGACGCGGCGCGCTTTGCCGGATTGCTGGCGCGGCGCCGCGCCGGCGAGCCGGTGGCCTATCTGCTCGGCACGAAGGAGTTCCATGGCCTCGCGCTGCAGGTCGATGCGCGCGTGCTGGTGCCGCGCCCCGACACCGAGGTGCTGGCCGACTGGGCGATCGAGCTGCTGCACGGCGAACCGGCTTCGCCGGCACCCAGCGTGGTCGACCTCGGCACCGGCAGCGGCGCGATCGCACTGGCGGTCAAACATGCCTGCCCGCGGGCCTTGCTCACCGCCACCGATGCCAGCGCGGATGCGCTCGCCGTCGCCGGCGCCAATGCCGCGGCGCTCGGCCTGGCCGTCGAGCTGCTGCACGGCTCCTGGTGGCAGCCGCTGGCCGGCCGGCGCTTTCATCTGGCGCTGTCCAACCCGCCCTACATCGCCGGCGCCGACCCGCACCTGGCTGCCCTCGCCGCCGAGCCGCCAGCGGCGCTGACGCCCGGGGCCGACGGCCTGCGCGCGCTGCGCGAGATCGTCGCCGGTGCCGCCGCGCATCTCGCGCCGGGCGGCTGGCTGCTGCTCGAACACGGCTACGACCAGGCCGAGGCGGTGCGGCAACAGTTCGCGCAGGCCGGCTTCGCCGACGTGCAGACGCGCCATGACCTGGCCGGCCAGCCGCGCTGCAGCGGCAGCCGGCGCTGAAAAGTTGGCACGACACCACAGCGTGGGGGGTGGCGCTTGCCACAAGCCGCCGGCCGCGGCGTAGCATGGCCTCGGACATCACGGGGAGCTGATCATGAAGACGGCCAGGTGGATGCTCGCGACAAGCTTGGCGCTGATGGCTTCGAGCCTCGCGCACGCCGGCCCCGGCGAGGGCCTCAAATGGCAGGATGACAGCCTGAGCTGGGCACGCTGGCAGGCGCGCCTGGCGATCAGCCAGCCGGCGCCGCCGTGGCGCGCCAGCTTCGGCGGGGAGGACAGCGCCGGCCTCAACCCGCGCAGCCTCAGCATCATGGGCGACTACCTGTTCGCCCGCCTGCAATCCGACGACGCCAGCCACGTGCTGCGCGCCACCAGCGGCCTGGTGCTGGGCCCGCGCCCGACGCTGTGGGCCGGCCAGAGCGGCGTCAGCGCCAGCCTGGCGCCGCAGCGGCGCCTGTTCGGCGAGGCGCGCGGCGATATGAGCGCCCTGCCCTACGTCGGCGTCGGCTACAGCGGCATCGCCGGTCTCAGCGGCCGCGGCGGCTGGAGCTTTTCGGCCGACTTCGGCCTGATGGCGCTGGGCGCGGGCAACGCGGTGCGCCTCGGGCGCAGCGGCAACTACCAGGGCGTGGACGACCTGGTGCGCGAGCTGCGCCTGACGCCGGTGCTGCAGCTCGGCGCCTCCTACGCGTTCTGAGGCACCGGTCGATGCGCTGACTCGCACGCCGGGAATGGCGCTTGCCGTATAACGTCGGCCTGTTTCCGATATCCAGACCGACTACGACCATGAGCGACGTCCAGACCCGCATCGACGAGATCGTCAAGAACAACCGCGTGGTGCTCTTCATGAAGGGCAGTGCGCAGTTCCCGATGTGCGGCTTCTCCGGCCGCGCGGTGCAGATCCTCAAGGCCTGCGGCGTGAACGACCTCACCACCGTCAACGTGCTCGACGACGAGGAGATCCGCCAGGGCGTGAAGGACTACGCCAACTGGCCGACCATCCCGCAGCTGTACGTGAAGGGCGAGTTCGTCGGCGGCTCGGACATCCTGATGGAGATGTACCAGTCGGGCGAGCTGCAGCCGCTGCTGGCGGAATGACGGCCGGGCGCCGCGTCGTCGTCGGCATCACCGGGGCGACCGGCGCGGTCTACGCGGTGCGCCTGCTGCGCCGCCTGCGCGAGCTGGGGCGCGAGACGCACCTCGTCGCCAGCCCCGCCGGCGTGCTCAGCGTGCACCACGAGCTGGGCCTGGACCGCCGCGCGCTCGATCAGCTCGCCGACGTGGCCTATGCCAGCGGCGACGTGGGCGCGGCGATCGCCAGCGGCTCCTTCGCCGCCGAGGCGATGGTGGTGGCGCCCTGCTCGATGAAGTCGCTCGCCGCGATCGCTCACGGCCTCTCCGACAACCTGCTGACGCGCGCCGCCGACGTGACGCTGAAGGAGCGCCGCCGCCTCGTGCTGATGGTGCGCGAGACGCCGCTGAACCTCGCCCACCTGCGCAACATGACGGCCGCCACCGAGATGGGCGCGATCGTCTTCCCGCCGCTGCCGGCCTTCTACCACCGGCCGGCGAGCCTGGACGACGTCATCGACGACACGGTCGAGCGCGCGCTCGCGCTGCTGGGCGTCGAAGAGGCGGCGCCGCAGGCCTGGGCCGGGCTGCGCGGCGAGGGCTGATCCGTTCGTTCAGCCGTCGGCGTGCAGCCAGAGCTTGCGCGCGCCGAACACCGCGTTGGGGTACTGCGGCTTGCCGCGGCTGCCGTTGTAGCGGCCGAGCGCGAGGAACAGGTCGCCGCGCTCGATGTCGAGGTAGTGGCGCAGGATCACGCAGCCGAAGCGCAGGTTGGTCTGCATGTGGAACAGGCTGGCGGCATCACCATCGCCGATCAGGCGCGTCCAGAACGGCATCACCTGCATGTAGCCGCGCGCGCCGGCCGAGCTGATCGCGTACTTGCGAAAGCCGCTTTCCACCTGCACGAGACCGAGCACCAGCGCGGGCTCCAGGCCGGCGCGCTTGCTCTCGTACCACAGCGTCTCGAGGAACTCGACGCGCGTGATGTGCTCGGCCTTGCGGCGCTGCAGCCGCGTGCTCATCGCGCCCAGCCAGCGCAGGTAGGCCAGGCGCGCCTCGATGGTGTCGAAGGCCGGCTTGGGCGGCGCGCTGTTGGCGATCGCCGCGGCGAGCGCGCCACGCACCGCGTCGGCCAGCGGCTCCTCCTTCTGCGCGCCGGCCCATGCGGGCGCCGGCAGCGCCGCGGCCAGCGGCGAGAGCAGCCCGGCCAGCAGCAGCCGGCGCCGCGCCCTCATCGCGTCAGCACGCCCTTCAGGTGCGCCGCGGCCTCGGCCGGCGCCAGCGGCGTGGCCTGCGCGTCGCGCCGGCCCTGGTACTCGATGCGGCCTTCCTTCAGGCCGCGATCGGAGATCACCAGGCGGTGCGGAATGCCGATCAGCTCCCAGTCGGCGAACATCGCGCCGGGGCGCTCGCCGCGGTCATCGAGCATCACGTCGATGCCCAGCGCCTCCAGCTCGGCGTGCAGCGCATCGGCGGTGGCCTTGACCTCGGCATTGCGGTCGTAGCCGATCGGGCAGATCACCACGCTGAACGGCGCCATCGCGTCGGGCCAGACGATGCCGCGCTCGTCGTGGCCCTGCTCGATCGCCGCGCCGAGGATGCGCGTGACGCCGATGCCGTAGCAGCCCATCTGCATCAGCTGCGGCTTGCCGGCTTCGTCGAGGTAGGTGGCGTTCATCGCCGCGCTGTACTTGGTGCCGAGGAAGAACACGTGGCCGACCTCGATGCCACGCTGGATCGCCAGCACGCCTTTGCCGTCGGGCGAGGGTTCGCCTTCGGTGACGTTGCGGATGTCGGCCACCGCGTCGGGCTCGGGCAGGTCGCGCCCCCAGTTCACGCCGGTGTAGTGGAAGTCGGCCTCGTTGGCGCCGCAGACGAAGTCGCTCATCGCCGCCACCGTGCGGTCGGCGATCACCTTGACCGGCTTGACCGTGCCGATCGGCCCCAGGTAGCCCGGCTTGCAGCCGAAGTGGCTCTCGATCTCGGCCACCGTCGCGAAGCGGAAGCCCTCCTTCAGCCCCGGCAGCTTGCCGGCCTTGACCTCGTTGAGCTGGTGGTCGCCGCGCACCAGCAGCAGCCACACGGTGGCCTTCACCACGTCGCCCTTGTCGTTGCGCTCGTCGGTGGCGAGCACCAGCGACTTCACGGTACGCTGCAAGGGAATGTCGAGCAGCGCGGCCACGTCTTGGCAGGTGCTGCGGTCCGGCGTCGGCGTCTTGGCCAGCGGCTGCGCGGCGGCGGCGCGCGGCGCCTTCGGCGCCACCGCCTCGGCCAGCTCCATGTTGGCGGCGTAGTCGGAGTCGGGGCAGTAGACGATCGCGTCCTCGCCGGTGTCGGCGATCACCTGGAACTCGTGCGAGCGGTCGCCGCCGATCGCGCCGGTGTCGGCCGCCACGGCGCGAAAGCTCAGGCCCATGCGCTCGAAGATGCGCACGTAGGCGTCGTACATGCGCTGGTAGCTCGCGCCGGCGGCCTCGGCGTCGCGGTCGAAGGAGTAGGCATCCTTCATCGTGAACTCGCGCCCGCGCATCACGCCGAAGCGCGGCCGGCGCTCGTCGCGGAACTTGGTCTGGATGTGATAGAAATTCTTCGGCAGCGCACGGTAGCTGCGCAGCTCCTGGCGCGCGATGTCGGTGATGACCTCCTCCGAGGTCGGCTGGATGATGAAGTCGCGCTCGTGCCGGTCCTTCACGCGCAGCAGCTCGGGGCCCATCTTCTCGAAGCGGCCGGTCTCCTGCCACAGCTCGGCCGGCTGCACCACCGGCATCAGCAGCTCCACCGCGCCGGCGCGGTTCATCTCCTCGCGGATGATCTGCTCGACCTTGCGGATCACGCGCAGCCCCATCGGCATGTAGCTGTAGATGCCGGCGCCGAGCCGCTTGATCAGGCCGGCGCGCATCATCAGCTTGTGGCTCACGACTTCGGCGTCCGCCGGCGCTTCCTTCAACGTGGAGACGAAGAACTGGGTGGCTTTCATGGGGGAGGAGGCACCGGCCGGAGGATGCGGGTAACCCGAGGGTCGGGCCCGTCACACCGATGCAATAATGATTTGAACTAGCGCAATTTCGGGGTTGATTATGCTCGACCGTGAGGGGTTCAGACCCAACGTCGGCATCATCCTGCTCAATCAGAGGAACCAGGTTTTCTGGGGCAAGCGGATCCGGACCCACTCCTGGCAGTTCCCGCAAGGGGGCATCAAGCACGGCGAGACGCCCGAGCAGGCGATGTACCGCGAGCTCCACGAAGAAGTGGGGCTGCTGCCCGAGCATGTGCGCATCGTCGCGCGCACGCGCGACTGGCTGCGCTACGAGGTGCCCGAGCACTTCATCCGGCGCGATGCGCGCGGCCACTACAAGGGGCAGAAGCAGATCTGGTTCCTGCTCCAGATGGTCGGGCGCGACAGCGACATGAACCTGCGCGCCAGCGACCACCCCGAGTTCGACGCCTGGCGCTGGAACGAGTACTGGGTGCCGCTGGAAGTGGTGATCGACTTCAAGCGCGACGTCTACCAGATGGCGCTGACCGAGCTGGCGCGCTTCCTGCCGCGCAGCGCGCACCACCACAACCGCTACCTGCGCTCAGGGTTGCGGCCGCATCACCGAGCCGAGACGCCGCGGCCCGACGAGCCGCCCCCGGACGCGGAGCCTTGAGAATGCCGCTCGCTCAGGCGAGCAGCACCAGGTTGTCGCGGTGGATCATCTCCGGCTCGGCGCTATAGCCGAGCAGCCGCTCGAACTCGCTCGACGGCTTGCGCGCGATCAGGCGCGCCTCGGCGCTGCCGTAGTTGGCCAGGCCGCGCGCGATCTCGGCGCCGGCCGCGTCGCGCACCGCGATCACGTCGCCGCGGTGGAATTCGCCGCGCACCTCGACCACGCCGATCGGCAGCAGGCTCTTGCCGGCGTCGCGCAGCTTCTTCGCCGCGCCGTCGTCGACCACCACGCTGCCGCGCAATTGCAAGTGGTCGGCCATCCACTGCTTGCGCGCCGCCTGCTTGGGCGTGGCGGCGACGAGCGCGGTGCCGATCGCCTCGCCGCGCGCCAGGCGCAGCAGCACGTCGTTCTCGCGGCCCCAGGCGATCACCGTGCTGGCGCCGCTGCCGGCGGCGCGCTTGGCGGCGAGGACCTTGGTCAGCATGCCGCCGCGCCCGAGGCTGGAGCCGGCGCCGCCGGCCATGCGCTCGAGTTCCGGATCGCCGGCATGCGCTTCGTGCACGAAGCTGGCGTCGGGATGCTGGCGCGGGTCGGCCGTGTACAAGCCCTTCTGGTCGGTGAGGATCACCAGCGCGTCGGCGTCGATCAGGTTGGCCACCAGCGCACCCAGCGTGTCGTTGTCGCCGAACTTGATCTCGTCGTTGACGACGGTGTCGTTCTCGTTGATCACCGGCAGCACGCGCAAGGCCAGCAGCGTCAGCAGCGTCGAGCGCGCATTCAGGTAGCGTTCGCGGTCGGCGAGGTCGGCGTGCGTCAGCAGCACCTGCGCGCTGCCCATGCCGTTTTCGCGCAGCTTGGATTCGTAGATCTGCGCCAGGCCCATCTGCCCGACCGCCGCGGCGGCCTGCAGTTCGTTCACTTCCTTCGGGCGCGTGGCCCAGCCGAGGCGCTTCATGCCCTCGGCGATCGCGCCGCTGGACACCATCACCAGTTCGCGGCCCTCGCGCGCCAGCGCCGCCATCTGGCGGCACCAGTCGCCGATCGCGCGTGCGTCGACGCCGCGGCCTTCGTCGGTGACCAGCGCCGAGCCGACCTTGACGACGATGCGGCGCGCGTTGAGCAGCGGATGGCTCATGGCGCGGTGTCTCCCTCGGCCGCGTCGAAGCGCGGATCGGGATCGTCGGGCACGACGTTGCGCAGCTTGGCGACGTGCTCGTACACCGCACGCACCAGCGGCTGGCAACCTTCGCGCGTCAGCGCCGAGATCTCGAACACCGGGCCCTTCCAGCGCAGCCGGCGCACGAAGTCCTTGACGCGCCTAGCGCGTTCCTCGGCCGGCACCATGTCGAGCTTGTTGAGCACCAGCCAGCGCGGCTTGGCGTGCAGCGCCGGGTCGTACTTCTTCAGCTCGGCGACGATGGCGCGCGCCTGCGCCACCGGGTCGACCGAGTCGTCGAACGGCGCCATGTCGACCACGTGCAGCAGCAGGTGCGTGCGTTGCAGGTGGCGCAGGAACAGGTGGCCGAGGCCGGCGCCTTCGGAGGCGCCCTCGATCAGGCCGGGGATGTCGGCGACGACGAAGCTCTGCTCCGGGCCGACGCGCACCACGCCGAGGTTGGGGTGCAGCGTCGTGAACGGATAGTCGGCGATCTTCGGGCGGGCGTTCGACACCGCCGCGATCAGCGTCGACTTGCCGGCGTTGGGCATGCCCAGCAGGCCGACGTCGGCCAGCACGCGCAGTTCGAGCTTGAGCTTGCGCTGTTCGCCCGGCCAGCCGGGCGTCTTCTGGCGCGGCGCGCGGTTGGTGCTGCTCTTGAAGTGCAGGTTGCCGAAGCCGCCGTCGCCGCCCTTGGCGAGCAGCAGCTTCTCGCCAGGCACCAGCAGCTCGGCGATCACCGCGCCGCTGTCGAGGTCGGTGATGATGGTGCCCATCGGCATGCGCAGCACGATGTCGTCGGCGGCCGCGCCGTACTGGTCGGAGCCGCGCCCGGCCTCGCCGTTGCGCGCCTCGTGGCGGCGCGCGTAGCGGAAGTCGATCAGCGTGTTGAGGTTGCGGTCGCCCACCGCGTAGACGCTGCCGCCGCGCCCGCCGTCGCCGCCGTCGGGCCCGCCGAAGGGGATGAACTTCTCGCGGCGAAAGCTCGCGCAGCCGTTGCCGCCGTTGCCGGCGGCGACGTCGATGGTGGCTTCGTCGACGAACTTCATGGTGCGTGGCGCCTGTGGCGCGAATGGTAGTGCGCTCCCGAAACGACGAAGCCCCGGAGGAGCCGGGGCTTCGCTGCTCGGGCCGCGCGAGCGGCTACGTGCGTCAGGCCGCTTCGATGCTGACCGTCTGGCGGTTCAGCGCGCCCTTGACGGCGAACTTCACCTGGCCGTCGGCCAGCGCGTACAGCGTGTGGTCCTTGCCGACACCGACGTTGGTGCCGGGGTGGAACTTGGTGCCGCGCTGGCGCACGATGATCGAGCCGGCCGACACCGTCTGGCCGCCGAAGGCCTTCACGCCGAGCATCTTCGGCTTCGAGTCGCGGCCGTTTCGGGTCGAGCCGCCGCCCTTTTTCTGTGCCATGTTCTGGACTCCTTGTGTGGATCAGGCACTCACCGCGCCGATTTCCAGCTCGGTGTAGTTCTGGCGGTGGCCGCCGTGCTTCTGATAGTGCTTGCGGCGACGCATCTTGAAAATGCGCACCTTGTCGTGCCGCCCGTGCGCGACGACCTTGGCCGTCACGCTGGCACCCGCCACCAAGGGAGTCCCGACCTTGAGGTCCGCGCCGTTGCCGACGGCAAGCACCTGGTCGATCGTGATCTCTTGGCCAACGTCCGCAGCAATCTGTTCTACCTTGATCTTCTCGCCGGCGGCAACGCGATACTGCTTGCCTCCGGTTTTTATGACCGCGTACATATCAGCCCTTTCTAGGTTCCCGCCGGGCGCTGCCATGGATCGACGCTGCCCGGACCCTCCGAAAAACGGAGAGCCGGCGAGTATAGCATGCGGCCTTCTCCCGGCGGCGCGGGGTGCCCGTCGCGGCGGGCGGCCACAGGGGGCTTCCTATAATTCGCGCTCCCCACCCGAGCGCGCCGTGCAGAACTCCACGACTTCCCCCACCCCGCTGGCCGCCGACGACATGCGCGAAGTGGACGCGGTGATCCGCCGCCGCCTGAGCTCCGACGTCGCCCTCGTCAACCAGATCGCCGAGTACATCATTGGCGCCGGCGGCAAGCGCATGCGGCCGCTGCTGGTGATCATGTTCGCGCGCGCTTTAGGCTTTCGCGGGCGGGAGCAGCACGAACTCGCCGCGACGGTGGAGTTCATCCACACCGCCACGCTGCTGCACGACGACGTGGTCGACGAATCCTCGCTGCGCCGCGGCCGCCAGACCGCCAACGCGCTGTTCGGCAACGCCGCCAGCGTGCTGGTCGGCGACTTCCTCTATTCGCGCGCCTTCCAGATGATGGTGGCGGTCAACCGCATGCGCGTGCTCGAGGTGCTGGCCGACGCGACCAACGTGATCGCCGAGGGCGAGGTGCTGCAGCTGATGAACATGCACGACCCGGACATCGCAGTGTCCGAGTACCTGCGCGTGATCCGCTTCAAGACCGCCAAGCTGTTCGAAGCCAGCGCGCGGCTCGGCGCGGTGCTGGCGGAAGCCCCGCGCGAGGTCGAGGAGGCCTGCGCCGCCTACGGTCGCTCGCTGGGCACCGCGTTCCAGCTCATCGACGACCTGCTCGACTACGAGGGCAACGTCGCCGAGCTGGGCAAGAACGTCGGCGACGATCTGCGCGAGGGCAAGCCGACGCTGCCGCTGCTGATCGCGATGGAACGCGGCACGCCGGACGAGCGCGAACTGATCCGCCACGCGATCGAGCACGGCGAGGTGGCGCGGCTGGCCGAGATCGTCGAGATCGTGCGCCACACCGGCGCGATCACGGCGACGCGCGAGGCGGCGCGCCGCGAAGCCGAGCAAGCCGCCGCGCAGCTTGCGCACCTGCCGGCGTCGGAGCACCGCGAAGCTCTGCTAGAATTCTGTGCTCGGTCGGTGGAGCGCTCTTCTTAGGTCTGCGAAGAGACTCGACGGCGATGTTCTCGACATCGCGACCGCAAATTCGGGGTGTAGCTTAGCCTGGTAGAGCGCTACGTTCGGGACGTAGAGGCCGGAGGTTCGAATCCTCTCACCCCGACCAGATTTCCTCGTCTCTTCCCCTCGCCGCCCCGCGCTTCACTTTGTTGCATCTTTGCCGATGCAGCCGCGGGAATTGTTGGCTTGGCCGCCGCCCGCTCTCGTTTACAGTGCGCCGCGGATCGGCGATCATGATCCGCTACCACTCACTTTCGCGGCGATCCCCCCAACGTGGACACCTTGGCAGAAGCCCCTCAGTCGGCGCTTTCCGGCGTAGCCCGGGTGCTGGTGCACGCCGGGCGGCTGAACGCCAAGACGGCTGAGGAGCTCGTCAAGTCCTCGCGCGAGAAGAAGGCCAGCTTCATCTCGTCGGTGATCGCGGCGGGCGCGGTGGCGCCGGCCGATCTGGCGCACACGCTGTCGTCGGCACTGGCGCTGCCGCTGCTCGATCTGGCGGCGATCGACGTGCAGAAGCTGCCGAAGAACGTCGTCGACGCCAAGCTGTCGCTTCAATATCAGGTCGTCGTGCTGGGCAAGCGCGGCAACCGCCTGTTCATCGGCGGCGCCGACCCGACCGACCAGGAAGCCGTCGAGCGCATCAAGTTCGCGACGCAGCTCTCGCCCGAGTGGGTGATCGTCGAGCACGACAAGCTGGGCAAGATCCTGGAGGCGACCGGCGCCAGCGCGGCGGAGGCGCTCGAGTCGCTGTCCTCCGGCGACTTCGAGTTCGACGTCACCGACGACGTCACCTCGCCGCAGGAGGCCGAGGCGCCGTCGGACGTGGAAGACGCGCCGGTGGTGCGCTTCCTGCAGAAGATGCTGATCGACGCGATCAACGCGCGCGCCTCCGACCTGCACTTCGAGCCCTACGAGTACCACTACCGCGTGCGCTTCCGCATCGACGGCGAACTGCGCGAGATCACGCAGCCGCCGATCGCGATCAAGGACAAGCTCGCCTCGCGCATCAAGGTCATCTCGCGGCTGGACATCGCCGAGAAGCGCGTCCCGCAGGACGGGCGCATGAAGCTGAAGTTCGGCAACAAGGCGATCGACTTCCGCGTCAGCACGCTGCCCACCCTCTTCGGCGAGAAGATCGTGATCCGGATTCTCGACCCGTCGAGCGCCAAGCTGGGCATCGAGGCGCTGGGCTACGAGAAGATCGAGAAGGACCGCCTGCTCAAGGCGATCGCCCGGCCCTACGGCATGGTGCTGGTCACCGGCCCGACCGGCTCGGGCAAGACGGTGTCGCTGTACACCTGCCTGAACATCCTCAATCAGCCGGGCGTCAACATCGCCACGGTCGAGGACCCGGCGGAAATCAACCTGCCCGGCATCAACCAGGTCAACGTCAACGACAAGGCGGGCCTGAATTTCGCCATCGCGCTGAAGTCCTTCCTGCGCCAGGATCCGGACATCATCATGGTCGGCGAAATCCGCGACCTGGAGACCGCCGACATCGCGATCAAGGCCGCGCAGACCGGCCACATGGTGATGTCGACGCTGCACACCAACGACGCGCCGACCACGCTGACGCGCCTGCTCAACATGGGCGTGGCGCCGTTCAACATCGCCTCGGCGGTGCTGCTGATCACGGCGCAGCGCCTGGCGCGCAAGCTGTGCGAGAACTGCAAGGCGCCGGCCGACTACCCGCGCGAGGCGATGCTCAAGGCCGGCTTCAAGGACACCGATCTCGACGGCAGCTGGAAGCCGTACCGCGCGGTCGGCTGCTCGTCCTGCACCAACGGCTACAAGGGCCGCGTCGGCATCTACCAGGTGATGCCGATCAGCGAGGAGATCCAGCGCCTGATCCTCTCAGAAGGCACGGCAATGGACCTCGCGGCGCAGGCGCAGCGCGAGGGCGTGCGCGACCTGCGCCAGTCCGGCCTCGTCAAGGTGCGCGCCGGCGTCACGACGCTGGACGAAGTGATCTCGGTGACCAACGAGTAAGACATCAATCGAAGGGCGGGGGGGAGACCTCTCGGAACGGGCATGGCCACTGCGGTAGCGGCAAAGAACGTCAAGGACCTCGTCTTCGAATGGGAAGGCAAGGACAAGAACGGCAAGATCGTGCGCGGCGAAATGCGCGCCGGCGGCGAGGCGATGGTGAGCGCGAGCCTGCGCCGCCAGGGCATCCTGACCACCAAGGTCAAGAAGCGCCGCACCAGCGGCGGCAAGTCGATCAAGCAGAAGGACATCGCGATCTTCACGCGCCAGCTGGCGACGATGATGAAGGCCGGCGTGCCGCTGATCCAGTCGTTCGACATCGTCGCGCGCGGCAGCACCAACCCGAAGCTGACGCGGCTGCTCAACGACATCCGCTCCGACGTCGAGACCGGCACCAGCCTGTCGTCGGCGTTCCGCAAGCACCCGCTGTACTTCGACGCGCTGTACTGCAACCTCGTCGAGGCCGGCGAGGCCGGCGGCATCCTGGAGGCCCTGCTCGAGCGGCTGGCCATCTACCAGGAGAAGACGATGGCCATCAAGAACAAGATCAGGTCGGCGCTGATCTACCCGGTGGCCGTGCTGGTGGTGGCCTTCGTCGTCGTCGCGATCATCATGATCTTCGTGATCCCGGCCTTCAAGGACGTGTTCTCGTCCTTCGGCGCCGACCTGCCCGCGCCGACGCTGGTGGTGATCGCGATGTCGGAGTTCTTCGTCAAGTACTGGTACCTGATCTTCGGCGTGATCGGCTTCGGCATCTACTTCTTCCTCGAGTCGTGGAAGCGCTCGCCGCGCATGCAGAAGGCGATGGACCGGCTGCTGCTGCGCGTGCCGATCTTCGGCGACCTAGTCAACAAGTCGTGCATCGCGCGCTGGACGCGCACGCTGTCGACCATGTTCGCCGCCGGCGTGCCGCTGGTGGAGGCGCTCGACTCGGTCGGCGGCGCCTCGGGCAACGCGGTGTTCGCCGAGGCCACCGAGCAGATCCAGAAGGACGTGGCCACCGGCTCGGCGCTGACCACCTCGATGCAGACCACCGGCGTGTTCCCGACGATGGTGATCCAGATGTGCGCGATCGGCGAGGAATCCGGCTCGCTCGACCACATGCTCGGCAAGGCCGCCGAGTTCTACGAGGACGAGGTCGACGAGATGGTCAAGGGCCTGTCCAGCCTGATGGAACCGATCATCATCGTCATCCTGGGCACCCTCATCGGCGGCATCGTGGTGTCGATGTACCTGCCGATCTTCAAGCTGGGCCAGGTGGTCTGACGCACCGACGATGCTGGACGTGCTCGCCCTGCAGGGGCTGCTGACGCCCCCGGTGCTGGCGCTGCTCGGGCTGTGCATCGGCAGCTTCCTGAACGTCGTCATCCACCGCTGGCCGCTGATGCTCGAGCGCGAATGGCGCGCCGAGAGCGCCGAGCTGCTCGGCGTCGCGGCCGGGCCGGCCGCCGAGCCGCTGACGCTGTCGACGCCGTCCTCGCGCTGCCCGTCGTGCGGGCACCGCATCCGCTGGCACGAGAACATCCCGGTGCTGAGCTGGCTGCGCCTGCGCGGCAAGTGCTCGGCGTGCAAGGCGCCGATCTCGCCGCGCTATCCGCTCGTCGAGATCTTCACCGCCCTCGTCTTCGCGGCGATCGGCTGGCGCTTCGGCCCGACGCCGCTGGCGCTGTTGTGGTGCGGCGCGTCGGCGATGCTGATCGCGCTGGCCGGCATCGACTGGGACACCACCTTCCTGCCCGACAACCTGACGCTGCCGCTGCTGTGGGCCGGGCTGGTCGCCGCCGCGGCGGGCTGGACCATCCCGCTGGCCGACGCGGTGTGGGGCGCGGTGGCGGGCTACCTGTCGCTGTGGTCGGTGTACTGGCTCTTCAGGCTGCTGACCGGCAAGGAAGGCATGGGCTTCGGCGACTTCAAGCTGCTCGCCGCGCTGGGCGCCTGGCTGGGGCTGAAGATGATCCTGCCGATCGTGCTGATCGCCTCGCTGATCGGCGCCGTGATCGGCATCGCGATGAAGCTGCGCAGCTCGCTGCGCGAAGGGCGCTACGTGCCCTTCGGCCCCTTCCTCGCCGGCGCCGGGCTGACGGTGATGCTGGCCGGCCCGGCGCGCGTGCTGGGCTGGATCGGCTGGGCCTGAGGAGAGTGTTGCCGTGGCCTCGCCCACGCCGCTGCGCATCGGCCTGACCGGCGGCATCGGCAGCGGCAAGAGCACCGTCGCGGCCGCGCTCGCCGCACTCGGCGCGGCGATCGTCGACACCGATGCGATCTCGCGCTCGCTCACGCTTTCCGGCGGCGCGGCGATGCCGGCGATCGCGGCGCAGTTCGGCGCGGAATTCGTCGATGCCAGCGGCGCGCTGGACCGCGCGCGCATGCGCGAGCTCGTCTTCGCCGAGCCGGCGGCGCGTCAGCGCCTCGAAGCCATCCTGCACCCGCTGATCCGCGCCGAGACGGCGCGCCAGGCCGAGGCCGCCGGCGATGCGGTCGTCGTGTTCGACGTGCCGCTGCTGATCGAATCGGGCCGCTGGCGCGAGCAGGTCGACCGCGTGCTGGTGGTCGACTGTCGCGAAGCCACGCAGATCGAGCGCGTGATGGCGCGCTCGGGCTGGACGCGCGAGGCCGTGCAGGCCGTGCTCGCGCAGCAGGCCAGCCGCACGGCGCGCCGCGCCGGCGCCGACGCGGTGATTTACAACGACGGCCTGTCGCTGCCGGAACTGCGCGACGAAGTGAAGGCTCTGTGGGAAGCCTGGTGCCTGTGAAAGAATGGCCGAGCCTTGATCCTCTACGAGTACCCCTTCAACGAGAGCATCCGCACGATGCTGCGGCTCGAGCACCTGTTCGACCGGCTCGGGCAGTTGATCGCGCGCGACGCGCCGATCGACCACCACTTCGCGCTGGTGACGATCTTCGAGGTCATCGACGTCGCCTCGCGCGCCGACCTGAAGTCCGACCTGCTGAAGGACCTGGAGCGCCAGAAGGCTCAACTCGCCGGCTACCGCGGCAACCCGTCGATCTCGGAGGCGGCGCTCGACGAGGTGCTCGCGCGCGTCGACCACGCCTTCAACGGCCTGAACCAGCTGCCGGGCAAGGCCGGCGCGGCGTTGACGGGCAACGAGTGGCTGATGAGCATCCGCAGCCGCATCAGCATTCCCGGCGGCACCTGCGAGTTCGACCTGCCGGCCTACTACGCCTGGCAGAAGCACGACGCGGCGCGGCGCCGCGCCGACCTGATGCAGTGGGCCGCCACGCTGATGCCGCTGGCCGAGGCGCTGTCGGTGCTGCTCGGGCTGCTGCGCGATGCCGGCGTGCCGCACAAGGTGGTGGCCCCGGGCGGCCAGTTCCAGCAGAGCCTGCCGGCCGGGCGCGTCTACCACCTGCTGCGGCTGCGGCTGCCCGCCGGCGTGCACGAGCTGGTGCCCGAGATCAGCGGCCACCGGCTGATGGTGGCGATCCGCCTGATGCGCCAGGACGGCGAAGGCCGCCTGCGCCCCAGCGGCGAGGACACCAGCTTCGAGCTGACGCTGTGCGCATGACGGGCGCTGCGAAGCCGCAGCGCCTCGTGCGCTGCCCGGCCTGCGGCGGCGACAGCCGCTACAGCGCCGACAACCCCTGGCGGCCGTTCTGCAGCGAACGCTGCAAGAACCACGACTTCGGCGCCTGGGCGAGCGAGCACTACCGCGTGGCGGACGCCGGCGACCCGGCCGCGCCGGGCGACGACGAAGGCGGCGCCGAGGCGCCGCCGCGCCACTGACGATGCGCGGCGCGCGCCGCACACTCGCCCTGCTCGCGGCCGGCCTGCTCGGCGGCTGCGCCGCCGGCGAGGCGTTCGCGCCCACCGCGGTGCCGGCCGCCGGCATGCCCTACGCCGGGCTCGACGAAAACGGCTACGGCCCGCGCAGCAGCACCCAATGGCGCGCCTGCGATGCGGACGCGGCCGGCAACCCGCGCCTGGCCGCCATCGCCGCGGTGGCGTCGCGCCCGGTCCAGGGCCTGATGAAGATCGACGCGACGCTGCGCGCGCTCGACCTCGCCGGCGCCTTCACCGACCCGACCGGCAGCGAGCATCCGCCGGTGGCCGTGCTCTCGCACGCCGCCGACGGCATCGTCTTCTGGCATTCGCTGCGCAGCGTGCCGCTGGCCGAGGTCGCCAACGCGGCGCGCGCGTACTGCGCCGGCCGCCGGCTCGGCACGCTTTACCGCGGCTCGGCCAGCCGCTGCCCCGCGCCGCAGCGCGGGCTGAGCGGCGCGCCGGTGGTGCAGACCTACATGATCTCGGCCTACGCCTGCACCGGCCGGCCCTGAGGCTGCGGCAATCCCTGAGCCGTCTTGAAAGCCGAAGACCGACCCCTATAATCCGTTTGCTAGCACTCGTTAGGCATGAGTGCTAATGCCGCCGACGGCGGCCAAGTGAATGAGCGCAGACTTCTCGCTCGTTCCCCATCACGATTCAGTTCCGAGTCATCAAGGAGATGCTATGAAACTTCGTCCGTTGCACGATCGTGTGATCGTCAAGCGCCTGGAACAAGAGACCAAGACCGCCTCGGGCATCGTCATTCCCGACAACGCGGCCGAGAAGCCCGACCAGGGCGAAGTCCTGGCCGTCGGCCCGGGCAAGCGCAACGACAAGGGCGATTTCGTGACCCTGAACATCAAGGTGGGCGACCGCGTGCTGTTCGGCAAGTACAGCGGCCAGACCGTCAAGGTCGATGGCGACGAACTGCTGGTGATGCGCGAGGAAGACCTCTTCGCGGTCGTCGAGAAGAAGTAATCCACCCCAGAACTCGAATCCGGAGAAATACACATGGCTGCAAAAGACGTTGTCTTCGGCGCTGACGCGCGCCACCGCATGGTCGAGGGCGTGAACATCCTGGCCAACGCGGTCAAGGTCACGCTCGGCCCGAAGGGCCGCAACGTGGTGCTCGAGCGCTCGTTCGGCGCCCCCACCGTCACCAAGGACGGTGTCTCGGTCGCCAAGGAGATCGAGCTGAAGGACAAGCTCCAGAACATGGGCGCGCAGATGGTCAAGGAAGTCGCTTCCAAGACCAGCGACAACGCCGGCGACGGCACCACCACCGCCACCGTGCTGGCCCAGTCGATCGTGCGCGAAGGCATGAAGTTCGTCGCCGCCGGCATGAACCCGATGGACCTCAAGCGCGGCATCGACAAGGCCGTGCTGAGCCTGACCGAGGAACTGAAGAAGGCCTCCAAGGCGACCACCACCAGCAAGGAAATCTCGCAGGTCGGCTCGATCTCGGCCAACAGCGACGAGTCGATCGGCAAGATCATCGCCGACGCGATGGACAAGGTCGGCAAGGAAGGCGTGATCACCGTCGAGGACGGCAAGTCGCTCAACAACGAACTCGACGTCGTCGAGGGCATGCAGTTCGACCGCGGCTACCTCTCGCCCTACTTCATCAACAACCCCGAAAAGCAGAGCGCGATCCTCGACAACCCCTTCGTGCTGCTGTTCGACAAGAAGATCAGCAACATCCGCGACCTGCTGCCCACGCTGGAGCAGGTGGCCAAGGCCGGCCGGCCGCTGCTGATCATCGCCGAGGAAGTCGAAGGCGAGGCGCTGGCCACGCTGGTGGTCAACACCATCCGCGGCATCCTGAAGGTGGTGGCCGTCAAGGCGCCGGGCTTCGGTGACCGCCGCAAGGCCATGCTGGAGGACATCGCGATCCTGACCGGCGGCAAGGTGATCGCCGAGGAAGTCGGCCTGACGCTGGAGAAGGTCACGCTGGCCGACCTGGGCCAGGCCAAGCGCGTCGAGGTGGGCAAGGAGAACACCACGATCATCGACGGCGACGGCGCGGCGTCCGACATCGAGGCACGCGTCAAGCAGGTGCGCATCCAGATCGAGGAAGCCACCAGCGACTACGACCGCGAGAAGCTGCAGGAGCGCGTGGCCAAGCTGGCCGGCGGCGTGGCGGTGATCAAGGTCGGCGCCGCCACCGAGGTCGAGATGAAGGAGAAGAAGGCCCGCGTGGAAGACGCGCTGCACGCCACCCGTGCCGCCGTCGAGGAAGGCATCGTGGCCGGCGGCGGCGTCGCGCTGCTGCGCGCGCGTGCGGCCGTGGGTGCGCTCAAGGGCGACAACCACGACCAGGACGCCGGCATCAAGATCGTGATGCGCGCCATCGAGCAGCCGCTGCGCGAGATCGTCGCCAACGCCGGCGGCGAGCCGAGCGTGGTGATCAACAAGGTGCTCGAGGGCAAGGGCAACTTCGGCTACAACGCCGCCAACGACACCTACGGCGACATGCTCGAGATGGGCATCCTCGACCCGACCAAGGTGACACGCACCGCGCTGCAGAACGCCGCTTCGGTGGCCTCGCTGATGCTGACCACCGAGTGCATGGTCGCCGAGGCGCCGAAGGAAGAAGCGCCGATGGGCGGCGGCATGCCCGGCGGCATGGGCGGCATGGGTGGGATGGGCATGGACATGTAATGTCCGCCCGAGCCCCGTGCTCGACCAAAGGGCTGCCTTCGGGCAGCCCTTTTTACTTCAGCAAGTCGGCCACGTGCTCGGCCGTCGCCTTGGCCGACGTGGGGTTCTGGCCGGTCACCAGCCGGCCGTCGACGACGACGTTCGAGACGAACGGCAGCCACGCCTTCTCGTAGCGCGCGCCGCGCCGCTTCATCTCTTCCTCGGCGTTGTAGGGCATCTTCGCAGCCACCCCTGCCAGCACTTCTTCGCGCCACGAGAACCCCGTGACGCGCCGCCCGGCCACCAGCAGCGTGCCGTCCGCCAGCCGGGTGTCCAGCAGCCCGCAGTAGCCGTGGCAGACCGATGAAACGATGCCGCCGCGCTCGTGGATGGCGCGGGTGATGCGCTGCAGCCCCTCGTTGTCGGGGAAGTCCCACATGACGGCATGCCCGCCGGTGAAATAGATCGCGTCGAACTCGCTCGCGTCGATGTGCGGCTCGTGAGCCGCAACCCCCGCGGCCCTGGCCACGGAGCATAAGTTTGAAGTCACGCTGGCACTTCTCGGGGCACCGCAATTCATAATCGGCGGCATGAGCGCTCCCGCCCGATTGCTGAGCTTCGTCGACGACGAACTGGCCCGCTCCGCGCCGATGATCGAGCGCTGCGTCGCGGGCACGCTGGCGCTGCTGCGCGACAGCCGCGACGGCCTGGCGCAAAGCGAGCGCGAGCGCCAGTTCGAGCTGGTCGAGGCGCTGCAGCGCCAGGGCGCGCGCTACCAGGCGCGCTTCCTCGAAGCGCTGCGCGAGGGCGTGCAGCGCGAGCTGGCCGCGGCCGACGGCGCGGCGGCCGCAGCGCACGCCGCGCCGGCCGCGCTGGAGCTGATGGACGAATCGCGCGTCGAGACCGACATCGAGATCTCGCGCGCGCTGCAGCTGATCGACAGCACCGCCGAGTGGGAGCGCCGCGAACTGCAGACCTTCACCTCCACGCTGTGCGGGCTGGACCACGTCAGCGAGGAGTCCAACCCGCTGCGCCCGATCGTCTACGCCACCGCGCTGTGGGAGGCGGCCTGCGCGATCGTGCCCGCGCCGGCGCACCGCGCCACGCTGCTGCGGCTGTCCGCCGGCGTGATGGCCGGGCTGCTCAAGAACGCCTGGGCCGCCGCCAGCTCGCGGCTCGAAGCCGCGGGCGTGCAGCCGGGCGTCTACCGCACCGTGCTGCTGGCGCCCGGCGCGGTGAGCAGCCGCAGCGCCAGCGCGCGCGAGGCGGCGCTCGCCGGCATGCTGGGGCCGCTGCTGGCCAACGTGCCGGCCGGCGAACTCGCGCCGCTGCCCGGCATGGCAGCCGCGCCGGCGGGCACCGACGGGCGCGTCGCGGCGCTGCTGACGCGATTGTTCGCCGCCATCCAGGCCGACACGCTGGTCGGCGCGCCGGTGCGCGCGGTGCTCGCGCGGCTGCAGGTGGCGGCGCTGCGCGTCGCGCTGCAGGACAGCAGCATCCTCGACGCCCCCGCGCACCCGGTGTGGCAGCTGATGAACCGCATCGCCGCGGCCGGCCGCTCGTACCCGGCGGCGGGCGACAAGCGCCTGGTCGCGCTGCTCGCCTTCTGCGACGCGCTGGCCGAGGAAGTCTCGCGCGCGCAGGTGGGCGACGCCACGCCGTTCCGCCGCGCGCTGGCGCGCATCGACGCCTTCCTCGCCGAGCAGCTGCAGTGGCAGCTGCGCGAAGCCGCGCACAGCGTGGAGAGCCTGCAGCGCGCCGAGCGCCGCGACGTGCTCGAACAAGTGCTGTCGCAGCGCCTGGCCGACCAGATGGCGCCGGTCAGCGCGCCGGCGAGCATCCGCCGCTTCGTCACCGCCACCTGGGCCAAGGTGCTGGCCGAGGCCATGGTGCGCTTCGGCGAGCAGGCCGAGCCGACGCCGGGCTACCTGCGCGCGGTCGACGACCTGCTGTGGAGCCTCGCGCCGCCCGCGCATCCGCAGAGCCGCCAGCGCCTCGTCGCGCTGCTGCCCGGGCTGCTGCAGCGGCTGCGCAGCGGCATGGCGCTGATCGCCCTGCCCGAGGCCGAGCAGCAGGCCGTGCTCGACACGCTGATGCCGATCCACGCCGAGGCGCTGCGCCCCGCCGCGCGCGCCGCGAGCAGCGAGGCCGCGCTGACGCCCGAGCAGATCGTGCAGCGCATGCGCGACGAGGTGATCCCCGAGACGCCGCTGGCGCGCCCGTTCGGCGATTCGGTGATCGACCTCGCCTCGATGGACACCGTGCCGGCCGACTTCCTGCACACCGACATCGGCGCGCCGGAAGACGCCGCGCGCCACGTCGACCGGCTCCAGCCTGGCGAGCGGCTACGCCTGTTCGTGCGCGGGCGCTGGACGCGCGTGCAGCTGCTGTGGCGCAGCGACAAGGGCCTGTACCTGCTGTTCGCCGGCGAGCAGCCGGGCCAGACGCACTCGATCACGCGGCGCGCGCTCGAACGCCTGGAGGGCGCCGGCCTCTTGCAGCCGCAGGAAGACAAGCCGCTGGTGCAGCGCGCGATCGACACGCTGGTCAACGAACTGCCGCTGCCCGGCTGATGCGGCGCGCGCTGCTGTTCGCGCTGATGCTGCTCGCCGCCGGGTTCGCCGGGGCGCAGCAGGCCACGCAGGAAGCGGCGCAGGAAGGCGCGCGAGCGCCGCGCATCGGCCTGGTGCTCTCCGGCGGTGGCGCGCGCGGCCTCGCGCACATCGGCGTGCTCAAGGTGCTGGAGCGCGAGCGCGTGCCGGTCCACGTGATCGCGGGCACCTCGATGGGCGCGATCATCGGCGGCCTGTACGCCAGCGGCATGAGCGCCGCGCAGCTCGAGACCGAATTGCTCAAGGTCGACTGGGGCACGATGTTCGCGAGCCGCGTCGACCGCCAGCTGCTCTCGCAGCGGCGCAAGGAGGAAGACTTCGAGATCTCGCCGGTGATCGAGATCGGCATGCGCGACGGCGAGCTGCGCGCGCCGCTCGGCGCGCTGTCGGGCCGCGGCCTGGAGACGCTGCTGCGCCGCTACACGCTGCCGGTGCGCGAGGTGCGCGACTTCGACGCGCTGCCGATCGCCTTCCGCGCGCTGGCCACCGACCTGGAAAGCGGCAAGCCCGTCGTGCTCGCGCAGGGCGACCTCGCGCTCGCGCTGCGCTCCAGCATGAGCGTGCCCGGCGTCTTCGCGCCCACCGAGGTCGACGGGCGCATCCTCGGCGACGGCGGGCTGGTCGACAACGTGCCGGTGGCGGTGGCGCGCGCGATGGGCGCCGACGTGCTGATCGTCGTCAACATCGGCACGCCGATCGGCGGGCGCGACACGCTGGGCTCGGTGGGCGGGCTGACGGCGCAGATGATCAACATCCTGACCGAGCAGAACGTGCAGCGCAGCCTGGCCACGCTGGGCGCGCGCGACGTGCTGATCGCGCCCGACCTGGGCACGCTCAGCTCCTCCGACTTCGCGCGCACGCGCGAGCTGATCGCCGCCGGCGAGCAGGGCGCGCAGCCGCTGGCAGCGCGGCTGGCCGCGCTCGCGCTGCCCGAGCCGGCCTATGCGCAGTGGCGCGCCGCGCGGCCGCTGCCGGCCAAGCCGGAAGCGACGGTGTCGTTCATCCGCTTCGAGGGCAGCGAGCTGACCAACCCGCAGCGCTTCGCGGCGCAGCTCGAATCGAAGACCGGCCAGCCCTTCGACGCCGCGCGCGCCGAGCGCGACGCGCGGCGCCTGGCCGCCAGCGGCGACTACCTGCGCGCCGACTACCTGCTCGCCTCCACACCCGAGGGCGACGGCCTGGTGTTCGAGCTGGAAGACAAGCCCTGGGGCCCGCACTACTTCCGCATCGGGCTCGACCTGGAGACCGACTTCCGCGGCGGCAGCGGCTTCAACGTCAAGATCAGCCACAACCGCCACTGGCTCGACGCCAACGGCAGCGAGTGGCGCAACCAGGTGCAGATCGGCCAGGTGCCGCGCTGGTACAGCGAGATCTACCACCCGCTGAACTGGACGCTGGGCATCAGCAACGACTGGTTCGTCTCGGCCTGGGCCGAGGCGCTGCGGCGCGACATCACGCGCTACGACGCCGACAGCGGCGCCGTGATCAGCCTGTACAACCGCAAGAGCGGCACGCTCGGGCTCGACCTCGGCCAGCCCTGGGCCGAGCTGGGCGAGCTGCGCATGGGGCTGATGCTGCAGGTGCAGCGCACCACGCCCGATGTCGTCGCCAGCGCGCTGAACGGCGCCGATCGCGCGGCGACGGTCCGCGAGAGCGGCCTGCGCATCGCCGCGGTGATCGACCAGCTCGACTTCGCCAACTTCCCGACGCGCGGCTACCGCTTCGATGCCGAGGCGGTGGGCGGACGGCGCCGCCACAGCGGCAGCACGACGCTGCACGACTTCACGCGCTTCGAGGCCGAGGGCACGGCGGCGCGCAGCTGGGGCCAGCACACGCTGAACCTCTACGCGCGCGTGCAGCGCACGCCGCAGGACGAACTGAGCGCGCTGGGCCGCTACACGCTCGGCGGCTTCCACCAGCTCTCGGGCTACCGCAGCGGCCAGCTCGACGGCAACAGCGTGGTGTTCGCGCGCCTGACCTGGTACCGCCGCTCGCTGACGGCGCCCCTGTTCACGCGCGGCTTCTTCGTCGGCGCCACGCTCGAAGCCGGCAACGCCTGGCAGCGCTGGGCCGACGTGCGCGGGCGCGACCTGCGCAGCGGCATGAGCGCCTTCCTCGGCGCCGACACCGGCCTCGGGCCGGTGTACTTCGGGCTGACCTACGCGCCGCAGGGCTCGGCGGGGCTGTATCTCTTCGTCGGGCGGCCCTGATCAGGCGGCCAACGCGCGCTCGATCTCGGCGACCACCCGCGCGGGCTGCTCGTGCACGATCCAGTGGGTCGCGCCCGGCACGCGCGTGATCGACAACTTCGGCACGAAGGCGTCCAGGCCGTCGAGCAGGGCCGGCGGCAGCGCGATGTCGGCCTCGGCCCACAGCACATGCGTGGGCACGTTCACCGTCAGCATCGACGCGGGCAGCTCCAGCGCGGCGAGTGTTTCGTCGTCGGGCCCGGCCGGCGGGCGCAGCGGCGAGGCGCGGTAGTAGTTGCAGCCGCCCGCGAGACCGTGGCGCCAGACCTCGCGGTACTGCGCGCGCACGGATGGCGTCAGCCAGCCGCCGCCGGGGTGCACCGGATCGCTCGCGCCCATGCGCTCGAAGAAGGGCCACAGGCGCTCGAAGTCGTTCTCGGCCAGCAAGGCTTCGGCGTCCGGCCGGCACAGGAAGTTCATGTAGCCGCTGGCCGCGCGCTGCGCCGGGTTGTCGCGCAGCTCGCGCAGGAACGTGCCCGGGTGCGGCGAGTTGACGATCACCAGCCGCGCGATGCACTGCGGCTGCAATGCCGCCAGCGCCCAGGCCACCGCGCCGCCCCAGTCGTGCGCCACCAGCGCGGCGGCGCGGCCGCCCTGCGCGGCGATCAGTGCGGCGATGTCGGCGACGAGGTGCTTGGGCCGGTAGGCCTCCACCTCGGCCGGCGACGACGAGCGCTCGTAGCCGCGCAGGTTGGGCGCGATGCAGCGGTAGCGTGGTGCGAAGTGCGTGAGCAGCTCGTCCCACACGAACGCGCCTTCCGGAAAGCCGTGCAGGAAGACGAGCAGCGGCGCGCCCGGCGTGCCGGCGGCGCGGCAGCTCAGCGTGATGCCGTGCGGCAGCGCCAGATCGAAGGTCTCGATGTTCATGCCTGCACCCATTCGCGCAACTGCACCGCCACCTCGTCGACGCCGCGCTTGTTCAGCGCCGAGAACAGCGCGATGCCCATGTCCGAGGCCTCGGTGCCGAGCGCGCCCAGCGTCTGCTGGCAAGCGGCCAGCGCGCGGTCGGCCTCGCGCCGGTTCAGCTTGTCGGCCTTGGTCAGCAGCACCAGGAGCTTGACCGAGCCGTTGGCCAGGCGCGGCGCGATGAAGTCGAGCAGTTGCAGGTCGAGATCGGTGAATCCGAGGCGCGAATCGACCATCAGCACCACGCCGGCGAGGCTGCGCCGCACCTCGAGGTAGTCGGCCATCACCTGCTGCCAGCGCTGCTTCGCGTCGCGCGACACCGCGGCGTAGCCGTAGCCGGGCAGGTCGGCGAAGAGCGCGTCGGGCGCGTCCTTCGGGCCCAGCTCGAACAGGTTGATGTGCTGCGTGCGCCCGGGCGTCTTGGACGCGAAGGCCAGGCGTTTCTGCTGCGTCAGCGTGTTGATCGCGGTCGACTTGCCGGCGTTGGAGCGGCCGACGAAGGCGATCTCGGGCAGCTCGGTGGCGGGCAGCTGGTCGAGCCGGCTCGCGGTGGTGAGAAAGCGCGCGGTGTGCGTCCAGGCGAGGGCGCACTTGGCGTCGGCAGCGGGGCCCGTCGAGGCCGGTGTGGAATCGTGTTGATCGTCGGCCATAGGTCGTCCTGGCAGCCATTGTAAAATCGGCGGGTTTTGCACGAGACAACGCCCTAGCCCACCATCATGAAGCCTGCCGCCTTGCTGTCCAGTCTGATGTCCGGCCTGCTGGCCGCCGCCCTGGCCTTCCCGGCCGCAGCGACGGAAGCGGCCGCGCCGCCCAAGCCCGACCTCGCCAAGGGCGAGGCCACCGCCACCGCGGTGTGCGGCGCCTGCCACACCTTCGACGGCTCGCGTGGCACGCCGGCCAACCCCATCCTCGCCGGCCAGCACCCGGAGTACCTCGCCAAGCAGCTCGACGAGTTCAAGTCGGGCAAGCGCACCAACCCGGTGATGCAGGGCATGGTCGCCACGCTGGCCACCGAGGCCGACATCAAGAACGTCGCCGCCTTCTTCGCCTCCAAGAGCGCCAAGCCCGGTTTCGCCGGCAACAAGGCAACGGTGGCGCAGGGCGAGAAGATCTGGCGCGGCGGCATCGCCGAGCGCAAGGTGCCGGCCTGCGCCGGCTGCCACGGGCCGGCCGGC
The DNA here is from genome assembly GCA_029779845.1 of Pseudomonadota bacterium. Classification (GTDB taxonomy): domain Bacteria; phylum Pseudomonadota; class Gammaproteobacteria; order Burkholderiales; family Burkholderiaceae_C; genus Piscinibacter. The sequence goes on along the minus strand of JAKOZT010000033.1, from coordinate 25,677 downwards.
GCCGGCATCCCGTCGCAGTACCCGCGCCTGGCCGGCCAGCACGCCGCCTATACCGAGGCGCAGCTGCTCGCCTTCCGCGACGGCGCGCGCAAGAACAGCGCGCAGATGGCGGGCGTGAGCGCCGGCATGACCGAGGCGGACATCAAGGCCGTGGCCGACTACATCGCCGGCCTGCACTGAAGCAGGCGCGCCTCGCGCGTGAACGAAGGCCGGCCTCGCGCCGGCCTTTTTCATGCGTGTGTAACCTCGCGCGCAGCCACGACGTATAGTCTTTCGACGCCCCCCCAGAGAGGCCCCGCCATGCCCTTTGCCAGACGCCACGCCGACGGCCGCATCGCCAGCCTGCACCGCGATGCGGTCGACGATGCCGAGTTCCTCGCCGACGACCACCCCGACGTGCAGGCCTTCGTCGGCAACGACAGCGCCGCGCGCGAGGACTTCAACCGCCTCGACGCCGACTTCGTGCGCGTGATCGAGGACGTGATCGACACGCTGATCGTCAAGAACCTCATCAACATCACCGACCTGCCGGAGCAGGCACAGGCCAAGCTGTTCGCGCGCAAGAGCTTCCGCGAGCGCGTCTCGAAAAGCTCGCTGCGCCTGTTCGACCAGCCGACCGACTTCGGCGACGTGATCTGAGGCCGCGATGACACTCCCCGCCAGCGAGATCACCCCGCGCGCCGTCTACGAAGGCCGGCGCGCGCTGCTGCGGCAGATGGCCGCGGGCGCCGCCGGCATGGCGCTGGCCGGCTGGGCGGCGCGCGACGCGCTGGCACAGGCCCCGCGGCCCGGCAAGCTGGCCGCGCTGACGGGCGCGCGCAGCGCGGTGGCCGGCGCGCTGACGATGGAAAAGCCCACCGCCTACGCCGACATCACCAGCTACAACAACTTCTACGAGTTCGGCACCAGCAAGTCGGCGCCGGCCAACGCCGCCGGCGCGATGAAGACACGGCCGTGGACGGTGGCCGTCGAGGGCGAGGTGAAGAAGCCCAAGGTATTCGACCTCGACGAGCTGCTGAAACTCGCCCCGATGGAAGAGCGCATCTACCGGCTGCGCTGCGTCGAGGGCTGGTCGATGGTGATCCCGTGGGTCGGGTACTCGCTGGCCGAACTGATCCGGCGCGTCGAGCCGACCGGCAACGCGAAGTATCTCGAGTTCGTCACCCTGGCCGACCGCGAGCACATGGGCGGCGTGCGTTCGGGCGTGCTCGACTGGCCCTACGTCGAAGGCCTGCGCCTGGACGAGGCGATGCAGCCGCTGACGCTGCTGGCTTTCGGCCTGTACGGCGAGCTGCTGCCGAACCAGAACGGCGCGCCGCTGCGCCTGGTGGTGCCGTGGAAGTACGGCTTCAAGAGCGGCAAGTCGCTCGTGAAGATCCGCTTCGTCGAGCGCGAGCCGCGCACCGCGTGGATGAAGGCCGGCCCCGACGAATACGGCTTCTACTCGAACGTCAATCCGAACGTCGACCACCCGCGCTGGAGCCAGGCCACCGAACGCCGCATCGGCGAGGATGGCCTGTTCCAGAAGAAGCGCCCCACGCTGATGTTCAACGGCTACGAGGCCCAGGTCGGGCAGCTCTACGCCGGCATGGACCTGAAGAAATTCTTCTGACGGTGGCGGCGACGCGCCATCCGCTGCTGCACCCGGCCGCCAAGCCGCTGCAGTTCGCCGCCTGCCTGCTGCCCTTCGCGTGGCTGTTCTACGCCGCGGCCGCCGACCGGCTGGGCGCGAACCCGGCCGAGGCCTTGATCCGCTCGACGGGCGACTGGACGCTGCGTTTCCTGTGCCTCACGCTCGCCGTGACGCCGCTGCGCGTGATGACCGGGCAGCCGGCGCTGGCGCGCTTTCGGCGCATGCTGGGCCTGGCCACCTTCTTCTACGCGCTGCTGCACTTCCTCGCCTATGCCTGGCTCGACATGGGCCTGGACGCGGCGACGATCGCCAAGGACATCCCCAAGCGCCCGTTCGCGCTGGTGGGCTTCCTCGCGCTGCTGCTGATGCTGCCGCTGGCGGCGACCTCGTTCAACCGCGCGATCCGCGCGCTCGGCGCGGCGCGCTGGCAGGCCTTGCACCGCCTCGTCTACGCGATCGCGCTGCTGGCGATCCTGCACTTCTTCTGGATGCGCGCCGGCAAGAACGACTTCGCCGAGGTGGCGGTGTACGCCGCGATCGTCGCGGCGCTGCTCGGCTGGCGGCTCAGGCGGCGGCTTGGGGCACCGGCTTCGGCGCGATGAGCAGTTCGTCGACGCCGTAGAGCGCGGCCAGCGCGCCGAGCTTGTCGGGCGCGTGGCTGATGCGGAACGGCCGGCCCGCGGCCTGTGCGAGCCGGCGGCATTCGAGCAGCACCGCCAGCGCCGAGGTATCGAACTGCTGCAGCGGCGAGGCGTCGACGACCACCTCGCCGTCGCGCTCGCCCTGCAAGGCCTGCGCGAGCAGGCGCAGCGTGTCGCGCGCTTCGCGCAGCGTGATGGTGGCCGGCAGCAGCAGCATCGCCTCGCGCCTTACGGCCTTACGACTTGGTGCCGTTGGCGCCGCCGTTGCCCGCGGCGCCCTTGTTGCGCTCGGCCAGCTTGGCGATCAGGCCGTCGATGCCGTTGGCGCCGATCTCCTGCGCGAAGCTGCTGGTGTAGTTCTGCACCAGCCACACGCCGAGCACGTTGACGTCGTAGATCTTCCAGCCGTCGTCCTTCTTTTCGAGGCGGTAGTCGAGCTGGATCGGGTCGCCCTTGCCGCGCACCTCGGTGCGCACCACGACGTCCTTGTCGTCCGGATTCGCGCGCATCGGCTTGAGCTGCACGCTCTGGTCCTTCACCTGCGACAAGGCGCCCGAATACGTGCGCACCAGCAGCACCTTGAACTCCTCCTGCAGGCGCTTGCGCTGCTCGGGCGTGGCCTCGCGCCAGTAGCGACCGACGGCCGAGGCCGTCATGCGCTGGAAGTTCACGTGCGGCATGACCTTGGCGTCGACCAGCGCGGTGATCCTGCCCACGTCGCCGGCCTGGATCGCCTTGTCGGCCTTGATGGTGTCGAGCACGTCGGTCGACACCTCCTTGATCAGCTGGTCGGGCGCCTTGGCGGCATCGGCGGCCTGGGCCACACCGAGGCCGAGCGCCAGCGCGGAGGCGGCCAGCCAGGAGGTGATTCGCATCGTCGAGAGCATGGATGATTCCTTTCTTGGGCGCCTCGCAAGGCACCGCTGCTCAGAGTCGGGCCGGGCGGCGAGGTTCACTGCGTTCGCGTCCGTTAACGTCTCGCAACATGGCGCGGTTCACTTCGGCGCCGAGGCGGCGGGGGCCGGGGCTTCCGCCTCGTCCCCGGCGGTCGGATCCTCCGGCGGCGGCGAGGGCTCGTCGCCGTCGAACACCAGGCTGCGCCGGCGCTGCAGGTAGACGTCGCGCACGAACGTGTACTTGTCCAGCGCGATGTCGTCGAGCACGCGCGTCGCGCCGAGCAGGTTGGCGCGCGTGTTGACGAGCCGCAGCGCCGAGAGGCTGTAGCGCGCCGCGCCGTCGTTGATCACCGTCGCCGGCGAGGCCGCGATGTCCATCGGCAATCCGATCGAGTCGCGCACGCTCGACGGGCCGAACACCGGCCAGACGATGTAGGCGCCGGTGCCCATGCCCCACACGCCGAGCGTCTGGCCGAAGTCTTCGCGGGTCTTCTCCAGGCCCACCTCGGTGGCCACGTCGAGCACGCCGCCCAGGCCGAACACGGTGTTGGTGCCCACGCGCATCACGTCGTAGATGCCCGCCTGGCCCTTGCCCTGCAGGAAGTTGTTCACCGCCGACCAGGCATCGGCGAAGTTGCCGAAGAAGTTGTCGACGCCGCGCCGCACCAGTTCGGGAACGATGTTCGAGTAGGCCGTCGCGACCGGCTTCAGCACCTTCTCGTCGAGCGCCTCGTTGAAGGCGAAGACCTTGCGGTTCCAGTTCTCCCACGGGTCGAGCTTCGCGCCCGGCCCGCCGCGCACGTCGTTCAGCGTCGTCGCGCAGCCGGCCAGCAGCGGCGCGGCGAGCATCAACGGCGCGAACGCGGCCAGGCGCGGTCTCACTTCTTCGCCCCCGCGTCGCCGCCGGCGTCGGCGGCCTTGTTGAAGAGGAACTGGCTGATCAGGCTTTCCAGCACCACCGCCGACTGCGTCTGCGTGATGTTGTCGCCGGCGGCGAGGTTCTTCTCGTCGGCGCCCGGCTCCAGGCCGATGTACTGGTCGCCCAGCAGTCCGGCGGTGAGGATGCGCGCCTGCGAGTCCTTCGGGAACTGCACGTTCTTGTCGATCTCCAGCTTCACCACGCCCTGGTAGGTCTTGGCGTCCAGCGTGATCGAGGCGACGCGGCCCACCGTCACGCCGGCGCTGCGCACCGCGGCGCGCGGCTTGAGGCCGCCGATGTTGTCGAACTTGGCGGTCAGCGAATAGGTGTCGCCGCCGCCGAAGCTGGTCAGGTTGGCCGCCTTCAGCGCCAGGAATGCCAGGCCGAGGATGCCCAGCAGCACGAACAGTCCGACCAGGGTTTCGATGCCCTTCTTGCCCATCTTTGATTCCCTTTCCGACTACGGCGTCGAGAACATCAGCGCCGTGAGGATGAAGTCCATGCCCAGCACCGCCAGCGACGAGATCACCACGGTGCGCGTGGTCGCGTAGGCCACGCCCTCGGGGGTCGCGTCGGTCTCGTGGCCCTGGTAGAGCGCGACGAAGGTGCAGATCACGCCGAACACCGCGCTCTTGACGATGCCGTTGCCGACGTCGCGCCAGACGTCGACCTTGGCCTGCATGATGGACCAGAAGTTGCCCGCGTCCACGCCGATCAGCAGCACCGCGACCACGTACGCGCCGAGGATGCCGATCGCCGAGAACAGGATCGCGAGGATCGGCATCGAGACGATGCCGGCGATGAAGCGCGGGCCCATCACGCGCTCCTTCGGGTCGATGGCCATCATCTCCATCGCGGCGAGCTGCTCGCCGGCCTTCATCAGGCCGATCTCGGCGGTCAGCGAGGTGCCGGCGCGGCCGGCGAACAGCAGCGCGGTAACCACCGGCCCGAGCTCGCGCACCAGCGCGAGGTTGACGATCAGGCCGAGCGACTCGGTGGCGCCGTAGGTGACCAGCGCGTAATACATCTGCAGCGCGAGCACGAAGCCCACCGCCAGCCCCGACGACAGGATGATCACCAGCGAGAGGTTGCCCACCGCGTGGATCTGCGTGACCACGAGGCCGAAGCGGCGCAGCGACAGCGGCAGCGCGCGCACCAGGTCGAGCGCGAAGAACGCGGCGTGGCCGAAGTTGCGCAGCACGCGCAGCGAGCGCGCGCCGATGACGGCGAGGAAGTTCATCGCGGCCCTCCCGCGCCCAGGCCGAAGTCCTCGGCGATGCTGGGCGCCGGGTAGTGGAACTTGACCGGCCCGTCGGGCTCGCCGCGCACGAACTGGCGCACCTCGGGGTCGCTCGAACCCATCAGCTCGGCCGGCGTGCCCTGCGCGACGATGCGCCCGCCGTTGGCCAGCAGCACCACGTAGTCGCTGATCGCCATGCACTCGGGCACGTCGTGCGAGATCACCAGCGAGGTCGAGCCGGTCACGTCGTTGAGCGTGCGGATCAGCCGCGCGGCCACGCCCATCGAGATCAGGTCGAGGCCGGCGAAGGGCTCGTCGTACATGATCAGCTCCGGGTCGAGCGCGATCGCGCGCGCCAGCGCGATGCGCCGCGCCATGCCGCCGGAGACTTCCGAGATGCGCAGGTGCGCCGCGCCACGCAGGCCGACGGCGTTCAGCTTCATCAGCACGATGTCGCGGATCATCGACTCCTTCAGATCCGTCTGCTCGCGCAGCGGGAAGGCGACGTTGTCGAAGACGGACAGGTCGGTGAACAGCGCGCCGAACTGGAACAGCACGCCCATGCGCCGGCGCAGCCGGTAGAGCTGCTCGCGGTTGCGCGTGTCGACCGCCTCGCCGTCGAAGGTCACGGTGCCCGAGTTGGCGGCGTGCACGCCGCCGATCAGGCGCAGCAGCGTGGTCTTGCCGCAGCCCGAGCTGCCCAGGATGGACGTGACCTTGCCGCGCTGGAAGCGCAGCGAGATGTCGTTGAGGATGGTGCGGCTGGCGTCGTACCCGAACGTGACGTGGTCGATCTCGATCAGGGTGTCGCCGTGCGCCGGCTTGTTTTCACTCGGCATTGCGCGGGTGCTGTTCTTGTCGTCGGGCCGCACGCGCTTGCGCGCGGGGGCGGTCGAGGCCGGGCCATTGTCGCATGGCAAAACTGCATGCGCAGGGCAAACCCGGATACGCCTTGTCACGGCGCGTGGCGCGCTTTCAACGCTGCGCTCAACGGCGCTGGCAATGCGGGCAGAAGAAGGTCGAGCGCTGGCCTTGCACGATGCGCCGCACCGGCGTGCCGCAGGCGCGGCAGGGCTCGCCCGCGCGGCCGTACACCGCCGCGTGCTGCTGGAAGCTGCCGGCCATGCCGTGCGCATCGCGGAAGTCGCGCAGCGTGCTGCCGCCGAGGTCCAGCGCCTGCGCGAGGATGAGGCGCAGCGCGGCGGCGAGCGCATCGCAGCGCGCGCGGCTGACGCGGCCGGCGGCGGTGCGCGGGTCGATGCCGGAACGGAACAGCGCCTCGCACGCATAGATGTTGCCCGCGCCGACGACGATGTCGCCGGCCAGCAGCGCCTGCTTGATCGCGACGCGCCGGCCGCGCAGCGCGCGGTGCAGGTGCGCGCCGTCGAAGGCCGCGTCGAAAGGCTCGAGCCCCAGCCCGGCGAGCAGCGTCGCGGCCGGCGGCGCGTCGAGCGCGCGCGACCACACCACCGCGCCGAAGCGGCGCGGGTCGGTCAGCCGCAGCGTGCCGCGGTCGGTGACCAGGTCGAAGTGGTCGTGCACGCCGGGTCCGGCCGCGTGCTCGCCGAACGCGAGCGAACCCGACATGCCCAGGTGCAGCAGCAGCCCGCCCTCGCCCACCGGCAGCCACAGGTACTTGCCGCGCCGCGCCGCCGCGCCGATGCGCGCGCCGCGCAGCGTTGCCGGCTCGCAGCCCAGCGGCCAGCGCAGCGGCTTGCCCAGGCGCACGTCGGTCACCGTGGCGCCGGCGATGCGGTCCGCGAAGCTGCGCCGCGTGGTCTCGACCTCGGGAAGTTCGGGCATGCGGGGAATTATCGCGAGCGCGCCGGATCGCAGCCTCTCATGCCGTTCATGCCCCCCACTAGAATGAATTCGAGTCCCCAGGAGCCAGCGATGCCGTCCCCTTCGTCCCGCGCGGGCCACAGCCTGCTCGCTGCCCTGCTGGCGTCGCTGCTGTGCCTGCCAGCGCCGGCGCAGACCGCCGCCCCGGCCAGGCCGCCGGTCGAGAACTCCGCGCTCGATGCGCAGCTCTTCTACCAGTTGCTGATCGGCGAGATCGAGCTGCGCGAAGGCGAGGCCGGCACCGCCTACCAGGTGATGCTCGACGCGGCGCGCCGCACGCGCGACGACCAGCTGTTCCGCCGCGCCACCGAGATCGCCCTGCAGGCGCGCGCCGGCGACCAGGCGCTCGCCGCGGTGATGGCCTGGCGCAGCGCGCTGCCGCGCTCGATCGAGGCGCACCGCTACCTGATCCAGTTGCTGGTCGCGCTGAACCGCGCCGACGAATCGGTCGAGCCGCTGCGCTCGCTGATCCAGCTCACGCCCGAGGCCGAGCGCGCCGCGCTGATCCAGTCGCTGCCCGGCTTCTACGGGCGCAGCGGCGACAAGGCGCAGACGCCCGCGCTGGTCGAGCGCGTGGTGCAGGGCTGGCTCGACCAGAGCGCCACCCGCAGCGCGGCGCGCGTGGCGCTGGCGCGCGCCTGGCTGGGCGTGCCCGACGCGCCCAGGGCGCTGGCGCTGCTGCAGCGCGCGCAGGCCGACGACCCGGCCGACGAAGCCACCGCGATGCTCGCCGCCGCGATGGTGGCGAGCACGCCGCAAGCCGAGGTGCTGGTCACGAACTACCTGAACGCCAGGCCCGACGGCCACGGCGTGCGCCTGAACTACGTGCGCGTGCTGACCGGCATGCAACGCTACGGCGACGCGGTCACGCAATTGCAGACCGTCACGCGCCTCGCGCCCGAGTTGGCGCCGCCCTGGCTGACGCTGGGCGCCCTGCAGCTCGAACTGCGCCACCCGGCCGAGGCGACGGCGGCGCTGAACACCTATCTCGCCCGGCTCGACAGCGCCCCGGCTGCCGCGCCGCCCGGCGCGGACGGCGATGACAACGACGACGATGACGACGAGGATCGCAGCGCCGCGCCGGCCGACCGGCGCGACCAGGGCCGCACGCAGGCCTGGCTGCTGCTGGCGCAAGCGGCCGAGCAGCAGCGCGACTTCAAGGGCGCCGAGGCCTGGCTCGCCAAGGTCGACAACCCGCAGCGCGCGCTCGACGTGCAGACGCGCCGCGCCTCGCTGCTGGCGCGCCAGGGCAAGCTGAAGGAAGCGCGCGAGCTGATCCGCAAGACGCCCGAGAAGACCGCCGCCGACGCGCGCGCCAAGCTGCTCGCCGAGGCGCAGGTGCTGCGCGACGTGAAGGACTGGCGCGACGCCAATGCGGTGCTGGCGCAGGCCAACAAGCAGTTCCCCGACGACGCCGACCTGCTCTACGAGCAGTCGATGATGGCCGAGAAGCTCGACCGCATGGACGAGATGGAGCGGCTGCTGCGCAAGGTGATCGCGCTCAAGCCCGACCACCACCACGCCTACAACGCGCTGGGCTACTCGCTGGCCGAGCGCAACCAGCGCCTGCCCGAGGCGCGCGAGCTGATCAGGAAAGCGCTCGAACTCAGCCCCGGCGAGCCCTTCATCACCGACAGCCTGGGCTGGGTCGAGTACCGCCTCGGCAACCGCGCCGAGGCCTTGCGGCTGCTGCAGCAGGCCTACCGCGCGCGACCCGACGTCGAGATCGCCGCGCACCTCGGCGAAGTGCTGTGGGTGCTCGGCCAGCAGGACGAAGCGCGGCGCGTGCTGCGCGAGGCAAAGACCCGCGACGCCTCCAACGACGTGCTGCGCGAGACGCTCGCGCGGCTGCGGGTCGACCTGTGAAGCGGCGCGACCTCGCGCTCGCGCTGCCGGCGGCTGCGCTGCTGCAGGCCTGCGCCTCGCTGCGCCCGGAGACGCAGCCGCTGGCCGGCGACACGCTCTCCGGCCGGCTCGCGCTGCGTGTCGACACGAACGGCGAGGAGCAGCCGCGCTCGGTGGTCGCGGCCTTCGAACTGCAAGGCGCGCCCGAGACCGGGCGGCTGAACCTGTCCACGCCCACCGGCCAGGTGATGGCGCAGGCGCGCTGGCAGCCCGGCCGCGTGCTGCTGGTGACGCCGCAGGGCGAAGCGCCCTACCCCAGCCTGGACGCGCTGACGCGCGAGGTGCTCGGCGAGAGCCTGCCGGTGGCGGCGCTGTTCGACTGGCTGCGCGGCCGGCCCTGGCCGGGCGCGGGGCACGTGGCGCAGCCGGCGGGCTTTCGCCAGCTGGGCTGGCTGGTCGACCTGGCGCGCTTTGCCGACGACACCATCGTCGCGGTGCGCGAGACCGCGCCGGTGGTCACCGTGCGCGTCAAGCTGGACAAGAGCTGAGCATGAGTGTGCGCGCGCTCTACGACGTGCCCGCCCCGGCCAAGCTGAACCTGTTCCTGCACGTGGTCGGTCGCCGCGCCGACGGCTACCACCTGCTGCAGTCGGTCTTCGTGCTGATCGACTGGTGCGATGCGCTGCACTTCGAGCGCCGCGCCGACGGCGTGCTCGCGCGCCACGACCTCGGCGCGGCCCTGCCCGAGGACGACCTGTGCCTGCGCGCCGCGCGCGCGCTGCAGGCCGAGAGCGGCACCACGCTGGGCGCCGACATCGCGATCGACAAACAGGTGCCCTGGGGCGCCGGCATGGGCGGCGGCAGCTCGGACGCCGCCAGCACGCTGCTGGCGCTGAACCGCCTGTGGGGCCTGCACTGGCCGCGCGAGCGCCTGGCCGCGCTGGGGCTCGAGCTCGGCGCCGACGTGCCCTTCTTCATCGGCGGCCGCAACGCCTTCGTCGAAGGCATCGGCGAGCGCCTGACGCCGCTGCCCGTGCTGCCCACCTGGCTGGCCGTGCTGAAGCCGCCCACGCCCATCGAAACGCGTGCGATCTTCGCCAGCCCGCTGCTGGTGCGCGATACCGATCCTGTTATACTCACAGGCTTTCTTGCGGACGCCAGCGGCGACTTCGGTCGCAACGACTTGCAGCCCCCCGCCGAAGCGCAGTGCGCCGAGGTGGGAGTCGCCCGGGAGATGCTGCAGCGCTGCTTCGGCAACGCGCGCATGACCGGATCGGGCAGCGCGGTGTTCGCGAGGGCAGGCACGGGCGCCGAACCCACGGCGGCGATGCCGGCGGATCTTCCGCCGGGGTGGGTGGGGCGCATGTGCCGCAGCCTGGAGCAGCATCCGCTCGTCGGTTGGGCTTCGAGCTGAGACCCGGTTGTAGGTTCGGCGCTTCGGCGGCGGACCGGTGTAGGGGAGTCGCCAAGTTGGTTAAGGCATCGGATTTTGATTCCGACATGCGAGGGTTCGAGTCCTTCCTCCCCTGCCAGATCTTCTGACGGATCGAGTGGATCCGTCCCGGTGCGCAACGAGCCCGGCAAGCCTGACGGAGCGATCGTGCTGTTCAACACCGTGCTGTTCACCGGCAACGCCAACCCGGCGCTGGCCCAGGAAATCGCTTCGCACCTCGGCATCGAGCTGGGCCGCGCCAAGGTCGGCCGCTTCTCCGACGGCGAAGTCGACATCGAGATCGAACAGAACGTGCGCGCCCGCGACATCTTCGTCGTGCAGCCCACCTGCGCGCCGACCAACGAGAACCTGATGGAGCTGTGCATCATGGTCGACGCGCTCAAGCGCGCCTCGGCCAGGAGAGTCACCGCCGTCATCCCCTACTTCGGCTACGCGCGCCAGGACCGCCGCCCGCGCTCCACCCGCGTGCCGATCAGCGCCAAGGTCGTCGCCAACATGCTCGAAGCCGTGGGCGTCGAGCGGCTGCTGACGATGGACCTGCACGCCGACCAGATCCAGGGTTTCTTCGACATCCCGGTCGACAACATCTACGCCTCGCCGGTGCTGCTGGCCGACCTGCAGAGCAAGCGTTACGCCGATCTGGTGGTGGTGTCGCCCGACGTCGGCGGCGTGGTGCGCGCGCGCGCGCTGGCCAAGCAGCTGGGCTGCGACCTGGCCATCATCGACAAGCGCCGCCCCAAGGCCAACGTCTCCGAGGTGATGCACGTCATCGGCGAGATCGAGGGCCGCAACTGCGTGATCATGGACGACATGATCGACACCGCCGGCACGCTGGTGAAGGCCGCCGAGGTGCTGAAGGAGCGCGGCGCCAAGAGCGTGTACGCCTACTGCACGCACGCGGTGTTCTCGGGCCCGGCGATCGAGCGCATCAAGGCCTCGGCGCTCGACGAGGTCGTGATCACCAACACCATCCCGCTCAGCGAAGCCGGCCGGGCCTGCGCCAAGGTGCGCCAGCTGTCGGTGGCCTTCCTGTTCGCCGAGACGATCCGCCGCATCTCGGACGGCGAATCGGTCACTTCCCTGTTCGCGGAGCAAAACGCGAACTTCTAAGCCGAGGAGCCTGGTCGCGGGCCCTCGTTGTTCATCCCACTGGAGTCACCATGAAATTCGTCGCCTACGAGCGCAAGTTGCAGGGCACCGGAGCGAGCCGCCGCCTGCGCAATGCGGACAAGGTGCCCGGCATCGTCTACGGTGCCGGCGCGCCCGCCATGATCGAGCTCGATCACAACGCCCTGTTCTTCGCGCTGAAGAAGGAAGCCTTCCACTCCTCGCTGCTCGAGATGGAACTCGACGGCAAGAGCCAGCAGGTGCTGCTGCGCGACTACCAGATGCACGCCTTCAAGCCGCGCGTGCTGCACATCGACTTCCAGCGCGTCGACAAGACCACCAAGGTGACGAAGAAGGTGCCGCTGCACTTCGTCAACGAGGAGAACTCGCCGGCCGTCAAGACCGACAAGTGCCTGGTCAACCACGTCGTCACCGAGCTGCTGATCCAGTGCCTGGCCTCGCAGCTGCCCGAGCACCTGACCGTGGACCTGAGCAACCTCGCCAAGGGCCAGTCGCTGCACGTCAGCGACCTGAAGCTGGCTGACGGCATCAAGGTCGTCACGCACGGCAAGAAGGATCCGGTGATCGTCTCGGTGTCGACCCAGACCGCCGAGGAAGAAGCCGCCGCGCCGGCCGCGGTGGCCCCCGCGCCCGCGCCGACCAAGGGCAAGAAGGACGAGAAGCAGAACAGGAAGTGAGTGGCCGCGGCAACGCCGCGCCTCCCCCTTCGGAAGCCCCGCCTCGGCGGGGCTTTTTCATGCCCGGCCGCCGCCGATAATCCGCCGCATGATCCGATTGATCGTCGGCCTGGGCAACCCGGGCTCCGAATACGAAGCCACCCGGCACAACGCCGGCTTCTGGTTCGTCGACGAGGTGGCGCGCACATTGAAGGCGAACCTCGTGCCCGAACGCAGCTACTTCGGCCTCGCGGCGCGCGCCAACACGGCGAACGGGCCGGTGTGGCTGCTCGAGCCGATGACCTACATGAACCTGTCTGGCAAGTCGGTGGCGGCGCTGGCGCGCTTCTTCAAGATCGCGCCGAACGAGATCCTGGTCGCGCACGACGAACTCGATCTGCCGCCCGGCCAGGTGAAGATGAAGCTCGGCGGCAGCCACGCCGGCCACAACGGGCTGAAGGACATCCACGCGCAGCTCGGCAGCGCCGACTACTGGCGGCTGCGCCTGGGCATCGGCCACCCGGGCGTGAAGGCCGAGGTGGTGAACTACGTGCTGAAGAAGCCCTCGGCGGAACACCGCGAGGCGATCGAGAAGTCGATCGAGCAATCGCTCGGCGCGCTCGACCTGCTGCTGGCCGGCGAGATGGAGCGCGCGATGATGAAGATCCACGCCAAGCCGCCGCGCCCCAAGCCGCCCAAGCCGCCCGCACCGGAGACCGCGCCATGAAGCTGCCCTGCCTCGCCGCCGTCGTGCTGCTCGCCACGGCCGGCGCCCATGCCGCGACGCCGGCCTACCGCTGCGGCGAAGCCGTCTACTCGCAGACGCCCTGCCCGGGCGGGCGTGTCGTCGACGCCACCGACACCCCCGACGCGGCGCAGCAGGCCGAGGCGCAGCGTGCCGCGGCCGGAGAACGCCGCCGCGCGCGCGAGATGGAGCGCGAGCGCATCGCCGCCGAGAAGGCCGCGCGGCGCGAATCGCAGATCGTCTCGCTGGGTCCGCAGAAGGCGGCCGAGCCGGTGGCCGGGAAGAAGCCGAAAGCGAAGAAGAAGAAAAAGGCCAGGGCGTCGCCCGAGCACTTCACCGCCGTCGCGCCGGGTTCGGGGAAAAAAGCTTCGAAGCCTTGATCAAGCCGCCTGCGCCTGCAGGCGCCGGTACTTCTGCCACAGCGTCTCTTTCGACTCGGTGTGCGCCGGGTCGACCGGGATGCAGCTCACCGGGCAGACCTGCACGCACTGCGGCTCGTCGAAGTGGCCCACGCATTCGGTGCAGCGGTTCGGGTCGATGACGTAGAAGTCCGGCCCCATGGAGATCGCCTGGTTCGGGCACTCGGGCTCGCAGACGTCGCAGTTGATGCAGTCGTCGGTGATCAGCAGGGCCATGTCGCGCGGGAAGAGGTTCAGCCTTCGGCGGACTTGACGCGCTCGCGCAGCCGCTCGAGCACCGAGGGTGACACGAACTTGGAGACATCACCGCCGAGGGTGGCAATCTCGCGCACGAAGGTGCCGGAGACGAACTGGAACTGGTCGCTGGGCGTGAGGAACAGCGTCTCGACCTCGGGCATCAGCTGGCGGTTCATGCCGGCCATCTGGAACTCGTACTCGAAGTCGCTGACCGCGCGCAGCCCGCGCACCACCACCTTGCCGCCGTGGCCGACGACGAAGTCGCGCAGCAGGCCGCGAAAGGCCATCACCTCGACGTTGGGGTACTTGGCGGCCAGCTCGGTGGCGATCTCCAGCCGCTCGGCGATGGTGAACATCGTGCGCTTGTGGTGGCCCACCGCCACGGCGAGGATCAGCCGCTCGAACAGCCCGCTGGCGCGGCGCATCAGGTCTTCATGGCCGAGCGTCATCGGATCGAAGGTGCCCGGGTAGACGGCGGTGATGAGTCGGGTCACGGAAGTCAAAGCTGCACTCCTGGGCTCGCTGCGGGCGGTCGCAGTGTAGCCGCGCGCAGCAGGTGCGCGTGCACCTGGCCGGCGCGCAGATGGCGGTGCGGCGCCAAGCCGAGCGGCGCCACGTCGGCGGCAGTGAATTCGCGGTCGGCTTCGAGGTAGACACAGCCCTCGGGCACGAGCAGGCGTGCCGCGGCGGCAAGCGCCCGCTCGAACAGCTGCGCATCGAAGGGCGGGTCGATGAACACCAGCTCGAAGCGCCGCGGCGCGCAGGCGGCCATCCACGACAAGGCCTCGGCGCATTCGATGCGCAGCGTGCCGGCCTTCAGGCGTTCGCGCGACTGGTTCAGGCTTGCTGCGAGCGTGCGCTCACGCTCCAGCAGGATCACCTCGGCCGCACCGCGCGATGCGGCCTCGAAGCCGAGCGCGCCGCTGCCGGCGAAAGCATCGAGACAACGCCAGCCCTCGAGGTCGTTGCCCAGCCAGTTGAACAGCGTCTCGCGCACCCGATCCGGCGTCGGCCGCAGCCCGGGTCTGTCGGCCACCGGCAGCTTGGACCGCTTCCACTGCCCGCCGATGATGCGGACCTCGCGCGGCAGCGCCGCTTTCACAAGCGAACCGGGATGCCGTCGCGCGCCAGCAGCGCCTTGGCCTGGCCGACGGTGAACTCGCCGTAGTGGAAGATGCTCGCGGCCAGCACCGCGTCCGCGCCGCCGACGCGTATGCCCTCCGAGAGATGCTCCAGCGCGCCGACGCCGCCCGAGGCGATCACCGGCACGTCGACGGCGTCGCTCACCGCGCGCGTCAGCTCGAGGTCGAAGCCGATCTTGGTGCCGTCGCGATCCATGCTGGTCAGCAGGATCTCGCCGGCGCCGTGTTCGGCCATCTGCCGGGCCCACGCCACCGCGTCGAGGCCGACGTTCTTGCGCCCGCCGTGCGTGTAGACGTCCCAGCCCGGGCCGCGCGCGGCGAGGTCGTCGCCGTGGCGGCGCTTCGCGTCGATCGCCACCACGATGCACTGCGCGCCGTACCTGGCCGAAGCGTCGCGGATCACCTGCGGATTGGCCACCGCCGCCGAGTTGAAGCTGACCTTGTCGGCGCCGGCGTTGAGCAGGCGCCGCACGTCGTCGACCGTGCGCACGCCGCCGCCCACGGTCAGCGGGATGAACACCTGCGAGGCCACCGCCTCGATGATGTGCAGGATCAGGTCGCGCCCGTCGCTGGTGGCGGTGATGTCGAGGAAGGTCAGCTCGTCGGCGCCCTGCTCGTTGTAGCGCGCCGCGATCTCGACCGGATCGCCGGCATCGCGCAGCTCGACGAAGTTGACGCCCTTGACGACCCGGCCTCCGGTGACGTCGAGGCAGGGGATGATTCGTTTGGCCAGCAAGGGATCAGGCCTCGCCGTTCAGTTCGTCCGCGCGCGCCTGCGCGGCGGCGAAGTCGAGGTCGCCGGTGTAGATCGCGCGGCCGCAGATCACGCCTTCGATGCCTTCGGATTCCACCGCGCAGAGCTTCTCGATGTCGGCCAGGTTCGACAGCCCGCCCGAGGCGATCACCGGGATCGTCAGCGCCTGCGCGAGCTTGACCGTCGCGTCGATGTTGATGCCGGTGAGCATGCCGTCGCGGCCGATGTCGGTGTAGATCACGCCTTCGACGCCGTAGTCCTGGAACTTCTGCGCCAGGTCGACCACCTCGTGGCCGGTGAGCTTGCTCCAGCCGTCGGTGGCGACCTTGCCGTCCTTCGCGTCGAGCCCGACGATGATGTGGCCGCCGAAGGCCGAGCAGGCGTCGTGCAGGAAGCCGGGGTTCTTCACCGCGGCGGTGCCGATGATGATGAAGCTCAGGCCGTCGTCGAGGTAGCGCTCGATGGTGTCGAGGTCGCGGATGCCGCCGCCGAGCTGCACCGGGATCTCGTCGCCGACTTCCGCCAGGATGGCCTTGATCGCGCTCTCGTTGACCGGCTTGCCGGCGAAAGCGCCGTTCAGGTCGACGAGGTGCAATCGTCGCGCCCCCGCATCGACCCAGCGCCGCGCGATCGCGGCCGGGTCTTCGCCGAAGGTGGTGGAGTCGTTCATGTCGCCTTGCTTGAGGCGGACACAGCGACCGTCTTTCAGGTCAATCGCGGGGATCAGCAGCATGGCCGATGGGTGTGGTGGGGAGGAGGAAGGGGGACACCCGAGAGCCGTCAGGGATTCCAGTGCAGGAAGTTTCGGTACAGCGCGAGGCCATGCTCGGCGCTCTTCTCGGGGTGGAACTGGGTGGCGAAAATATTATCCCGGCCCACCGCGCAGGTAAAGCGGCCGCCGTAGTCGGTCTCGCCGACGCTGTGCTGCGCCTCGGAGGGACGAGCGTAGAAACTGTGCACGAAGTAGAACCAAGCGCCGTCGGGCACGCCGGCCCACACCGGGTGCGGCCGCGCCTGCATCACCTGGTTCCAGCCCATCTGCGGCACCTTGTAGCGGCTGCCGTCGGGCTGCAAGCGCCCTTCGAGGCGGAAGCGCAGCACCTCGCCGGGGATCAGGCCGAGGCCGTCGGTCGGGCCTTCCTCGCTGCGCTCGAGCAGCATCTGCATGCCCACGCACACGCCCATCATCGGCTTGCGCGCGGCGGCGTCCAGCACGGCTTCTTGCAGGCCGGAGTCGCGCAGCTCGCGCATGCAGTCGGGCATCGCGCCCTGGCCGGGCAGCACGATGCGCTCGGCGGCGAACACTTCCTCGGGCTTGGACGTGACGATCACCTCGAAGCCGCTGCCGCCGGCCACGTGCATCACCGCCTGCGACACCGAGCGCAGGTTGCCCATCCCGTAATCCACCACGGCGACGGTCCTGCCCATCTCAGAGGCTGCCCTTGGTGGAGGGGATCACGCCGGCCGAGCGCGGATCGAGCGCCAGCGCCATGCGCAGCGCGCGGCCGAAGGCCTTGAACACCGTCTCGGCCTGGTGGTGGGCGTTGTCGCCCTTCAGGTTGTCGATGTGCAGCGTCACCAGCGCGTGATTCGCGAAGCCCTGGAAGAACTCGTAGGTCAGCTGGGTGTCGAAGCCGCCCACCATGCCGGCCTTGAAGGGCACGTCCATGTGCAGCCCGGGGCGGCCGGAGAAATCGACGACGACGCGCGACAGCGCCTCGTCCAGCGGCACGTAGGCGTGGCCGTAGCGCGTCAGGCCCTTCTTGTCGCCCACCGCCTGCGCCACCGCCATGCCCAGCGTGATGCCCACGTCTTCCACCGTGTGGTGGCCGTCGATGTGCAGGTCGCCCTTGGCCTGGATGTCGAGGTCGATCAGCCCGTGGCGGGCGATCTGGTCGAGCATGTGGTCGAAGAAGCCGATGCCGGTGGCCAGCTTCGCCTCGCCGCAGCCGTCGAGGTTGAGCGCAACGCGGATCTGCGTCTCCTTGGTGTTGCGGGTGACGTCGGCTTTGCGGTCGCTCATCTCACAGGCTCGCTTTCAGGGCGTCGATCATCAGGGTGTTCTCGTCCGGCGTGCCGACCGTGAGGCGCAGGCAGTTGGCGAGCAGCGGGTGCAGGCCGGCGATGTTCTTCACCAGCACGCCGCGTGCCTTCATGCCCTCGAAGGCGCGCTTCGAATCGGGCACGCGCACCAGGATCATGTTCGCTTCGCTGGGGAAGGGCTGCACGCCCGCCATCGCGGCCAGCGCCTTCTGCAAGCGTGCCCGCTCTTCGCAAAGGACTGCCGCCTGGCGCGCGAACTCGTCGGCGTGCGCGATCGCGAACAGCGTCGCCTCGGCGTTGAGCACGCTGATGTTGTAGGGCGGCCGCACCTTGTCGACCTCGGCGACCAGCGCCGCCGCGCCGGCCATGTAGCCCAGGCGCACGCCGGCCAGGCCGAACTTCGACAGCGTGCGCATCACCAGCACGTGCTCGTGCCGGCCCATGCGCTGCATCCACGTCTTCGACGAAAACGGCTGGTAGGCCTCGTCGAAGACCACCAGGCCGTTCTGCCGGCCGACCGCTTCGACGATGCGCTCGATCACCGCGTCGTCGAACAGGTTCGCGGTCGGGTTGTTCGGGTAGGCGATGTAGGTGATCGCCGGGCGATGCTGTTCGATCGCCGCGAGCATCGCCGCTTCGTCCAGCTCGAACTCGACCGTCAGCGGCACGCCGACGAACTTCAGGCCTTGCAGCTTCGCCGACATCTCGTACATCACGAAGCCGGGCAGCGGCGCGAGGATGGTCGCGCCGGGCACGTCGCAGGCCAGCGCGAGCAGGCTGATCAGCTCGTCCGAGCCGTTGCCAAGCATCAGCCGGCAGCCGGGCGGCGGCTTCACGTGGTCGGTCAGCGCGGCGATCACGTCGGCCACGCACTGCGTCGGGTAGCGGTTGATCGCGACGCGGCCGAGGCGCTCGCCGAGTTCGCGCTGCAACTCGCTCGGCAGGCGGAACGGGTTCTCCATCGCGTCGAGCTTGACCAGCCCCGCGCTCGGCTGGATCGCGTAGGCGTGCATGGACTGCACGTCCTGGCGGATCACGCGCTGCATGCGTTCTTCGAGGTTCATCGTTTGTCCTTCAATCGCATCTCGGCCGCGCGCGCATGCGCCTGCAGGCCCTCGCCGTAGGCCAGCTCGGCGGCGATCGGCCCGAGCACTTGCGCCCCGGCTTCGCTCACCTCGATCAGGCTGCTGCGCTTCTGGAAGTCGTACACGCCCAGCGGCGAGGAGAAGCGCGCGGTGCCCGAAGTCGGCAGCACGTGGTTCGGCCCGGCGCAGTAGTCACCCAGGCTCTCGCTGGTGAAGGCGCCGAGGAAGATCGCGCCGGCGTGCCTGAGCAGCGGCTCCCAGCGAGCCGGCTCGCGGCTGGAGACTTCGAGGTGCTCGGGCGCGATGCGGTTGCTGATCGTGCAGGCCTCGTCCATCGAACGGGTGTGGATCAGCGCGCCGCGGCCTTCGAGCGAGGCGCGGATCACCTCGCGGCGCGGCATCGCGGGCAGCAGGCGCTCGATCGCGGCTTTCACTTCGGCGATGTAGTCCGCATCCGGGCACAGCAGGATGCTTTGCGCGAGTTCATCGTGCTCGGCCTGGCTGAACAGGTCCATCGCCACCCAGTCGGGCGGCGTCGTGCCGTCGGCGAGCACGAGGATCTCGCTCGGGCCGGCGATCATGTCGATGCCCACCTTGCCGAACACGCGCCGCTTGGCGCTCGCCACGTAGGCGTTGCCGGGGCCGGTGATCTTGTCGACGGCGGGAATGGTCGCCGTGCCGTGGGCCAGCGCGCCCACCGCCTGCGCGCCGCCGATCGTGAAGGCGCGGCTGACGCCGGCCACCGCGGCGGCGGCGAGCACCAGCGGGTTGCGCTCACCCTTGGGCGTGGGCACCACCATGATGATCTCGGCGACGCCGGCCACGTGCGCCGGCAGCGCGTTCATCAGCACGCTGGACGGATAGGCGGCTTTCCCGCCCGGCACGTAGATGCCGACGCGATCCAGCGGCGTGACCTTCTGGCCGAGCAGCGTGCCGTCGGCGTCGCGGTAGCTCCAGCTGCGGCCGCAGGCGTCGAGCTGGCGCTGGTGGTAGCTGCGCACGCGCGCCGCGGCGGCCTGCAAGGCATCGCGCTGCGCGGGCGTGATCTGCGCCAGCGCGGCTTGCAACTCGGCCTGCGTGATCTCCAGTTCGGCCATCGAGCGGGCGGCCAGGCTGTCGAAGCGCTGCGTGTACTCCAGCACCGCCGCGTCGCCGCGCTTCTCGACGTCGGCGAGGATGCTCGCCACACGCTCCTCGATCGCCGCGTCGGTTTCGGCCGACCAGTGCAGCACGCGCGCGAACTCGGCTTCGAAGTCGGCGCTCGCGGTGGCGAGCTGGCGAATGGCAACGCTCATGCCGAAGCTCCCACCGCCCGCTCGAAGGCGTCGATGATGCTGCGGATCGCCTCGCGCTTGAGCTTGAGCGCCGCCTGGTTGACCACCAGCCGCGACGAGATCTGCATGATCTGCTCCACCTCCACGAGCTTGTTCGCCTTCAGCGTGCTGCCGGTGGACACCAGGTCGACGATCGCGTCGGCCAGCCCGGTCAGCGGCGCCAGCTCCATCGAGCCGTAGAGCTTGATCAGGTCGACGTGCACGCCCTTGTTGGCGAAGTGGTCGCGCGCGATCTGCGTGTACTTGGTCGCCACGCGGATGCGCGAGCCCTGCTTGACCGCGCCGGCGTAGTCGAAGTCGGCGCGCACCGCGACGCTCATGCGGCAGCGCGCGATCTTCAGGTCGAGCGGCTGGTACAGGCCCTGGCCGCCGTGTTCGAGCAGCGTGTCGCGCCCGACCACGCCGAGGTCGGCGCCGCCGTGCTGCACGTAGGTGGGCACGTCGGTGGCGCGCACCAGCACGATGCGCACGTCGGGGCGATTCGTGCCGATGATCAGCTTGCGGCTCTTCTCCGGGTCTTCGGCCACCTCGATGCCGGCCGCCTTCAGCAGCGGCAGGGTCTCGTCGAAGATGCGGCCCTTCGAGAGGGCGAGGGTGATGCTGCTGCTCATTTGATGCGCTCGATGTCCGCGCCGATGCCGCGCAGCTTGGCTTCCATGCGGTCGTAGCCGCGGTCGAGGTGGTAGATGCGGTCGACCACCGTCTCGCCGCTGGCCACCAGGCCGGCGATCACGAGGCTGGCCGAGGCGCGCAGGTCGGTGGCCATCACGATCGCGCCGGACAGCGTCTGAACGCCCTGCACCACCGCGGTGTGGCCGTCGACGACGATGTGCGCGCCCAGGCGCACCAGCTCGTTGACGTGCATGAAGCGGTTCTCGAAGATCGTCTCGGTGACCGTGCTCGCGCCGTCGGCGATGCAGTTCAGCGCCATGAACTGCGCCTGCATGTCGGTCGGGAAGGCCGGGTACTCGCTGGTGCGAAAGCTCACCGCCTTGGGCCGGCCGTTGCGCTTCACGCGGATCCAGCCCTCGCCGGCTTCCACCGTCACGCCGGCTTCGCGCAGCTTGTCGATCACCGCGTCGAGGTGGCCGGCGCGCGCGCCGCGCAGCAGCACGTCGCCGCCGGCGGCCGCCACCGCGCACAGGAAGGTGCCGGTCTCGATGCGATCCGGCACGATGCGGTGCGTGGCGCCGTGCAGGCGCTCCACGCCCTGGATGCGGATGCGGCTGCTGCCGTGGCCTTCGATCTTCGCGCCCATGCCGATCAGCAGCTCGGCGAGGTCGGGGATCTCGGGCTCCTGCGCGGCGTTCTCCAGCACCGTCTCGCCTTCGGCCAGCGTGGCGGCCATCAGCAGGTTCTCGGTGCCGGTGACGGTCACCATGTCGGTGGTGATGCGCGCGCCCTTGAGCTTCTTCGCCCTGGCGAGGATGTAGCCGTGCTCGACGCGGATGTCCGCGCCCATCGCCTGCAGGCCCTTGATGTGCTGGTCGACCGGGCGCGAGCCGATCGCGCAGCCGCCGGGCAGCGACACCGTCGCCTCGCCGAAGCGCGCCAGCAGCGGCCCCAGCACGAGGATCGAGGCGCGCATCGTCTTGACGAGGTCGTAGGGGGCCTCGGGCGAGGTGACCGCGCTCGCGTCGAGCGTGACGACTTCGGGATGCGCCTCGGAGCGCTCGGCCTTCGCGCCCATGTTGCGCAGCAGCTTGAGCGTGGTGTTCACGTCCTGCAGGCTGGGCACGTTGTGCAGCGTCACCGGCTCGGGCGTCAGCAGCGCGGCGCACAGCTCGGGCAGGGCGGCGTTCTTGGCGCCCGAGATGGCGACTTCGCCTGCCAGCCGGCGGCCGCCGCGGATGAGGAGTTTGTCCATGATGTCGAGTGGCTGGCGCCGCACGGCCCACCCGGCTCCCGAGACCCGCGCTGGGCGCAGGCCCGAGCGCCGCAGCAGCACTGCGGCGGGGTTCAGTGGTGGTGGGTGGTGCCCGAGGCGGCTTGCGAAGCCCACTCGGCGGGGGTCAGCGTCTTCATCGACAGGGCGTGGATCTGCTCGCGCATTCTATCGCCCAGGGCCTGGAAGACCCGCTGGTGGCGCTTGACGCGGCTTTCGCCCTCGAATGCCGCCGAGACGATGGTGGCGAAGAAGTGCCGCCCGTCGCCCTCGACTTCGAGAAACTCGCAGGCCAGCCCCTGCGCGATGAAGCGCTGCACTTCGGCGGGGGTCGGCTCGGACATGGGCGCGATTCTAGTGGCGCAGCTTGTAGCCGGTGCGCAGCAGGTGCAATGCCAGACCGGCGACGAAGACGAAGCTCACCGAGACGACGGCGAAGCTGGTCCACGGCGACACGTCGCTGACGCCGAAAAAACCGCGCCGGAAGCCGTCGATCATGTAGAAGAACGGGTTCAGGTGGCTCACCGCCTGCCAGAACGCCGGCAGCGAATGCACCGAATAGAACACGCCGGACAGGAAGGTCATCGGCATGACGATGAAGTTCTGGAAGCCGGCCATCTGGTCGAACTTCTCCGCCCACAGCCCGGCGATCAGCCCCAGCGTGCCGAGCATCGCGGCGCCGAGCACCGCGAACACCACGATCCACGCCGGCTGCGCCGCATGCAGCGGCGCGAACCACACGGTGACCAGCAGCACGCCGGCGCCCACCGCCAGCCCGCGCACCATCGAGGCGCCGACGTAGGCCGCGAACCAGGCGCGGTGCGACAGCGGCGTCACCAGCAGGAACACGAGGTTGCCGGTGATCTTGCTCTGGATGAGCGACGAGCTGCTGTTGGCGAAGGCGTTCTGCAGCACGCTCATCATCACCAGCCCGGGGATCAGGAAGCTGGTGTAGCCGATGCGGTCGTAGACCTTGACGTGATCCTCCAGCACGTGGCCGAAGATCAGCAGGTACAGCACCGCGGTGAGCACCGGCGCGGCGATGGTCTGGAAGGCGACCTTCCAGAAGCGCAGCAGCTCCTTCCTGAACAGCGTTCCCGCGCCGCTCATGCTCATGACTGCCCCTGCATGATTTCGAGGAACACGTCTTCGAGATCGGCGCGGCCGATCTCCAGGTCTTCCGGCTTGCAGCCGGCGTTGCGCAGCGTCGCGAGGATGCCCTCCACCTCCGCCGCGTCGTGCGCCTTGATCTGCACGATGCGCCCGGTGACGCGCGACTGCGCGGCGAGAGACGCCGGCAACGCCTGGTCCATCTTGAAGCGCAGCATCGTGCTGGCGGTGCCGGCCAGCAGCGCCGAGGTGCGGTCGAGCGCCACGATGCGGCCCTGCTTGAGCATCGCGATGCGCTGGCACAGCGCCTCGGCTTCCTCGAGGTAGTGCGTGGTCAGCAGCACGGTGTGGCCGTCGCGGTTCAGCCGCGCGACGAACTGCCACAGCGTCTGGCGCAGCTCGACGTCGACGCCCGCGGTCGGCTCGTCGAGCACGATCACCGGCGGGCGGTGCACCAGCGCCTGCGCCACCAGCACGCGCCGCTTCATGCCGCCGCTGAGCTGGCGCATGTTGGCGTCGGCCTTGTCGGCCAGGCCGAGGTTGTCGAGCAGCTCGCCGATCCAGGCCTCGTTGTGCTTCACGCCGAAGTAGCCGCTCTGGATGCGCAGCGCCTCGCGCACGCTGAAGAAGGGGTCGAACACCAGCTCCTGCGGCACGATGCCGAGGCTGCGGCGCGCGGCGGCGTAGTCGGCGACGACGTCGTGCCCCATCACGCTGACGCGCCCGGCGCTGGCGCGCGCCAGGCCGGCGAGGATGCTGATCAGCGTGGTCTTGCCCGCGCCGTTCGGCCCGAGCAGGCCGAAGAACTCGCCCGGCTGGATGTCGAAGCTGACCTCGCTCAAGGCGCGCAGCTCGCCGTGCGCGCCGCGGTAGGTCTTGGAGACGTTCTGGAAGGAGACGGCGGGCATGGGCGCACGATTCTAGTTAGGGCCGACGCTCGTGTCCGCCGCAGGGCTTCGGTGCTAGATTCGTCCGCACCCCACAAGAGCCGCCCATGGCCAGTTCACCGAAGAAACCGCGCCGCACGGCCGAACGCATCCTGGAGGTCACGCTCGAGCTGTTCAACCGCTTCGGCGAGCCGAACGTCTCGACCACGCTGATCTCCGCCGAGCTGAACATCAGCCCCGGCAACCTCTACTACCACTACCCGGCCAAGGACGAGCTGATCAACAGCCTGTTCGACCGCTACGAAAAGGCGCTGCGCGAGCTGCTGCAGGCCAGCGACCAGGTGCGCAACGTCGAGGACGCCTGGCTGCTGTTCCACATGCTGTTCGAGCTGATCTGGCAGTACCGCTTCCTGTACCGCGACCTGAACGACCTGCTGAGCAAGAACCGCCGGCTGGAGACCCACTTCCAGTTCGTGCTGCGCGACAAGAACCAGGCGATCCAGAACGTGATGGCCGGGCTGACGCGCGGCGGCGCGATGACGATCGCCACGCGCGACATGGCGCCGGTGGCCACCGCGATGGCGGTGGTGCTGACCTACTGGCTGAGCTACGAATACGTGCGCGACCCGCGCCGCGCGCTCGAGCCCGAGAGCGCCGGCGCGGCGCTGCTGCGCGGCGCCTTCCACGTGCTGAGCCTGCTGACGCCCTACCTCGAAGCCTCGCAGCGCGACCATCTGCACACGCTCGCCGGTTCCTACGAAAAACGCTGATTCAACGAAGGAGACAGTCATGGCCAAGTGGACCGCCTTCCCGCACGACAACTCGGCGTACGTCTACGACGCCGCGGCGCTGAAGAAGAAGTGGGCGCGGCTGCACGCCGGCGACGCCGAGCCTTACCCCAAGGACGACAAGGTGCTGGCGGCCTGGGCGCTGTTCCACGCCGGCGAGTTCCAGAAGGCGCACGAGGCCGGGCTGAAGGCCGGCGCGGCCGGCATCACCGTCGCCAACAAGGCACAGGCGATCTACGCCAACTACCTCGAGAAGAGCGAGAAGAACAAGCTGGCGATGTTCATGGAAGTGGCCGGGCGCGCCGAGGCGCAGCAGGCCGACGATCCGAAGAACCCGAATGCGTACTACTGGCAGGCCTATGCGCTGGGCCGCTACAGCCAGGGCATCAGCATCGCCAAGGCGCTGGCGCAGGGCCTGGGCAGCAAGGTCAAGGTGGCGCTCGAAACCGCCATCAAGCTCGAGCCGCGCCACGCCGACGCGCACATCGCGCTGGGCGCCTTCCACGCCGAGGTGATCGACAAGGTCGGCGCGCTGCTCGGCCGCACCCAGGGCGCCAGCAAGGACCAGGGCATCCTGATGTACAAGACCGCGCTCAAGCTCAACCCGGCCTCGGCGATCGCGATGGTGGAGTACGCCAACGGCCTGGTGATGCTCGAAGGCGACAAGAAGATGAAGGAGGCCGAGAAACTCTACGCCGACGCGGCCGCCTGCGAGCCGGCCGACGCGATGGAACGGCTCGACGTCGAGATGGCGAAGGCCGAGCTGGAGGACTGATACCGACCGGCGATCAATCGTTCAGAAAGCCCGCCGCGAGTCCAAGCGGCAAAGGGCCGTGCGGGCCGCCCGCGGCGCTTCGATGAGACGGTCGGCCCTGCGGGCCGACTGCCTTGCGCTGCTCGGTCTCGCGGCCCCGCCGCGGAACTCGCTTCGCGGCTGCGCCGCTGCGCTCGATCACCCGCGGCGAGCATGAGGACGAAGCGCGCGGGTACACGCG